>NZ_CP011452.2:1354516-2031774 GCF_001008165.2 Croceibacterium atlanticum | reverse complement strand
AGATCCCATTGTCGCTCAGGCCACGAGCCGCAGTCGGTCGAGCTTGGCGGCGCCCTGGGCGAGCAACTTGGCGATCTCGTCGGACGTGCGTCGCACGGCCAGTTTCAGCGCTTCATCGACGTGGATGTAATCCTGCGTCACGTTCTGCGAGGCGTGTCCCAGCATCGCGCGGATCGTCAGTTCCGAGAAACCGAGTTCGGCGGCAATGCTGGCAAAGGTGTGCCGAAGCACGTGGGGTGTGACGCCCGTGATGCCAGCAAAACCGCAAACGCGCTGCAGGCAGGCGCTTACAGACGTGAAGGGGCCATCGCCCGTCGTTGCCGCAAACACATAGGGATTGCCGGCGATCCGGGGTTGCGCCACGATCACCTTGATTGCTTCCGGCCCGATCGCCCGGACCTGCTCGCCGGTCTTGGTGTCGGGAAAGGCGACGAAGCCGCCCATCGGATTGACCCATTCCCGCTGCATGGCTTGCCCTTCTTCGCGGCGATAGCCGGTCAGAAGCAGCAGGCGGATAACAGCGATCCCGGTCGGGCTAACGCCTTGCTGTTCCGCATAGACCATCGCCTTGCCCAGCGTCTCGATCTCAGCGACGCTGAGGCGTCTTGTTCGCTTGTTTCCGGCGAGTTTCTTGGCGCCCTTGGTCGGATGCTCTGCGAGCAGGCCTTTATGCTTTGCATGTCCCAGGATCGCCTGGATCGTGGTCAGGCAGCGCGCAGCGACACCACGGCCGCCGGTCGCCTTCCCGCCGCGCCCGCCGGTACGAGGCTTTCCGGTTTTGCCCTTAGCCACATCGTCCTGCATCGCTTCGACATCGGCAATCGTCAGATGGCGGGCGATGCGCTTGCCGATCAGCGGGTTGATATGGGTCCGAATCCGGCTCTCATCCATCGCAAGCGATGATTCCTTGATTGGCCGGTTCCGGCGACCGAGAATCCTGCCTGCGCGCGCTTCGGTCAGATACCATTCGCACAATTCGGCGACATTCATCTCGTTGCGGGCACGGCGCGCGTCTTCGGCCGGGTCTTCACCGGATGCCACGGCGCCGAGCTTGATTTTCGCCAGATCGCGAGCCTGGTCCACTGTGAGCACGCCGAAGCGGCCGAGATTGACGCGGCGCTTGACGCCTTCGGCGTTTCGATACTGAATGATGAACGTCTTGAGCCCAGACGGCAGCACCCGAATACCGAACCCGCGGATCTCATTATCCCACAGGACGAACTGCTTTTCAGCAGGGGGCTTGAGCGCATCGATCGCGCGCTTGTTCAGCTTGGCTGTAGGCATTGCCGCCTCCATTTGGAGACAAAGCTCCGGAGAGCGCCTTTTGTCTCCATATTGTCTCCAGAATTCGCCGTTTCGTAGCGAATTGCAGGATATGGCAGCGAAGAAGAAAATCAATATCTATTTGAAATAGCGTAGAAAATCGTATAACAGGAAACTGTGGCGTAAGGTCAGAATCGGATTGCCAAGGTTGGGGTCGAGAGTTCGAATCTCTTCGCCCGCTCCATTCTTCCGACATTATTGAGATTTTCGCCTTCGGGCGGCGGGTTATTGCTGACCCCGTATCGCCCGCATTGTCCGGCCGAATGGCCGCTTTCAGGGGCTTGCCAGTGTGCCAGATGGCGCCGGGCAGACTCCCTGCTTCCCGCACCCGCGCGATAGCTGCTGTTCCGAACGCAGTAGGGCGCGTTTCAGAGCGATCGGACATGCCAGAAAGCTAACGAAGCGGCCGCCTCTGCAATCAGCTTGCAGGCCTGCATCCGGCAAATGTCGGCCGCTTCATAATCGTGGAACGACGGACGGAAATCACCCCTCGTGCTTTTGCAGCTCGTCGCCTTCCATGGTCACGACATGGAGGAGGTTGGTTGCGCCTGATACGCCGAAGGGGACGCCGGCCATAACCACCAGCCGGCAGCCCTTGCCGCCGAAACCGTGGCGCAGGGCCATGCGCTTGCCCTTGCCGATCATTTCTTCAAAACTGCCGATATCCTTGGTGGCGACGGCATGTGCGCCCCATAGCAGCGATACGCGGCGGGCCACGGCGACGGACGGGGTCAGCACCATCACCGGCACTGCGGGCCGTTCCCGCGTCACGCGCCGGGCGGAACCGCCGGACCAGGTAAATACGGCAATCACGCTCAGTTGCACGGTATCGGCAATGGTCATGCAGGAATGGCTGAGCGCGTCCGCCACGGTTGGATCGGGCGGCGTGTCGAGCAAGCGGACGCGCAGCTTGTAATCTTCATCCTGTTCGATCCGGCTGGCGATGGCGTTCATCATGATGACCGATTCTTCTGGCCATTCGCCCGCCGCCGTTTCCGCGCTGAGCATCACGGCGTCCACGCCATCATAGACGGCATTGGCCACGTCGGACACTTCGGCGCGGGTGGGGGCCGGGCTTTCGATCATGGATTCGAGCATCTGCGTTGCCACGATCACCGGCTTGCCCTTCAGGCGAGTGGCGTTGACGATCTTCTTCTGCAGCGGCGGCACATCTTCCGGGTTCAGTTCCACGCCCAGATCGCCGCGCGCGACCATGATGCCGTCCGAATGTTCGATGATTTCATCCAGCCGCTGCACCGCCTGCGGCTTTTCGATCTTGGCGCACAGGGCGCAGCGATCGCCCATCAGGCGGCGCGCTTCGATCAGGTCTTCTGGCCGCTGCACGAAGGAAAGGCCGATCCAGTCTGCGCCCTGATCCACGGCGAAGGTCAGGTCGCGCTTGTCCTTTTCCGTCAGGGCGGGGATCGGAATCTCCGCATCGGGCACATTCACGCCCTTGCGGTCCGAAATCACACCGCCGACTTCTGCCTTGCACACGATCCGGTCCGGATGCGCTTCCAGCACGCGCAGGCGGATCTTGCCGTCATTGATCAGCAGGCGCTGCCCCGGTTCCATCAGATCGAACAGTTCGGGATGGGGTAGGCAGACGCGGGTGGCATCCCCCGGCGTTTCATCCCGGTCCAGCACGAAACGGCTGCCATGCGGGATCACCGCCCGCTGATCCGCAAAAGTGCCGACGCGCAGTTTCGGGCCCTGCAGGTCGCACAATATGGCGATCGGGCGGTTGAACTGTTTTTCCAGCGCCCGCACCGCCTTGAAATTTTCCGCATGGAAGGCGTGGTCGCCATGGCTCATATTGAAGCGGAACGCATCGGCGCCTGCGCGGAACAGCCGGCGGAGCATGTCCGGATCGCGGCTGGCGGGGCCAATGGTGGCGAGTATCTTGACCTTGCGGTTGCGCGGATCGAATTTTGCCATGTGAACGACGCTATGGCAGCGCAGCACGACAAGACAAGGACATAAAATGACCCAACCAACCGATCCCCTGGATAATCTGCCCGATGATGTGGCCGCGGCGGCCTTCCGCCGGCTGGTCCGCCATCTGCGCAAGCGCCACGATGCCCAGAATATAGACCTGATGGGCCTTTCCGGGTTCTGCCGCAATTGCCTGGCCGACTGGATCCGCGATGCCGGTTATGTCGGCGACAAGGGCGATGCGCGGGCCCTGATCCACGGCATGCCGATGGATGAATGGAAAGCGAAATATCAGACCGAGGCGACGCCCGAACAGATCGCCCGGATGGAAGCGAGCCTGGAACGGAACAAGGCTGGTTAGGGGAAAACTCCGGCGGCGGGTTCTCGCCCCGGCGGGCGGACGCTATCGAGCCGCCAAGTGATTCATCCTGCCAATCTGGAGAAGCCCGTAATGGCCGAAAATACCGACGACCGCCTGCGCCTGCTGATCGAGCGTATCGAAAGGCTCGAGGAAGAGAAGAAGGGCATCGCCGACGATATTCGCGATGTCTATGCCGAAGCCAAGGCGGTCGGTTACGATGTGAAGATCATGCGCCAGGTCGTCCGCCTGCGGAAGATGAAGCCTGATGATCGCCGGGAAATGGAAACGATTCTCGATACCTACAAGGCGGCGCTGGGCATCGGCTGAGCCGCCGGCTTGATGCGGCGGGGTGCGGAACAGGCCCCGCCATCATCCCGTTGATCCTGTGTAACCAGCATGGCTGCACAGGATCGACGCGATGAGTGAGGAACTGAAGACTCTCGACAAGGCCCATATCGACGAAACCGCCGAAGAGCCGAAAATGCCGGGGCATGAATCCGGCCTTGAACCCAAACCCGATTGGCAACCGCGTTTTCCCGGCTCCGGCCGGTTGAAGGGCAAGATTGCCATCGTCACCGGCGGAGACAGCGGCATCGGCCGCGCCGTGGCGGTGCTTTTCGCCCGGGAAGGCGCCAATGTCGCCATCGCCTATCTGGAAGAGCATGACGACGCGAAGAAAACCCGCGAATTATGCGAGGCCGAAGGGGCACAGGTTCTGCTGTCCGCCGGTGATCTGGGCGATCCCAAACATGCGCAGGGCTTCGTCGATGCGGTGATCGACCGTTGGGGCCGGCTGGATGTGCTGATCAACAATGCCGGGGAACAGCATCCTGACAAGAACATAGAGGATATCACGCCCGAACAATTGCAGCGGACGTTCCAGACGAACATCTTTTCCATGTTCTATGTCACCCAGGCCGCCCGTCCGCATCTGAAACGAGGCGCGGCGATCGTGAACTGCACCAGCGTGACCATGTACAAGGGTTCCGGCGGATTGCTGGATTACAGTTCCACCAAGGGGGCGATCACCGCTTTCACCCGCTCTCTCAGCGAAAATCTGGTGGGGCAGGGCATCCGCGTGAACGGGGTGGCGCCGGGGCCGATATGGACCCCGCTCAACCCGTTTGGCGGCGCGCCGAAGGAGAAGGTGGAACATTTCGGCGAAAGCACGCCGATGGGCCGCCCCGGCCAGCCGAACGAAGTGGCGCCCGCCTTTCTCTTTCTGGCCTGCGAGGATTCGTCCTATATGTCGGGGCAGATATTGCATCCGAATGGTGGGAGTGTGGTGAATGGCTAGTCCCTGGGGGAGTTCGCGCGACATGATCGTATCGACCACGCCGACGGTGGAAGGCCGCCCGGCTAAGGAATATCTCGGCGTTGTGACCGGGGAAGTCATCGTCGGCGCCAATCTGTTCCGCGATATCTTTGCTTCCATCACCGATCTCGTCGGTGGCCGTTCCGGTAAATATGAGGAAGTGCTGGCCCGCGCCCGGAAGGAGGCGATCGAGGAAATGACCGAGGAAGCGCGCCGCCTGGGCGGCAATGCGGTGATCGGCGTGGATATCGATTATGAAGTGCTGGGACAGAACGGTTCCATGCTGATGGTCAGCGTTTCGGGAACCGCCGTCCGCCTGTCTGACTGACGGTGGCTTGCCGGGCCCCGCCGGTCAGGCTGCTGCGCCAGCCTGCAATGTCAGCACGGCAATGAGCGATACCAGCACCCCGTTGGAGCCTGCGTGAAGCAGCATGGAGGACCACAGCCCATTGGCCACGCGCGCATAACCCAGCACCAGCCCGATCAGCAATTGCGGCAGGACCAGCACCAGGCTGAACCAGCCGACCGTTTCGGACTGGTTCACGATATGGAGCAGGGCAAAGCTGCCTGAACTGGCGGCGTAGAACCACGGGAAATGCTGCTGGAACAAGGGCAGAGTCCGGGCCCGGCGCAACAGGGCGAGGCTGATGCAGGCCGCCGCCACGGTGCCGATCAGCAGGCCCGCCCGCAACATCTGGTCCTGCACCGCCACCAGCGCGAATGCCCCGCCGCCCAGCATGATCGCGATGAAGGCGATATGCCCGGGCCGACCCGACAGCCAGCCGTGAAAGGCGGTTTCTTCCGTGATCGGGGCGACGAGTATCGCGAACAGGGCGAGCTGGCCCAGCGGCAGGTCCAGCAGCCGGTTGCCCGGCAATTGCGGCGCGGCAAGGCTGGCCAGATTCGCCACTGTCAGGCCGGCACAGGTCAGTATCAGGGCCAGCGGCAAGAGATGCAGTGTGGAAATCAGGCTGGCCCTGCCGAAGCCGCGCGGGCGGCCGGGCAGGGAAGGGCGGCGCAGAAAGGCGAAGAAGCCCGTCCACTCTCCGCGCCAACCGGCATGTGCGGGAAGGGTTGAGCAGTTCATATCCATGCGTCTATTGCGGCCCGACTATATTTTCCGGAAAGAAAAGCGGACCCAATGGCAGGCCATTCCAAATTCAAGAACATCATGCATCGCAAGGGCGCGCAGGACAAGAAGCGTTCCGCGATGTTTTCCAAGCTCAGCCGCGAGATTACCGTCGCGGCCAAGACGGGTATGCCCGATCCGGACATGAACCCGCGCCTGCGCCTGGCCGTGAATGCGGCCAAGGCGCAATCCATGCCCAAGGACAATATCCAGCGCGCGATCGACAAGGCGAGCGCGAGCGAGGGCGAGGATTACGAAGAAATCCGGTATGAAGGCTATGGCCCGGGCGGCGTTGCCCTGATCGTGGAAGCGCTGACCGATAATCGCAACCGCACGGCCACCAATGTGCGCACGGCCTTTTCCAAGAACGGCGGCAATCTGGCGGCTTCGGGCGCGGTCAGCCACGGGTTCGAACGCAAGGGCCTGATCGAATATCCCGCCAGCGTCGGGGACGAGGAAAAAGTGCTGGAAGCGGCGATCGAAGCCGGTGCCGACGATGTGGAAAGCAGCGAGGACGGCCACACGATCTGGACCGAGATGGAAGCCTTGCACGAAATCGCCGGTGCGCTGGAAAAAAGCCTGGGCGAAGCGGAAAATGTGAAGCTGGCCTGGAAACCCAACCTGACCGTCGATGTCAGCGAAGGCGATGCGGGCACGCTGTTCAAGCTGATCGACGCGCTGGACGATGATGACGACGTGCAGACAGTCTGGGGCAATTACGAAGTCTCGGACGAGATCATGGAGAAGATCGGCCAGGATTGAGGGCCGGCTTGCCATGCTGATTCTCGGCCTCGATCCCTCGCTGTCCTGCACCGGCTGGGGGATCGTCCGGGCCGAGGGATCGCGGATTTCCCACGTCGCCAATGGTCAGGTGAAAACGGACGCGAAAGCCCCGGTGGCCGAACGGCTGCACCACCTGCATGATGCGATCTTCGCCGTGATCGGCCAATATGCGCCCGATCGCGCGGCGGCGGAGGAGATCTTCGTCAACAAGAACCCCCAGTCCACGCTGAAGCTGGCGCAGGCGCGCGGTGCGATACTGGCCGCCTGCGGGCGGGCGAGCCTTTCCGTTTCCGAACATGCCGCGCGCGCGGTGAAGAAATCCGTGGTCGGAACGGGCGGTGCGGAAAAGGCGCAGGTGCAGGCCATGCTGAAGGTCCTGCTGCCCGGCGTGAAAGTGGAAGGCGCCGATGCGGCGGACGCATTGGCCGTTGCCATTGCCGATGCGCATCTCGGGCGTGGATAGGCTGTCCTACAGGGCCGGAACTGCGTAGCGTCACCCGATGGTTTTGCGCGCTATGATCCTGCCCGGCAATTGTTCCGCGCGGCCCGCGCCGCCCGCCCTGACTTTTTGCGCACAGGACAGTGTTCCAACTGTTCCAGGCCAGCAATTTCAAGGGCCTGGATGTAGGGGAGAATAGGCGATGTTCCTGGTCGTGTTCCGCAATCGCAAGCGCGCAGATATCGACCATGCCGCCTATGAGGCGGAAGCGGACCATATGCTGGCCATGGCCAGCGCGCAGCCGGGCTATCTCTCTTTCAAGAGCTATATGGCGGAAGACGGGGAAGTGATCGCCCTTTCCGAATGGGCGGACGAGGCATCGGCCCGCGCCTGGGGGCGGATGGCCGAACACCGCGCCGTTCAGGCCCGCGGGCGAGAGGAATTTTACGAGAGCTACACGCTCTATGCCTGCGCGGATCCGCGCATCCATCACTTCAATTGCAAGGACAAGACATGAGCATCCACGTCTATGGCATCCCCAATTGCGACACGGTGAAGAAAGCGCGCAAATGGCTGGATGCGCAGGGCATCGAATACGTCTTCCACGATTACAAGAAAGAAGGCGCGGACAGGCTGAAACTTGAACGCTGGGTGGAGGCGAAGGGCTGGGAAGTCGTGCTGAACCGCCGCGGCACCACTTTCCGCAAGCTGCCGGAAGATGAAAAGGCGGATATGGACGCTGCCAGGGCTGTTGCCGTCATGGAAAACCATGTTTCGACGATCAAACGCCCGGTGGTCGAACATCCGGGCGGGCTGCTGGTCGGCTTTACGGAGAAGGAATGGGAAGCGGCGCTTTTCTGAAAATGGCGGCCGCCATGCCCGTGCCGGGAAATGCGCTTGTTGCGAAACGCTTGCAACTTCGTCGGTAGTTACCACATGGTTGCTGGAAGATCGGCTGCCGCGTGCCGCGCGGCGCGTTTTCGCCCGGCAAATTGCCAGCCTATCAGGAGATTCCCTTGGCCCAGCCCTCGCAACGCCCCGCCCCTCGTGAAGTTGAAGTTCTCGCCAGGCGGCTGGTGACGCCCAACATGCTGCGCCTGACGCTGGGCGGTGCGGGCATGGCCGGTTTTCCCGAAGGGCAGGATGGCGGATATGTGAAACTGCGCCTGCCGCCAGCGCCGGATTCTGAAAAACCGCAGGTGCGCACTTATACGATCCGCGCCCAGCGCGAGGGGGAAATCGATGTCGATTTCGCCCTTCATGGCGTGGATAGCGGCCATGCGGGCCCGGCCACGCGCTGGGCCGCGCAAGCGCAGCTGGGCGACCGGATCGAGATAGGCGGGCCGGGCCCGGCCAAGCCGTTGCCGGCGGGCATGGATCACTATTTGATCTTCGGCGATATGACCTCTCTCCCCGCGATCAGCGTCAATCTGGAAAACCTTCCGCGCGATGCGAAGGGCAGGGCCGTGATCGAAATCCGCGAGGAGGCGGACCGGCAGGATCTGGATCATCCCGAAGGCGTGGCGGTGGAATGGCTGGTCAATCCGGATCCCGGCAATGAACAGGCCGTGCTGGCGCGGGCTGCGCGGTCCCTGTCATGGCCTTCCGGTTCCATCTATGCCTGGGCCGCCAGCGAATTCCTGACCATGCAGGCCCTGCGCAGCTATCTGCGGGAAGATCGCGATCTCGGGCGGGACCGGCTCTATATTTCCTCCTACTGGAAATGCGGGCTGGAAGAAGATGCGCACAAGCTGGTGAAGCGCGAGGATGCGGAACTGGCAGGCGCCTGATCGCCTGCCCGCCCGGTCAGCTGAGATAGTAATCCTGTGCCCGCAGCGGTTCGGGCGGGGTTTCGCCCAGATGCGGGGCAAGGCTGATTTCCGCCGTGCGGCAGATGGCATCCAGCGGCAGCGCATTGGGCGTGTTGCCGAAGGGGTGGCTCAGATCCTCCGTCACTTCGGCCAGGCCCAGAAAGACATAGCCGACAATGCCGACAAAGAAGGGCGTCAGCCATCCCGTGGCGGCGACCAGCGCCAGCGGCAGCAGCAGGCAATAGAGAAAGGTCGTGCGGTAGATCAGCAGCGAATAGACATAGGGCAGCGGGGTCACCGCAATCCGTTCACACCCGGCCTGCTGGGCGGCGATGCTGGCGATCCGTTCCGCCAATGTGCGCGATCCGAATCCGTCCAGCGTGCCATCGGCCCGTGCCTTGCCGACAATGGCTGAAATCTCGTCCAGCGCGGCGCAGGCGGGATTGGGGCTCTTCGCCAGATCGCCCACCATTTCGCGTGTGCGCTCATCCAGTTCGACCTTCCGCAGATTGATGCGGTGGAGATGCAGGAAAGCCAGCGAAAGGCGGATGATTCGCTGCTGTTGTTCCCGGTCATCCAGAAACAGCTGCGTTTCGCGCGCGAAATTCCGCAGGTCGGCCAGCAGGCCACCCCATAATTTCCGCGCTTCCCACCAGCGGTCATAGGCGGCGTTGTTGCGAAAGCCGAGGAACAGCGAAAGTGCGACACCGAACACGGTGAAGGCCGTTGCGTCGATATCGGGGAAGCCCGGCATCGCATCATGCAGCCAGACCATCGCCGCGGCGAACAGCATCAGCGCCATCAGCTGCGGGGCGATGATCGGAACGATCGACCCGCGAATGGCAAAGGCCAGCTCGAACAGGGTCGGCTTGTCGCGCAGGATCATGCCGGATCAGGCGCGGCGTGCGGTCAGGATGTAATTCAGCGTCAGATCACCGGACAGGTGGAGCCCCTTCATCGGCGAAAAGGTCATGCCGGTCGGTTCGCTCGCTTCCAGTCCCAGATCGGTCAGCATCGCTGCCAGTTCTTCCGGGGTCACGAAATCGTTCCATTCATGCGTTCCGCGCGGGATCGCGCCCAGCGCTTCTGCCGCGCCGGTCAGCAACAGGCGCGACCGGACCGTGCGGTTGGGCGTGGAAAGAATCATCAGCCCGCCCGGGGCCAGCCTGTCTGCCAGTTGGGACAGGAACAGTTGGTTGTCCGCCACATGTTCGATGACTTCCATCGACGTGACCAGATCGAACGTGCCGATATCCAGCGTGCCGATCTCCCCCGCCATGTAGCGAATATCCAGTCCGGCACCTTCGGCATGGAGCGAGGCGGCCTGCACATTTTCGGCCGCCGCGTCCACGCCGGTCACATCGGCGCCAAGCCGGGCCAGCGGTTCGCACAGCAGGCCCGCGCCGCAGCCAACATCCAGCGCGGCCCGGCCGGCCAGAGGCTTCAGCGAATCGGCGCGATCCGGCCAATGGCGGTCAATCGCGGTGCGAATATATTCCAGCCGGACCGGATTCAGCCTGTGCAACATGGAGGAGGAACCCTTTGGATCCCACCAGTCTTTCGCCAGCGCACCGAAATGAGCAGCCTCATCCGGGCGGATGGTTGCATTTGCGACAGTTGCATCACCCATAGGTGTCTCCTAACAGCGCGCGGGGTTCTAGACCAGAACCGCCACCAGCAGGAGCATATAAGTTGGCGCGTATCGTGATGAAATTCGGCGGCACCTCAATGGCCGGGACCGAGCGGATTCGGCGTGTCGCGAATATCGTGCGCAAACAGCAGGCGGCAGGGCACGAAGTTGCAGTGGTGGTTTCCGCCATGGCGGGCGAGACGGACCGGCTGGTCAATTTCTGCCGCGAGGCGAACCCGCTTTACGATCCGGCCGAATATGACGTGGTCGTTTCCAGCGGGGAACAGGTCACCAGCGGCCTGCTGGCGCTGACGCTGCAGGCTATGGGCTGCAAGGCGCGCAGCTGGCTGGGCTGGCAATTGCCGATCCATACGGTGGAAGCCCATGCCAAGGCGCGTATTCACGATATCGATTCCGATGCGCTGCTGGCCGAAATGGGGCAGGGCGTGATCGCCGTGATCCCCGGCTTCCAGGGCGTTTCGGACGATGGGCGGATTACTACGCTGGGTCGGGGCGGGTCGGACACGTCCGCCGTGGCCGTGGCGGCGGCGATTGGCGCCGATCGCTGCGACATCTATACCGATGTGGACGGCGTTTATACCACCGATCCGCGCATCGTCGCCCGCGCGCGGAAACAGAAATACGTCACTTACGAGGAAATGCTGGAGCTTGCCTCGGTCGGTGCGAAAGTGTTGCAGACCCGCTCTGTCGGGCTCGCCATGAAGAACGGCGTGCGCGTGCAGGTGCTTTCCAGCTTTATCGGAGACGATGCGCCGCCGGCCGACGATTTGCCCGGCACGATGATCGTTTCCGACGAGGAAATGGCCCAGATAACGGAGAATGAGAATATGGAACGCCAGCTTGTCACCGGCATCGCGCATGACAAGAACGAGGCCAAGGTGATCCTGACCCGCGTGCCCGACAAGCCGGGTGCGGTCAGCCATATTTTCGGGCCGCTGGCCGACGCGTCGATCAATGTCGACATGATCATCCAGAATGTCGGCCGCGACAAGGGCGAGACGGACGTTACCTTCACCGTCCCTGCGGCGGACCTCGCCCGCACCCAGGCCATGCTGGAGGACAAGCGGGATTCGATCGGTTACAACCGCATCATCACCGACAGCCACGTGGCGAAGATTTCCGTCGTCGGCGTGGGTATGAAGAGCCATGCGGGCGTTGCCGCCACCATGTTCAAGGCGCTGGCCGATCGCGGCATCAACGTGCAGGCGATTTCCACCAGCGAGATCAAGGTTTCGGTACTGATTGACGAGGACGAGACCGAACTGGCCGTTCGCGTCCTGCACACTGCCTATGGCCTCGATGCGGAGGATGAAGCGGCCTGACATTCCGGGCCGCTTCGCCCCCCATCACCGCATCACGGTGAGTGAAGAGGGAGAAGCGTGACCGCGCAACAGGACCAGCAGGAAGTTATCGACTTCCTCTCCCGCCCGGAAAGCCATGGCGGCGCGGGTCCGGTTGAACGCGTTGAAACGCATATTGCGGTCATCTTCCTGGTTGGGGACCGCGCCTTCAAGCTGAAGCGCGCGGTCCGATATTCATATCTGGATTTCTCCACCCCGGCACAGCGCCGCGCCGTCTGCGAAGAGGAATTGCGCCTCAACCGCAGGACCGCGCCGGAACTCTATATCGCCGTGCGAAGCATTGGCCGCCGGCAGGACGGTTCGCTCGGTTTCGACGTGGGCGATCCGATCGACTGGGTGGTGGAGATGCGGCGCTTCGACGATGGCGCCCTGCTGGAAGCCGTGGCGGAAAGGGGCGATCTCGATCCCGGCCTGGTGCGCCGTTTGGCGGACGGGATCGCGAAGTTTCACGAATCGGCAGAGATAATCCGCGTCCAGGATGGCGCGGAGCGGATTCGCAGTATCGTGACCGGCAACCGCGAAAGCATGGCCGCACAGCCGGACGTGCTGGCAGCCGAAAAATGCGATGCTCTCTATCGCCGCTCTCTCGAACAGGTCGATCGTCTTGCGCCCTTGCTGGATAGCCGTGCGCGAAACGGATTTGTGCGCCATTGCCATGGCGATCTTCATCTCGCCAATATCTGCCTCTGGCGCGGCGAACCGACCCTGTTCGACTGCCTGGAATTCAATTCCGATCTCGCGACCACCGATGTTCTCTATGACGCGGCCTTCCTTGTCATGGACATGTGGGAACGCGGCTTGCGCCGCCAGGCATCGCTGCTGTTCAACCGCTATTGCGATATGAGCGGGGAGAGCGAGGGCGTGGCCACATTGCCGCCGTTCCTTTCCATGCGCGCCGCGATCCGGGCACATGTGAATGCCAGCGCCGCCGCGCAGATGGATGATGCGGAAAAGGCCCGCGGCAAACGCACACAGGCGGGGGAATATCTGGCCGCGGCCCTGACTTTCCTCGACCAGCCATTGCCGCGACTGGTCGTGGTTGGCGGATTTTCGGGCACGGGGAAATCCTCCCTGGCTGGCAAGCTGGCGCCGGAAATTGGCGGCGCGCCCGGCGCGCGGTGGCTGCGAACGGATGTGCTGCGCAAGCGGATGGCCGGTGTCTCCCCGGAAGAAAGCCTTTCGCCCGACGCTTATACGCAGGAGCGATCCGACAAGGTCTATATGCGGCTGATGGACGAAGCGCGCGCGATGCTTTCGGCAGGGCGCAGCGTGGTGGTGGACGGTGTATTCGCCAGATATGCCGAACGCAGCCGGATGGAGGAGCTGGCCCGGCAGGCAGGTGTGCCCTTCACCGGATTATGGTTGGAGGCGCCGCCCGAAGTGCTGAAACAGCGTGTTTCAGGACGTGTGGGTGACGCTTCCGATGCCGATGCCGCCGTGGTCGATCTGCAGATTGCGCGGGATCCGGGCGATCTTTCCGATTGGCGGCGCGTGGATGCCGCGCCCGCGCCGGATGCGGTGCTGGCCGCCGCCCGAAACCATTTGCGCGATTAAGTCAGCATATCGGCTGCATGGCAGAAATGGCCGGCAACGCAGGTCCTGCGTCACTGGCCGCCCGAGCGTGCCGGAGCGTGGGGGGAAACGCGGCGGCCCGGATCAACCACTTGCCGCAATCCGCGCCGCGCCCTAAGCGCCGGGCATGACAGATTACCCCCTTACAACCGCCCGCATGGCGCGCGGTGCGGAGTTCCTCGGCAGCAAATACGCAATTCTGTGCGGGGCGATGAGCTGGGTTTCCGAACGCAATCTGGTGGCAGCGATCAGCAATGGCGGCGGTTTCGGCGTCATCGCCTGCGGTGCGATGACGCCCGACCTGCTGGATGCCGAAATCGCCGGGACCAAGGCGCTGACGGATAAACCCTTCGGCGTGAACATCATCACCATGCATCCGCAATTGCCGGAACTGATCGATGTCTGCGCGAAACATGGCGTCGGCCATGTCGTGCTGGCTGGCGGCATTCCGCCAAAGGGCAGTGTGGAATCGATCAAGGCATTCGGCGCGAAGGTGATCGTTTTCGCGCCGACATTGGCCTTGGCGAAGAAGCTTCTGCGTTCCGGCGCGGATGCTCTGGTGATCGAAGGGATGGAGGCCGGCGGCCATATCGGCCCGGTTTCCACCAGCGTGCTGGCGCAGGAATTCCTGCCATCGCTGGCGGAAGATCATATCGTATTCGTGGCCGGCGGCATCGGCCGGGGGGAAGCGATTGCCGGCTATCTGGAAATGGGCGCGGCCGGTGTGCAGCTGGGCACGCGATTTGCCTGTGCCAGCGAAAGCATCGCCCATCCCGATTTCAAGAAAGCCTTTTTCCGCGCCAGCGCCCGCGATGCAGTGGCCAGCGTGCAGGTCGATTCCCGCCTGCCGGTCATCCCCGTGCGTGCCCTGAAGAACAAGGGCACGGAGGAGTTCACCGCCAAGCAGAGAGAAGTGGCGGGGTTGCTGGATAGCGGCGCTGTGGAAATGGGCGAAGCACAGTTGCAGATCGAACATTACTGGGCCGGGGCGCTGCGCCGGGCGGTGATAGATGGCGATGTTGAAAACGGCAGCTTGATGGCTGGCCAGTCGGTCGGCATGGTTCGCGAAGAGGAACCTGCGGCCCGGATCATTGCAAAGCTTATGGAAGAAAGTGAAGCGGCACTGGCACGGCGCTGAACGGCAAGGAGAAGATTAAATGGAATTCCAGCGAATCAACCCGGTTACGGGAGAAGTCGCTTCCAGCGCGAAGGCGATGCAGCCGGGCGATATCCCGGCAATCTGCGAAAAGGCGCAGGCCGGTTTCGACCAATGGTCGAAGATGGGCCCCAATGCCCGCCGCGCGGTGTTGATGAAGGCGGCTGATGCGCTGGAATCCAAAAAGGACCAGTTCGTCGATGCGATGATGGGCGAAATCGGCGCCACGGCCGGATGGGCCATGTTCAATCTGGGCCTGGCTGCCAGCATGGTGCGCGAAGCTGCATCCATCACCACGCAGATTTCCGGCGAAGTGATCCCGTCCGACAAGCCGGGCTGCCTGGCCATGGCGCTGCGCGAACCCGTGGGCGTCATGCTTGGCATCGCCCCGTGGAACGCGCCGATCATTCTGGGCGTGCGCGCCATCGCCGTGCCGCTTGCCTGCGGCAATGCAGTGATCCTGAAGGCGAGCGAGCAATGCCCGCGCACCCACGCGCTGATCGTGGAAGCCTTTGCCGAAGCGGGCTTCCCCGAAGGCACGATCCAGTCCGTCACCAATGCGCCGGCGGATGCGGGCGATGTGGTGGGCGCGCTGATCGATGCGCCGCAGGTCAAGCGGATCAATTTCACTGGCTCCACCACTGTCGGCAAGATCATCGCCAAACGCGCGGCGGAACATCTCAAGCCCGTCCTGCTGGAACTGGGCGGCAAGGCGCCGATGATCGTTCTGGATGATGCCGATCTGGACGAAGCGGTGAAGGCAGCTGCCTTCGGCGCCTTCATGAATCAGGGCCAGATCTGCATGTCGACCGAACGGATCATCGTGGTCGATGCCGTGGCCGATGAATTTGCCGCAAGGTTCAAGGCGAAGGTCGGCTCCATGCCCGTGGGCGATCCGCGCGAAGGCACCACGCCGCTGGGTGCGGTGGTCGATGAAAAGACTGTCGCCCATTGCATGAGCCTGGTGGAAGATGCGCTGGCCAAGGGTGCGGAACAGCTTACCGGCGGGGAAACCACGCAGAATGTGCTGATGCCGGCTCATGTCATCGACAAGGTCACGCCGGAGATGAAGCTGTTCCGGGATGAAAGCTTCGGCCCGGTGGTCGGCATCGCCCGCGCGCGGGACGAGGATCATGCCGTGGAACTGGCCAATGATACCGAATATGGCCTGTCTGCCGCTGTCTTCACCCGCGATACGGCGCGCGGCCTGAAAGTGGCGCGCCAGATCCAGTCCGGCATTTGCCACGTCAACGGCCCGACCGTGCATGACGAAGCGCAGATGCCTTTCGGCGGCATGAAGGCATCCGGTTATGGCCGGTTCGGCGGCAAGGCCGGGATCGACGCCTTCACGGAACTGCGCTGGGTCACCGTAGAGACGGAGCCCGGCCACTTCCCGATCTGATCAGAGCCGGGCCCTGCCCGATGAACGCCCGGTTGGCGCCGCCAGGATGGCGGGCGCTGACCGGGAAGGGCATAATGCCATTGCTATTCGCTGCCGGTTGAAACCGGCCGTTCGCCCCGCATGATCCGGCCCCCTGTGCCGCGCGGCACGGAATTGACCCAGGCCGCTTGCCGCCCGCGTTCTTTTCCATAGGCAAAGAGTTCGCGCATGAAATCCTGCGCGAAATAATCGTGGTTCTCTTCCACGAAATCATCGCCGATGAAGCTCAGCCGATAGAGGGTGCCGTTATCCCGCGCATTGCGGAATGCGACTTCGGCCTGAGTGCGCAGATCCTTCTGCACGCCCAGTTCGGATGCACGGCGCGCGATCTGCAAAATGCTGCTTTCAACCAGCTGGAAATCGCCGGACAGCCGTTCATTCACCAGCACGAAGATTTGCCGTTCCGCGCCCGCTTCCGGCCGGAGCGGGATGGCAAACAGGCCCCCGCTCGATCCGCCATCGACATGCCATTCACGAATGATGCGGCCATTCACCCGCGTTTCGATCGGTACGGGCGGAAACACTGTGGGCACGGAAGAGGATGCGAGCAGGACCTGCCGGAACAGGCGATAGCGCCCCGGTGCGTTGCTGGCGGCAATGGCTCCCATGTCCCACACCACGCCACGCGCCGCGTCGAAACTGGTGGTGGTGACATAGAGCCGCCGCCCCTTGGCCTGTTCCGCTGCGACAAGATCGATCACCTGGTTGGTTGCATAGCTGGCGATCAGTTCCGCCAGCGGTTCGGTTGATGCCGCGCTGTTGGAAAAGGGAATGGCAAGCGGGAAACGCACGGAATAGACGTCTTCCGGCTCGATCTCGGTATAGGCTGCGGCCAGATGCGGATCATATTGCGGGCCGAGAAAGGCGAATGTCGCGATCAGCGCGCCGGTGCTGACCCCGGTCACGATAGTGAATTGCGGCCGTTCGCCCGTCTCGCTCCAGCCCGAAAGGAAACCCGCGCCATAGGCCCCCCGATCGCCGCCGCCCGACAGGACGAGTTCGGTGATCGGGATGCCGGGTTCGGCGGTGGGAGGCACCAGTCTGGCGCCAAGCCCCGGCTCATCCATCCAGTATCGCACATTTTCCATGTCCGGAATTTGTGCGGATAGGATCTCGCTCTCGGTAAAAGGCGTCCGCTCCGCCGTGGCGCAACCGGACAAAACGAGGGCGAAGGCCAGCAGCAACGGACCGATCGGGGAGCGCATCATATCCTCCGCCTCCCGGAGAATGATTGCCGCGTCAAGAAAGGGCTGCCCACAGCATCCATCCGCCGGCCGCGATGAACAGCGCAGCGGCGATTCCGTGCACTGTAGAGAGCGATATTCGCTGCACCAGGGCATTGCCCAGCAGGACAGCCGGCACATTGGCGATCATCATTCCCAGTGTCGTTCCGGCAGTGACCAGCGCCAGCGATGCAAATTGCGCGCCCAGAGCGACGGTGGCGATCTGCGTCTTGTCGCCGATCTCCACCAGGAAGAAGGCGATCAGCGTGGTCAGGAAGGCGCTGTGCCCGCTTTTCGGTTCCTCATCCTCATCCAGCTTGTCCGGCACCAGCGTCCACAATCCCATGGCGATGAATGACAGGGCGATGGCCACCCGGAACCAGGTGCTCTGCAGCAATTCTGCCACCAATTGTCCGGCCAGGGCCGCAAGCGCGTGATTGGCCAGTGTGGCCAGCAATATGCCAAGAATGATCGGCACGGGCTTGCGGAACCGCGTGGCAAGCAGGATCGCCAGCAGCATGGTCTTGTCGCCGATTTCGGCAATGGCGACGAGCAATGTGGAAGTGAGAAAAGCGTCCATCAGGAAATCCGGTGCCGGGCGGACGAACAACACAACGACATCGCGCCACTCCACCCGGCAAGCGGAGGCGCAATGTCATTGGTCTCGCCGGGACGGTGATCCGTCCTTCCTGCACCACGGCCTCTCGGCCAAGTATGTTGATGCGGGAAACCGTCCGGATGGACGGCGGGCTACTCCCCAGATGACGTGGTGGCCCTAGCTGGCCGTGGCATGCCGCGCAAGCCGCGTCAGAGCTGCATCGCATCATGGTGCGGCGCCGGGCGCCCGCCACTGTCAGCCTGTGGGGGTTCCGCAATGCCGCGGCGGGTGAGTGCAAAACCCGCGAGCAATCCGACGGCGGCAAGCGGCAGGGCCGGAATGAATACGGCAAAGGATGCCGCCTGCGCCACGGCATCGGTCAGGCCTGCTCCGAAACCGGCCATATTGGCGGCCACACCGGCCAGGGCTGCCCCGGCCGATCCCCCCACTTGCCGCACGGTCATGAGAGCCGCGCTGCCGATGACTTCGTCCTCCTGCGAGAGATGGCGCAGGACGAGCCGATTCACGAGGCTGGAAGAAAGGCCGAAACCGGCCCCGGTCGTCGCGCCGGCAAGGACGATCAGCCCCAGGGAGAGCGTGGGGACGAAGACCAGCTGGAAAGTGGTGCCAAGCAAGATCAGGACCGAGCCGATCCGCACCCATGACCGTTCCCGCCCGCTCACCACATTGGCGACGATGAAGGCAGAAGGAGTCCAGGTCAGCGCCAGCGAGGCCACGACATAGCCCGCCTGCAGCGGCGAATAATCGAGCAATTGCTGGACCACGGGCGGGATATAGATGCTGAAAGCCATCATCGAGGCGGAGGTGGCGAAGATCGCCAGATAGGCCGCCCCCACGGGCGTGCGGGGATCGCCCGCGCGATGGGGCAGGAGCCGCGTTTTCGCGCGCCCATCCGCCACGAAGACGAGGGCCAGCAGCACGAAACCGGCGGCAATCGCAGCGATTGCCATGGCTGGCACATGCGTCATGTCCGCCAGGGCGATCATGCCGATGCCCGCCGCGACCAGCAGCAATTGCCGCACCGGCACCATCTTGCGCATGCTGGATGCACGGGCGCCGCGGAACAGGGGCGGGGCCAGCACGGCGAAGATGAGTGCCTGAACCACGAAAACCCAGAAAACCGCGCGCCAATTGCCCGCTGCGGCGAACAGGCCGCCGAACATCGGGCCGATCAGCGTGGCGACGCCCCAAACTCCGGATATGATCGCGAAAACCCGCGCCAGTTGCCGTTCCGGGAAAAGCTGGGCGATGGCGACCATGGCGAAACCGCTGAACCAGCCGCTGCCGATGCCCTGCACCAGTCGCCCGCCAAGAAACGTCACCATGTCCGGTGCGAGTGCGCTGGCGGCATTGCCCGCCGCGAAGACGAAGCCCGCGAAGGAGGATGCGCGGCCCAGGCCGAAGCTTTCGGCCAGCCGTCCGGCACTGGCGCCGGCCACGACCGATCCGATCAGGAACCCGGCGACCGCCCAGCTGAATGCGCCATAGCCGCCCAGTTCCGCCGAGACGCTGGGCATGATCGTGCTGCTGACCAGCGCATCCGCCGCATTCATCCACACGCCCAGAAGGATGATCAGGAGCCTGGGCAGGAATTCGGCAGAGCCTAGTTCGGCCCTTCCGCCTTTTTCAACTGCCGCCGCTTGCCCCATCGCGGAATACCCCCTTCGCCCGATCTCTTATCAGGAGGCGAGGCCGAGCAATATGTCCAGCACCTGTTGGGGTTGGTCGCTCATAACGTGATGAGATGATTCGCTTTCGTGATATTCCCAGGCCGGGTCGTGCTTCACCCGGTCACGGAACGGGGTGAATGGCGTGGGCTGCCAGCCGGACGCGAAGACATAGGCACGCCGCGGAATCTTGGCTTCTTCGCCGGTGAATTGCACAGCTTCGAGCAGGGTCAGCAGCGGATGCAGTCCGACCCTTCCCGGCACGACCGTGAAATCGATCGATCGGATTGGCGGCAAGAGGCCCGGCGTGAAGCGCTGCTTGTCGATATACCAATCATGCTCGGCCTCGCCCGTGATGTCCCATGCCGATTGCCCGTCCAGCGGCAGGAAGGCATCGAGATAGCAGATCGCGTCTATCCGCGCGCCGAGACGAGTGGCGACCATGGTGATGACCATGCCGCCATAGGAATGGCCGACCAGCACGAAACGGTCGAAACCCGCCTGCGCGATCTGTTCGCACACATCGTCCGCATGGTCGGACAGGGTAATGCCCGGATGAAGTTCCGACTGGCGAATGCCCAGTCCGCGAAGAGCGCAGACCAGCACATTGTGCCCTGCGGCCGTCAGGTCTTCCAACGTCCGGTCATAGCTGTGCCCACCGCCCCATGCGCCGTGGACGAGTACGTAATTGGCCATTTTGCGCCCCGTTATCCTTGCCGGAAAAGCAATGGCCCATGAAACCGCGCGGGTCCATGGGCCATCATGTGGGAGCCCGTTGCCGGGCCCCCGCTTGGAGTTGTGTCTACCGCTTACTTGCGGCTGGTGCGCCAGCCGGCCTGATAGGTCTCACGCGACATCTGGCTGTAGGGCACCGGCGAAACGATCGCCTTGACGTTGATCTGCTTGTGCGGCTCGACCGTGGTCTTGCTCGTGCCGCCATTCTCTTCGCCCCAGACCACTTCCAGCTCGGTGCCGAGCGGGATTTCGTGGTCGACAGTCGCCAGCGACAGAGCCTTCTTCTCGTTGAAGGAGTAGCCGGTGAAGAGCGACAGGCCGACAGTGTTGCCGCCAGCGTCCACGACCTTGTCGTAGTTGCTGTTGGCATAGTTGGCGAGCGGCAGGTCGAAGAACTTGTACTGTTCGCCTTCCGGATCGAACATGGAACCGACGATCTTCTTCATGTCGTCGGCGCTCCATTCCAGAGTCACCTTCTTGCGCTGTTCGTCCGGGTTCATCTTCTTCAGCGCGTCGGCGCCGATGAAGTCATGGTCGAACTTCACGAACGGGCCGTAACCCAGTTCCCACGGATTGAGGTAGTAATCCTCGATCTTCTCGCCAACGAAGGAACCGCCGATTGCGCCGGTTGCTTCGTAGCTGTCGGCACCCAGCCATTCGCGGTAATCCTTCAGCTCGTCGCCCGTGTAGATCGGGGGCAGCGGGCTGGGGATCCAGCCGGATTCCAGGGTGTTGGACGGATAGGCGCGCGAACCGACCGGGATCAGGCCGAATTCTTCACCTGCCTTCAGGATTTCCTCACGGATGTAATCCTGCTCGTCATAGGGGCCCCAGATTTCGAGACCCGGCGAGCCGGCCATGCCGTGGCGCAGGGTGCGCACGGTCTTGTTGCCGATCTTCATCTCGCTCATGTTGAAGAACTTGAGCTTTTCGAGCGTGCCGCCGTTCAGCTTCTCGATCACGTCCCAGGCGCGCGGGCCCTGGATCTGGAAGCGCCAGGAAATACGCTCCACCGGCTTGCCCATCGGGCGGCTCGGCGAACGCGGATCGTTGATGATCTCGACGTCGTATTTGCCCTTTTCAGCCTGGAACATCAGCCAGTTGGCGGCCGGTGCGCGGCCGACATAGACGAACTCTTCTTCTGCCAGCCAGAAGATGATGCCGTCGCCGATGACGTGACCAGCGGGAGTGGTCGGGACGTACTGCTTCGCCTTGTTGACCGCCCAGCCCTTCGGCGAGTTGATCATGGTGTCGGAAAGCAGCTTCAGTGCTTCGGGACCCTTGATATAAAGGTCAAACATGTGATGGGACTGGTCAAACAGCACGGCCGAGTGCTGCCAGGCCCACTGTTCGGAGCGCCAGTTGGAAAATTCCGGCGCTACGACCGGATAGACATAGGCGCCAATCTGCGAATTGCGCAGCTTGGTGACGATGTCAGGGGTGTTCTGCAGGATCTGCTCAAGATTCTCGGCCATTCAACCTTCCTCTCACTTGTGAATGAATCACATATACGAAAATTGTATGCGGCACATACAATATCTGGCAAAGGCTGCAAGCGATAAGAACGTTGCGCGGGAAAGGAATCTCAGACGATGAAGGTTGAAGCTCTCGATCACGTCAACATCATCACGGACCGGCTGGACGAGACGGCGGACTTCTACGCCGATCTGCTGGAGCTGGAACGTCGCGATGCGCCCCCTCCGCTCACTCCGCAGAACGCCACCTGGATGTTCGATGCGGAAGATCGGGCAATCATCCATATAAACTCGATCGATTGTCCCCGCGCCTATGATCGCGAGGTGACGCCTGGCCAGTTGACCGGCGCGCTGCATCATGTCGCGCTGAAATGCACCGGCTATGAAGACATGCTGCAACGGCTGGATGCGCGCGGCGCGGATTACCAGACCAATCTGGTTGAAGCGATCGGCCTGCGCCAGATCTTCACCGCCGATCCGAACAATGTGTTGCTGGAACTGAACTTCTTCGCCGATTGAGCGATCGCGTGGCGGCCGCTTTCCGGACATCCGGCAGCGATTGGTGAAAGTCCCCGCCACCGGGCGGGGGCTTTCGGAACGGGCGAAGGGGCGCGGCTAGGCCGGAACGCTCCCCGCCGAGGTAGTCCGGTACATTTCGCGCCGGAACCCGTCATAATCATTGGGCCCCAGATGCAGCGTCAGCCGGTTGTCCCACATGGCGACCATGCCCGGTTCCCACCGCAAGCGGCAAGTGAAACCGTGCTGGGTGATGTGGTGCACGAGGAAATCGAGGATCGGCTTCGCTTCGAAACTCGTCATGCCCTCAATCCCGACGGCATAATTCTCGTCCACGTAAAGCGATTCCTCGCCCGTTTCGGGATGGGTGCGGATCAGCGGATGGTAATGCCCCCTGATCCCTTCCTCATAGCGTTCCGGATCGGCGAAGCTGATCGCCTTGCCCAGCAGTTTTTCCTGCGTCGCGTAATTATTCGCTGCCGACATATGCACGCGGAGCGGACGCAGCATATCGCGATAGGCGCGGGAAAGATGGCGCAGGGCAAGCGCGCAATTGGCCCAGACCGTATCCCCGCCATAGGGCGGCACTTCCACTGAACGCAGTGTCGTGATGCTGGGCGGTTCGGCCAGGAAAGGGCTGTCCGTGTGCCAGCCGCCGCCGAACAGGGCCTTGGAACTCGTCTCCGCCTCTTTCACGATCGGGTGAACATCGCGGTGGCCGGGCACGCCCTGCGTATAGGCATCGACCGCGAAGGGGCCAAACCGGGCGGCAAATGCCTCATGCTCGGCATGGTCCAGATGCTGATCCCGCAGGAACAGCATCTTGTGATGATAAAGCGCCTGCCGGAAATCCTCGAAGGCTTCTTCCGACAGGTCGGGCAGGCGAATGCCGGTGATTTCCGCCCCGATCGCGCTGGTCAGCGGGATCGCGGTAAAATGCCGGCTTTCGAACGGATGGTTAGAGAACTCGCCGCTGGGCGAGACGCGTACTTCCCACATGGCTGTACCTCCTCTGGCTCAGTCGAGCTCGATCACTGTTTTTGCGAAACTTTCCGGCCCCCACGCATGGGCATAGGCGTCCTTGGCCTGATCGAAGCCGAAACGCGCACCGATCAGCGGTTCGATCCTGTTGGTATCGATTGCGGCATTGAGCTTCTTCGCCATGGCGACCGAGCCGACGAAGATCCCGCGCAGCGAGCCCCCGGTCATCATGAGGGACCGCGGATTGGGCCCGCCTTCCGGAGAAAGTACGCCGATAAAGGCCACTTCGCCCAAGGTGCGCAAAGATGCCATGGATTGTTCCGCAGTGCCGGCCCCGCCGACTTCCACCACCTTGTCCACTCCGCCAAATTGCCCGGCAACATGCGCGCCCCAATCGGCGGTGGTCTTGTAATTGAGCGTATGCGAGGCGCCGAGCGCCCGCACCCGTTCCAGCTTTTCATCGGAGGAGGAGGTGGCGATGACTTCGCAGCCGCCGGCGCGGGCCAGTTGCAGTGCCAGCATGGACACGCCGCCCGTGCCCAGCACCAGCACCTTCATGCCCGGCACCAGCGCACGCGGTCCTTCATAGAGAGCGTTCCAGGCCGTTACGCCCGCACAGGGAAGGCAGGCGGCCTGTGCGAAATCCAGCGTCTGTGCCATGGGCACCACCGCGCGTTCGGGCAGGACAACATATTCGGCCAGCATCCCCGGAGACATGCCGTCGCCCAGCGCGGGCCCCATGCGTGGCGGGCCTTCGACCCAGTCAGTGAAGAAGGATCCCTGCACGCGGTCCCCTTCCTTCACGGCGGTCACACCCGGACCGATCGCGGCCACTTCGCCGGCACCGTCCGAAAGCGGAATGGCGGGAGCTTTCAGCGCGCCGCCGAAATACTGGCCCGCGGCGACCGCGAAATCGCGATAGTTGATAGACCATGCGCGCAGGCGGATCAGAACTTCGCCCGGGCCAGGCTCAGGAGTCGGCAAATCCTCTTGATAGAGCTTGTCGAACCCGTCCGACCCTGCCGGCAACATCCATGCGCGCATTATAATCTCTCCCTTTTTTCTATCTTCTATTCGCGTCCGTCGCCGCTCCATGTCCGCAGGCCGGGCTGGGTCCGGTCTTCGCTGGTCAGCGCCGCCTGAACGGCTGGCCGCCGGGAGATCGTATCCCGCCAGCGGACCAGGTTCGGATAAGTAGCGTCAACGGCCAGATCGGGGAACATCCGGTCCGCCATTACGCCGCAATGGGAATAGAAATTGATGTCCGCCAGAGTGTAGGCATCGCCGGTCAGCCATTCTGTCTCGGCCAGCTGCCGGTCCACTTTCTCCAGCGCATAGACGATCTTGTCCATCGCATTGGCCAGGTCTGCTTCGCTGAATCCGGACCGGGCCGTGCGCCATTTCTTGCGCTGGTCCGGCAGGGGGACATGGCTCATCAATTCCTCGAACCTGTCATCCTCTATGCTTTTGGTGACGACGCGGATGAGCCGGTGCCAACCATGCATGGAGACATGGTTCATCACCTGTTCGTCCACGAACTTGTTCCAGTATCGCATCCGCGCCGCGCCTGCCGGATCGCGCGGCCGCAACGGGCCATCCGCCGGGTTGGCATCGGGGAAGGCGTCTTCCAGATATTCGTTGATCACCGTGGTGTGGGTGATGATCGTGCCGTCATGGTCCAGCACCGGAACCTGCCCTTCCGGATTGATCGCCACGAACCAGTCCGAATGTTGTTCGAACCTGTGCAGGTCGACATAGACGCTTTCATATTCCAGCGCCTTTTCCTTCAGGGGAATCATCGACTTTAGCGAATTCGCCAGCGGCTCCGCATGGTAATATTTCAGCGCCACGGGGTCAGACTTCGATCGATTCCAGCACGCCGCCATCGACGGCCCAGTCCTGCCCGGTCACATGGCTGGCAGCGTCGGAAAGCAGGAAGGCTGCGACTTCGGCCAGCTCCTCGCTCGTGCCCATGCGCCGCTGCGGGATGCGGGCTTCGATCTTGCCCTGCTGTTCGGGCGGGATGCGGTCCAGCGCTTCGGTCCGGATGAAGCCGGGGATGATGCAATTGCAGCGTATGTTATGCGGCGCCATTTCCACCGCGATGGCGCGGGCCAGGCCCAGCACGCCATGCTTGGAGGCGACATAGGCCGGGTTCATCGCCATGCCGCGCTTGCTGCCCATGCTGCCGGTGACGAGGATTGCCCCCTTCTTCGCTTCGATCATGGCGGGCAGCACTTTCTGGATAGCCCAGAAAACGCTAGTGAGATTCACCCTGATCGTTTCCTCGAACACGTCCGGATCGAAGGAGACGGCGGGGGTAAAGCCGCCGGTCAGTCCGGCATTGGCGAACAGGCCTTCTATCGGGCCGAAATGCGCCGCCGCATCGTCCAGCGCCTGTTCCAGCTGCGCCTTGTCACCGACATCGGTGGCAAAACCCACCGCATTGGCGCCGATGCCGGAAACCGCCTCGTCCAGCACGTTCCTGCGCCGGGCGAGCATGGAAACGCGGGCACCGCGTGCGGCGAACATCTGTGCGGAAACCAGCCCGATCCCGCTCGAAGCGCCGGTGACGACGATATGCTTGCCGTTGAAGTCCATTCTTTTCTTATCCTCCCCCGCCTGTCTTTCAGGTCAGGCCCAGCAGCTTGGCTGCGTTGTCCTTCATGATGCCGGGCATCACTTCCTCGCGGAAGCCGACATCCTGCGCGGTCTTGATCCATTTGTCCGGATGGATCAGCGGGAAGTCGCTGCCGAACAGCATCTTATGCTTCAGCTGCGTGTTGGCGTACTGGATCACCTGCTTGGGGAAGTATTTCGGGCTCCAGCCGGACAGGTCGATGTAAACATTCGTCTTGTGCAGCGCCATGGAAAGGCTTTCATCCACCCAGGGCCAGCTGGGATGGGCGAGGATGATCTTCATGTCGGGGAAATCCACCGCGACATCATCAACCAGCATCGGTTCGCCATATTTCAGGCGCATCCCGCCGCCGCCGCGCATGCCGGTGCCCATGCCGGAATGGCCGGTGTGGAAGATGGCAGGCAGCTTGTATTCGTTGATCACCTCGTAAATCGGGTAACCCATCTTGTCGCCGGGATCGCAATTCTGGGCGATGTGGTGGAACTTGAAGCCTTTCACCCCGTAATTCTTGATCAGATCCTCTGCCTCGCGCGCGCCGAACTTGCCCTTGTGCGGGTCGATGCTGGCGAAGGCCATGCAGATATCGTCATTCTTGGCGGCCATTTCGGCCACTTCGTAATTGCTCACGCGTTTGGCGCCCATGCCGCTTTCGGCATCCACGGTGAACAGGCAGAGCGCGATCTGCGTTTCGCGGTAAAGCTCTATAATCTCGGGCATTTTGGGCCGTTCGCGCGGCGCCTTGAAATAGGCGCTGGCCGCGTCGAAGAACTGGCCCATGACCGGATCTTCAGGATCGTGGCAGGAGATCTCCGCATGTACGTGTACGTCGATGGCGCGGATCTTCGACAGGTCGATGGGCACGAATTATCTCCTCTCCTGAATACAACGGGGCCCGCCCCGGCCATGCCGGTAGCGGGCCCCTGAATGCAACAGCTTATTACAGCTTCATGATGACCGACTTGGTCTCCATGTAAGCTTCCAGGCCCAGGCGGCCCTGTTCGTGGCCGACGCCGGATTCCTTGTAGCCGCCGAAGGGCAGGGCCGGGTCGATCATGGCGTGGCAATTGATCCACACCGTGCCCGCCTGCAGCTTGCTGGCGATCTGGTGCGCGGCGGAAGCGTTCTTGGTCCACACGCCGGCGGCCAGGCCATATTGCGTGTCGTTGGCGTCCTTCACCACTTCGTCCAGATCCTCGAACCGCTGGGCGACGACGACCGGGCCGAAGATTTCTTCGCGAACCACGCTCATCTGCGGGTTCACATCGGTGAGGATGGTCGGGTTGACGTAATAGCCGCCATCGCTGGACGGGCTGTCGCCACCCATCAGCACGCTGGCGCCATCACGCTTGCCGGCATCGATATAGCCCAGCACGCGTTCCTGCTGCTCCTTGGAAACGAGCGGGCCCATATGGCCTTCCGGGTCGAGCGAGGCGCGCGGAGCCCAGAAGGGGGCGGTTTCGGCCATGCCTTCAACCACTTTGTCGAACACGCTCTTATGCGCGTAAAGGCGCGAACCGGCCACGCAGACCTGGCCCGAATTGAAGAAGATCGCCTGGGAAACGCCCGGTGCGGTTTCCGCGATATCGACATCGGGCATGACCACGACCGGGCTCTTGCCGCCCAGTTCCAGCGTGACATGCTTCAGCGTGTCGGTGGCGTTGCGGTTGATCAGCTTGCCGATTTCGGTCGAACCGGTGAAGGCCACCTTGTCGACATCGGGATGCTTGACCAGCCGGTCGCCGCCCGTGTGGCCATAGCCGGTGACGATGTTGACCACACCGGCGGGAACGCCCGCCTCGTTGATCAGATCGGCCAGGCGCAGGGCGGTCAGGCTGGTCTGTTCGGCGGGCTTGAGGATCGTGGTGCAGCCCGCGGCCAGTGCCGGGGCGATCTTCAGGCAGGCCATCAGCAGCGGGAAGTTCCACGGCACGATCTGTGCGCAGACGCCCACCGGTTCCTTCAGCGTATAGGCGAACATCATGCCGCCGGGCATGGAATAGGGGGGCAGCGTCTCGCCGCCGGCCTTGCCGGCCCAGCCCGCCATGTAACGGAAATGGGCGGCCGCGCCGGGCACGTCCACCACGGCGGCCATGCCCTTGGGCTTGCCCACGTCGATCGCTTCCAGTTCGGCCAGCTCATCCGCATGGGCTTCGATCAGATCGGCGATCTTGTGCATGATCTTTTCGCGCGCCACGGGCGGCATATCGCGCCAGCGGCGATCGTCGAAAGCTGCACGGGCGGCAGCAACGGCACGGTCGATATCCTTGTCCGTCGCTTCGACGAATTTGGAAATGACCTTGCCCGAAGACGGGTCTTCCACGTCGATTGTGGCGTCGCCGCTGGAATCCACCCACTCGCCATTGATGAAGAGCTGCGGCTTGCGGGCGAGCGCCTTCTTGGCGGCCTCGGAATATTCACGCTGTGTGCGATCGATGGTGGTGACTTCGTTCATCTGACCAGGTCCTTTCCCGAAACGAATCCTTTGTGTCTCAATCTAGCAAACGGTCTGGCAGCTGCCTACGTGCCGTCATGCCCATGCGACGCAAATTCTAACGGTCGTTAGAATTGCTGGTCGCGCATGTCGAGTGGTTCTAGCTGCCCAGACCGCCCAGTTTCTTGTCCTCGTTCGCGCGGAAGATGACATATTGGCGGATCGCCTCGATCTTCTCCTTGCCGATCGAGGGGGCGAAACTGGCCATGCCGTTATCCGCCAGCGCGCCGTCATGGACGATCATCTGCCAGCTGTCGGCATTGTCGAGCACCGCGCTGCGCCGCAGATCGGGCAGCACGGTGGAACCGATCGCCGCGTCGCCATGGCACTGCCCGCAATAGCGGCCGTAATTATATCCGCCCAAAGTCACCTGTTCCTTCGTGCCGCGGAAGGGCGGCGGGTCGAGCGGCATACGGTCCAGCGGCGGGGCGGGCGGCAATTCGCCATTCGCGCCCAGCTTGAACACCAGCAGGCGGGAAATATTGCGCACCGGACCCGATCGTTCGGACAGGATGCCGCCCGGCGCCAGGGTCCAGATGCCGCCCCATCCGGCAAGGACGGCAACATATTGTTCGCCATCCAGTTCATAGGTGATGGGCGGGGCAACGATCCCGGTCTGCGCGGGGAAGGACCATAATTCCTTCCCGTCATGCGCGTCATAGGCGACGAAATTGCCGGCTGCCGTCCCCTGGAACAGCAATCCGCCAGCCGTCGCCAGCAAACCGCCATTCCACGGCCCCGGATATTGCACGCGCCAGCGTTCTTCCTGTTTCACCGGGTCCCAGGCGATCAGTGCGCCCTTGGTGGAATCCGCGGTTGCCTGGCGAATGGCGGCATCGGGCGGCATGGCCCCCGCGCCCATGTCCACGCCCACGTTGAAGCCCCGCGCCGTGTCCGGTTTCCAGTCCTTTTCCGGGACATAGGGGAAGCCGGCCTCTATCGCCGGGATATAGACCAGCCCTTCTACCGGATTGAAGGCCATCGGGTGCCAGCTATGTCCGCCCCCGGCGCCCGGCATGGAAACGAATGGCTTGCCGGTCTTGTCATAGCGTGCCTCCGGATTTTCGATCGGGCGGCCGGTGGCCATGTCGATCCCGGTGGTCCAGTTCTGCGGCACGTAATTATTGGCGGAAATCAGTTCGCCCGTCTCGCGGTCGATGACATAGAAATAGCCGTTCTTCGGCGCCTGCATCAGCACCTTGCGCTGCTGCCCATCCATTTCGAGATCGGCCAGCATGATATGCTGCGTGGCGGTGAAGTCCCAGGTTTCGCCGGGCGTCGTCTGGTAATGCCAGACATATTCGCCGGTTTCCGGCTTCAGCGCGACGATGGATGACAGATAGAGATTGTCGCCCCCGCCCGGAGAGCGATAGGACTGGTTCCACGGCGATCCGTTGCCCACGCCGATATAGAGCAGGTCCAGATCCGGGTCATAGGCCATGGCGTCCCAAACCGTGCCGCCGCCGCCCAGTTTCCAGAATTCGCCATTCCAGGTTTCGCGGGCCTTCGCCAGATAGTCCGGCTCAGCCGCTTCTTCCTGCGGATCGCCCGGCACGGTGTAGAAGCGCCAGAGCTGATCCCCGCTGTTTGCGTCATAGGCGGTAATATATCCGCGCACGCCATATTCGGCGCCGCCATTGCCGATCAGCACCTTGCCATCGATGACGCGCGGTGCGCCGGTGATCGTATAGGGCTTGGTCCTGTCGGTCGTTTCCCTGGACCAGGCAACTTCGCCCGTATCGCGATCAAGCGCGACCAGCCGCCCGTCGAACGTGCCGAGGAACAATTTGTCCCCCCATGCGGCCAGCCCGCGATTGACCACGTCGCAGCAGCCATAGGCGCCCCATTCGCCGGGCACTTCGGGATCGTAATCCCACAGCAATTCGCCGCTGCGCGCATCATAGGCTTTCACCTTGCTCCACGCAGTGCTGGTGAAGATCTTGCCGTCGATGACCAGCGGAGTCGCTTCCTGGCCGCGCGCAGTGTCCAGATCCGCGAACCAGGCCAGGCCGAGATCCGCGACATTGCCGGTGCCGATCCCGGTCAGCGGGGAATATCTCTGTTCGGAATAATCGCGGCCATAGGTCAGCCATTCCTTGCCGTCCGCTGCAGTGATCAGGGCGCCGGTCACCCCGTCCTTGGAGGAGCCTTGCGCGTCCCCGTTGCAGCCAGCCAGGCCCAGCGCGAGTGCGCCGGCCAGTATCAACCCCGCCTTTTTCATTGACCCCTCCCAAGGACCTTTTCGTATGTGATGCTTACAATTGTAGAGTCTTTTGGGTCAAGCGCCGCTGTTGCACACTCGCTCTCCCAATTGCCCGTTGCGGAAGGCAGGGGGATGAGCGTATCTTCTTGGCGTCAGTCGAGCGCGAGCCCGCGTTATGACCGCTGGCTTGGATAATTCTTTACCAAGACAGGACATTTCCCATGACTACCAAGCTGCCTTTGCGCGCCGACCATGTCGGTTCATTCCTGCGACCGCGTTCCGTGGTGGAGGCGCGCGAACACCGCGCCGCAGGTAATATCGACTATGCGGCCCTGCGCCAGATCGAGGACGAGGCGATTGCCGAACTCGTGAAATGGCAAGAAGGACTCGGCCTCAAATCGATCACCGATGGCGAGTTCCGGCGTTACTTCTTCCATACTGATTTCCTGCTTCAGCTATCGGGTGTCGAAGAACAGGGCGGTATTGAAAAGGCATTCAAGAACGATACCGGCAAGGATGTGCATTTTGCGCCGCCGAAAATGGTCGTCACCGGTAAGATCGAACATGTGAAGCCGATCCAGAAAGCCGATTACGAATATCTGGCCTCCGTCGCCACCGAAACACCCAAGGTCGCCATTCCCAGCCCGACCATGCTGCATTTCCGCGCCGGCCGGCAGGGCATTCCGGAAGATGTCTATCCCGAAATGGATGCATTCTACGCCGATGTCGCCGCGGCCTACCGTGCAGAAGTGGATAGTCTGGCGGAGGCCGGTTGCCGCTATTTGCAGATGGACGATACCAATCTCGCCTATCTCTGCGACGAGAGCCACCGGGACGATGCCCGCGCACGGGGCATGGATCCCGACGAAACGCCGCGCCAATATGCGGCCCTGATCAATGATGCTTTCGGTTCCGCCCCGTCCGACATGATCAAGGCGATCCATCTGTGCCGAGGTAATTTCCGCAGTTCATGGGCGGCCGAAGGCGGCTATGAGCCGGTGGCGGAGATCATGTTCAACGAACTGGATATTGACGCCTTCTTCCTGGAATATGACGATCCGCGCTCGGGCGATTTCGCGCCCCTGCGTTTCCTGCCCAAGGGCAAGACGGTCGTACTCGGCCTCGTCACCACCAAGCTGGGGCAGTTGGAAAGCAAGGACGATATCAAGCGCCGGATCGACGAAGCGAGCAAGTTTGCCGATCTCGATCAGCTCGCCCTCAGCCCGCAATGCGGCTTTGCCAGCACCGTCCACGGAAATGATCTGACCACGGAACAGCAGGCGGACAAGATACGCCTCTGCGTGGAAGTGGCAGAAGAAGTCTGGGGCTGAACCTGCCCTTTGCCAAGACAGCATAAAGAAAGGGCGGCCAATTGGCCGCCCTTTCCATTTTTCCAATCGTGTGACGCGATCAGAATTTCTTCTTCGCGGTAACCGCCCATTCGCGCGGACGGCCCGGCAGGCCGGTCACGAAACCGGCGCCTGCACGCGTCAGGTCGAACAGGGACTGGAAGTAGTACTTGTCGAACAGGTTGGTCACTTCCACCCCGAGCTCCAGGTCTTCGTCCTCGTTCTTCCAGGTCAGACGAGCATTGGCGACGATATAATCGTCGATCTTGTTCGTCGGGCCGTTGATCGCGTTGGTGTAGATGTCGCTCTGGTAAGAGGCATCGAAACGCGGCGTGATGGATCCGGCAGAACCCAGCAGCGCTTCATACTGCGCGCCGATCGACCACTTCCATTTCGGCGTGTAGTTCGAAACCATGTCCGGCTGGATGCCGCTCGCCGGTTCCAGCGAATCCGCGACATAATCGAAATCGACATAGCTAACCGTGCCGTCGATCACGAAGCCGTCCACCGGACGCAGCGACGTTTCCACCTCGAAGCCCTTCACATGCGCGTCGCCGGCATTTGACGGCAGCGAGCAGGGAACGGCGAAGCCGGCACCTGCCTGCGGGCAGTTGTTCAGCGCCAGCTGAATGCCGTTGTAGTTGCTGTAGAACGCCGCCAGGTTGAGGCGCATCATCCGGTCGAACAGGTCGCTCTTGAAGCCGACTTCGAAGGATTCGAGCGTTTCCGGATCGAAGGACAGCACCTGCTGCGCAAAGAACGGACGCGGGTTGATGCCGCCGCCCTTGAATCCGGTCGACCACTGGCCATAGACCGAGATTTCCGGCGTGATCTCATACATCGCGTTCAGGCGGTAATCGACACGGTCGTGGTCATACGTACCGGTCACGCCGTCCAGCGCGCCAAGCTGCGGATGCACACCGCCATCCAGCGTGCGGCGGACATAGGTGTAGTCCTTGTGCTCGTCGGTATAGCGGATGCCGGCCGTCAGCGTCAGCGGATCGATCGGGTTCCAGGAAACATGCGCGAAGGCGGCCTTGGTGTCCGCATTCACCGGATCGTCCTGGATGAAGGGATCGAGACCGGAATAACGCAGCGACTGCAGCGCGCCATAGACCGAACGCTGGTCCATGTAGAACCCGCCGACCGTGTATTCCAGCCGATCGTCCAGCGCGATACCGTTCAGGCGGACTTCCTGGCTGAACGACCAGAAGGTAAGGTCGCTGATGCCCAGGCTGTGCGAAAGCGGCGATGCCGCATCGTCATTGGTGAACTGCGAACGATATTCGCGGTAGGCGCTGATCGAAACCAGCTGCAGGGAATCGGTCACGTCCCAATCGACCTGGCCCGAAACGCCCCAGCCTTCGAACTTCGTGCGGCCATTGGCGGAAAGCGCCGGCTGCCCGTTATCTGCCAGCATCGCGTAATTGGCGAAGTTGCAATATGGCCCGCAGACGAAGCGGCTGTCATAAGGAACGTCAGCTTCGTACGGATTGATGTCGAATACCCGCGCGGAAGGATTTGCCGGATAGGGGTAATACGGGCTGGCGATTTCGCCTGCGGCGTTCCTGCGTTCCACCAGCACCGAACCGCCATTGTTGCGATCGTCATGCGTGTAGTCGGCAGCGATATTGATATCGAGGCGGCTGGTCGGTTCCCAGCGCAGCTGGCCGCGCACCGCTTCGAAATTGACTTCGCCCTCACGCGCGGAAACGCAATCCGAATTGTAGGGCAGGGTGGCGGTCACGCCGCCTTCGGGGTTCACATCGCTTTCGCCCGCCGGATAGACGCAGCCGAAATCCATGCGCTTGATATAGCCGTCCTGCGACTTGGAGACGCCGGAAATGCGGGTGGACAGCGTATCGGTCAGGCCGAAATCGGCGCTGGCGCGCAGGTCCAGCCGATCACGGATACCGTAAGTGGCGGAAACATAGCCGGTGTTGGAACCGGTCGGACGCTTGGAATAAAGCTTCACCGCGCCGCCGATGGAGTTACGGCCAGCCAGCGTGCCCTGCGGGCCGCGGAGGATTTCGACACGGTCGAGATCGAGCAGGTCGAACAGCGAGCCGGTCAGCGTAGCATAATAGACATCGTCAATATAAAGGCCCACGCCCGGTTCGAGAGCGGGGTTGAAGTCATACTGGCCGACACCGCGGATGCTGGCAGCGATCGAGGGGCCATAGGAGCTGCCCTGCGGCTTCAGCGACACGGACGGAGCCTGTGCGGCAACTTCGGCCACATTGGTCTGGCTGCGCGCTTCGAGCATGTCGCTCGACACTGCGGTGATGGCCAGAGGCGTGTCCTGCAGGTTCTGTTCGCGGAACTGCGCGGTCACGACGATTTCTTCGACGCCGTTCGCAGGCTGCGCCTGAGGTTCCTGTACCGGCTGGTCCTGCGCGATGGCAGGGCTGGCGGCACAGATGGCAAAAAGTGAAATACTTCCGGCGAGTGAACGTCGCACTCTGGCCGTATTAATCTGAAGCATCAGACCCGTCTCCCTTGTTGGCACCGCCCTCGGGCGGGGCGTTGAAAAGTCGGGCGCCGCATACGCGACCAGCGGATTTCTGAAAGATGAATATGGGGTCCGGAGCCGCAGTATTCTGCGATTAGTGCAAACGGGTAACAACGATGTGGGAGTGTATGATCCACTCGTAAACGAATTTTCGGGCAATCCCGAATGGCGCAGGCCAGCCCGTCAATGCGGCGCAACAAAAAACCACCTGTCCGCAGGGCCTGGGTCCCGCGGGCAGGTGGTCACGTCATGCCTTGATCTGGCTGGCCGGAAGAAACAGCCTTTGGTCAGCCCTGTTCCTGTCCGGCCAGGATGGCGCCGAACTTGGGATGGGCGAAATGCATCGGCACGTCATGGCGATAGGGCCAGGTCTTGCGAATCTCTTCTGCCGGCAGCAGCCGGTCGGGGCCGACCGGATCTTCGGGATAGAGCTTTTCGGCAGGCTGGAGATGGCTGGTCGTGTGGGCCCAGCCTTCTTCGTAATTGCCCTGCCACTGCATCTTGTAATCCAGCCGCTGGATTTTCCAGACGCCGTTTTCCCGGACATAGTCATTTTCGTAAACGCCGGCTTCCATGAATTGCTGGGGCATGAAATCGGGTTTGGCTTCCAGGAAATCGTCATGCCAGCCGCCGAACAGCAGGCCACGGAAACGGCCCTTTGCCGTCTGCCGGTCCGGTGCGACGGTGATGATGTCCTGCATCTGGAAGTGATCCAGCAGCAATCCGTTGACAGGCCCCGGTTTGCCGCCGGTGAACCGTCCGGCGATCCAGTCTCCGTAAAGACGTTTTACGCCAGCATGGCCGACATATTCGCCGGAAAGGAAGACGACCACGCCATCTTCCGCAAACAAATCCGCCACTTCGTTCGGCCGGTTGAAATCGATGTAATAGCCATAGGCCCAGTGCAAACGGCGGATAGCATTGATATCCTCCAGCTCTCCAACCCGGTTTTCGAGCGCGGCAAGGCGTTTTTCGACATCACTCATCTTCGACTCTCCCTGAATTCTTTGTATGCGTTCCTAACGATCGTGAATGTTTTGGCGAGAGGAAACTGGCAAAAATGGCCGACAAACAATGGTTGCAGGACGGCAAATGGGCAGGCCGCGTGGCGTTCATCACGGGCGCGGTGACGGGTATCGGACTGGGCGTGGCACAGGCATTTGCCGATGCCGGAATGCGCCTGGCGCTCAGCTATCGTAACGAGGACGACAAGGCGCGCACCGCCGAATGGTTTGCCGAAAAAGGGTATGAACAGCCGCTCTTCGCGAAGCTGGATGTTACCGACCGGGAACGCTTCGCCGAAGTGGCGCAGCAGGTGGTTGACCATTTCGGCGAAGTGCATGTGCTGGTGAACAATGCCGGCGTATCCGTCTTCGGTCCGACGGACGAGGCCAGCTATGACGATTACGACTGGATCATGGGCGTCAATTTCGGCGGTGTGGTCAACGGGCTGGTTTCCTTCCTGCCGAAAATCAAGGCGAGCGAGGGGCGCCGCCACGTCGTCAATGTGGCCAGCATGGCGGCTTTCCTGCCGGGGCCGCAGGCGGGTATCTACACGGCCAGCAAGTTCGCCGTGCGCGGGCTGACCGAATCGCTGCGCTACAACCTTGCTCCGCATGGCATCGGCTGTTCGCTGTGTTGCCCGGCGCTGACCCGCACCAATGCCTGGGCCAGCGCGACCAAGCGGCCTGACAGTTTCAAGGATAGCGGTTTCGCACCGACGCGGGAGGGGGAACTGGAACAGTTCGGCACGGCATTTGAAGAAGGCATGGATCCCTATGAGGTGGGTACAAAGATCCTGGCCGGCATGACCGAACAGAAGGGCCTGATCCTGACCCATCCCGAACACGGCCCGGATTTCGAGGAGATGCACGAAAAGATCATGGCCGCGTTGCCCGATGAAGAAGCGCCCGCCGGCCGTTTGAAGATCGAACAATTGCGGCGCGATGCGATGAAGGCGGCGGAAGAAGGGCTGGTGGTCCAGCTTGACGATCTGACCTGAGGCGAATTGGTGGCGCGCGCGGCAATGGCCGTGCCCGCCGCCAGGAGGCTGCCAAGAGTCAGTGGACGCGGCCAAATGCCTTGCTATCCTCGTCATCCGGGAAGGGAAGCGAGGAGGCTTTCATGTGTGACGAACAGCAATTGGCTCGAATGGGGCGGCTCAATCGTCGTCAGTTCACGGCCTTTGGCGCGATTGCGGGCCTTGCCGCCTGCGCGCCGATGAATGGTGCGAAGGCGGAAGGATCGCTTTCGGAAGAAATGGTGAGCTTCAGCACGCCGCTGGGCACGATGGACGCATTCTTCGTCCATCCGGCGGAAGGGGCGTATCCGGCGGTCATAGTCTGGCCGGATATTGCCGGGCTGCGCGATGCCTTCAAGATGATGGCCCGGCGCCTGGCGGGCGAAGGCTATTCGGTTCTGGTGCTCAACCCTTATTATCAGAGCGCGCCGGCCCCACAGTTCGAAGATTTCGAGGATTGGCGCAATAATGACGGCATGGCGAAAGTCGGCCCCTGGCGTGAAGAAAACACGCATGAGGCGGTGACCGAAACGGCGAAGGCTGCCGTGGCCTGGCTGGATGGGCAGGAGGCGGTCGATACGTCGCGCGGTATCGGCACGCAGGGATATTGCATGGGCGGCCCCTTCGTGGTGCGCACCGCCGCTGCCGTTCCTTCGCGCGTGAAGGCGGGGGCCAGCTTCCATGGCGGAGGTCTGGTCGGCGATGATGATACCGCCCCGATCAATCTTCTGGATGACACGCAGGCGAGCTTCCTGATCGCCATCGCCCAGAATGACGATGCCCGCGTACCGGGCGAAAAGGATGCCTTGCGCGCAGCGGCGGAGGCAGCAGGCCGCCCGGCAGAGATCGAAGTCTATGCCGGGGATCATGGCTGGACCGTGGTCGATTCCCCGGTTTACGCAGAAGAACCGGCGGAAAAGGCGTGGAGCCGCCTGCTCGCCCTTTACGAAAGCGCGCTTTGATATGGGAACTGCCCGCTATGCCATTCGACCTTCGAGTTCTGAGGATGGAGAGCGGGCGGTCGCCATCTGGCGGGCTGCGGTAGAAGCGACCCATGATTTCCTGCCGCCGGAAGATCTGGCGGCAATCGATGCGGAAGTGCGTGAATTCCTGCCGCAAATGCCGCTGTGGCTGGCCGTTGACGATGCGGATCGGCCGATAGCCTTCATGCTGCTGGATGATGGACATTTGGAGGCCCTGTTCATCGATCCCGCCCATGCCGGATCAGGGGTGGGACGGACGCTGGTGGCCCATGCACTGCAGCTCCATCCGGCGCTGACCACCGATGTAAATGAACAGAATCCGGCTGCGCTGGCGTTCTACGAACATCTGGGCTTCCAGCGGACGGGACGTTCCGAACTGGACGGGCAGGGGCGCCCATTCCCGCTGATTCATCTGCGCTATCAGCAGGTATTGGCCAGCGGATAGGCCGGGAGGGCCTGGCAGGGGGCAAATTTCCTCCTCGGGAACGGTCCATCTTCAAATCATTTCGGCTCGACGGGTTATTCCTTGTCTCGCAGGAACAAGGTGTCAGCTCATCCGTGATCCACGCGATATTAACGGAGAGATGAAATGAAAATTGCAGTATTTACAGTGGCTTGTGCCCTTATGGCTGGTGGCGCCGCTTTTGCCCAAGACGCCCCGGCACCGGCTCCTGCCGCCCCGGCGCCGGGTGCGACTGACTTCACCGACCAGCAGATCGATGGTTTTGCGGAGGCTGTCGTGCAGATCCAGGATGTTGCCGCAGACACGACGCTGGAACAGGCTGACAAGAAATCCAGGATGGCAGCAATCGTGGATGAGGCCGGCCTTGATCCGCAGACCTTCAATGCCATCAGCAAGGCCGTGCAATCGGACACAGAATTGCAGCAGAAGGTGCAGATGGCCATCGCCCAGCAGCAGGGCCAGACCAGCAACCAGTAGTCAGGCCCCTGGTGGTCGGGCGGCTATCGCCCCATGCAGACCCCGCGATCCGGTGATCGCGGGGTCTGTCATGTCAGGGTAAGGCGTACCAGTAACAGGTGGCGCGCATTTCCACGCTGACGCGGGGCGGTGAATCCGGCGGGGCCAGCGGATTATCGAAGGCCACATGCGGGATGCATTGCGCCCGTTCGGGATCGCTTTCGCTGGTCTTGAAGATGATGACCTCGTCCGGCGTCATATCGCTGAACCACAGCCAGCGATGGCCGGTATCATGGGCCACCACATAACCTTCGAAGCTGAATTCGGGCGCACCGCCCGGCGGATCGAAGATGGCATCGGCCCTGATCAGTTCCGGCCCTTTCACCGATCGCGTATCGCATAGGGCCAGCGGTACGTCCTGCGGCGCGCCGCTGATTGCGCGCCATACATTGAATTGCGCGCTGCGGGCGATTGCGCGGCCTTGCGGTGCCGACCGGGCCCGGAATTCTGCCCCGGTCGGCGCCGAAACATCGACATGGGCGAAACGCGCCGGATGGGAATTGTCGCTGCTGCCTGTCTGCCCGGTCTTTTCGGAAAAGCGGAGGATACCGCGCGGCGTCACCACCACTTCATCGCAGCCGGTAACCTGTTTCAGCAGGGCGGTAATCTCCGCTGCATGGATCAGTTCGATCTGTTCCGGGTCGGAAAAATCGGCCACTTCGCTGCGATGCCGGGTGAGGATGCAACCTTCGACATCCAGCGAAGTGCTTTCCCCCCGCATGTCGGTGATTTCCATTTCGACCGGGTCGAGGACAATCGTGTCCTTCTCATGCGCGTTGGCATAGTAACGCGGCCGATCGCCGGTATCCTTCACATAGGCGATCGGCGCGTGCAGCGTGGTCATGCCGGTTCAAACTCCTCGGTATCGATGGTCGGCCGGATCGCATCGTGATAGCGGTGGCCGGAAATGGTCTGGTGGTTGATCAGCCGGTCCGCTTCTTCCAGCACATCGGTGGAAACGTCCAGATTCCCGGCATTGTAATTGTCTTCAAGGTGCCGGAGATTGGTTGTGCCGGGGATGACATGGACATTGCCCCCGCGCGAAAGCACCCAGGCGAGCGAAAGCTGGGCCGGAGTGATGCCGGCGCCTTCGGCCAATGCGTTGAATTCCTCGATCACCTTCAGGTTCTTCGGCCAGTTTTCCGCGTTGAAGCGCGGCATCTTGGTCCGCAAATCCTTTTCCTCCAGCGTGGAGGGATCCTTGAGCACGCCGCCAAGCGCGCCGCGGGCCACCGGGCTGAAGGCGACGAAGGGAATGCCCAGTTCCTTGCAAGTATCCAGCACGCCCAGTTCGACATTGCGCGTCCACAGCGAATATTCAGTCTGCACCGCGCCGACCGGATGGACCGCATGTGCTTCGCGGATATGGGCGGAAGACCATTCGGATACGCCATAGGCGCTGATCTTGCCTGCTTCGATCGCCTTCTGGAATGCGCCGACAGAATCGGCGATCGGCACTTTCGGATCGAAACGGTGCATGTAGTACAGATCGATGTGATCGGTGCCGAGCAGTTCGAGGCTCTTGTCGATATCCTCTTCGATATGGGCCGGGCTGCAATCGATGCCGCGTTTCGGCCCGTCCACTATGATCCCGGTCTTGGATGCGAGGAAAAACTCCTTGCGCCGCCCCTTCAGCGCTTCGCCGATCAGCGCCTCGTTCTTGCCCGCGCCATAGATGCGGGCCGTATCGAGGTGGTTATATCCCAGGTCCAGCGAACGGTTGAGGAAGGCAACGCAATCGTCATGGGCAGGCGGCGTGGCATAGGCCCAGGACAGGTTCATGCAGCCAAGGCCGACGGGATGCAGTTCGGTTCCGGCGATAGAGCGGGTCATGGGTCTCCTGACTTGGTCTTTGCCCGATATGGGCGTGAGTGGTTTCGGACTTTGCCGGTTTTGCGCGGTTCAGCCGTCAGGCGTCTGACAGTGCCGATCGGGCCCACTGGTAGAAATCGCCCTGGACCTGCGCAAGTTCATTGGCCGACCGGCGATAGCCGGACACGTCCTTTTCGATAGCGGCGGCACGCCATTGCGATTGATGTTCGGCCAGGCGCTTGCGAACGGCGAAGAAGCGTTCCTCGAATTCTTCGGCCAGGTTCAGGTCAGCCAGCAGGCGCGGATCGGCGCGGATTGCGCCAACCAGTTCCGCCACCAGCGTGGCGAAGCGTGTGCGCAATCTGACGATGTCCCTGATCGCCCGTTCGCCATCGCTCGCAAGCGCATCCAGCATTTTTCGATGCGTGTCTTCAGCATCCGCCAGGAGGCGGTCCAGTCCAGCCATGCAATCCCCCAGATTTTTTATCTTCTGGGGGATTACATTCTGCGGTCAGTTTCGGCCGGTCAAGCGCAATCGCGCTGTGTTCTCAGGACCAGCCATCCTGTTCTTCAAGGCTGGCGGCCAGTTCGCCGATCACACGGTAGCAATCCAGCACCGATGCGACCGAGGAATTGGGTTCGCGGCCTTCGCGGATCGCGGCGATGAATTCGCGGTCCTGCAGTTCGATGCCATTGCTGGAAACGGCGACGCCGGACAGGTCGATCGGTTCCTCGCGGCCCGTCACCAGGTCGTCATAACGGGCGATATAGGTCGCCGTATCGCCGATATAGCGGAAGAAGGTGCCCAGCGGCCCGTCATTGTTGAAGGACAGGGCAAGGGTCAGGATCTGGCCCGCTTCGGTCTTCAGCTGGATCGACATGTCCATGGCGATGCCCAGTTCGGGATGGCGCGGACCCTGGATGGCATTGGCGGTCACCACCTTGCTGCCGGTCATGTACTGGAAAATGTCGATCGAATGGGCGGAATGGTGCCACAGCAGATGGTCCGTCCAGCTGCGCGGCTGCCCCTTCGCGTTCATGTTCTTGCGGCGGAAGAAGAAGGTTTCGATATCCATCGCCTGGATATTGAATTCGCCCGCATCGATCCGGTTCTTCACGAACTGGTGGCTGGGGTTGAAGCGGCGGGTGTGGCCGACCATGCAGACCAGCCCGGTTTCCTTCTGCTTGTCCAGCACGGCCTGCGCATCGGCCCAGCTGTCGGACAGCGGGATTTCCACCTGCACATGCTTGCCCGCATTCATGCACTGGATCGCCTGTTCGGCGTGCATCTGGGTCGGCGTGCAGAGGATGACGGCATCGACATCGTCGCGCTCCAGCGCTTCGGAAAGTTCGGTGCCGGAATGTTTTGCGCCGTATTTGGCGGCAACTTCCGCGGCCTGTTCGGCACGGCGGGAAATGATCGACGTGATTTCCACGCCGTCGATATTCTTAAGTCCGTCGAGATGCTTTTCGCCAAAGGCGCCGGCGCCGGCGAGGGCAATACGCATGGAGCTCTCCTCAATAATCTGTACCCGCCCAATGGCGGGATCATACGCTGGAAAGGGGGAAGCGGGATGGCCCCGCTCCCCCGGAATGTCGGACCGGCTAGGCGGCGTCTTCGTTCTTGAGAACGATATGGCCCAGCGCGGTGTTCGAACATGGTACGTGGTAATGGCGGTGGAGTTCCGAGACATTCGGTCCCAGCGCGCCGCGCATGATCAGCCACATCACCATCTCGATCCCTTCGGATCCGGTCTCGCGCAGATATTCGATATGTTCGATCGTGCGCAGGCGCTGCGGATCCCGGGTCAGATCGTCCAGGAAGCGCTTGTCCCAATCCGGATTGATCAGGCCGGCGCGCGGACCCTGCAACTGGTGGCTCATGCCGCCCGTGCCCCAGATGTGCACGTTCAGATCTTCGGGATAGCTGGCAACCGCGCGGGCGATTGCTTCGCCCAGCATCCAGCAGCGATTGCCGGAGGGCGGCGGATAGGTGACCACGTTGACAGCGATCGGGATGACCTTGGTCGGCCATTTCTTCGGCGTCTTGTTGTCCTTGCTGTCGAAGATGACATCCAGCGGCACGGTCAGGCCGTGATCGACATCCATCTCATTGATGATGGTCATGTCGAATTCGTCGAGGATGCAGCTCTGCGCGATGTGCCAGGCAAGGTCTGCATGACCTTCAACCGGCGGCACGGGGCGCGGGCCCCAGCCTTCATCGGCCGGTTCGAACTTGTCGGCGCAGCCGATCGCGAAGGTCGGGATCACCTTCATGTCGAAGGCGGATGCGTGGTCGTTGTAAACCAGAATGACCACGTCGGGCATGTTTTTCGCGACATAGTCCTTGGTCCATTCATAGCCGGCGAAGATCGGCTTCCAGTAATCGTCGTCCGTCCGACCCTGGTCGATCATCGCGCCGATTGCGGGCACGTGGCTGGTGGTCAGGCCGTGGGTAATGCGGGCCATGTGTTCAATTCCCCTCCTTCTTGGAACGCACGCCATTGGGCGAGCGTCCACCCGCGATCATCATCGCGGCATATTCGTCCTTGCTCATGCCGGTCATGGAACCGGCCGCGTCCTGGAAGCTCTGCCGATCGGTGGAGAACAGCTTGGCCAGGAAATAGATATTGCCGCCTTCGTCGATCATCGCATTGTAATCACGGGCGAGAACGGCCTTCTTCGCCTCTTCGGTCATCGGCCATTCGTCCAGATAGGCGCGCTCGTCCGCCAGGAAACGTTCGCGGTTTTCCGGCTTCATCAGGCTCATCGCGAACTGGTTCAGGTGGTAACCCTTGCGGGCCCGGTTGGCGGTGAAAACGCGCGTGCCGGGTATATCGTCGAACTCGGCGAGATAGGCATGCACGTCGCGGGGCATGGTCTTTGTCATTGCTGCTCTTCCCATTTGTAGGTCAGCGGGGCCTCGCGGAAGGCGAAGCGATCAAGGTGGCGTTCGATCACGGCGCGGAGATGTTCGTTCTGCGCCGCATCGGCGGTGGTAAGCGTGATGGCGATGCCGCCATGCCGGGCCGTCATCACCGCATTGTCCAGTTCGGAGAACGGAAACACGCCCATCCCGTCGCCTTCGTCATAGCTGGTGGCCATCTTGTGGCTCCAATGCGAGGCGAGCTGCTGGATATAGCGTTCCGGCTTTTCGCAGGCTGCGAAACCGGTTGCGGTGACGGCGGATTCGGCATTGCTCATAGGCCGCGTTCTTTCAGTTTTGCGTCCAGACGCGGAAACACCTTTCGGGCATTGCCTTCGAAGATCGCGTGCTTTTCTTCCGCGGAGATATCCAGCGCATCGATATAGCGCTTCGTATCGTCGAAATACTGGCCGGTTGTCGGGTCGATCCCGCGCACCGCGCCCACCATTTCACTGCCGAACAGGATGTTCTTGTTGTCGATCACATCGGCCAGCAGGTTGATGCCGGGCTGGTGATAGACGCAAGTGTCGAAGAACACATTGGTCATGATGTATTCGTCGAGGCTCGGCTTCTTCAGCATGTCCGCCAGGCCGCGATAGCGGCCCCAGTGGAACGGCACGGCGCCGCCGCCATGGGGAATGATGAAGCGCAGATTGGGGAAGCGGGAGAACAGGTCGCCTTCCATCAGCTGCATGAATGCGACAGTGTCCGCCGCAAGGTAGAAACCGCCCGTGGCATGCATGGCCGGGTTGCAGGACCCGGAGACGTGGATCATCGCCGGTACGTCCAGCTCGCTCATCGCCTCGTAGAAGGGGAACCAGTATTCATCGGTCAGCGGAGGATGGGTGAAGTGGCCACCGCCCGGATCGGGATTGAGGTTGCAGCCGATGAAGCCCAGTTCTTCCACGCAGCGGCGCAGTTCCTTCACGCTGGCCGCCATGTCGGCCTTCGGGCTCTGCGGCAACTGGCACACGCCGACAAAGGTTTCCGGATAGAGCTGGGTGACGCGGTAGATCAGGTTGTTGCAGTGCTGGGTCCACGCCTCGCTCACGCCCTGATCGCCGATATGGTGCGCCATGCGGCTGGCACGCGGGGAAAAGATCGTCAGGTCCGCGCCGCGTTCCTTGATCAGCTTGAGCTGGTTCTTCTCGATCGTCTCCCGGATCTCGTCATCGGTGATCTCGGGATAGGGCGGAGGCGTGCCGCCGCTCTTGAAAGCGGCTTTCTGCTCTTCGCGCCAGTCGTCATGCTGGGACGGAGCAGTGGTGTAATGGCCATGGCAATCGATGATCAGCGTCATGTGCGCCTCAGTTCCTCTCTTGGTTTGCATTCGCCGCGCGTCGTTGCAATTCGACCGTGCCGCGAGTCATCACAGGTTCCACGCCAAGCCCTAGCAGGGTCTTGGCCGATTCTTCCATCTCCGCCGCGCGGCGTAAACCGTGGGTTTCCATACGCTCGCGATTATAGGCCACGCGCTCCGCCCAGGGGATGGTTTTCTCCGATGCGTCGAGCGAGGTCATGACTTCATCGAACACGCCTGCCGCATCGGCGGCGGCGGCGCATTCGCTGGACAGTGCCTCCAGCCCTTTCACCATGACGGAACGGATCATCTTGATCGCGCTTGCCCGGCCCACATCTTCGCCCACGATGCGGGTCTTGGCGAAGCCGGCATCGCGCATCAGCATCATCGCATCCTGTGCGGCAGGGCCCGCGAACAACAGTGGTACATTCATGCGCGCGGGATCGACCGGCGCCATCACCGCCACATCGACATAGCGACCGCCGGCTGATTCAACCGCCTGCGCGGCGGCCCGCTTCGTTTCAGGGGCCACGGAATTCATATCGCACCAGATCGCGCCTTCGGGCAGGAAGGGCGCATATTCCTGCGCCGCCTTCAGCGCCTGATCCGCCGTGACCAGGCACAGCACCAGCACGGCGCCGTCCAGCGCTTCCTTCGCGCTGGCCGCCGGACGGACCCCGCATTCTTCCATCGCGGCCCGCTTCGCCTCGTCCGTGTCCCAGGCTATCGCCCTGTCTTCCCAGCCGGAGGCAAGGGCAAAGGTGAAACCGGCCTCACCGAAGCCGATCAGGGTCAGGGATGGGGTCTGCGCGTTCATTTCGTTTGTGGCATCCTTCCGCCCCCGCCCCTACAGAATGTATGTGTTGCATACAAGTTGGCCCAAGCCGCGTCACGCACTTGACGGATGGTGCCAAGCCGGTCCACCCGGCGAACGAATTTTAGACAGTGGAGAGTCGGAACATGGCCGGTGTCGTCGTCCAGAATATCGAACGCGCGGATAAGGAAGTTGTGGCAGCTCTCGGCAAATGCGGTGTTGCCACCGTGCACGAGGCGCAGGGCCGTATCGGGCTGCTCGCTTCCTATATGCGCCCGATCTATCCGGGTGCGCGCATCGGCGCTTCTGCCGTGACGATCAGCGTGCCCCCGGGCGATAATTACATGGTCCATGCCGCGATCGAACAATGCCAGGATGGGGACGTTCTGGTGATCGCGCCGACCAGCCCCTGCGAAGACGGCTATTTCGGCGATCTGCTCGCCACTTCCGCGCAGGCGCGCGGTGTGAAGGGCCTGATCATCGATGCCGGCGTGCGCGACGTGCGCGATTTGCAGGAAATGGATTTCCCGGTCTGGTCCAAGCGGGTCTTCGCGCAGGGCACGATCAAGGCCTCGCTCGGCAGCGTGAATGTGGACGTGGTGTGCGCCGGTGCCTTCATCCGCCCGGGCGATATCATCGTTGCCGATGATGACGGCGTGTGCGTGGTGAAGCGCGAAGACGCGGAAGAAGTGCTGAAGAAGGCGCAGGCCCGCGAAGCGAACGAGGAAGAGAAGCGCCAGAAGCTGGCCGATGGCGTGCTTGGCCTCGACATGTACGGCTTCCGCCAGAAGCTGACCGATATGGGTCTGAAGTGGATCTGATCCGGGCAATTCCCCTTTCCGTTCGCGGGAAGGGGAGAGGGATGAAACGATGACACAGACTTCAGCACCCGTGATGTGGATGCGGGGCGGCACGTCCAAGGGCGGCTATTTCCTCAGCGATGATCTGCCCGCTGACGAGAAGGAGCGGGCAGACTTCCTGCTGCGCGTCATGGGCAGCCCCGATCCGCGCCAGATCGATGGCATGGGCGGCGCCGATCCGCTGACCAGCAAGGTCGGCGTCGTGAAGAAGAGCGAGCGGGAAGGGATCGATGTCGATTATCTGTTCCTGCAGGTCTTCGTCGATCAGGCGATTGTCACCGACCAGCAGAATTGCGGCAATATCCTGGCCGGGATCGGCCCCTTCGCGATAGAGCGCGGGCTGGTGCAGCCCACCGGGGATGAAACGCGCGTTTCCATCTATATGGAAAATACCGGGCAGGTGGCCGTGGCCACGATCCAGACCCCGGGCGGCATGGTCAATTATGCGGGCGATGCGCGGATCGACGGGGTGCCCGGCACCCATGCGCCTATCCCGCTGGAATTCCGCGACACGGCTGGCTCATCCTGCGGAGCGCTGCTGCCTACCGGCAATGCCGCGGACGTGATCGAGGGCGTGCGCTGCACGCTGATCGATAACGGGATGCCGTGCATCGTGTTCAAGGCCGAAGATGTCGGCGCCACCGGCTATGAAACGCGGGAAGAGCTGGAGAGCGAGGCATTCGCCCCGATCCGCGAGAAGATCGAGGCCATTCGCCTGGCGGCCGGGCCGTTGATGAATCTTGGCGACGTCAAGGAAAAATCGGTCCCCAAGATGACCCTGGTCGCGCCGCCGAAAAATGGCGGCGCCGTGACAACGCGCGTTTTCATCCCGCATCGCGCCCATGCTTCCATCGGTGTGCTCGGCGCGGTGACGGCGGCGACGGCCTGCCTGGTGGAGGGGTCGCCCGCCGCCGAAGTGGCGGACATCCCCGAGGGGGAGAGCAAGACGTTGAGCATCGAACATCCCAGCGGCGAGATGAGCTGCATCCTCAAGGTGGATGATGCAGGCGATGTGGTCAGCGCCGCCCTTTTGCGCACCGCGCGCAAGCTGATGGACGGGGTGGTGTTCGTCTGACCGGAGTGAGCCGTGCGCGTGCTTCGACAGGCTCGGCACGATCGGTTCTGGTAGTTGGTTGAAAGTTCCGCGCGTCCTGAGCCTGTCCAAGGACGTGCGCCAAGGGAAGATATATGAGCGACCGCATTACCAGCTGGCACCCCAATCCCAGCAAGCCGAACTTCACGCCCCCGCCGGGCGCGGTGGATGCGCATTGCCACGTTTTCGGGCCGATGGCGCAGTTCCCTTTCAGCCCCAAGGCGAAATATCTCCCCGAAGATGCCGGGCCGGACAAGCTGTTTGCCCTGCGCGATCATTTGGGATTTTCGAAGAATGTCATCGTGCAGGCGAGCTGCCACGGCACGGATAATTCCGCCACGCTGGATGCGATCGCCAAATCGAACGGCAAGGCGCGCGGCGTGGCAGTGGTCGATCCGGCGATTTCCGAAGCGGAACTGGCTGCCCTGCATGATGGCGGCATCCGCGGCATCCGCTTCAATTTCCTGAAGCGGCTGGTCGACAATGCGCCGAAGGACAAGTTCCTGGAAGTCAGCAAGCGCCTGCCTGCCGGCTGGCATGTCGTGATCTATTTCGAAGCTGACATTCTGGCCGAACTGCGCCCCTTCATGGACGCGATCCCCGTGCCGCTGGTGATCGACCATATGGGCCGCCCCGATGTGACGCAGGGGCCTGACGGGCCGGACATGAAGGCGTTCCGCGCCCTGCTGGACAGCCGGCCTGACATTCATTTCAAGCCGACCTGCCCGGACCGGCTGGATGCGATCAAGGAAGGCGGAAAGGGCGATCCGTGGAATGATTTCGCCTCGGCGGTCGCGCCGCTGGTGGCCGATTATCCCGATCGCTGCATCTGGGGCACGGACTGGCCGCACCCCAATATGCAGGACGAAGTGCCCGATGACGGGCATCTGGTGGATATGATCCCGCGTATCGCGCCGACTGAAGAATTGCAGCGCAAGCTGCTGATCGACAATCCGGAGCGGCTTTACTGGGCCGATTGACCGGGTCGGTCAGGCCGGAAACTGGCGTGCCGGACGGGGATCAGAGCTCCTCGTCCGCCGCCTCCTCAAGGTGGTCCTTGATATTTTCGCCGCGTTCACGCAGCTCGTCCGCGCGTTGTTCGGCGGCTTCCTGTTCCTGTTCGGGCGCACCTTCGGCCAGTGATTCGACGACATCGGCCTGCGCTTCATAGGATTCGTCGATCGCTTCTGCCTGTTCCTCCACCTGTTCTTCGGCCGGGCTGTCGCACCCGGAAAGGCCAAGTGCCAGTGCGGCCATCGGCAGGGCGGCCAGTGTGATCCTGGTGGTGCTGAGCATCGAAATATCCCCTTTTTCTGCGTTGTTGGCCCGATTGCGAAGCCATTTTCGGCGGGCGCTCAATGGCGGAAACGGTCCAAGGGGCAGGGAAGTTTCCCGAAAGCCAGCATTTGCCCGATTGCGCATTGTCTGGTGGCCAGGCATTCATCATCGCGCGCTGGCCCCTTGTTGCGAAGCGGTTGTGCCGCTAAGGGCGCGGCCACTTCTCTCTTACAAATCGAGTATTGTTTCATGAGCCTGCGCAACGTGGCGATCATCGCCCACGTCGATCACGGCAAGACCACGCTTGTCGATCAATTGTTCCGCCAGTCCGGCACTTTCCGCGAAAACCAGCGCGTTGAAGAACGTGCGATGGACTCCAACGATCTGGAGAAGGAGCGCGGGATTACCATTCTCGCCAAGCCGACTTCGATCGTCTGGCGCGATTACCGTATCAATATTGTCGATACGCCGGGCCACGCCGATTTCGGCGCTGAGGTGGAACGCATCCTGTCCATGGTGGACGGGGTGATCCTGCTGGTGGATGCGGCCGAAGGCCCGATGCCGCAGACCAAGTTCGTGACCGGCAAGGCGCTGGGCCTTGGCCTGAAGCCGATCGTGGTGGTCAACAAGATCGACAGGTCCGATGCGCGCGCCAGCGAAGTGCTGGACGAAGTGTTCGACCTTTTCGTCAATCTGGACGCCAATGACGAACAGCTGGACTTTCCCGTGCTCTATGCCTCCGGCCGCAACGGCTATGCTGGCATGGATGAAAGCGTGCGCGAAGGCGATCTGACCCCGCTGTTCGAAAGGCTGGTGGCCCACGTGCCGGAACCGCAGCTGGACGGCGGCGCCAAGTTCTCCATGCTGGCGACCCTGCTCGATCGCGACAGCTTCCTCGGCCGTATCCTGACCGGCCGGGTGGAAAGCGGCAAGCTGGAAGTCGGCATGCCGATCAAGGCTATGGACGTGAACGGCAAGCAGGTGGAAGCCGGCCGCGCGACCAAGATCTTCTCCTATGAAGGGCTGGAGCGGGTCCCGGTGGAAAGCGCCAATGCGGGCGATATCGTCGCCATTGCGGGCCTGACCACGGCCACCGTGTCCAACACGATCTGCGATCCCGCCGTGGACGAACCGATCCACGCCCAGCCGATCGATCCGCCTACCCTGTCCATGACCTTTGCCGTGAATGACAGCCCCTATGCCGGCCGTGATGGCGACAAGGTGCAGAGCCGCGTCATCCGTGACCGCCTGGAGCGCGAGGCGGAAAGCAATGTCGCCATCCGCATCAGTGAAAGTGCCGAAAAGGACGCTTTCGAAGTGGCCGGCCGCGGCGAATTGCAGCTGGGCGTGTTGATCGAGAACATGCGCCGCGAAGGTTTCGAACTGTCCATCAGCCGCCCGCGCGTGCTGTTCCGCCAGGGCGAGGCCGGCCGCGAGGAACCGTATGAAACGGTCGTGGTCGACGTGGACGATGAATTCTCCGGCACGGTTGTCGAAAAGATGGCCCTGCGCAAGGCGGAGATGACTGACATGCGCCCGTCCGGCGCAGGCAAGACCCGTCTGACATTCTCCGCCCCGAGCCGTGGCCTGATCGGCTATCATGGCGAATTCCTGTCCGACACGCGCGGAACGGGCATCATGAACCGCCTGTTCGAGAAATACGGACCCTATAAGGGCCCGATCAGCGGTCGCCAGAACGGCGTGCTGATCTCCATGGAACAGGGCGAGGCCGTGCCTTATGCGCTCAACGCGCTGGAAGATCGCGGCATATTGTTCATCGCCCCGGGTGAGGCGCTGTATCAGGGCATGATCATCGGCGAGAATGCGAAGCCGCAGGATCTCGAGGTCAACCCGCTGAAATCCAAGCAGCTCACCAATTTCCGCGCCAGCGGCAAGGATGAAGGTATCCGCCTGACCCCGCCGCGCAGGATGACGCTGGAACAGGCGATTGCCTATATCCAGGATGATGAACTGGTGGAGGTGACGCCCAAGAGCATCCGCCTGCGCAAGCGCCATCTCGATCCGCATGAACGCAAGAAAGCCGCGCGCGCCGCAGCCACGGCATAATTTGCGACATTTTCGGGCATTGCCCGAATTGCCCTGACTGGTGATACTCCCGGGCTGAACAGGCCCGGGAGAGCCGGATGAGTATCACAAGGGCGGGCTGCATGCTGGCCGCGTTGCTGGCGGCCATGCCTGCCAATGCGCAATCGGCGGAAGAGCCGGAGCCGGGTGGGGGCGATATCGTCGTCACCGGCCAGGCCGAAATGCAGGACCGCGGCACGATCAGCCGTCAGGCCCGCGCCATCACTCGCAAGCAGAACTGGCATGACCGGCCGCTGGCCCGGTTTGAAGATCGGCTGTGCCCGGGCATTCTCGGCCTCAAGCCCGATTATGCCGCCCTGATGATCGACCGTATCCGCGCCAATGCCGAAAGGCTGAAGATGTGGATGGCGGACGATACCGGATGCGAACCCAATCTCGTCATTGCCTTTGTCGAGGACGGCAAGGCCGCGATGGCGGATTACGAGCGGAAATATGGCTATCGTTTCCGCCTCCTGCCGCTGGAGGACCGGCGGGATCTGCTGGGCGCGGACGGCCCGGTACGCGTGTGGACGATGACGCAGACCCGCACCCGTGACGGTATGCCCATTTACGAAAGCGGCTCGCTGATCGACCCGCCGGTTTCGCGGCAGGCCATGGCCCATTCAAAGATCTATCTGTCCACGCGGGAAGATATTCTGCAGGTCGTCATCCTGTTCGATCTGGCGGCGGTGCAGGGCAAATCGCTGGTCCAACTGGCGGATTACGCCACGATGCGCGGCCTGGCGCGGACCGTGCCACCCGAAGGCGAACAGGCGATGGATACGATACTGGGCCTGTTTTCAGTGCCATCGGGCCGCGCCCCGGCGGAAATGACCGAATTTGACCGCGCCTATCTGGCCAGCCTGTACGATTCCATTCCCAACCTGCCCGCAACGGCAAGAATATTGGGCGTGAACCGGCAATTGCGGCTGGCGCGGGTCGCAGAAGAGGATGAGGGCGGCCGCTGACCGCCCTCTTTCCCGCATTTATTCCGCGGCGGGCGTGATCTTCAGCAGCGCGCCTTCCGTCTCGTCCGTCAGCACATAGACGGTTCCGTCTGGCGCGATCTTCACGTCACGCAGGCGCTGCTCCAGCCCTTCCAGCATCGTCTCCATAGCGGTGACGGCACCGTTGGCATTCACTTCCATGCGGACCAGCGACTTGCTCATGGCCGGCATCAGCAGATCGCCTTCCCAGCCTGGGAAGGCCGCGCCGTGATAGACCGCGATATTGCCCGGATTGATCGATGGCGGGCCGAAGGCGAAGGCGGGGTCCTTCATCCCGTCCACCGCGCGAATGCCCTTTGCCGCTTCGCCATTATAGTGATGGCCCTGCGTCACATCCATCCAGCCGTAATTCACGCCCTTTTCGATCAGGTTCAGCTCGTCCCCGCCGCGCGGGCCGAACTCCGTCTCCCACAATTTGCCGGTCAGCGGATCGAAATACAGGCCCAGCGGGTTACGATGGCCGGTGGACCAGATGGTGTCCTGCCACCCTTCCTGTCCGGCAAAGGGATTGCCGGGCGCGGGCTTGCCATCATCGGTCAGGCGCAGGATCTTGCCGAAATCATTCGACTGGTCCTGCACCATTTCGCCATAATTGCGATCCCCGCTGGTGACATAGAGGAACCCGTCCGGGCCAAAGGCGATACGCCCGCCATAGCTGCCAAAGGCCGGTCCCTGGCCGCAGCACCGTTCCGGCACTTCCGAGCCGTACCATGGGGCGGCGACGAAAATATCCTCCACATTGCTGAGCTGATGCCCGCCATCCCAATGCGCGCGGGCCACGGCCAGCGCGGTATCGGCATTGACGCCGGGCTTGTCCCCCGCATCCGGATGCGGTTTGCTGTAAGAGAAATAGATCAGCCCGTTCTCGGCGAAATCGGGATGCAGGGCCACGTCCATCAGCCCGGCAAGGCCAAAGGCAAAGATCGCCGGCAGGCCCGCGATTGGCTGCGGATCGAGCTGCCCGTCCCGGATAATGCGCAGGCGGCCGGGCCGCTCCGTCACCAGCATGCCGCCATCTGGCAGGAAGGCGAGGCTCCACGGATGGTCCAGCGTATCGCCCACGCGCTCCACATGCAGTGTGGCCATTTCGGTTTCCACGGTCCACGGTCCATCGCCCAACGCCACGGTCCGGAAACCGGGAGGCGGGGCGGCGGCTCTTTCCCCGGCTGGCGCGTCCTGCGCGCGCGCCGTCTGCCCGCCGGCCATCATTCCCAGTGCCAATGCCAGCGACAGCGCCGCCCTGATCCGTTTCATCTCGTCCCCTCCCGTATTTGACTTTGTCCCCCTCTTAGGGGCGGGGCGCGAACTGCACAATCCGGCACACTGATGCAGATGCTCCGATTATGCGTTTCCGGGCGGGAAGAGGCCGCGAACAGGCGGTTCGGGGCGAAAGCCCCGATCCGTTGTTTCAATCATTCACCGGGCGCCGCTGGTGCGAAGGCGTGGTTCAGGCTGTCTCCGCCGCTTCGGTGAAGCGGCCATGCTTGCGATAGCGCAGCATCCAGCGATCGAGGAACAGTTCCAGCGGGCGCGGAGAAACGCCCAGCTGTTTCAGCCCCGGCAGTTCGCCCGATGCCACGCTGCCCTGTTTCAGCAGGTTCCACTGATCGGAATTAAGCGGCGTACCGGGCAGGCTGGCGAACAGCGAGGCCAGGCCGTCGGGCACTGGCGCCAGAATACGCTTGCGTTCCTGCGTCCTGGCGATGTCATGCAGCAGCTCGTTCATCGTCAGCACTTCGGGGCCAGCGATTTCGAAAGTCCTGCCGCCATGCTTGCCTGGATCGGACAAGGCGCTGACGATCGCTTCCGCGGCATCGTCCACCCAGAGCGGCTGCAGCTTTGCTTCCGGTGCGAATACCGGCACCACCGGCATTGCGCGCACCAGGCCAGCGAACAGATTGATGAACTTGTCGTTCTCGCCAAACAGAACGGAAGGCCGCAGGATGCTTGCCTTCGGGAAAGCGTCGAGCACCAGCTTTTCGCCCAGCCCCTTGGTGCTGGCGTAGCCGCTTTCCGATTCGGCATCGGCGCCGATGGCGGAAACATAGGCGAAAGCTTCCACGCCCTGCTGTGCGGCGATTTCGGCGGCAAGTCCCGCGCCTTCGGCCTGCAATTCCTTCTGATGGGCGCCGAATGTGCCAACCAGATAGACGACGGCGTCCGCATCGCGGATCGCTGCTTCCATGCTGGCGCGGTGGGTGACGCTGCAGCGCATGAACTGCATCTGGCCGAGATTGGCCAGCGGCTTGAGATGAAACGCCTTTTCCGGCGCGTGATCGGCGATTCTCAGACGTGCATCGCGCTGCAGCAATTCCTGCGCCACGAGTGATCCGAGGAAGCCGGCGCCACCGATAAGCACCACCAGCTTGTCTTCAAGCGGTTCGAGATGAGCCATTTATTCGTCCAACCCAGCCTTGTGCTGCGAGCTTTGCGTTACAGGGCGGCCATGCCGCAAGGCGCCTCTCGCCGCAAGCCGTCACTGACTGTGCTAGTTCTCGTTGACAGGCCTGTCGCCGTTGGCTATCGGCCCGCCCCTACCCAGCGGATGGACGCCAACGTTCCTTCCGCATCAGGTGCCCAGATGGCGGAATTGGTAGACGCACCGTCTTCAGGTGGCGGCGGGGGCAACCCCGTGGAGGTTCGAGTCCTCTTCTGGGCACCATTTGTTCTTCTCACGTTCTCCCAAATAATCTATAAAACCCGCAGAAATCCTAGGGATTTGGCCCTTGGATCGTTCCGGATCGTCCCGCCTGTTCTCGGGGGTTCCAGACACTTTTGTGGGCCTTTTGAGGCCGTTTCGCAAAGGCCCAGATGAAAAGGCCCCCACATGCCGCTGACAGATACTCGCCTCCGCGCTCTCAAGCCCAAGGACAAGCCGTACAAGGTAACCGATGAGCGCGGCCTATATGTTGAGGTCACGCCCACCGGCGGCAAACTTTGGCGATTCCGATACCGGATCGGCGGTGCGCAAAAGAAGCTCTGCATCGGCAGCTATCCCGACATCAGCCTCAAGCAAGCGCGAGACGTGGCCTACGAGGCACGACGAGCAGTTGCTTCAGGGGGCGACCCGGCTTTTGAGAAGCGGAAGCAGAAAATCCGCGCAGAGTTCCTTTCTGCACAGACTTTCGAGGCAGTAGCACGTGAGTATATTGAACAGATGATGGTCCAGAATGGCCGCGCCGATGGCACTATCGTCAAGGCCAACTATTTCCTCGACAAGCTTGCGCCTGCCATCGGGAACCGACCCATCAGCGAGATCGAGCCGTTCGAAGTCCTGGCTCCTCTCAAACGGCTGGAAGCCACTGGTAAGCACGAGACTGCGAAGAAATGCCGTTCGTTCGCAGGCCGCGTGTTTCGCTACGGTGTCGCCACGACCCGCTGCAAATCCGATCCGACCAGTATGCTGAAGGGTGCTCTCGTAACGCCGAGAGCCACGCATTATGCTGCAATCCTCGAGCCCACCGAGCTTGGCGGGCTGCTGCGCGCCATCGACTGTCCGTCGTCAGAACATTTGGCGCAACTGGCGGCGTAGATTAGCGGAGTGTCGGCCTCGTCTGGGGGTTGATGTTAGGCGGCGAGCTTGCGGTGTTGCAAGCGCCGATGCTCGATGGTCTGTCGCTTGATCCTTTCTCGCTGTTTGATGATGGCTGGGGCCCTGCCGAAGTAGGTGTCGGCGGGCGTCACGTTGTTCAGGCTCTCGTGGTAACGCTGGTTGTTGTAGTGCTCGACGAAGGCTTCGATCTGGTCCTCAAGGTCGCCGGGCAGGAAGTAGTTTTCCAGCAGGATGCGGTTCTTCAGGGTCTGGTGCCAGCGCTCGATCTTACCCTGGGTCTGGGGATGGCAAGGGGCGCCGCGCACGTGGCTCATCTTGTTGGCCTCGATGTATTCCGCCAGTTCGCCAGCGATATAGCTGGGGCCATTATCGCTTAGCAGGCGCGGCTTGTGCAGCACCGTAGCGCTGTCGCAGCCGGAAGCCGCCAGAGCGCGGTCCAGCGTGTCGGTCACGTCCTCGGCCCGCATGTTGGTGCACAGCTTCCAGGCGATGATATAACGCGAGAAGTCGTCGAGCACGGTCGACAGATACATCCAGCCCCACCCGATGATCTTGAAGTAGGTAAAGTCGCTCTGCCACATCTCGTTCGGCCGGGTGGTCTTGGTGTGGAACTGATCGGCAGCCTTGATCACGACATAGGCCGGGCTGGTGATCAGGTCGTGGGCCTTCAACAGGCGGTAAACCGTGGCCTCGGACACGAAGTAGCGCTTCTCGTCAGTGAAGCGCACGGCCAGCTCGCGCGGGGACAGCTCACTGTGATCCAGCGCCATCTCGATGATCTGGTCCTGGATGCCCTCGCCGATGCGGTTCCACACCCGGCTCGGTGCCGATGGCCGATCCTCCAACGCTTCCGGCCCGCCTTGGAGGTAGCGGTCATACCAGCGATAGAATGTCCGGCGGGCGATGCCGAGCTGGTCCAGCGTGTGCTTGGCGGACAGGTGCGACTGCTCGACGATCCTGATGATCTCGAGCTTCTCGGATGCAGGATATCTCATTCGTCGTCGCCCCCATCCGCGAGAATGCTTTTTTTCAGCAGGCGGTTCTCGAGCGTCAGGTCGGCGACGCACTCCTTCAAAGCGCCGGTCTCCCGGCGCAGATCCTTCACCTCATCTGTGGTCGCAGCGCGGGCGGTGTCACCAGCCAAGCGGCGCTTGCCGGCCTCCATGAACTCCTTCGACCAGGTGTAATACAGGCTCTGGGCGATGCCTTCCTTGCGGCACAGCTCGGCGATGCTGTCATCGCCGCGCAAGCCTTCCAGCACGATCCTGATCTTGTCTTCCGCCGAGAAGTGCCGCCGGGTGGCCCGGCGGATGCCCTTCACCACAGCTTCCGCAGGGGTCTTGGTCCGCGATTTTGCATTGGAGGATTTGGGTCTCATCTTCGTTCCTTCGTCACTACGACGAGACCCAAATCCTCCTTAAATCACAACCTCAAATCTGTGCCATAGGTGCTGACGGGGAACAGGCGGCAATGCCAGCTGGCAGGTGAACCGCAACGCCTACGATTTTCGCTACGGACCGGGTTTTGCCGGCTACGCCACCAATATCTACGACACCCCACAAGTGGACCTGCCTTCTTCGACCCTCGTCGGCGGCGACTTGGTTGATCCATTCCCGATTGCGCGGACGCGACTGTGGAGCGCTTTCGCATCGGACACGATGGGGATGATCGAAGATCGATTGCAGGTCACAGCGGGTCTGCGCCTGCAATCCATCAATGTGAAGAGCTACAGCTACTTCGGCGGCGACCTCGCGACGGAATATGATGATAGTGCGGTTACGCCCGTGATCGGCGTGGTCCTGAAGCCGTTCGATGGCCTATCGCTATACGGCAACCGGATCGAAGCACTCCAGCAAGGCCCGACAGCGCCGCTCGATCCGGCACTCGTAAACAATCCGGGCGAGGTTCTCGCCCCGCGCAAGTCGCTGCAGTACGAGGTTGGAGGCAAGCTGGCACTGGGCGATGTCTTCGTCGGTCTCGGCGCCTACCGCCTTGAGCGACCGGGAGAGGGTGTGCTTGCCGACGGCAGCTTCGGATACCTCGGGGATCAGACGCACCAAGGCATCGAGTTCACGGTCAACGGCGATCTGACACCCAGCCTGAGGCTGATCGGCGGCGCAGCTCTGACCGATGCGAAGCTCGTCAGCGGCAACGAGGTACCTGGCGTTTCCGAATACACCGCCAATGCAGACTTGGAGTGGGACTTGGGCTTTGTGCCTGGCGCGACGATCACAGCGCGTGCAGTGCACACGGGTCCGCAGTGGGTCGATGCCGCCAACACGCTCGAACTCGATAGCTGGACGCGTATCGATCTCGGTGCGCGCTACGTCTTCGCGGCGGACGACACGCCGGTCACGCTCCGCCTTTCGGCCGATAATATCACGAACGAAAAGTACTGGGCCAGCGCGTTCGACGTCTTTTCTGCCGCACTGCTGCAAGGAACCCCGCGCACAATCAAAGCCAGCATCTCTGCCGACTTCTAAGTTGGGCTGCGATGGGGCCGCTAGTGGTCAGTCCGGTCCTGGTCGACAAGGCGCAGATAGCGGACATTCGGCTTGCGACCCGTGAGCGGACATTGGTCGCATTACACCGCTGTGTGAAAGCAGTCGTTGGGTTGGAATGGAGAGAACTCCGGCGATCGGGTGCTGCTCAACCCAACATAGATCCGGCGTCGGAGGCAGCTGTAGGGTAAGCAAACATAGTCGATTTAATATCGTCCGCATTAAGCCCATGTCGGATGGCTAAGCCGAAGATATTGATCAGTTCGTCAGCGTCAGGGCCGACCAGGTGAGCCCCAAGGATGCGTCCTGTTCCAGTTTCGACCAGCACCTTGTGGCCGTAGATCTCTTCGTTCAGCCGCCTTGCCGAAAACCAACCTGGGTGCGATCCAGCATTCACCGTGAAATCCAAACCTGCCTCGTGCGCCTCGCTTTCCAGCATTCCGACCCGCGCCGCCGGCGGCTCCGTGAAAAGTGCACTAGGAACCCCACAATAGTTCGGAGCTCGGCCGCTATCTTCGAGTATGTTCTCAAGAACCACTTTGGCATCATGACTGGAGACCGGAGTCAGTGGCGGACCATTTGCAGCAGCGTCACCCGCCGCGAAGACTTTGGGGTTGCTTTGGCTTCGTAGTTGAGCGGTAAGCACCAAGCGACCCTCGTCACAGGCGACGTCTCCCGCCCCCAGATCGAGCGAACCGATCGCAGGGACTCTTCCGGCAGCGTGCACCACCAAGTCCCCTTCGATCCTGCGGTCGCCAGCATGGACGGTCAGAACGCCGCCTCTCTTCGCTACGCTGTTCACCTCGGCGTCCACGATTTCAATGCCGAGATCGTCGAAACTCGGCATGAGCCAATCGACCGTGTCAGGGTCGAAGGCTTTCAGAATGCGGCCTCGTTGGATGATGGTCACCTTTGCACCTGCCCGCGCCGCGAGGTGGGCAAATTCCGCAGCTATGTATCCACCGCCGACGAATACGATCCGATCTGGAAGGGTTTCGAGTTCTAGGAATGCATCGCTGTGGGTCAGCAACGGCTCGCCTTCGATGCCAAGTGATCGAGGCTCCGCCCCCGTCGCGATAAGAGCGTGGGAAAAACACAGTTCCGTCTCGCCTATCACGATCCGGCCGGGGCCAGCGAAGCGAGCCGTGCCGTGGAAGGTCGCGACGCCCTTTCGCTCGTAGCGAGCTTCCTGCTTTTCAGGGACGGGGTCGGTGAAGCTGCGCTTGAATGCCTGGAGGTCACCCCAGTCAATCGAAACAGAACCTTCGATACCCTTCCCCTTCAATCGCCTGTGTGCAGCGAGCGCTTCCTCTCCACTCACCATCATCTTTTTCGGATCGCACCCTCGGAGCGCGCATGTGCCACCGTAGGGCCTGTAATCGATAACCGCGCAACGCTTCCCGGCGTCGGCCATCTGGTGGACCGCGACCTGCGCAGCCGTTCCCGATCCGATCGCAATGAAATCGAAAGCCTCAGCCATTGCAGCAGTCCCCTTCCTGTATCGGAGGACAGCGAACTGTGCCGTAGGAGCAGAACACGCAGCAATCGCCGTGGAGCGGCTTGAGACGCACGCCGCAGCCCGTGCAAGTGTAGAAGAACATGCAGGCGTTGGTCGGCATTTCCATGTCTTCTTCATGACCGCATTCGGGGCAGCGCAAGCGCGAGATCAGGATCGGATCAGCCATAGAGGAAGGCACCTGTCAGCAGCGCAGCACCGATGGCAATCCCTATGGCGGTCAGCGCTCGATAGGTCGGTGATCCGCATGCACTGTCCGCCGGGCATGTTTGTGCCTGCCTAAACTGCCAGAGCAAACGGAGGGTCGCAGCGAGGAGAAGAGCCGACGCGAGGGTCAGCAGGGGGAGGCGATAGGGGGCTACGACAGGCGAGATGCTGCCAAGCCACGCGGAACCCACACCAACTGACGTAAGCGTCAATGGGAGTGCACAGCAAGCAGCTGCTCCGAAGGCAGCAAAGACACCGCTGCCCGCCGCTAATCCGTTCCACCATGTGCTGAAGCTGCGCACCAGTCGTCCCTTTCCAAAACCCGATTCCCGCAATTATTTACAGTCTGTAGCAACTACAGACTCAAGGGGTTTCGTGTGAAAATCGGTGATGTATCGAAACAGACCGGATGCAAAATCGAGACAATCCGATATTATGAGCGGATAGGAGTCATCGACCCGCCTCCACGAAGGGGCGCTTACCGCGACTACGGTCCTCGGGACATCGAGCGGCTGCGTTTCGTTCGGCGTGCGCGCGAACTCGGCTTCTCCCTTGAAGAGGTGCGGGCGCTGCTCGACCTCACACCGGGGCCCGATGTGCATTGCGATCAAGTGCAATCAATCGCGGAACAGCATCTCGGGAACGTCCGCGCCAAGCTGGCGGACCTCGCGCGCATGGAAACTGCTCTGACAAAATTGATCAGGCAGTGTGGCACTACCAGTGATGATCGGTGCCCGGTATTGGAAAGCTTAGCCGGCGAAGGCTAATCCAGCAGATCCAAGCTACGGACCAACGTTCCATCCAACACTCACAATTGACTCAGCCTGCCAGAGCAGAAAAGCAAGCGGTCCGCTTTCGGGCACCTTGCTATGCGCGGGCTACGTCCAGAATCCGGGCGTATTGTGTTGAAAAACTCTGCCACCCGTTTTGGTCGGTAACACTAGAACTTTGGCACGCCTCGTAGTGTAACAATGATTCAAGCGGCAAGCTCACTCTGAATTTTTGTTGCCCGAAATTAACCTCCGGCGCGGCGGGGCCGACTTTTTCAACACAATACGGGCGTAAAGCTGACATTGATATCGCCCAACTCGCATAGGGAGAAATTGAATTTGGAGTCCCGAAAAAGGCATCGAACCAATGCATTAGACGGCTTTTGAGGGCCTTTTGAGGGCTTTTTGGAGACGACCGAATTCCTAGCTATCTGATAAGACGTAAAAAATTATTTCGAATGTGATGCCTCTTCTGGCACCATTTATTCTGATTTCGAGATATGGCGGTTTCTTTTTCGGGTATCAGGCGGTTGCCTCTGCCGGAGAGCATTCGGTGGGCATTGTCGATCCGCTGGGCCTTCGCGATTGGCTGATCGCGGTCAGTGCCGGTTTGGTGGATGCTTCGCCAGGTCAGTGGTTCCAGCCGGGTAGCCCGCATCCCGAAAACGGAAATAACGGGCATGGCTTTGCGGAATCATGTCAAGTTGCGCCGCTGGGCCTCGATTGCCACTTCTGCGCGGGATGATACGTCCAGCTTGCGATAGATGGATTTAAGGTGATCGCGTACGGTGTGGGCGCTGATCTGGAGGTGATCGGCAACTTCGCGGGCGCGCAGGCCGCGGCCGACCAGCGACAGCACTTCCCGCTCCCGTGCGGTTAGCGGGTCTTCTTCCGGATCCAGGGCAGGGCGGAAATGGGCCAGCATCATGCGGGCAATGGCGGGCGACAGGGATGGTTCACCGGCCATCAGGCGTTCGATGCGGAAATGCAGCAGTTCCGGCTCTGCATCCTTGATCAGATAGCCATCCGCCCCTGCGGCCAGCGTCGCTTCCACGCTGGCACGGTCATCCATTACGGTGACGGCAGCCACCAGAATGTCGGGGTCTTTCTTCAGGTTACGGATTATGTCCCATCCGCGTCCGTCCGGAAGATGCAGGTCGATAAAGGCAAAATCGAATTTCTGGCCGAACAAGACAGCCGTTTCCGTGAAGGATGACGTTTCCACCAGATTGCGGCCATCCTTCCCTTGTTTTTCCAGAACCGCCTGGATCGCTTCGACCAGGAGGCGCCGCGCGGGTTGCAGATCGTCCACGACCAGGATTCGAGGGTGCGGGGTGGCCATCATCTGGCGAGCGGAAGGTTGAAGCTGATGCGGAAACCGGCGCCAATCCTGCCGGCGCAATCGAAATAGCCGCCGATCGCGGCCATCCGCGCCCCCATGTTCCTGATGCCGTTGCCCTGCCGCAATGTGCCGTCGAAACGATCGCCGTCATCATCGGCGACGACATAGAGGCGGCCGCCTTCGACCCGCGCCTGTACCGAGAGCAGCGTTCCCCCGGAATGGCGGATCGAATTGGTCACGATTTCGCGTAGCACCGAAGAGAGTGATTTCTGCTGAGCGGGACCGAGCCAGCCCGGCGCGTCGAGGATCGGCCAGTTCAGGCTCATCCCCGCGGCTTCGAGCCTTTCCGCCGCTTCGGCCCGGCTATCGGCCAGCACGTCCGCCACCCGGCCCGGCCCGCCTTCTTCCGCTGAAACGATGGCGCGCACTTCGGCCAGGGAGGATCGCAGCACGGCCTTGAGCTGTCCGATATCGTCAAGTGCGAGGCCGGACATCAGCCGCGCGGAAAGATCATCGTGCAGATCGCGAGAGATACGGCTGCGTTCGCTCGCTTCGCCCTGTTTGAACGCGTCATATTCCTGTCGCAAACTGCCCACCAGGCCAACCAGCCGTTCGGATAATTGCCGGTCGCGGGCCTGAAACAGGCGGGTGCCATTCGCCTTGTAATGCATTTCCAGCGCCGGGCATCCCATGGTTGCGGGAATCTGGAGGCCGACGCCATCCTGGATGATCGCGACTTTCCCCTCTGAAGATGCCGACGGCGGGACGGGCGTGATCTGCAAGGGCGAAAATGTGCGGGTCAGAAGGCCCTGCCAATCCGCGGCGCGCTGGCCGGAATCTTCTATCAGGGCGATATGCGCGGCAGCTTCCAGCAGGTGTTCGGCGGATGTGTTGCCCGTCAGCCAGCGCTGCATGAAGCTGCGCCATGGCAGGTAGAAGAAGGGCAGCAGCAGGAGGCAGGTCAGCACAGCGGCGCTGCCGATCGACCCAAGCAGCGCAATCAGCACCACATCCACCAGGACCAGAAGAAAGCCGAAAGACGCAGCGCGGAGCAGGTTGATTGCCCATTGTTCGCTCTGGAACAGCGCGCCGCGCCGCAGGCCGAAGGCCACGCCCAGATGCACGATCAGGAAGAAGGCGAAGGCATAGCTCTGATCGATAAGCGGCGCGCGGCCAATCACCAGCGGGAGGACGGCAAGGCTGATGAACAGGCCCGATCCGATCAGGGTTGAAACGCCCACCCAGCGTATCGCCGCACGCTGCAGCGGATCCTTGCGTGAACGGAAGAACTGCGCCACCACCAGCAGGAGGATGAGCAGCATTTCCGTTGCCGTCAGCAGGGGGACTTCATTCGACGGCGCGCCCAGCCTGTCGAACAGGCCCAGCACATACCAGCCGGTGAAGAAAGCTGCGACCGCCAGCAGCAGCCAGTTCCCGGCCAGCCGCACCGGATAGACCAGGAACAGGCAGATCATCGCCGCGCCATAAGTCGCGGCCCCGAAACCATTGATATTGGCGAGCGGCAGGAACAATGCGGATGGCAACGCAAGCCAGCGCGTGCTGTAGATTGCCGCCGTGGCGGCTGCGATCCACAACCCGGCACCGGCAATGCCAAACAGCATGTTGGGCAGGGCGCGGGGCTGCATCGCCCAGATCCAGGCCGATATCATGAAAACGGTGAAGCCCACCGCCATCTGCATCCAGAATTCGAAGGGCAGGCCGCGGGCCGCAGTCAACGCCGCAGGTCGTATCGTTCCGAACCCGTCGATAATCGGCACGTCCTGCTGCTCTGCCCAGACGGCCCAAGCTGCCAACGAGTCCTGCCTGGCAAAAAATTCGGCCTGTTCCGAATAGCTGCCAATCGTGTCGGGTTCGGGCGTCAAATCCGCCGTTTCTATGGCGTGCGGCGTGCCGCCAGGCGTGGGATGGGCGGCGATGGCGCCAATTGCCTGGCCTTGCGCATCTTGCAGGACGATGGGGCCTTCATCCGTCAGCAATTCGGAATAGCGTGGCTGGATGAGGGCGGCCGCTGTCAGCAATGCGCTGATGGCGAGGCCTACAGCCATCGCCACGGCAAGCCGCACACCCGGCATGGTCCACATACGATGTCCGATACGCGGCATTTGGCCACCCATAGCCGGGGGAACAGAAGTGGTGGAGCGAAAAAGCCACCGCCGGGCACCTTCGCGCTGAATGAGCAGGGCGCGATCGTGCAGCAACGGATTTTATGGAAGGGCAATGAACAGGCCATCCCCCGGACGCGGGATGGCACCGCCGAACGCCATTCTGTCTACCCGTCCACGCATCACGAAAGTGGCAGGGGGAATACATTGCGGGTTTTCAGGACGATAATGATGCTGGCGGGGGGCTGTGCAGTCATGCTCGCCAGCCCGGCGGCGGCCGAGGTCGATGCGGTTGTCCGGCAAGCGCTGGAACTGCATTCGGCAGGGCGTGCAGGGCAGGCCTATGCCTTGCTGGAGCCGCAGCAGGATGTTCGCGCTGCCGATCCCGACTATAATTACATCCTCGGCCTGTCCGCAGCGGATTCCGGGCGTCTGGCAGAAGCGATACTGGCGTTCCAGCGTGTGCTGGCGCTGCAGCCGGACCATTCCCAGGCGCGCGCGGAACTTGCCCGCGCTTATGCGATGGCAGGGGATATCGATACTGCCCGCGAACAATTCGATACGGTGGTCAACGATCCCAGCCTTCCGGACCCGGTGCGGCAGCGGTTCGATCGCATCGTGCGCGATTATGACCGCCAGATCGCGGGTGGAGGCACATCGATCAGCGGCTTTGCGGATATTGCGGGCGGATATGACAGCAATATCAACGGCGCGACCGATGACGATACGATCGTGATCCCGCTGTTCGCGGCATTCGGCCCGGGCGCGCTGGGGCCGGGGGCGCGGGAACAGGACAAGGGTTTCTATGAAGCGCAGGCCGGAATATCCGGCGTGTCCGCCGTCTCCCGCCAGACCCGGATCTTCGTATCCTTCCTGGGAACCGGGCGCGACCATATTGATAGCGGCGCCTTCGATCAGCTGGCGATCACCGGTACGGCCGGCATTGGGCACACCCTTGCCAATCGCGATGTCGTCTCCTTCTCCGTGCAGGCCCAGCAATTCTGGTTCGGGCAGCGCAGTTTCCGGAAAAGCGTGGGGGCCGTGGGGCAATATACCAAGCGGCTGGCAAACGGCGAAGCGCTGAGCTTTTCCGGCGAATATTTCCGCCTGAATTTTGACCGTGACCCGCTGCGCGATGCCGACCGTTACGGTGTCGGTCTGGCCTATTCTGCGCGCACGTCGATCATCTCGCTTTCGGGCGGGCATGAAGAGACGCGCCGGAATGCCGGGGATCACCTTTCCTTCGATTATCTGCGGGCGAATATCGGCGTGGAACAGCCCGTGGCACGCGGGTTGGCACTGGTTGCCGGCGTGGGCGGGCAGATCAGGCGGCATGACGCATCGGATCCGCTGTTCCTGGCCCGCCGCAAAGATGAACAGATCGACCTGGCGGCGGGTCTGAAAGTGCGGCTGACGGACAATCTCTATGCCCGCCCCCGCGTCACCTACACCCGCAACTGGAGCAATTTTGCGCTCTACGATTACCAGCGCGCGACGGTGAGCTTCGGCCTCCGATACGAATTCTGATGGGAGTGAACCTGATGTTGAACAAGGCCATCCTTCTTGCCACGGCTTCTCTCCTTACCGTTAGCCAGCCTGCGCGGGCGGCGGATTACATATTCGGCCAGAACGGGGCGGTTCCCGAAGGCAGCTGGCAGGAACGCCAGGGCGGCGTGACCCAGATTCGGCTGGATGACGGAAGCATTGTCGGCCTGGTTGGCAAGGCGCGCTTCCGGATCAGCGAAGGGCAGATTGTCATCGCCGATGGCGCGGCGACGGTGAAATCGCCCGCCAATTCGCAGGTGATCGTGAATTTCGAAGGTGGCGGCAATGCGATACTGCGCGGCGCGGCCAGCCTGACGGTGAATGCAGGCATGGTCCGGGGCCACGTCTTGCAGGGATCCATGACGGTCGATGGTAATGGCGGCCGCCAGACATTCGATGCCGGTTCCGCCTGGAGGATGGCCGCATCCGCGGCACCTGCGCGTGTATTCGCCAACCCGGCACAGCAAGGGCCGGCGGCAACGGTGGCGCAATTGCGGGCGCAGGGCATCCGTGCCGCTGCCTTCAATGGCTTGCCCGTATCGCTGGGCCAGGCATTGGGCGCGATCGGTGCGTCGGGCGATGTGGTGCAGGCTGCCCGTGCCATTGATGGCCGGGCGCTGCGGCCGGTTTCAGGCAGCCTTCCTGCGGGCGATGTGGAACGGTTGCTGGCTTATTCCAACCGCCTTGCCGCCACGCTTGCGCAATTGCGCGCGGGAGGCGGCGCATCCCTGTCCCCCGGGCTTGTCGATACATATCTGCGGTTCCTAGCCAGTGGCGGCGCTGCCGGAGAATTCCAGGCGTCCTACAACGCGATCCTGACCCGCTATCTGGAGCTGCTGGCGGCGGGTGGATCGCCCGGAAATTTCAACGGTGCGAATATCGATGCGGTGAATGCCTATCTGGCATATTTGCGGGATAACGGCCTGCTGGACCGCATCGTGGGCATCGAACAATCACTGGTCGCGGCCTATCTGGATTACCTGGCCAGTGGGGGCAATCCCGCACAATTCCAGTACGGCCCGGCAATCGATACCGATCTGCTTGCCGAATATGGGGCGGCGATTTCAGCTTATCTCGCTTATATCGCGCAGGGCGGCGACATTGCGGGTTACAGCGGGGCCACCGCCGCGCAGATCCGTCTCTATCTGGCCGCGCTGGAAGCGTCGGGTATGCTGGACAGCCTGTTCAGCGCCCAGGCGCAATTGCTGCGGGCCTATCTTGCCCACCTTGAAGGCGGCGGGTTGCCGGGCGATTTCACCGGTTTCGATCCCGATATAGATCCGCAACCCGGCCCGACCCCAGCGCAGATGCTGGCAGCTGTCGATGGCTTCCTGGACCATATCAAGGCAGACGGCCTGCCGAGCGAATATTCGGCCGCCGATTTCGAGACGCTGAAAACCTATTTCAACGACAGTGTCAGCCTGGCGTTGCAGCAGGCGGGGCGGGCTGAGGATAATCACCTGCTCAACACCTATTTCAGCTATGTTTCCTTTGAAAACCCGGATGCGGATGCCTTTCCGGGCCTGCCTGCTCTGGGTGGCACGGTGGCCACTTATGCGATGGCGCAATCCATCAACCGGCCGCAGGCGGTGGAAGTTGCAGCGGTCAGCACGGGCGGATTCACCGCTCCGCTAGTGCTCGATGCCGAAGGCGTGCCGGTCTATATCAGCAATGATATATTGGTGGATGGCGGTTCCTCCGCGGCGGAGCGGGACCAGGGGGCAGCCACCACTTCGACCCGCGTGACCGGCGATCAGTTCACGCTGGCAGGTGGCAGTTTCGCCCTGGGCGACAATCAGGGGATGCATTTTACCACTGCCGTCCCCCTGTCCAATGTGCCTTCCAGCGCCACTATCAATTATGTGCTGGACAGTGCCACCAGCCCCACTTTCAATGATGGTTCTTCGGCACCGGGCACGTTCGATGCCGCACTGGCAGTCAAATATGACGGGCTGCAGATCCGCATGGCGGCTGAAGGCAGTGTCGTCATGCCCGGGGATGCGACCTACACCTTTACCACGCCGGGCGGGCTGGATGGGCTGGACAGTCTGGCGGTGACTGCTTTCGCCGCTTCTGCCGACAGGATCGCCATCCAGCAGACAGCGGCATTATCCGGCACGGGCAAGGCATGTGTCAGCGGTGCCGCCGGATGCGAAATCTATCTGGGGGCGACACCTGCGGGTGCGGGCGCCAACGCGCTTGTCCTTGCCTATGGTTCGCGAAATGGCGGCGCGGGCAGTGTCGGCTTTACCGGATCGGCGGGCTTCGTTGCCGGCAGCGGCGATGATGGGGGCGATCCGGATGGAGAGCTGCCCGGCGGCGGCCTGGTCGGCGCGGGCTTCGATACGGATGGCATGGTCGCCTATCGGACCACCTTCTATGACCGGGGCAGCGGCCGCCTTGCCACCAATTATGGCGCCCATAACGATACGGCTTCGCGCAATGCCGATGGCGGCTTCGATACGATTTCGCGCGGCGGAACGACCAGTTTCGATCGCAATGGCCTGGCATTGATCGAGCAGCGCGGCGATGATGATGTTCTGTTAACGCGTTACGGCGCCGGCACTTTCAAAGCCAATGGGACGGATATTACCGTGCCGGCCGGTCGTTACCTGGACATGGTCGCCATTTCGGATGTTGCCCCGACACTGCCCGTCAGTGGCACGGCGACTTACCTGATCGACGATTACAATATCCAGACCACGTCCGATCTCCCCAATGCGGGGCTGGACCTGACAATCGGGGTGGCGTTTGGCCCGGTCCCGCGCATGGCCGCCGAAGGGGTGCTGAGGCTGGATGCCGATTATGGCTTCGCCACGCCGGGCGGGCTGGCCGGTGTCGCCACGAGCGGTGCGGTGCTTTCATCCTCGTCCGGATTTGCCATGGCGCCGTTCACCAGCGGGTCGGGCGATTACTGCACCAATCTGGCCGCCTGTTCATTGCGCATTCTCGGCAGTCTGAATGAAGATTTTGATCTGTTTGCAGGCACCTTCCTCACAATTGGCGGGGCGGAACAGGCAACCGGCGTCTTTTCGGCGCGGTCGGACGATCTGGCCGGTATTTCGCTGGATGCGGGGGCAGGTGTGGCGTCTGGCAGCCTTGCCATGGCCTTCGCGCATGATGGCCAATTGCCATTGTATATTAATGCCGGCGGTTCAAACCTTACGCTGAACACCATCAATCGCCTGGCCATGTTTGATGGCGTTTATGACGATCGCGGGCTGGTGTCCCTGACCTATAACGACACCAATCCGTCGCAAGCAGGCAATCTGCTTTTCGCGCGTGGTGCAGGCATGGCCGTGGCCGATCTGGCTGGCGGTGCCGACTGGCAGCTTGGCCGCTATACAGGTGGCCGGCTGGAGGGTTCAGCCGCGATTTACGGACCGAATAACGGCGCGCATTACGCCGTACTCGCTCCGCTGGTAAACGCGCCATCCAACGGAACCATCAATTATGCGCTGAAGGCGGCGACGCGGCCCGTCTATTCCGACCAGTCGACCGCGCCCGGCACCTTTACCGGTGCGATGGCGGTGCGTTTCGCCGCCGCGCCCACGGTTGGGCTGGAAGGCACGGTTACCATGCCTGACGCCACCTACAGCTTCCAGACATCAGGCGGTGCGGCCAACCCCGCCAATGGTGCCGCGCTTCTGGATACGAGCGGCGAAAGCGGGCTGACATTCTTCGCCAATCTCGATGCCAGTGTCAGCGCCGATACCAGCGTCTGCCTGGCAGGTGGGGCCTGCGAAGTGAGCCTTGGCGGGCAGATTGGGGGAGACGGCGCGGGGTGGGCCAGCCTTGGCTACATCATTCGCGGTGCCAGTGTGGAAACTCCGAAGGTTTCCGGTGCGGCGGTGTTTGAAGGCGGGGCCTTTGTGCCCGATGCGCCGCCGCTGGAAGGGACCGCGGTGGAGAACCAGATCACCACCTACGCTTCTTCCGTCATCGGCATTGACCAGCGGCAGCCGACCACGGTGACATATGAAGATGCCACCGGTGCGCCGATCGCCTACAGCTTTTCTCCTCCCAACGAGGAGCCAACGATTGGCGGCGCGTCCCTGAACGAAGCAGGCAGTGTGGCCGATGTTATCGGCTGGGCCCGCTGGGCCGGGGGCGAAACGGGTGGGCGCTATTACGCGATGGGTTCCGTCGCATTGCCGGCGGATGGCGGCTGGCACGTTGTATCAGGCACGCCTGCAACCAACCTTCCGGTTTCGGGCACGGCAACTTATGCCGTGGCGGGTGCGACCAATCCGACGATCCGCGATGGTTCCCTGGCGCCGGGCAGTGCCACGGGCACGGCGGCCGTGGCCTTTGGCGCCACGCCGCGCGTCGGGATCGATGTGGCAGTCAGCATCGGGGGATCGACTTACAACATCGCCACCAATGGCGGCGCGGCCAATCCCGGCACGGGCATTGAAGTGGGCACCAGCGGGACGAACAACATGGTGTTCCGCGAGTATAATCTGACCGCTTCGGGCAGTGGCGCCGTGTGCGGAGGCAGCGGGGCCTGCGGCGCAGTGTTCACCGGCTTTTTGGCAGGGGAAGGGGCCAGTCATATCGGCCTGTCCTACACCTTCGGCAATACCGGCTTCGACAAGCAGGTCGATGGCGGGATTGTCTTCGGGAAGAACTGAGGGATCGAACAGGGGCGGAAAATCCCGAAACTCCGCCCCTATGGCAACGCAATGCAGTCTGCCGCGTCAGCAATGTCGCGGCAGACTGCTGAGCTGGCATGTCAGGCCCGGCGATTGTCAGGCCGATGGATGCGGGTCGGGCCCTGTCCTAGGCGCGCAGCTCTTCGCTGGCTTTCCTCAGCCTCGGCAGGAAGCGCGTCAGCATTTCCTCGATCGGGATGCGGCTCGCCGCGCATCCGATGTTGAGCGCGGCGATTACCCGGCCAGAGCTTTCCACGGGCACGGCGACGGAACGCAATCCGATTTCCAGCTCCTGATCGACGATGGCGTATCCATCGCGCTTCACGCCTTCGAGAATGGTGAGAAGGCGCCGGGGATCGGTCACCGTTTTCCCGGTCAGGGGCGTCAGGCTTGTTCTGCCAAGATATTCATCGAGCATCGGCTGATCGCAGCCTGCCAGCAATACTCTTCCCATTGAGGTGACGCAGAGGGGCAGTCGGCTGCCGGCATAGAGGTTTATCGACATGATCCGGCTTGTCTGCGCCCTGGCGATGTAGCGCACATGGTCGCCATCAAGGATGCCGAGCGAGCATGATTCACCCAGTTCGTCTCGCAATCGCTCCAGGATAGGGGTGGCACGGCTCGCCAGCGATCCCGTCCCGACAAAGTTCGAGCCGAGCGAATAATGCTCGTTCTGGATGACAAAGCCTTCGTTGTGCCAGGCGACATAGCCCAATTGAGAAAGCGTATACAGGCATCGGCGCGCAGCCGAACGGCTGAAACCCGTGCGCCGCGCTGCTTCGGCAATGCTGATCTGGCCCTGTGTATTTGCGACCAGGCGCAGCACCGCCAGCCCTTTTGCCAGCGACATCATGAATTCGGGATCGCCCGAAAATCGGGAATGGTCGACCATGCTACCTTCATTTTAATAACCGATTATCGAACATATGTCTGATTATCGGTTGACTCAAGATGCCCCTCCCTGAAGTTTGCACCGAGGGAGTTCATGCTGTGGTCGATAAAATTTCAGCATCGTTGGAACAGGCGGTCGCGGGAATTCGCGATGGGGCCACGATCATGCTGGGTGGGTTCGGAACAGCCGGCATGCCTGATGAATTGATCGATGCGCTGATCGCAACCGGGGCGGGCGATCTGGAGGTTGTCAGCAATAATGCAGGCAATGGGGAGACGGGGCTGGCCGCACTGATCAAGGCGGGCAGGGTCCGCAAGATCATCTGTTCGTTCCCGCGCCAGCCGGATTCACACCATTTCGATGCCTTGTATCGCGCCGGAAAGATCGAACTGGACCTTGTGCCCCAGGGCAATCTCGCCGCGCGCATTCATGCGGCCGGCGCTGGGCTGGGCGCGATCTTTACTCCCACCGGATACGGAACGCAGCTGGCGCAGGGAAAGGAGGAGCGCGAGATCGATGGCCGCAACTACGTGCTGGAATACCCGATTCATGCCGATTTCGCGCTGATAAAGGCGCTGAAGGGCGATCGCTGGGGCAACCTCGTCTATCACAAGTCGGCGCGCAATTTCGGTCCGATCATGGCCATGGCCGCAAGGTGCACGATCGCCCAGGTGACTGAGACGGTTCAGCTGGGGGCGCTGGACCCGGAGGCGATCGTGACGCCGGGGATTTTCGTACAGCGCCTTGTGGCTGTCAGGCCCGGCGGCCCTGCCTCGGCATCGGCGCAGGAGGGGGCGACATGCGCAAATTGAGCCGGCAGGCCATTGCGGAGCGGGTGGCGCGGGACATTCCGGACGGGGCTTATGTCAATCTCGGGATCGGCCTGCCGACCCTGGTTGCGAATTTTCTGCCCCAAGACCGGGAAGTTCTGCTCCATAGCGAGAACGGTCTGCTCGGGATGGGGCCAGCCCCGAGTCCGGGCGAGGAAGATCCCGACCTCATCAATGCCGGAAAACAGCCTGTCACCCTGTTAACGGGCGGTTGCTTTTTCCATCACGCAGACAGCTTCGCGATGATGCGCGGAGGGCATATCGACATTTGCGTGCTTGGCGCTTTCCAGGTGGCGGTGAACGGCGATCTCGCCAACTGGCATACGGGGGAAGATGACGCGATCCCCGCCGTGGGAGGCGCGATGGACCTCGCCATCGGTGCGAAGCAGACTTTCGTGATGATGGAGCTTTTTACCCGCCAGGGTGTGAGCAAGCTGGTGGAAGCATGCACCTGTCCGATCACAGCGCCCCGCTGCGTGTCCAGAATATATACGGATGTTGGGGTCATCGCGGTCGGCCCGTGTGGCGCGCAGGTGCTTGAACTGATCGACGGGCTTTCGCTGGATGCCCTCCGCCAATTGGTGGGAGTGCCACTGGCGGATGCCAGGGAAGGGCAGGCAGCATGACGGAAGCGTTCATCTGTGACGGTATCAGAACCGCGATCGGGCGGTATGGTGAAGGCCTTGCTGCCGTTCGTGCGGACGATCTTGGCGCGATCGTGTTGCGTGAACTCATGCGCCGCAACAGCGATCTCGATCCGTCCGCGATAGAAGAAGTATATTACGGCTGCGCCAACCAGGCTGGGGAGGACAACCGGAATGTCGCGCGGATGAGCCTGCTGCTTGCCGGCCTGCCTGTCAGCGTGCCGGGGGTGACGGTCAATCGCCTGTGCGCGTCCGGGCTTGAAGCGGTTGGGGCGGCGGCGCGGGCGATCCGCTGCGGCGAGGCGGGGCTGGTAATTGCCGGCGGGGTAGAAAGCATGACCCGCGCCCCCTTCGTCATGGCCAAGCCCGCAACGCCCTTCGCGCGCGATCTCGCGCTGCAAGACACGACAATGGGCTGGCGCTTCGTCAATCCCGTGCTGGATGCCATGCATGGCACCGAAACGATGCCGCGCACGGCCGAGAATATAGCTCAGGAAGTGGGCATCACTCGGGAGGATCAGGATAATTTCGCCCTGCGGAGTCAGCAACGCGCGGAGATGGCGCAGGAACGCGGCTTCTTCGCGGGCGAAATTGTCCCTTGCGAGATTCCTGGACGGAAGGGTGGGGAAACCACCCTCTTTGCGAAAGACGAACACCCGCGGCCCGGATCTTCTCTGGCCGGGCTGGCCAGATTGAAGCCGCTATTCGATCCGGGTGGCACTATTACCGCAGGCAATGCATCGGGAATCAATGATGGCGCCGCGGCACTGATAATTGCGGATGAAGCCGCAGCGAAGCGCAACGGGCTGACCCCGCGCGCCCGCATTCTCGGCATGGCATCTGCGGGGGTGGAACCGGGCAGGATGGGCATTGGCCCGCTTCCCGCGGTCGGAAAACTGCTGTCGCGGCTGGATCTTTCTATCGGCGATTTCGATGCGATCGAATTGAACGAAGCGTTCGCCAGTCAGTCTCTGGCGGTGCTTCGCGGCCTGGGATTGCCTGACGATGCAGCACAAGTGAATCCCAATGGCGGTGCAATCGCGCTGGGTCATCCGCTGGGAATGTCGGGCGCGCGCCTGGTGCTGACGCTCCTTCGTCAGCTGGAGCAGAATGAAGGCAGGCTTGGTCTGGCCACATTATGCGTGGGTGTGGGCATGGGCCTGGCGCTGGCGATCGAAAGGGTATGAATCCGATGATCGGTTCCTTCGTGTACGAATCCTTGCCTGGCCGGGTCGTGTTCGGGGCCGGGGCGATAAGGCAGCTATCCGAAGAGATCGCCGCGCTCGGCCTTTCGCGGGCGCTGGTGGTGACAACACCTGCGCAGGAAGATCTGGCGCAAATGGTCGCTGCCAGGATCGGTGGCGCATGTGCCGCAATCTTTGCGGGCGCCGCCATGCACACGCCGGTTGGCGTAACCGAACAGGCGCTGCAGCTGGTCAACACCCATCAGGCCGATGCGCTGATCTCGATCGGGGGCGGCTCCGCCCTCGGCCTTTCGAAAGCGCTCGCCCTGCGGACAGACCTGCCGCAGGTTGCCATTCCGACCACTTATGCGGGATCGGAAATGACACCGATCCTGGGCGAGACACAGGATCAGGCCAAGACCACGCTCAGAGATCCGAAGGTCTTGCCCGAACTCGTCATCTATGATGCGGAACTGACGCTGGAACTGCCGGTCGGCATTTCCGGTACAAGCGCCCTGAACGCGATAGCCCATTCGGTCGAGGCGCTATACGCAAGAGAAAGCAATCCCGTGATCCGCCTGCTGGCGGCGGAAGGCATACGGTCTCTCGCTTCGGCATTGCCGGGTATTGCCGCCGATCAACGGGATGTGTCCGCCCGCGAAATGGCCCAATATGGCGCCTGGTTGTGCGGAATGTGCCTTGCCGGGGCAGGCATGGCCTTGCACCACAAGCTTTGCCATACTCTGGGCGGTTCGTTCGGCCTGCCTCATGCGGAAACCCATGCCGTGGTTCTCCCCCATGCACTGGCCTATAATGCGCCGGCTGTGCCGGAAGCGATGGCCACTCTTCGCGTGGTCCTGGATGCTGACGATCCGGCGTTGGCCCTGCAGCGGCTTGGCCGCACAATGGGTGCCCCCGCCAGCCTGCGCGAACTTGGCCTTGCCGAAAGCGACATCGAAACCACCGTGGAGAGGACGATGGCATCGCCTTACTGGAACCCGCGTCCGCTCGAACGTGGGGCCTTGCAAGAGACCTTGTGGCGAGCGTGGGCCGGAACAGCTCCCGCCAGCGAATGAATTGCCATTCAACCGGACCTGAAGGGAGAATGTGATGAGCAATCTCGATATTGCGGCGGAAAATCCGTATTTTGACCAGGCGCGTTCCGCCGCGCTGGTCAATGGCAGGATGGGGGAGCAGACGCCCGAGCGGCTGCGCGAGATCATGACCGTGCTGGTCAACCATCTGCACGCAGCGATCAAGGAAGCGGAAATAACCGAAGAGGAATGGATGGCAGGGATCCGTTTCCTCACCGATGTCGGGCATATGTGCACTGACTGGCGGCAGGAATTCATCCTGCTTTCGGATGTGCTGGGCGTATCCATGCTGGTGGATGCCGTTTCGAACGAGCGGCCCGAAGCAGCGACGGCCAACACCGTTCTCGGGCCATTCTACGTCCAGAATTCCCCGCACTATCCCAATGGGCACAACATCTGTCTCGACGGTAAAGGCGAACCGCTGGTGATCAGCGGCAGGGTGGTGGACGAAGCGGGAAGGCCCGTTGCCGGTGCCGAAGTGGATGTCTGGCAAACCAATGACGAAGGGTTTTATGACGTGCAGCAGAAGGGCATCCAGCCCGACTACAATCTGCGCGGCGTGTTCACTACCGATGAGCAAGGCGAATATTGGCTAAAGAGCGTAAAGCCGCGCCACTATCCCATTCCCCATGATGGCCCTGTCGGCAGGCTGCTGACGGCGTTGGGGCGGCACCCCAACCGGCCCGCGCATATTCACTTCATCGTTCGCGGCGAAGGATTCCAGACTGTCACTACCCATATCTTCGCCCCTGATTGTCCCTTCCTTGCCTCGGATCCCGTCTTCGGCGTGAAGAAATCGCTGATTGCCGATTTCCGCAGGGTCGAAGATCAGGCGCTGGCTGAAAAATACGGTTTGGCGGCACCTTTCTGGCACGTCGAATGGGATTTCGTGCTGGTTGCTGCCTAGTTTGGGCTGAAGTCATTGGATCGGTCTGCCCGATCTTCTCCGCTACCCGTCAATATTCGCGCCGCCGCCACGGGGCAGCTTTCCGCCCGGAAAGTCCACATGCCGTTGAACTGGCAAGTCCGGCGATAGGGCTGAATTATGAGCGCTCTGGAGATTGAATTAGTCAGTCAGCAGGCGCGACTGTAGATTTTTCAGCATGAGGAATAACGGACAAGCGGAAGCTCGGGCATGACTGCTGGCAGTTCTGCAAGTGACAGGAAAGCCACGCCTGTAATGGCCGAATCCAAACGCGTATCCCCCCTTGAAGGTATACGCGTACTTGATTTCAGTCACATCCTGGCCGGTCCTTATTGTACGAGGTTGCTGGCCGATCTCGGGGCCGATGTGGTGAAGGTTGAAAGCCGTTCCAGGCCGGACATGCTCGGTGCGCTTCGGCCGGGCGAGAATCCGCCGGGGCGGCGGGACCGGCCGCCGCTTTATCTCAACACCAATCGCAGCAAGCGATCGATCACGCTGAACCTGAAAACCGATGCAGGCAGGAAGGTCGCCTTCATGCTCGCCTCGAATGCGGATGTGATCGTCGAGAATTTCAGCAGCGGCGTGATGGGACGGCTTGGCCTGGATTACGATGCGCTGGCCAGTGCAAATCCGGGCCTGATCTATCTGAGCCTGTCGGGATACGGCCATTCGGGCCCGCGCCAGCACTGGATCAGCATGAACATGAATCTCCAGGCGCATTCCGGGCTGATGCTGGCAACCGGGTCGGAAGGGGATCCGCCGGTGGCGATCGCCAATTCCTGGAACGACTATATCGGCGGAATTCACGGCTGCTTTGCCGTAACCGAGGCATTGGCCAGCCGCAGGCGCACTGGGGAAGGGGCCAATCTCGATATCAGCCAGTTCGAATGCAGCGCCTCCACGATTGGCGGGCTGATCACCGCATGTTCGATCAACCAGCGCCCGCTATCCCGGCCGGGTAATCGGTGCAGCGCGCATTCGCCGCAGGGCGTTTATCGTTGCGCGGGAAAAGATGAATGGTGCGCGATTACGATCGAGGACGATGATCAGTGGCGCGCGCTGCTCGGCGTGATCGGAGGGGAGGGGCTGCTGCATGAAGAGCGCTTCATGCAGGCGCGCGGGCGGCAGGCCGCGGCGAGCGATCTCGACTGCGCGATCGAGGAATGGACGAGCTTGCTGGACAGTCGCGAGGTCGAGCGAAGGCTGATCGAGGCGGGCGTTCCGGCAGCGCGCATGAACCGCATCCCCGATGTGATGGACCTTGACGAGGCGGGCGCGGTTTTCCGCCCGATAGACGACCCGCAAGATAGCGAGCGGCGTGTCACCGGCCTTCCGGTTTCCTGGCCCCGGCTGAAGGAAGCCCTGCGGCCCGCACCGGCGATGGGCGAGCATACAGAGGCGGTGCTTGAAGACTGGATCAGTCTGGCTGCGGCAGATTTCGCGGAGTTCGAGCGCGAAGGCGCCTTTCATTAGAAAGTGGGGACATGGCAGAGGATGAAGATCTCATTGGTCCGGAATTGCGGGCCTGGATCGGGCGCGGCATCGGCAGGATAAAGGTGCCTGAACCGATATCGGGTTCCGAAGTGCGCCGCTTTGCGCGGGCGACCGGCGATTACAACCCGCTCTGGTTTGACGAGGAATATGCTCGTGCCGCAGGTTATAGCGGCAGGGTGGTGCCGCCAATGGTGGTGCATGAAGTCTTCCGCAGAGTTGGGGGAGAGGGGGGCGAATGGACCGATCCCTGGCTGAGCCTTCCCATGCCTGCCGGCTATACGGAAGCCCGTAATGCCGGCAGCGAATCCGAATGGCTTGCCCCCGTATATCTCGACACACCGCTGTTTATCGAATGCGATGTCGTGGACATCTTCGCCCGAAAGGGAAGGAGCGGCAACACCACTATCTTTTCCCAGCGGGAAGAACGGCTTCTGGATGAAGCGGGCGAAGTTGTTTTTCGCCGGCTCCAGACCATTGCCCACCTCAAGCCGGCCCCTGCCCCGCAAGGTGCCGGGAAGGGTGCCTGATGGCACGTATTCTGGATCTCGCGCCGGCGAATGCCGCTTATGCAACCAGGCTGCTGGCGGAAGCCGGCCATGACGTGATCCGCGTCGAATGTCCGCGAGGGGATGCCTTGCGGCGGCAGGGCCCCTTTGTCGACGGCGCGCCGGTGCTGGAATCAGGGGCGAACCACCTGTTCCTGAATGCGGGAAAGCGCAGCGTTTCGCTGGATCTGGAAAGCGATGCGGGCAAGGATATCCTGCTTGAGCTTGTGCGCGGTTGCGACGTGATGATCGCCAGCGATTCCTGTCCGGTGGCGGAAGCCGATCTCTTCGCCGCCCAACCCGATCTCGTCTTCATAGATGTGACGAGCGAAATGGGGGAATTGTGCACGGTCGCGCGCAGCGGCCTTCTTTCCATCACCGGCCAGCCGGGAGAGCGCCCCTATGTCCCGGGCGGACACGTGGCTTTCGCCATTACCGGCCTGCATGTCGCGCTTGCGGCTTCTGCCGCACTTCTGGCGGGTGAAGACAATGCGGGGGGACATCGCATAACCGTGTCCGAAACCGAATGCCTGATCTCGATGATGGAACAGGCCATGGTGGGCTATACGGCTCTGGGCAAGGTGGCTGAGCGCATGGGCTATCGTGGCGCGGTGACGGCGGTTTCGGGCGCGTTTCCCTGTGCCGATGGTTATTGGATGCTCAGCGTGCCGCCGTCCGGGGACGGGTGGAAAAGATTCGTGGAATGGACCGGCGACCCCGCGTTCAACAGCGACAAGGATCTGGAATCCGAAGCGCACCGGAATGCGCAGAAGGAAAAGCTCCTTGATGAGATTGATCGCTGGTCAATGGGCTTCGCCAAACTCGATCTCGTGACGCAAGGCCAGGAACGGCGCATTCCAGCCACACCAGTGGCCACGCCGATGGAATTGCTCGACGATCCGCAACTGGTTGCCCGCGGCTATCTGCGCGGGATGTCCCATCCGCTGCTTGGGCAGGTGCGGCTTCCAGTCGGGGCCATCGCAGTGGCGAAGGGCGATGCAATCGCCCGTGCGCCGATGCTGGGGGAACATACGGCCGAGATACTCGCCGAGCTGGGATATTCCGACGCGCAACGCAGCGCGCTGATCGAAATGGCCGTGATCTAGGAGAGTTTGATGGATCTGAAGACTTCAGCGGTGGAATCCATCCCGAGTTTTGCCTCTGCGCAAGTGGGGGGCGATATTCCCGGGCGTTCGTATCCGCCCGTAACCATTATCGATGCGGTACGCTGGGCCGGGTTCCAGGAAAACTACGCCAATCTGCACTACGACCGGGATTATGTGAGGGAGCAATCGGGCTTGCCCACCTTCATCGCCAGTGGCGCGTTCAGGGAATCGTTGCTGGTGCGGCTCCTGACCGACTGGGTGGGCCCGAAGGGGCGTTTGTGCAAACTGAAGACGAAGCAGACCTATTCGACTTTCGAAGGTGACAGCCTGCGTTTTGCGGGGCGCATCGCCGCCAAGTCCGACAATCCGGAAGACCCCTGGATCACTTGCGAAATGCAGGGGTTCAATCAGGATGATCGTCAGGTTCTGGAGGCCAGCTGCACGCTGTTGCTTGATAACAGTCCGGTTGGGGGCGAATGAGGATGGACTGCGCCATCGTAGGGATCGGTCAGAGCGAAGTCGCACGCAAATCCGAGATGACATCGGTTGAACTGGGCCTGCGCGCCGCAGTGGCGGCAATCGCGGATGCCGGGCTGAACAAATCCGACATCGATGGCGTGATTACCCAGCAGGTCCGGACCAACCCACAGGCGAACAACTCCTCCCTGCTGGCCCAGAGACTTGGCATAACGCCGCATTACGTCAATGAAACAAGCCTCAGCGGCGGTGCGCCGGCAGCAATGATCGCAAATGCAGTGGCGGCAATCCGTGCCGGGCTTTGCACAACAGTGCTTTGCACATCGGGCGGAGGGGAGCAGCCGCTCAGCCGCGAAGGCAAGGGCTGGGGAAGATTGTCGACCGGGTGGGAAGATTTCATGAATCCGTTCGGTGCTGGCGCGGCGCCTGTCAGCTATGCGCTGGGGGCCATGCGTCACATGCATCTTTACGGAACGACATCCAGGCAGTTCGGGGCAGTGGCCGTCGCTTGCCGGAAACATGCGGCGCTCAATCCCGATGCGGTAATGCGAAAGCCGATGACGATCGAGGATCACCAGGCTTCGCGCCTGCTGGCCGACCCCTACCGATTATTCGATTGCTGCGTTCCGGCGACCGGGGCCGGCGCGGTGATCGTCACCAGCGGGGACCGTGCTCGCGATCTGGCCCGGTTGCCGGTAGGCATCGAGGGCATGGGTGCCTCATCGCTTTTCGCCACGCTGGAACACGCCCCCGAACTGGCGACCTCTGCCGCTTGCGGAGCGGCGCGACGAGCATATGCCATGGCGGGGTTGAAACCGGCGGATATCGATGTTGCCGAACTGTATGATCCTTTCACCTCCGTCGTGCTCGTAACGCTGGAGGATTACGGCTTTTGCGAGAAGGGCGAAGGCGGTTCGTTCGTCGAAGGGGGCAGGATCGAACTGGGCGGACAATTGCCGGTCAACACCCATGGCGGCCTGCTTTCACAAGGGCATCTGGGGGGCATTGCGCATATCACCGAAGCGGTGATCCAGTTGCGCGGCGATGGCGGTGAACGACAGGTCCGCCAGGCACGCACCGCCGCGGTCAGCAGCCAATGTTCGCAATTGGGGATGCATTACACATTGCTGCTCGCCAACGAGGAGTTGAACTGATGCCTGGCCGCAACTTCGCCCCGATCGAAAATCCCGACACCGAAGGATTTTGGCAAGGGTGCCGCGATGGAACCCTGCTTATCCAGCGTTGCAAGTCTTGCGGGACCAGCCGCCATCCGCCCAGTCCGCTGTGCCATTCGTGTCATTCGGCGGAGCGGGAATGGGTCCGCTCAGACGGAAATGGCGAAGTCTGGAGCTTCAGCGTGCTTCGCGAACCGCTCGGCGGTTGGGGTGGGCCATTGCCGGCGGTCGTGGCGATCATCGAGCTGGAAGAAGGCGTGAAGATGGTCAGCAACCTCGTCGGCGTGGAGCCGGAGGCGGTCGGCATCGGCATGAAGGTTAAGGTCTGTTTCGAAAACGGGGACGGTGAAATTGCCCTGCCCCGGTTCCGGCCAGCCATTTGAATGAAGAGAGAAAAACTGCGGGATCAACCGCAAATAGGAGGCTTGCATGGCGATCTACCTTTCTCACTCGGGAACATCGATGTTCTCGAACCCATCTCCGTCACCCGATCTGTTCGTGGCAACGGCCGAAGGGCTGTTTCATCTCAGGCGGGAGGGTGACGGGGAGTGGCGAAATGTCGGGCAGACGCTCGCCGGTCACCACATATGTTCTCTCGCGCGGGAAGAGCTTTCCGGAACCATGATTGCTGGAACGCATGATGGCGGCATTGCGATCAGCACGGATGAAGGTGCCAGCTGGGAGTTTCGCAATAACGGGCTGGCTTCGCACAATGTCTTTGCCGTGGCGGCGTGCAATGTCGATGGCGAAGCGCGCCTCTATGCCGGAACTGAACCCGCGCATCTTTATGTGAGCACTGACATGGGCATGTCCTGGACGGAGCTGGATACACTCCGATCAGCTCCCAATCTGGATGACTGGACCTTCCCGCCGCCCCCGCATGAAGCGCATGTCAAATACATCACCTTCGATCCTGCGGATCCGAATTGCATCTATGCGTGTGTGGAACAGGGTGAATTGCTGCGCAGCACGGATGGCGGGAAAACATGGGAAGACCTGCTGACCCGCGCTGGCGTTGCCAAGGAAGTCGAAGGTGATGCCCATCGGTTGCTGATCCGGCCACAGCATCCCGACAAGTTCTTCCTGCCCACGGGATTCGGATTGCTTGTCAGCAATGATGGCGGGAAGAGCTGGCAAAATCTGAAGGAGCGTTTGCCAGCTATTGGCTACCCCGATCCGATGGTGTTTGATCCGGGGCGCCAGGAATTGCTGTTCGTTGCCGGTGGCAAGGACACTCCCGGACACTGGATTCCGACCAGGAATGCCAATGCCAGCGTGGCGCGCAGCCGTGATGGCGGAGAGACATGGGAAGTCGTCACCAACGGCCTGCCGCAACCCATGACCGCCAGTATCGAAGCGATGATGATCGAAAGCCATGGCAATTCGTGCTCGGTCTTCCTCGGGACAACCGATGGAGACGTTTATTTCAGCTCTGATGATGGCGAGAGCTGGAGCCGGATTGCACAGGATCTTCCGCCAGTTTCAAAAGGGCTGCACTTCCTGCTGGCCAAGGGGTTGATCGATGGCCCCCCGCCTCCAGGCATGGGTGCCGGGGCGCCTGCCTGAACCATCGGTTCCTGAACCCGCTCCCCGAAGCCCCGTTCGATGATGGTTCGAACGGGGCTTCGCATTTCAGGCGGGAATGGCAGAGCGGAGGAATTCCAGCGTTTGCGCATCCGCGACCGCCGCGGCGGATTCCACGAATGCCGGGGATGCACGGCGTGCAAAAGCGTGTCCGACCTTGGCGTGAGTTTGGATCGATACCAGATCGTTGCCGGCAAGTTCGCTCTTGATCCGATCCTGTGCCTCGGGGGGGCAAAGGGCATCTTCTTCCGGAAGATGCAGCAGGACCGGAGCCTTTAGCCCGGATGCGCGATCCAGCACCGAAGTAATGCCAACGCCGTAATAGCTGACCGCCGGATGATTGCCTTCCGTGGCCGAGAGAAAAGCAAGCTTTCCGCCCATGCAATAGCCGACCACTCCGACCGGCCCTTTCAAGTCGTGGGCTGCTGTCAGATAGTCGGCACTGGCCAGGATGTCGGAGATTGCTGCCGGCTCATCCAGGCTTTTAAGCAGCTGCATTCCGGTTTCGCGATCGCTTTCTGAAGCCGGGTCGAGTTCCAGCCCTGCTTGCTGGCGCCAGAACAGGTCGGGTACCACCGCGGTGAAGCCTTCGCTCGCGAACCAATCGGCTACGGCGCGCATCGATCGGCTGACGCCGAATATTTCCTGGGCAATGACAATTCCGCGCGGACCCTGGCCCGTCGCATAGGCGCCGAACCGTTCCCCGTGCTGGTTTTCGATCGTGACGTTCAGGCTCACTTCCTCGCTCCTTTATCTTCCTGGGGTGGGGGAGGAATGACTAGGGTTTTCGCGAGGTCGACAGGCAATCGAAAGTGCACGCAGTGCATTAGGGGAACTTATCCGCCAGGAAATCGGGAGCTGTCGTTTCCTTTACCGGAACGTAAAATCAGTGCTGGTATTTGCGGGGGACCCTGTCCATTATCGCAATATATTCTGTAAAGTGATGACCGATTTGAGATGCGTCTAGACCCCCAGCGATTGCTGCGCCTCGCCGTTCTTATTAATCAAGGGGGGTTTCGCAAGGCGGCCAAAGAACTTCACATTACCCAGCCTGCACTTTCACAAAGTATCGCGCAGTTGGAAGAGGAAGTCGGCGTACAGCTCATCACCCGATCCGCGCATGGTGTTGAACCGACAATCTATGGCGAGGCGTTATATGCCCATGCACGCACGATCGACCGCGAGCTTGCTCAGGCTACGCAGCAGATAGAATCGCTCATGGCCGGCGGCGCCGGTTCGCTCCTGGCCGGGGCAACGACTGGCGGCGGCATCCACATCGTTGCCCGCGCGGCGGCCAATCTCAAGTCCAGCCGCCCTGACACAAAGATGTTTATTCTAGAGGAAAGCCTCGTCGATGCGCTTGTTCGGCAATTGCGCGATCGCGTGATCGATCTGTTCGTATGCCAGAATCCCGCCGATTTCGACCTGAAAGGGCTCAAGGCTTTCCGGATATTCCAGTCGCGCAAATTGTTGTGCGCCAGAAAGGGGCACCCGCTGGAGGGCACTGGCGATCTGCGCGGTTTCATGGATTACACGCTGATCCTGCCGCCCGACGAAATGGGCATTCTGTCCAGCATAAAGACCGAACTGGCCGCCAGCGGACTGGAAATCCATGAAAGCAACATACTGGTGTCGAATTCGATTTATGCTGCGAAGGAAATCGTATCCAATACCGATTGCTGGTCTGTCTTTTCTGACAATTCCATCATCAAGGAAAGAGAGCAGGGCAGTCTCGTCGCCTATGATTTGCCGGAATGCTTCGAGGGCTGGAATTATCTCGTAGTGCGTGCGGAATACAGCGCGAGCAGCCTTGCAAAGTCCTTTATCCGGGAGATTTTTCAGGTTTGCGAGCTATGGGGGCTGCCGGTCCACCGCGACGCGATCTCCTTTGAGCGAACTGGCAGGGTGCCTGGTATCCGGACCTGATCGGTGCGGATCGCCGCAATGCCGTTTTTCCACGATGATCCGCGGCCTTTTCATCCATCCCCGCACATCATGATCGCTGATTTCCTGTCAGGAGATTAGCACCGTTTATGTGAGTTCTGGAGTTTCGATTGGCCGTCGATCAACTAAGCACCTAAGCAGAAGTGCGGAGAAAACAGAAAGCAAGATCGGCGTGGGGAGGCGTCGTCGAAAAATGCAAACTCATGTTTTTCAAAAAGTGGGTCTGGCTTTGAAGAAAAGCGCCCTTCCCGGCGCGGTTTTTGCCAGCTTTACCCGCGCCCTCCCTTCCCGGTTGCCAATTTACGGAAAATTTGAGGAGGGGCGGTGATGAATATAGACGTCGCCGAACTCATCGATGTGGCCGGATCGAAGCAGAAGAAACAGATCCATGCTGACGAGGATATCTACAAGCTGGAGCTTGAGCGTATCTTCGGGCGGTGCTGGCTGTTTCTTACGCATGAATCGGAAATTCCCAATCCGGGCGATTATTTCTCGACCTATATGGGGGAGGATGCGGTCATCGTGGTGCGCGGTGCGGATGGCGTAATCCGTGCCTTCATCAACAGTTGCACGCATCGCGGCTCGCGGGTGTGCCACGCTGAATCCGGCAATACGCGGGCTTTCGTCTGCCCCTATCATGGCTGGACCTTCGGTATCGATGGTTCGCTGCGGGGGGCCCCCTCGAAGACGGCGGCCTATGGCGGGGAGCTGGACAAGGGGAGCCTTGGCCTCGCCCCGGTGGCCAGGGTGGAAAGTTATGGTGGCTTCGTGTTCGGCTGTTTCGATCCCGATGCACCCGCGCTGGCCGAATATCTGGGCGACATCACCTGGTATATCGACTGTTTCACGACGCGCGCGGGCATGGAACTGCTCGGTCCGCCGGTAAAGTCGATCATCCAGTGTAACTGGAAAGTGCCGAGCGAGAACTTCCTCGATGGCTACCATGTCGGGGGACGCATCAGCCATCGCTGAAGGTTCTCGGTGGGCCGTTATCGGGTGTGGCGGGCAATACGCATATGCCTGAGGGTGCCGGTTTCGTGGCTTCGACGCGTTATGGCCATGGTGCGGGCGTGATCTACGATGCGGCGGCGGCGCTTCACCGGCGGCCCGATTACCATAATTTCATCGAAGCCAAGCGGCCTGAAGTGGCCGGGCTGCTGGGGGAAGAAAGGGCGCGCCTTTACGGTTCGCATATGGCGCATACCATCTTCCCCAATTGTTCCTTCCTTTACGGTACGAATGTCTGGAAGGTCTGGATGCCGCGTGGCCCGCACGAGATCGAAGTGTGGACCTGGACCATGGTGGAAAAGGATATGCCGCCAGAGCTGAAGCGCACCATCCAGAAGGAGACGATGCGCGGTTTTGCGACGGCGGGAACATTCGAAACCGACGATACGGACAATTTCCAGTCGATTACCGACGCGCTTCGCGGCCGGATGGCCCAGCAGGGCAGCATGGATTCGACACTCGGCCTCCAATACGACACGCGAGACGAGCAAATGCCTGGAAAGATAGGGGATTTCCTTGTCTCCGAAATCGGCGTGCGCGGCTTCTACAGTTTCTACAAGGACGTGATGGAGGCCGGCGATTGGGAGGCGCTCAAGGCCCGCCGGGTTGATGACGGGTGATCTGCGCCAAGCGGCTGGAAGAATTCGGAGGGGGGATTGATGGATCCGGTTGAGTTCAAGGGCAAGACGGCAATCGTCACCGGGGCTGCCAGCGGTATCGGCAAAGCCGTAGCTGCCAGTCTGGCCGCAGGTGGCGCCGATCTGGCTCTGACAGATATCAATTCGGACGCTCTCCACGCCTTGGCCGGGCAGCTGCGCGACACGCATGGATGCGCGGTGTCGGCAGTTGCTGCGGATGTTTCCCGCGAAGAGGCGTCCGCCGGGATCATCGAGGAGGCCCTGACCCATTCCGGCCGGGTCGATATACTGATCAATGCTGCGGGGATTCATCATGTCGGGGATATTGACGAAGTATCGCTCGATGAGTGGAACCGGGTCATTGCGAACAACCTGACCAGCATGTTCCTGATGGCGCGCGCTGTCGTGCCGCAGATGATCGAACAAGGGGGCGGCGCGATTGTCAGTGTCGGTTCGGTGTCGTCTTTCATCGGGCAGGAGATGGGCGGGAAAAGCACGTTTCTTTATAATGTGACCAAGGCCGGCATTCGCCAGCTGAGCACTTCTCTTGCCACGCGATATGCGGCTGCAGGCATCCGGGTTAACTGTGTCTGCCCGGGCGCGGTGCGGACAGGGATGAGCCTGACGCCCGATCAGGAAGCGAACGCGCCGGTGCGAACGGCAATTCTTTCGGCCATGGCAGAAGGGCATCCCATGGAACGGGTGGCGGAGCCGGAAGAAGTCGCGGCAGTAATCGCGTTTCTCGCATCCGATAATGCGTCCTTCGTTACCGGGGCGGCGATGCCTGTCGATGGCGGATATCTGGCACGATGAGCGTGGGCGCCGGATCAGAACAATCGGATCAACACGATGGGAGTGCGGGTAGAGCCATGTTGAAGGATGTTGGCGACAAGGAATACAATGCTGTCTGTCGCTTCTACTTCCGGGAGGCGCGCCTATTCAGTCAATCCAATTACCGTGAATGGATTGATGCAATGGTGGATAGGGAAATACATTACTGGTTGCCGGTTTTTGAAGATCGGTACAAGAATGACCGGAAAGCCCCGCCTGCCTTTCCCCCTTCGATTTACGACGACGATTTCGAAGATCTGGATTCGCGGATTTGCCAACTCGAAACCAATCTTGCCCGGCGCCTGGATCCAGCGCCGCGTATTCGGCATCTCATCACCAATATCGAAGCCTTTGAAACGGATGTTGCTGGCGACATTCACGCGCTTTCGAATTTCCTCGTCTGCCGGAACCGGCGTGAACGCGAGCAGTCGATCCTTGTCGGTGGGCGGGAAGACCTGCTGCGCATGACGAATGAGGGGCTTCGGCTCGTCCGGCGAAGAATAAATATCCCCCAGAGGGTGGTCCTGGATTCGGACTTATATTTCATGATGTAAGTAAAAAATAAAATTACAAAATAATTGGGAGAGATCTGATGAAGTATCGTGTTGAGCGAGGATTCTCTACGCCTGGTGTCCGCGCGAGCCGCGTGGGTCTTTTCGGGGCAAGCCTGATGGCTCTTGCTTTTTCCACCCCGGTCCTGGCGGAAGAAGATCAGGTCACGGCTGCCGCAGATCGGAATGCGTCCACCGGCACCACTCCCAACATCGTTGAGATCGTCGTGACCGCGCAGCGACGGTCGGAGTCGGCGCAGCGGACCGCGCTTTCCATCGCTGTTCTTGGTGGCAATGATCTGAAGGAGGCGGGCGGCGTGTCGCCCGATGATCTATCGCGTTTGCTGCCTGGCGTGCAGGTAAGTGGCGGCACGAGCACCCAGATCTATGTGCGCGGTATCGGCGATTATGGTGTCACCGCGCAGTCCAATCCCGCAGTGGTTACGAATATCGACGGGGTGGTCGTGAGCCGACCGCAGGCAATTTCGGGCAATTTCTTCGATATCGAACGCGTGGAAATGCTGAAGGGGCCGCAGGGAACGCTTTACGGGCGGAACGCGAGCGGGGGGGTTCTCAATCTGATTACTGTCCAGCCGCGCTTCGGTGAGCTGGGCGGTTATATTGACGGAATAATCGGCAATTATTCCCAGTTCGGCGTGGAAGGCGCTTTGAACGTGCCAGTTGGAGATGCCGCGGCGTTCCGAGCGTCCTATCAGCTGAATCGCCGTGACGGCTTTCTTTCCGACGGATCGGATGACGATGACCGGGAAGCGGTGCGAATCCAGGGCAGGGCATTGGCGGGCGAGCGCATGTCGATCCTTGGATCCTTCAGCTATACGCATCTGGGGGGAGTTGGTTCGGGCATCGTTAGCTTGCCGGCGATTCCGGGCCTCCCGGTTCGCACAGGTACGACTGATCCCGCCTATGCTGCGGCATTCCTTGATGCATTTGCGCAGCAATATGCCGATAGCGGCGGCATGTCGATGCCGCCGTTCATGGTCGACGATCCATCGCTTTTTCCGCTGTTCAGAGATGTCGAATCCTATGCCGCACATCTTCAGCTCGATTACGAAATGGATTTTGCGACCTTTACGCTCATCCCGGCCTGGCGGAAGACGCACGCCCAACTTTCTTTCAATTTCAACTATAACTACAATCTCGGCGCGCCCTATAATGCGGCAGGAGATGCGCCGGACGGTGAACGTTCGACCCAGTATTCGCTCGAGGCGCGGCTCGGAAATGAAAGTGACCGGCTGAAATGGGTGTTGGGAGGATATTGGTTCAAGGAGGATCAGACCACCGATTACCAGATCCGCGCGGGCATGGCGCTGAACACGCGGAACGTGTTAAGCCTGGGCACTGAAGCCTATGCTGCCTTCGGGCAATTGACCTACAGTATTACCGATGCGATCCGCCTGACTGGCGGGCTGCGCTATACGAGCGACAAGCGCCGCGCCTTCGATTTTGAACGCTATGCAATCTCGCCGATGATACTGGGATCGGCGCCGTCATCCAACGATTGCACACCACCCAATGGCGCGATGCCGGGAACGCTGTGCCCGATATACAATCCGACGCCTGGTTTTTACGACAGCGAGGAAACCTTTGACCGCCTGACCTGGAAGGGTGGGGTAGAGATCGATGTCGGACCGCAGAGCCTGCTGTTTGCTGATGTAAGCACTGGCTTCAAGGCCGGCGGTTTCAACCAGTCCGTAACATTGGTTACGCGCGATTCCCTGATACCGTTCGATCCGGAAACCATCACTGCCTACACCATTGGGCTGAAGAACCGGTTCCTGGATAACCGGCTGCAGGTGAATCTTGAAGGTTTTTACTACGATTACAAGAACCTGCAGATGTCTATGCCCGGCTTTGACGGTGATAATTCCGTCGTTCTCATGACCCGTAACGCCGCAGGCGCAACGATCAAGGGTGCCAGCCTCGATATAGTGGCGGCCCCGTGGCAGGGAGGGACGATCCGGGGCGCGGTCGAATATGTCGATGGTGAATACGGTAATTTCGTAGTCGAACAGCCCGCCAATTTCGTTCCGCCGGGGCGCGTCGGCTGTCCGGTCAGCGCTCCCGGCGCAACGGGACTTGTCAGCATTGATTGTTCCGGGTTCCCGCTGATGCGCACTCCGAAATGGAGCGGGATGGTCGGGCTCGATCAGGCGTTTGAGCTGGATAATGGCGGGGACATAACTTTCAGCGCGGATGCCAGCTTTGCATCCAAGACATGGCTGGCGGCGGATTTTCATCCTGACCAGCAGCAGGCAGGCTATGTTACCCTGGCATCGTCTCTCACCTATAATGCGCCGGACAAGGCCTGGTATGTCAGTGCGTGGGTGCGCAACCTGACGAATGAGGACATCTATGTCGGGGGCGGGGGCAATCAGCACGGTTTCCTGACCGGATGGAACACCAGTTCGATCGCGCCGCCGCGAACCTACGGGCTGCGCATGGGGTTCCATTTCTGATGGGGCTATTGGCCCCGTGCGGAAGGTTTCGACCGTCAACCTGCCGGAATTCCCTTCATCCCTCGGCCGAGGCGCTTGCCCTGTAGTCGGCGCCTCGCAGGAAATGGACAACCGCGTGGTCGATCCATTTGTCCAGTGAAGGGGGGAATTCGGCGGGGTGTGGAGGGAATAGGGCCCGGATCCGGAGCGAGCCGACACAAGCGCCAAGGAACTGGTCGGCTGCGATTTCCGGATCACTGATTTCCATGAGCCCGGCCTCGGTCCATTCGGCAAGCTTGAGGGCGAGCGATTTCCGCAGATGGATCACCCCGTTTTCATGGAACGAGCGGGTAAAGTCCGGGAAGCTCTGCGATTCCGCGACCACGAGACGAAACAGGTCGATGCTCTCTTCGGTGAGCACCAGTGCCAGATATTGCCGGGCGAGCGTGTCCAGCGCCTTTCGGGGGGTGTGGGCATCGTCGAATGTGAGGTCGAGCCCGGAGGAAAGTTCCTCGCTTTTGCGGGCTATCATCGCGCCGAGAAGATCGTCCTTGGTTTTGAAGTGCTTGTACAACGTCCGCTTCGATACGCGGGCGACCTCGGAGATTTCATCGACGCCGGCGGCGGCAAACCCCTTGCGAAGAAATACCTCCGATGCGGCGCGCATGATGTCATCGCGTTTCGTTCGCATTCTTTCCGTCACTTTCTGGCCAGTTGCCCGCCAACCTAATCCGGGTGCGGCAGCTTGACAAAAGTAAACTGATGAGTTTACTTTTGTCCGCGGTAGAGAGAGGAACAGGAAATGAGCATGATGTCGCCCGAGGCTGCGTCCCCCGATCTTTGGTCAACGAAACGGCAGTTCGAACAGGTGTCGCCAGCATCCCTGGCCGGGCGCTTCATGCGCAGCTTCTGGCAGCCCATTGCCATGGCCACGCAGATCGAACCGGGTCGCGCGCGGCCTGTCCATGCGTTCGGTGAATCCTTCACGCTCTATCGTACGCCGGATGGCACGCTGAACCTGACCGAGTTCCGCTGCCCCCACCGGCGCACACAGCTTTCCACGGGATGGGTGGAAAGCGACGGAATCCGTTGCATGTATCACGGGTGGAAATTCGGCACTGACGGGCAGTGCAAGGAAGTGCCTGGCGAAGACAATGAGAATTACATCAGGCGGATCAAGCTGAAGACTTATCCGGTCAGGGAATATCTGGGCCTGGTCTTTGCCTATGTCGGTGATGGTGAACCGCCCGAGATGCCGCGCTACACCGCATTCGAGGATGCAAGTTATCTCGATGTCAGCACGTATTTCCGGGACTGCAATTATTTCCAGAATATCGAGAACGGTATTGATGAAGTCCATGTGAACTTCACTCATAGTACCGGATTGTTCGAGCATTCCGGCCTTAACGAGGAAGTTCCGCAGGTAGAGGCGGAGCAGACGTCATATGGGCTCGTCGCCAAGGGCGTCAGGAGCGACGGGCGGGTTCGCGAAACCCATCTCCTGATGCCCAATATACTGATGCTCAAGCTCCCGCCGAGTGCCGAAGGCGAAAACGAATGGCGCAATTACATCAGCTGGCGGATCCCGGTCACCGATACGCTGCACATGACCTTCATCGTGCAGGGTGTCAGCATCGCGGGGGAGGACATCGACAAGTTCATCGCGGCCAGGGACGAAGTCAATGCGCAGATCGCCGCGCTCGAATCTTTCAAGGATGTCTCGCGAAGGGTGATGTCCGGGGAAATCGCCATGTCGGACATACCGCCGCGGCCCGATATTACCGGTATCCAGGATTATGTGACGCAAGTGGGGCAGGGAGAGATCGTCGATCGTTCGGCCGAACATCTCGGACGGTCGGACCTTGCCATCGTCCTGCTGCGCAGGATGTGGGAACGCGAATTGCGAGCGCTCGAAATGGGTGAGCCGCTGACCAGCTGGGAAGTGCCCGAAATGCTTGCCCCCACCAAGGGGTTGTAAGCCCTTCGCCGGCTCCGCGCTTCGCAAATATCAAGGCCTTCCAATGTCCGCCAAGATTGAGCTCGTCCTCACCTGCATCAGGCTCGGATCGCGAAACACGAATCTTTACAGGTTCGAACGGCCGGAAGGCGGTTCCCTCCCCCCGGTTGCGCCAGGCGCGCATATTTCGCTCCATCTTCCGGGCGGGATGGAGCGACAATATTCGCTGTTACATGCGGGAGAGAACCTGAAGGCTTACGACATCGCAGTGAAGCGTGAGGAGGACAGTCGCGGGGGATCGCGCTGGATTCACGATCGGCTGCGGGTGGGGATGCGGCTGCAGGTCAGCCCGCCGCGAAACCACTTTCCCCTGGATGAGGGGGCGGCCTTCTCGCTGCTCATCGCAGGCGGAATCGGCATCACGCCGATCTATGCGATGGCGCATCGCCTGCGTGATCTGGGGCGCCCGTTCGAACTGCACTACACCGTGCGATCGCGCAGCGATGCTATCCTGCTCGATGAACTGAGCCAGTGGGAAAATGTCACGATCCGGATAGGGGAGGAATCTGCGGGTGCCCCCTTTGCGCTGGCCCGGATCGTTGGCGACGCCCCGGCGGATGCCCATATCTATTGTTGCGGGCCGAACGGGATGCTGGAGGCGTTCGAGGAGGCGGGCAGGGCTTCTTCGCGTAGCGCCGACCATATGCATGTCGAATATTTCGAGGCCCGGTTCGAGGCGGCAACCGATCATCAATTCACCATAGAACTGGCCCGTTCGCAAACCGAACTGGTGGTTCCGGCGGGCAAGACAATTCTCGAAGTCCTGAGGGATGCCGGAATCTTTGTCTCCTATTCATGCTCCGAAGGTGTGTGCGGGGCATGCGAAACGACAGTAATCTCCGGCATACCGGACCACCGGGATTCGATCCTGAGCGAGGAAGAGCGGCAAGCGAATGCGACCATGATGGTGTGCTGCTCCGGCGCGAAGAGCGACAAGCTGGTGCTGGACCTTTGATATCCTTGGGAAGTTGACCATCCGGCGATGACGATAGCCTGCGCGATAATCTGGGGCGGACGACCCTTCAGGCGCTGTCTCCGGTAGTGCCGGCATGGGATAAAGATGTGGCGGGATCGGGCCGGTTCGCCGATGGCTTGGTCATCCGGCTTATGAAGCGCAATGCCGTTGCCGATGGCGTGTCCTTGCACCATGCAAGGCCGAAGCGCACTTCGCGCAGATGATCGGGCATTCCGCCGGTTTCGAGCGGCCGGAACGCAACGCCTTCCATGCGAAGTCGCTCTGCTGATGCGGGCAGGATGGCCACGCCTTCCCCACATGCGACGATGCCGACAACCGCCTCGGTCGTGGCGACCTGGTGACGAATTTCCGGATTGAACTTCGCCAGCCGGCACAGGGCGAGCAGGTCGGAATGGAAATTGAACCCGCGGGTAGGCTCGTAGGTAATGAAGCGGCTCGATTCCAGATCGGCAATGGATATCGCCCCGCGGTTTTCAAGGAGCGGGTGCCCTTCGGGCAATGCGACGACCAGCGGTTCGCCATGGACAAAGGCCGTTTCGATCATTTCATCGAAAATTGGCAGGCGCAGCAGGCCGAGATCGATTTCCCCGCTTCGCAGCGCGTCGATCTGGTTGAGGACCGGCATGGGGCAGAATTCGAAATCGACATCGCAGGCATCGGCCCTGAAGCGACGGATCAGCGCGGGGAGCAAGGAATAAACTGTCGATCCTCCGAAACCCAGCTTCAACGTGCCGCGCAGGCCGGAGGCGGTCTGCCTCGCGCTCTCGATCCCCTTTTCAATTGTCGCCAGGGCCAGGCGGGCTTCTGAAACCAGCGTCTCCCCAGCCGGCGTGATTCTGACCGAATGCGTGTCGCGTTCGAAAAGCTGTACCCCGATCTCGGTCTCCAGATCGCGGATCGCCCGGCTGAGCGGAGGCTGGGACACATTGCATCGCGCGGCCGCCCTCGTGAAACTCAGTTCGTCGGCCACAGCAATAACATAGCGCATCTGCCGCAAGTCCATGCCTATTCCCTTCGGGTATAACCGAATTCTCTATAATGTATTTCAGGAACAGCAGAAAGAGAGGGAAGGTCTGCCCGGAAAAGGCCGGGGGTGCATGATTCGTGAATGCGAAGATACCGAGATTGTCATTCGAGGAATTGGCGCCGGATTTGCAGGATTCCTTGCGCGGGAAATTCGAGCGGCTTGGCTATCTGGGGGAATTCTTCAGCTGTACCGGCCATCTGCCCGAGGTGCTGACGCCCTTCATGGAAATGACCGGCAAGCTGAAAGAGGCGCTGCCGGACCGTTGGACCGAAACCGTCGCCCTTACAGTCGCGGTGCTGATGGATAATCCCTACGAACTTCATCAGCATGAACGTCTCTCGGAAAAGCTTGGCTTCGGGAAAGACTGGATCGCCGCGGTCGAACAAGTGGCGCCCGACAGCGCGCCCTTGCTGTCCGGGGAAGAGCGGGCACTGCAGCGCATGACGTTCGGCCTGGTGGCGCGCCAGGGGAAAGATACAGAAGCTGAACTGGACGAGGTGATCGACCTTGTCGGCAAGGAGCGCGCCATCGCGGTCCTTTTCCTGGTCGGCCGGTATGTCGCCCATGCCCAGATGGTGAACTGCCTTGGGCTGGCGCCGCCTGTTCCATCGATCTTCGCGGAGGTAATGCCATGAGCGCCGGTATCTGGATATCGGAGGCCGAAGTTGTCTCGGTCATGTCCCTGCCCGAAGCGATCGATGCGCTTCGCGACGGGTTGAAGGAAGAAGCAGCGGGCCGTGCCGTCAACATGGTCAAAACCCATGCGACATGGGCCAATGGTTCAACACTTCACGCCATCGGCGCGGTCTTTGAAGGGCTGGGCGTGGCCGGCACCAAGACGTGGGCGCATACCGCCAACGGGGCCATGCCATTATTGGTTCTGATTGACGCGGATAATGGCAGCGTGCTCGCCATTATCGAAGCATTTGCCCTGGGCCAGATGCGTACTGGCGGCATAAGCGGCCTGGCAACAGATCTGATGGCCCGTCCGGGAGCGGCCCACATGGCGATGATCGGGGCCGGCAAGCAGGCGATTGCCCAGGTCGCCGCCGTTGCTGCCGTCCGCAAGCTGGACCGGGTCACGGTCTGGAGCCCGACGGCTGCCAACCGCGAAGCACTGGCACGCCGAATTGAAGAAAGTCTTGGGCTGGATGCTGTCGCCTCGGCCTCGCTGGACGAGGCCCTCGATACAGTTGACATCGTAACTCTCGCCACCCGTTCGCGGATGCCCTTCTTGCGGGCGGACAGCCTTCCGCGAGGAGTGCATATCAACGCGGTCGGTGCGATCACGCCGGAGCGCGCCGAATTCGAGGCCCCCCTGCTCGACAGGGCGACGCTTTGTGCAGCGGACAGTGTCCCGCAAGTGCGCAAGCTCAGCCGCGAATTTCAGGAGGCGTTCGGAGAGGACGAGGCGGCATGGGATCGGCTTGTCCCCTTGTCCCGGCTGGCCGCCGCGGGAACGGCGCGCCCCGGCGATTGCGATCTCAGCGTGTTCAAGGCCATGGGCATGGGCATCTCGGATCTGTCCCTAGGCATTGCAATCCTTGATCGTGTGCGTGCTGCCCGGCTCGGCCGACCTCTCCCGGAGGTGACCAGGCAGGCCCCGCGCCTGACCTGAACGATCAGCAAACAGATTCAGGAGAGAAATCGATGAACGACTTTCGCACTGATTTCGATGAAACGGTTGGCCGCTTTGCAGACATCAGCGGACAGAACTATCCCATCAACGATCCCTGGGCGCCTGCAATCATAACAAGGGAACAGATCGACGAGGAGATCGAGCGTCTCGCGTCTATCCCGATTCCCGGAAACGGCCGCCGCAGCTCGCTGATCGTTCATCCCCGCGCCAATCCAGCCACGCCGGGACTTGCCACCTCTGTCCAGGTCACCCTTAATGTCCTGAAGCCGGGAGAGCGGACAGAGCCATTTCGCCACAATGCGACGGAAGTGAATTTCTGCATCCGCGGGGAAGGAGTGGCGACCGTTGGCGACCGGCGCATCCCCTTCGGCAAATATGATGTCTACAACACGCCTTCCTTCGTGCCCTACTGGCGGGAGAATACAGGTACTGATCTGCAGGTCTTCCTGACCTACACGAATGTGCCGCTTCTCCAGTTCATGCAGGTGCATCACTGGGAAGCGAATCCGCCGCTTCACCAACCTGTTGAGGAAGAGGATGACCAGTCGATCAATCCGCGCCGGATCAGCCCTTACGGCACGTTTGAAATTGGCGATGATGGTGCAATGCTCATGCCTTATGAACGGCTGATCAACCCTCCTGCGGTGGAATCAAATGCGCTGCACTGGCCGTGGGAGAGGGTTGAGAGCGAACTGAAGAAGCTGCAGGATCTTGGCCAGGATTATGTCGGTCGGCGGCTTTACCTTCTCTATAATCCCATGACTGGCCGCACCAACGGGACAACGCCGAACTTCTTCGCCACGATCACGATCCGTCCGCCGCAGATCGTGGACAGGCCGCATCGCCATGTATCGGAAGCCATCAACTATTATTTCCATGGCAGTGGGCGGAGCACGGTTGCCGGTAATGTGTATGAATGGAAGGCTGGCGATCTCATGCTTTCGGCTCCGGGATGGGCCGTGCATAATCATGCTTCCTATGATGATTATGTTTACGAGCTAACGATTCAGAACCAGCCGCTTGCCATCGCGATGGAGGCGCTTCTCTGGCAGGAAAACCTGAAGGAGCCTCCGGCCCTGCTTGGGGCCCAGATGGGGTTTGACACGAACAGGAAGTCCGCCGCCTGATGTGTCCGGTGGCGGGGATCACCAGTGGTCCGGTTGGTTCCACCCTGAATGGTGCGGCTATTCGCGCTGCTGCGGCTGCGCTTGCCACTGCGGAAAAGACCGGGACGCAAATTCGCTTGCTGAGCGAAGATCATCCCACGATCACCATGGACGATGCCTATGCCATCCAGGCTGAATGGGTGCGGATGAAGTGCGCGGCTGGCGATACAATCATCGGCTGGAAGATCGGCCTGACATCCAGGGCAATGCAATCCGCGCTGGGAATAGATATTCCCGATTCAGGCGTCCTGCTTGGGTCAATGACTTTCCCGAATGGGGGCATCGTTCCGGCCGGAAGGTTTATCCAGCCGCGGATCGAGGCGGAAATTGCCTTCGTCATGAAGCATGACGTCCCCGCCGATGCCACGCCGGCAGAGATTGCTGAAGCAACGGATTATATCGCGCCGGCTCTCGAAATTCTCGACACCAGAATCACCCGCGCGGACCCGGAAACGGGGCGAATGAGAACGGTGTTCGATACGATATCGGATAACGCGGCCAATGGCGGTATCGTTCTTGGTGCGCCGGTCCATGATTTCAGGCCCGAAGACCTGCCGTGGATCGGTGCCATCCTTTCGCGCGACGATCAGATCGAAGAAACCGGGCTAGGGGCCGGGGTATTGGGGGATCCTCTCCTGTCGATGTCCTGGCTCGCGCAACGTCTCGGGGTGTATGGGCAGGGAATCCGGAAAGGGCAGATTGTCCTCTCCGGTTCGTTCATTCGTCCTGTCGAGGCGCCGCCCGGCAGCAAAATCCTGGGCGACTTCGGTCCCTTCGGTCGTGTTGAGATCGCCTTCGGCTAAAGTGGGAAGCATGGTCATGAACGCATTCAAGCGGGCGATCGCCGCCTTGCAGCCGCAAATCGGGATCTGGCAGGCGCTCGCAACGCCATACACGGCTGAAATCTGCGCCGGGGCGGGTTTTGACTGGATGGTGATAGATGCGGAGCATGGGCCGAACGATCTTCCGCTCGTCATGGCCCAGTTGCAGGCTGTCGACGGTGGCGCCACGGAAGCTGTGGTGCGCTTGCCGGTCGCGGATACGGTCCTGGTGAAGCAATATCTGGACATCGGCGCGCGCAGCCTGCTGATTCCGATGATCGACACGGCCGAGGGGGCGGCCGAAATGGTGCGCGCTACGCGTTATCCCCCTTTCGGAATTCGCGGCGTAGGGGCGGCGATCGGACGGGCCAGCCGATGGGATCGGACCGCCGATTATCTCCACCGCGCGCAGGAAGATATCTGCCTGCTGCTGCAGGTTGAAAGTCAGGCGGCGCTGGAGAATCTGGAAGCGATCGCTGAGACCGATGGCGTTGACGGCGTCTTTATCGGGCCGTCCGATCTGGCCGCAGATCTTGGCCATCTGGGGAACCCGGCCCACCCTGATGTCCAGGCTGCGATCGAAACGGCGATTGCGCGCATATCCGCCTGCGGCAAGCCTTCGGGCATCCTCATCGCGGACGAGAGGCTTGCCCGCCACTATCTGGAGCTGGGCGCCAGTTTCGTGGCCGTTGGAACCGACGTGTCCATTCTGGCCCGCGGCACCGAAGCTCTGGCCGCGAAGTTCAAGTCAGACGAACAGGCAAAGCCGTCATCCGGGGCCGAGCCAAAGCCGTCCGTTTACTGACTTCCAGCAAGAAACGCGTGGGCGCGGTCAATCCGCGTGCGCAAATCAGGGATCGGATCATGCGGACTGAATCTATTTCCATCAATCCCGCCGATGGCACATTGCTGGGGCGCTACCCGGCGATGGATGGTGCGCAGTTGGACGCAGCACTTGCCAGAGCCAGTGCGGGTTTCCGAAATTGGGCTGCCCTGGGCCAGGACGCGCGATGCACGCATCTGCAAAGGCTTGGCGCAGTTCTCGCCTCGCGCCGGGAGGAACTGGCGCGATCAATCACCCTGGAAATGGGGAAGCCGATCAGTCTCGCCCTGGCCGAAGTGGATAAGTGCGCCAATCTTTGTAACTGGTACGCCGAAAATTCAGGGCAGATGCTCGCTGACGAAACTACCGATTTCGGCCCCGAAGGCGTGGCAACGGTCCGGTATCTGCCGCTCGGCACTGTCCTTGCCGTCATGCCGTGGAATTTCCCCATTTGGCAGGTTCTGCGCGCAGCAGTGCCAATCATGGCATCGGGTAACGCGCTGCTGTTAAAACATGCGGATAATGTGCAGGGCAGTGCCCATGCCCTGGCGGAATGCTTCTCGGATGCAGGCTTTCCCGACGGTGCGTTTCTCGTGGTCAATGCAGATCGGGAGGCGATTACGGGCTTGCTGGGCGATCCGCGCATCTGTGGGGTGACGGTCACTGCTGGCGTTGCCGCGGGCTCTGCCCTTGCATCGGAAGCGGGGCGGAACCTCAAGAAGTCTCTCCTGGAACTTGGCGGGTCTGATCCGTTCATCGTTCTTCCCGATGCGAATCTGGAAAGGGCAACTACTGAAGCTGTCCGGGCGCGTTTCCAGAATTGCGGGCAAGTGTGCATCGCCGCGAAGCGATTTCTTATTCACGAGGAAATTTTCGACGCATTCACCGACAGCTTTGTCGAAAAGGTGCGCCAGATCAGGGTTGGCGATCCACTCGATGCAAAAACGGAAATGGGCCCCATGGCGCGGGAGCATCTTCGGGCCGAAGTCCACTCGCTCGTCACGCGCAGTATCGATCACGGTGCACGGGTCCTGCTTGGGGGCGAGATAGCTGATGGTCCGGGCGCCTTCTACCCTCCTACCGTTCTGGTGGACGTAACCAATGACATGCCCGTTTGCCGGGAAGAGGTGTTCGGGCCGGTCGCGCCGATCCTGAAGGTGAGAAGCTTCGATGCAGCCATCGAACTGGCCAATGACAGCCTGTTCGGGCTTTCTGCTTCCGTCTGGACAGGAGATCCGGATCTGGCTGCCCGAAACGCCCCGCGGATCAACGCGGGTGCGGTATACGTCAACGGTATTTCAGTATCGGATCCCCGCGTGCCTATCGGTGGGATCAAGGCCAGCGGCTATGGCCGCGAACTCTCCCACTTCGGTTTGAAGGAATTTTGTAACGCCCAGCTATGCTGGCTCAGATAACGTGTTGAGCTTCGTCCGGCGGGTGGGGGCCTTCCCGATCACCTGCCTGCGGGCAGGCCTTGCGGATCTGTTATTGTTGCCCCTGCCTCGTCGATTGCAGCCTTCGTGGCGCGGCGATAGGCGGCCACCAGGAAGATCGTTGCCACCACCGGCGTGGCGAGCATGGCGGCAATTGCTATCCGCAGCGATTCATCGCCCAGCCGGGGGGCGAGCAGATCGCTCAACAGGCCGACGATGAAGGGGCCCATCGTTCCGCCGACGAGGCCGGTCGCCGCCAGAAGCAAGGTGGCCGACAATCCGCGATCACCCGGTGCGACAGAGTTGACCACGAAGTTCATGGCCGTGGGCGTTGCCATGCTGAGCAGGAAGTTCATCACCGCTGCGCAAGCCATCGCCGCTGCCAGCCAGGGGAGGAATATAAATCCCGCCATGAATGGCAGTGAGAGCGGAATGCTCCACAACGGCACCTTGAGCATGTCGGCGGCCAGATTGCGTTTGCGAACCATGCGATCGGCAAACATCCCGGATGCGAGGGCGCCGAAAATCCCGCCCAGCCCGACTGCCGGACCGATAACCAGTCCCACCTGGGCCAGCGGCACGTCATGCGATCGCAGCAGGAATGTGGGCGCCCAGGCTGCCAGCACGAAAGTCATCATCGAACCGGCGCCAAAGCCGGCCATCAACAGCAGGAAGCCCGGACGGTGCAGCACCCGGCCGCAACCATCCACGAGATCGCGCCAATAGGCGGGAATGGCCGTGCGATCCGCTTGTTCTTCGCGTTCCGGTTCGCGAACGCTGAAAAGCAGCAGGGCCGTGACCGAAAGACCGGATAATCCGCAGACGATGAACATGCTGCGCCAGCCCATGGCGGCGGCCAGAACGCCGGCGATGATCGTGCCGCCGACAATGCCGACAAAGCTGCTGGTCTGAAATACGGCGACTGCGCGCCCGCGCGCTTCCATCCGGAACAGGTCCGGGATCAGGGACATGGCCGCCGGAACTGCTGTCGCTTCCCCGATCCCCACGACGATACGGGCGAGGGCCAGGGTGGAAAAGCCCGTGGCCAATCCGGTGGCGGCTGTTGCCAGAGACCAGACCGCGACGCCAATCGCCAGGATGCGCACGCGATTGCCGCGATCGACAAGGCGCGCGATGAACAGGCCGCCAACCAGGTTGAACAGCACGAAGAACAGCCCGCTGGCGAGCGACATTTCCGTGTCGCTGATGGCGAGATCGCGCCCGATCGGATCGACTACCGTTCCGAACAGAATGCGATCGCCCTGGTTGAATACATTGGCGAGGAAGAGGACAAACAGGGCCCAGAAAGGGTTTGTTTTCGGCGGTGCCTTGGGATTGGCGCTCATTTCCCGGTGTCCAGGCCCAGCAATTGCGCGGCGTTGAGGCCCAGTATCTTCGCCCTGGTTTCCTCATCGAGGCGATCGTGGAAGCCCACGGGGTCAGGTTCCGACATGTCGAAGGGATAGTCCGTGCCGAGGCACAGCCTGTCCGCGCCATGCGTCCTCACCAGACTTTCAAGCTCGTCCTTGTCGAAAACCAGCGTATCGAACCAGAGCTTGCGCAGATAGCTCGACGGTTCATGCTGGCAATGTTCCGAACAATCCGCCCGGGCGCGCCAGCCATGATCCATCCGGCCCCAATAGCCGGGGATGTATCCGCCGCCATGGGCAACGCAGATTTTCAGCCCCGGATATGCGTCCAGCACGCCGCCGAAGATCAGGTGGCCCACCGCCAGCGTCGATTCCAGCGGGTTGCCGATCAGATTGTTGAAATAATATTCGGTCATTCGCTGGGCATGGGTGAAGCCGAGCGGATGGAGGAATATCAGAACCCCCAGTTCTTCCGCCGCAGCCCAGAATGGGCGGAATTGGTCCGAATGCAGATCCACGCCATTGACGTTGGAATTGATCTCTATCCCCCTGAGGTCGAGATCCTTCACGCAGCGCCGCATTTCCTCGATTGCCAGCTGCGGATCCTGCAGGGGCACCGTGCCCATGCCCACCAGGCGGTCGGGATGGGTGGCCACGGCTTCTGCCATGCCGTCATTCACGGCGCGGGCCGCCGCGCGGCCCGTATCCGCATCGGTGAAATAGAAATATTGCCCGGGACTGGGAGAGATAGCCTGCACGTCGATACCCAGCCGGTCCATATCCGCCAGACGCGTATCGATCGTGTTGAGTGTCCGGCCGATCGCGGCGAACTGGGCGCGGTTGACTTCGGATGTCCGTTCGCTGGTGAAGTCGTTGATGCCCGGCGGCGGGCCGGGGAACTTCTGCTGGACGATGGCATCCGCGGCGGGGATGCCCAGATGGCAATGTATGTCGACAACAAGATGCTTGCCGCGCGCGCTGACGGGGATCGGCTTCTGATCGCCGCAGGTAAACAGGTTCTCGCTCATCAAGGGTTCCTCGCCCGGCTTATGGTTCCGCTGCATTCGCCAAATCCGATCGGAACGAAGCCATCGGCCAACGCCCTTCCCCGGATTGCCAGCGTATCACCGTCTTCAAGCATGACGCGCTGCGTGCCGTCAGGCAGGATCAGGGGCTTCTTGCCCAGTTCCGTGATTTCGACCAGGCAGGCGCGCGCTTCATCCGCCGCGCCGGAAACCGTGCCGGTGGCGATCAGATCGGCATTTTCCAGCGGTGCGCCGCCACATGCCTGGTGGGCCACCATCTGTGCCAGCGTCCAGAACAGTTCGGCCACGTTGGTTCGCACGATCCGGTGCGGGCCCGATCCGGTATCCAGTTCGGCGGTGAGTTCGATATTCAGTCCACCGGATCGCCGGTCCTCGGGATCGTCGAGATATTCGAGCAGGGCCGGTTCCTCTTCCGTCCGGCCGCGCCCCGGCACGCGGAACGGCGCCAGCGCCTCCATCGTCACGATCCATGGCGAAATGGTCGTCAGGAAGCTCTTGCCCAGATGCGGGCCCAGTATCATCTCGTAAAACTGGATGCCGCGTGCGGACCAGTCGTTGACCAGGCAGCAGCCGAACAGCAATTCTTCCGCTTTCTGCATGGACACGGTTTCGCCCAGCGGATTTCCCGGGCCGCGCAACCAGGCGCCGAATTCCACTTCGAAATCCAGCATCGGCTCGGCCATGAATTCCGGCCCGGTTCCGCCGCGCGGGGCCACCTGGCCACGCGGCCGGATGACGGGTGTTCCGCTGACGGCGACAGAGCTTGCCCGGCCATTATATGCGACTGGCAAAGTCATCCAGGCTGGCTGAGGCTCCCGCCCGCCATTCCGCGCCATTCGCAGAATATGATCGGCGCTGGTGCAGAAATCGGTGAACGCTGCAGGCCTGGCCGGCATGTGCATCGTGGCGGATGCAGCGGGGACAAGCGCTTCTTCCGCTTTCGCCCGGTCTGCCGATCCGGCTGCATAAAGATCCGACAGGGCGCGGCGCAGGGATGATAGCTGGTCCGGCTTGATCAGGAAGAGATCTTCCAGGCCATCCTTGCTGGCCGCCATTGCAGCATCGGCCGCAGCGCCGGACAGGGCCCCTGATCGCAACAGGGCAGCAAGGTCGATTATGGAATCGCCAAGGGCAACGCCGCCGCGCGCGCCCCGACCATCGTCGAACACGCCGAAAGGCAGGTTCTGGATGGGGAAATCAGCCCCTTCCTCATTGGCGCTGGCCACGAAGCTGCGCCGCTGCGGATCATGCGTTGCGTTCAGTTCAATGGGCATGGCCGCATCCTTCGTGGGCGGGTTCTTTCCGATAGCGGTTCATTTCGGCAAAGATCACCGGAGGTGGCGCCGCCTCCAGATCCGGATCCCATTCCTTGTAGAGCGAATAGACATTGGCGACGATCCGTTCGGGATCGGTCCAGTGCGCATATTCCTTCATCGGGATGTCCCGCGCCGCCTCCCGCCAGGGCATCCCGGCTTCGAACCGGCCGCGCGCTTCCTGCATCAGATGTTCGAAATAATGGCGCATGTTGCGCACGGCATCGACTTCGCAGATCGGGCCGTGGCCGGGGACGACGGTTTCGGGTTTCAGATCCTCGATATAGCGGCACGCCGCGATCCAGCGGCTCATCGGGCCGGCCCACAGGACCGGATGGCCTTCGTTGAACAGAAGATCGCCAGTAAAGACCACGCTGTCGCCGGGAACCCAGGCAATCGTATCCGATGCGGTGTGGGCAGGGCCAAGATCGACCAGTTCCACCGTCTTGTCGCCGACTTGCAGCGTAAGCCGATCCGAAAAGGTGCGGCTGGGCAGGGTCAGTTCATCCACCCCGCTGAAGTCGAACTTGCGCCCCATCGTTTCGAACAGGAATTCGCCAGCTTCGCCCATTTTTTCGTAATTGGCGGAAAGGTTTGCCAGCCCCTTCGGATCGAAGCCGCTCATCTCCTCGGCCGTCTTGGCCGTGGCGATGATTTCCGCATCCTCCACCACGCCATTGCCGAAGAAATGATCCGGATTGGCGTGGGTGTTGACCACCTTGTCGATCTTCGCGCCCCCGTCGACCCTTGCGAAATCTTCCAGCATGGTGCGGGTCAAGGGCACGCTCATCAAGGTGTCGACCAGCAGCGTCTCCCCGCGCGATGAAACCAGGCCGGCATTTGACCAGCCCCAGGTTCCATCCGGCTGTACGTAGCCGTACAGGCCATTTCCCAAATCATGCACGCCTTGCGTGAAAGGCCAGTTTGCCATCTTTGAATCTCTCCCTCGGCAGCCGATCCTATCGGCTTTATTCATCGCTGCAAGAATATATCGGTCTCGATCCAATTGGTGATCGGCGCGCGGCGTGCTAAGGGCGTGACCATGGTGGAAAACAAGCGCGCGGCGAAGCGGGGGAAGGGGCGCCCCAACGCCGACAAGAACGGGGTTGGACGCGACGCCCTGATCAAGGCGGCCATCGAACTTCTTCAGGAATTACCCCCTTCCCAGGTTACAGCCAGCGCAATTGCGCGGCGCGCCGGTGGGGATCCTGCGCTTGTCCGCTATTATTTCGGCAATCGCGAAAGGCTGCTGCTGGAAGTGGCGCAGCAGATCGGCCGCGGGAATGCGCTGGAATCCCCGACCGAAGGCGAACCGGAAGACCTGCTGGCCGAATTCATCCATGCGACATTCCGCTTCACCCGGTCCGCGCACAACATGCAGCGCCTGATGATCGAGGAACTGGATTGCACCCAATCGCCCGAATTGCGCGAAAGCGTGCGCGACTGGAACCGCGGACCGGTGGATTTCTACCAACAGGTGAAACGCCTCGATACCGAAGACCGCCTGACGGATTACGATCCCCTGTTCCTGCATCTTGCCGTGGTGGGCATCAGCGATTTCTTCGTTACCGGCCGGCCGCTGATCGAACTCCTCCTGCCGGAAGGTGCGGATATGGAACAATTGGCGAAGGATTATGAAGCCTTCGTCAAACGCTTGCTGCTGGATGGCTTAAGAACGCGCTGAGCGAAGGTCAGCCATCCGCGGCACAGGGGTTGCGCTGCGTTCCGAGGCCGGTGATCGTCCCTTCCATTACGTCGCCCGGCTTCAGGAATACGCCGAAGGCAGAGCCATTGCCGTAAGGCGATCCGGTGCAGATCAGATCGCCGGGTTCCAGGATGACGCGGTGCGAAAGATATTCGATCTGCCGCTCTATCGATGCCATCATGTCGGCCGTGCTCTCGTTCTGGTAAACCTTGCCGTTGACGGACAGGGTGATGGTCAGCGCAGAGGGATCGGGCACCTGGTCGCGCGGCACGATCATCGGGCCGAATGGCAGGAATGTGGGAAAGCATTTGCCCGACAGCCAGTCCGCGCCGATGGCCGAACCGTCACGACGGAAAATATGTTCGCGCGCGGTAACATCGTTGACCACGGCATAACCGGCCACGTAATCCATTGCTTCGGCAGCGGAAACGCGATGGGCGCGGCGCCCGATGACGACGCCCAGTTCCAGTTCCCAGTCGGGTTTTTCGACATTGGGCGGCAACAGCACGGTATCGCGCGGGCCGATGGCGCAGGAAGGCAGCTTGATGAAGCAGAAGGGCAGGGCCTTGGCCCGCTGTTCCATCATCGCTTCGACCTTTGCCTGCCGTTCGGCCGCATCCATGGCTTCATGTTCTTCCGTCCGCATCGACGGATCGCCCATGATCAGGCCCACTACGTGCTTCTTGTAGTTGGCGCCCGTGCAGAACACCTGTCCCGGGCGGTAGGGCAGTTCAACCCGGGCAGATTCGAAGTCCGCCGCTGCTTCCCATGCCGGGGCGTCATTAGCCCAGCCTTCCAGGCGAGGCTGCACATTGTCCCAATCGGCAAGCAGGGCCGCGACGCCCCGCGTTTCATTCCAGTGGGACAGCGGGACATAGCGGCCATCCCGGACGAGCGCCGCCGCCCCGTCCACATTCGCAATTCCGAAGGACATCAATAAGGCTCCTTCAGCTTTTCCATGGTGTCACCCAGCATCCGGTTGGCATCCAGCTGATTTCCTCCGAGCATCTCTATCTCTCCGATCCGCACCGAATTTTCCACGATCATCCGTGCGCGTTCAAAACGCCGGTCGGCAAAGGCAGTCAGCGCGGCGTCCAGATCATCTGTCCGTGCCAGTTCTTCTGCAAGAACGAGCCCGTCCTCCACAGCCGCGCCCGCCCCGGACGCCAGATGCGGCGTCGTGGCATGAGCGGCATCACCGATCACCACCACACGTCCGCGATGCCATGGCCGGGGTAGCAACTGCCATTCGAGAGGGCGGTAATTGACCATCGAATCCGGGCCCAGATTTTCGCGGATGGCCGCGATATCGCCGCCGAAGGGGGCAAGCAGTCTGGCGACATGCGGCAGCATGTCTTCCTCTTCATACCACGGATTATCGGGCACATGTTCGAGGATAAAGGCGTAGAGCTTTTCCTCGGAAATCGGGTTCAGGCCCAGCTTCACCGGGCCGCCGACATAAATCTCCGGCCGATCCACGCTTGCCGGACGGTCAGCCACGATCCTCCAGCAACCTTGTCCGGTGAATTTGGGCGGGGAAGCCTCCGGAAACAGGGTCGCGCGTGTCCTGGAATGGATTCCGTCTGCCGCCACGACCAGATCCACCATCCGCTCGCTTTCATCGGAGAGCGAGACTTTTACCCCTTCTTCCGTTTCTGCAAAGCCTGTCGGCTCAACCCCCAGCGTGACGGCAATTCCGGCCTTGCGCGTGTGCCCTTGCATGATCGCGTGCAGCGCCGGCCGCATGATTCCGCCGCTGCGATCGATCGGCGCGAGGTCTTCGGCTGGCGCCGGGCTTTCCATGACGATGGAACCATCGGGGCTGCGCAGCCTGATGCCGCCCCCGACAAAGCCCTGTTCCCGCACTTCCGGCAATATGCCCAGCGCATCGAAGGCGCGAAGCGAAAGGCCGGTCACGCTGATGCCCGCGCCATAGGCGCGCCAGTGCGGATCGATATCGATCAGTTCCACGTCGATATTGTTGCGCGCCATCGCCAGCGCAGCGCTCATTCCGCCAACGCCGCCGCCGACTATCAATGCTTTCGCGATCATTCAGATATTCCCAATCTCAGGCAGGGACCTGCCAAAGCCCCTTGTCCGGTGCCATTTCGGCATGGGGCACATTGCCGGTAATGATGCGTCCGGTCCCCCATTGGTCGATAGTGGTCGGCCCGGGTTCATAGCGGGTGACCTGCCATGTATCCTCGTCCACTTCTTCCAGGTCGGACGTATATTCGACCACGTTTCCATTCGGCGTGACGAAATAGCTGAACGTGTTGTTGCCCGCCGTATGCCGCCCGGGGCCCCAGCTGAGCTTGATCGAGTTTTCATGCATCCGCGCCAGGCCGCGCATCAGTTCATCGACCGAACTCACATCGAATGCGATGTGGTTGAGTGCGGGCGGCCCCGGCAGGATCGCCAGCCGGTGATGCGCCGGATTGCAGCGCAGGAAGACCATGAAATCGCCGATCCAGTCCGACAGCCGGAAGCCCAGGGCCCGCTGATAGAATTCGGCAAGGGCCGCATGATCGGGTGAATGGAACACCACATGGCTGATGCCTTCGGGGATCGCCTCGCCCTTGGCCAATTTCCGGAATTCGCGTTGCCGGGCATCGCACAGAACTTCGATTGCGTGGCCGTCCGGATCGAAGAAGCGGAACGCCCAGCCCCCGGCCGGCCCGGAGGCCGGGCCGGGTTCCGCGATGATCTTCGCCCCGGCATCCTTCACCTGCTGGAAGATCGCTTCCAGATCTTCGCGAGAGGCGGCCGAGAAGCCGACCAGATCGGTCTTTCTCTCGGCATCCTCGCGCAGGACGATCACATAGGGATGGGGGCGCCCTTCGGCCGCGAAATAAACCCGTCCATCCTGCTCGCCCACTTCCACGAGCCCCCATGTCTCGCCGAAGAATTTGCGCTCGGCGGCGAGATCGGGAACCGCCAGGGCCACGAACTGCAAGTCAGAAACGCAGGTCATCTAAAGTGTTGCTCCTTGGAAATCGCGGACGCGATGCTCAGAAATTGCTGCCAATGCGCACGCCATATGTGCGTGGCTGTTCGGCATTGGAAACGATCAATCCAGCCGGATTTGTCGTGCCTCCGAGAAGGCGCTGATTATCCTCGATATTGTTGACGTAAAGCGTCACGAATTTGCTTTCGTCCGCATCCGTCAACGTGATCGAGGCATAGCTGACGAAATTGCCCCGGGACTTGAGATAGGGCAGATAATCAGCCGTCGAATAGGATGAGCTTCTGTAACGCGTGCCGCCCTGGAGCACTGCCTTGTGCGTACCGAGCGGGATTTCCTGCCGGGCGTTCAGATTGAGCGACCATTTCGGCGAATTGAATGAACGGTTGCCCGAACAGTCAATCGCGAAAACATTGATCGTGCCGCCCGGCGTGGTCTGCGTGGTCGGGCTGTAGGAACAGGCGGTGTTAGGCGGCAGGCCCTGGTTCGGCGCATAATAGACGAAGCTGTCATAGCGGGCATCGAGATACTGGACATTGGCCGACAGCTGGGTGGTTTCGGTGGGCATCACTTCCAGGTCGATATCCACGCCCTTGATCGTGCTGTTCCCGATATTGCGGGTAAGGAACACTGTCGAAGGCGGATTGCCGAGGTCATATCCGAACTGGCTGAACTGCTGGTTGCGGTATTTCCAGAGAAAGGCTTCGACATTGAGCTGAACGCGATTTTCGAAGAGGCGGTTTTTCGACCCCAGCGTGTAGGCGCGGATCGTCTCCGGTTCATAGGTTTCCACGCCGCGGGCGAAGGAGAAACCGCCGGCATGATACCCCGTCTCGAAACTGGCATAGACCATGTTCCGGGGCGTGAATTCATACTGGGCCGCCAGGCGATAGGTGAATTTGTCGTTCTTCAGGGCGGAATCGATCACGATTGGTGAACGAAGCACGAAAGGCGCGGTCTGCGATCCGCCAGCCTGTGGCGGCAGCACGAAAAGCGGCACCGGCGTTACGGGGATACCCCTGGAGGTATAGAAATCCTGGAAAGCCTCTTCCGTGTCGAGCAGCGGGGCAAATGGCAGGTCCGGGCAGAAATCCTGCGGCGGCGCCGGATTGCCGCAGAACAGGATATACACATTGGAAGTGCCGTCGAAGCTCTTCTTGTCCGATGTGTAGCGGCCCGCCGCAGTCAGGCTGAGCTGGCCCGTGACATGGAATGTGACCATGGAGAACCCGGCCCAGCTTTCCGTGCCGGTCGAAAATTCCTGATAAGGCACCAGCGATTGCTGATTATAGTGCGCATTCGCACTGATATCCTCGTCGAAATACATGCCGCCGATCTGATAATCGATGCTGTCCCCCAGCATCCCGGCCCAGCGAATTTCGAGGCTGGTCTGGCTGTCTTCTTCCTTCGTATATCCGCGCCGGAAAGCCCCGGCGAAAGCATATTCAAGGGACGCCTCGCGATAGGCGGGCTGGACGGTCAGCGTGCCCAGATCGGTCGAGTAAGTCAGCTCGCCCGTGATCCCCCAGTAATCATTGTCATTGAAGGGCGAACTGTCGACCACGGCCCCGGTCCGGCCAAGCTGGCCGATGAAACGCTGGGAAAGCAGCGCATTCGATGCCGGGTCGATCAAACCCTGTGTGCGAGGGAACCCGGTGGGGGTGAAATTATACCCGGCAAATCCTGTCGGCCCGAAGGTCGGATCGACTGCCCCCAGATAGAACCCGCTGGCACTGGCGCCGCCCTGATGGGCATAATCCGCCCCGATCCGCAGCGTAAGGTCAGGGTTGGGTTCGGCATAGATCTGGAACCGGCCGGCATGTTCGCGCTGGTTGCCCGTCCCGTCAGTCAGGAACGCGTCGCGGCGCGCCACGGAACCTGACGCGCGCATGGCCACCTTTTCGCCGATCGGCAGGTTCACCGCGGCTTCACCCGTCAGCCAGTCATAATTGCCGTAACCGAACATGAAGCGGCCGCTCACTTCGCCCAGCTTCGGGCGGGTCGGAATGACATTGATCGCACCGGCGGTGGCGTTGCGGCCATAGAGAGTGCCCTGCGGCCCTTTCAGAACTTCCACGCGTTCGAGGTCATAGAACACCCCCGAGGTGGAAGACGGGCGCCCGATATATACGCCATCATAATTGAACGAGATCGCCGGGTCGGAATAGGCGTTGACCGTGGTGTTGCCCACGCCCCGGACGAAGAACACCGTGGTGCCGCCTGCGCCCCCGGTGGCGGCCAGGGCGGGGGTGATGCGCGAAAGGTCTTCTGCGCGAAGGACATTCTGCTGCGCCAGCTCTTCAGGCTGAATCACATCGATGGGCAACGGTGCGCGCTGGCTCAGCTGTTCCACCCTTTGGGCGGTAACGATAATGTCGCCGAGGCCCTTTTGTTGCGGGGGCTGCCCCTCCTCCGCCGTGTCCGGTGCGTTTTCTTCTTCCTGAGCCTGCGCCAGCGAAGGACTTGCAAGCGCCACCAGCGCCAGCGCTGTCCACGATGCGTGCCCCAGCAAACCATTCACCATGATCCATCTCCCCAACGTCTGTTTATTTATTCACTGCACTATGAATATGGATATTCCTTTGTGCAAGAATAACGTGAAGAGGTGCCTCCGTCGGGTGATCGATAGTGCCGGTTCAGGGCCTGCTGTGCGTGTCAGCAAGGCGTGCGGAACCAAGTGCGGGATGATGGCCGCGATCGGGGCGGGACTATCCGGCCGCTTCGGCGGGGGCGAATTCGTTGATCGTCGCGCGGCGCATGTCCCGCTTGTAATCCGTCGTTTCCAGCCGCGTGGCGGCATGGAGGACGCAGCGGTTTTCCCAGATCACGAGATCCCCGGTGGTCCATTTGTGGCGGTAGATATATTTGTCCTGGGTCGCGTGATGATAAAGGTCGGCCAGCAGTTGCCGCGCCCGTTCTTCCGGCCATCCCTTCACACCCACGCAATGGCCGCCGAGGAAAAGCGATTTGCGGCCATTATCCATTTCGCGGACAAGCGGATGCAGCACTGCGGGTTGCGGCATGGCGAGGCAGTCCTTTTCCTGAAAGACGAACCCGGCCCTGCGGCGTGCCTCCCAGAAATCATGGATACCCATCAGCCCGTCGAGCTGTTGCTTCAATCGCGGTTCCAGATCGTCATAGGCGGCGCGCAAATCCACGAACAGCGTATCGCCCCCGATCTCCGGCGGCGGACACTCCACCCCCCGCAGGATCGACCACTTGCTTGGCTGGGCGTTGAAGGAACTGTCGGCGTGGAACAGTTCCGCCCCTGTTGCGATGTTCCGTTCGGGCGGGAGGGGTTTGATATTCCTGTCGGCGTCCAGATTTCCGGCATAAAACAGTTCCGGCGCGATCCACGAATTGCGGCCTTCGGGGTAGCCCGGCGGAAGTTCAAGCGGCCCGAACATCCGCGCAAAGGCCAGGTGTTCCTGATCGGAAATCGGCCCGTGCCTGATCACGCACACCGCATATTCCGCCATCGCCTGTTCGATGAAATCGCGCAGTTCATCCGTTGGCCCGGCATGAAGGTCGACGCCGGTAATTGCCGCTGCGAAGCGGCTGTGAAGTCTGGTTGCCTGCAATGCCAAGGTTTTCTCCCGCCCAATTGCGCGGCGCTATGTTCCGGTATCAGTCCGGCCTTATGTCGCATCCGCCTGGGCGCCGACCATAGCCCGCATTAATTCCTTATGCTATGAATTATCGGAGGCGGCCCCGGATCAGGAGGCGTCGCAACGGAGGGGGAGGGCGCAGAATGAAGGAGCTGGAAGGTGTGGCCGCCTTCATCACCGGGGGTGGCGGCGGCATCGGTTTGGGGATCGCGCAGTGTCTGGCGAGGCGCGGCGTGCGCCTTGCCATCGCGGATGTGAGCGCGGGTAAACTCGTTTCCGCCCGCGCATTGGCGGAGGAAGAGGGATGGGCCGCAAATGCGATCTTCCTCCCGCTCGACATTTCCGACCGGGGCGCCTTTGCGGCGGCCCTGGCCAGGGCGGAGGAAAGCTGCGGGCCGCTGCGCATCCTGATCAACAATGCCGGAGTAGCGGTGAACGGTCCGGTCGCGGAAGCCGGATTTCCCGATTGGGACTGGGCGCTTGCCGTCAATCTGGGCGGTGTGGTGAACGGGATTGTCTGCGGGCTTCCCCTGCTGCGACGGCACGGGCTTGGCGGGCATATCGTCAACACCGCATCACTCGGGGCGCTGATGCCGCCGCGGCCAACTCGCGGTATCTATGCGACCACCAAATCCGCAATCATCGCGCTTTCCGAACATTTGCGGCTGGACCTGGAAGGATCGGGGATCGGCGTTTCGGTCCTGCTGCCCGGCCCCACGCGCACCAATATAGAGGATAGCTGGCAATTGCGCCCCGCCGAACTGCGCGAAGGCAGCCGGTTCGATGGCCTCGCCAAGGCCGGAACAACGCAGCCACCGGCCGATCTTCCCTGGCGAGATCCGACCGAAATCGGCGAGATGACGTTGGCCGGCATATTGGAAAACCGGCCCTATATCGTGACCCATCCCGAATATGCCGGCGCCGTCAAAGCCCGCAATCGCACGATCGAAGATGCCATTGCCGATTGGGGGGATGCCGGAAATGGATGAGGTGGAAATATATCACAGCGAACCGGCTTCGAATTCACTGAAAGTCCTCATAGCCGCGATGGAAAAGGGGCTGCCCTTTCGCAGCATCTATGTCGATCTCACCGCGTTCGAACAACACGCGCCGGCATTTCTGGAAGTCAATCCGTCGGGGCAGGTTCCGGTGCTTGTTCACCGTGGGAAGGTGATTACCGAATCGACGGTCATCAACGAATATATCGACGACGCCTTTCCCGGCCCGCCGTTAAAGCCGGAAGATCTGTTCTTGCAGGCGCAGATGCGCATCTGGACCAAATATGTCGACGAGGTGTTTCGCCCGGCCCTGAGCTTCCTGGCCTGGGACCGGGTCATTCCCCGGCTTGCAGCCTCTTTGTCGGCGGAGGAATTCAGGGAACGGCTCGCGCGTATCCCGCTGGGGGACAAGCGGGACAAATGGGAAAGGGCGGCGTCGGGCAGCTTTTCCGAGCAGGAGAAGCAGGGGTGGAGGCGGCAGGTCGCCGAAACGGTCAGGCGGGTAGAAACCGCGCTTGAAACGGAAGGCTGGCTTGTCGGGGATCGATTTACACTGGCCGATGCCGCAGTCTTCGCGATGGCCCACGCGATGCCCGGCACCTACCCCGAACTTGTGAGTGAGGAGGCTGCGCCGCGGATGATGCGCTGGCTGGATCGCGTGGCCTCCCGCGCTGGCGTGGGCAGGGCCATGGCCATGCCGGACAGGGCGAACTGGGGGCGACGGTGATAGAACCGCTCGCCGGGCCAAGCCGCGCCGGATCGATGGCCGCCCTTTGATATGGCGCCGGGGCTCAAGCCGGCAGGTATATGATCGCCGTCAGCCCGGATCCGGCCCGGCGCAGTTCCAGCCTCGCACCCAGATTTTCGCAAATGTCGCGGGCCATGGCGAGGCCGAGGCCGGAACCGGGCATGGCCGGGTCGAACCTTGTGCCAACCTCGAAAGCGCGGGCGATCTGGTCTTCGTTCATGCCCGGGCCGTTATCCTCGATCCTTATCGTCAGCTGGCCCTGATCGCTCATCCCGATGGCCATGGTCACCTGCGATTTTGCCCATTTGCCCGCATTGTCGAGGAGGATCGAAAGGAGTTCGGACAGGTTCACCGGATCGGCGGGGATTGTGACGGGGTCGGCCGGGGCATCCAGCTCGAAGGCCTTGTCCGGATGCAGGCGGCGCATGGCGTTGAGAATCGGCACGGCCAGTTCGGGCAGCATGGCACGGCTGCCGGGGACACGGGCGCCCGCGGCGGAGCGTGCGCGGGCCAGCTGGTAATCGATCTGCTGCTGCATCGCCTCTGCCTGGTCGAGCAGTACCCGGCCCGAACTTGCGCAGCTTTCCCGCTGAACGAGCCGTTCCGCCTCGTCAGTCACGATTGCGAGCGGGGTGCGCAACGAATGCGCGAGATTGCCCGCCTGAACACGCGCCCGGGCCACTATCTCGCCATTTTGCCGGATATATTCGTTGAGGTCGGTGACGAGCGGGGCGATTTCGGACGGGTATCGCCCTTCCAGCTTCTGGACGCGGGCCGAACGCAATTGCGTTATCGCTTCGCGAAGCCGGGCAAGGGGGCGTAGCCCGAAACTGATGATGGCGAGGCCCGTTGCAAACAACAGCGCGGCCAGCGCGAGCAGCCACACAGATAATTCATTGGTGAAGGAGGCGATGTCGTCGTCAAGCTCGCTCTGGTCCGTGGCGATGACGATATGAATTTCCTCACCGTCGGGCCCTCTTTCCATCAGGCCATAGGTAATTGCCGGGCCGGTCGGCCCCCGTTCCACCTTATGCGCGATGTCCGGCGAATGGGCGACGCTCATATCCAGCCGTCCGCGCGTCATGCTTTCGGAAAGCAGGGGCGCCCGTCCGGGGACGCCCACTTGCCAGTAGAAGCCTGACAAGGGCACTTCATATCGCGGGTCCGACAGGGGGCGCATCAGCCGCGGGCGGCCATTCCCGTCCAGTTCGGTGAGGCGGGCGAGTTCGCGGACATGAACTTCCAGCTCTTCATGATACATCTGTTCGATGTGTCGTTCGAACACGCGGGTGGCGGTGAACCATATGCCCGCCACGCCCAGTGCCACCCACAGCATCACGGCAAGCAGGAAGCGCAGCCTGAGGCTACCGGTCGAGATCTGCGCCAGCTTCATTTGTCGAAACGATAGCCCATGCCGCGAACAGTCCTGATCCGATCGCGCCCGATCTTGCGCCGCAGGCGGCCGACCAGCACTTCGACCGTGTTCAGTTCCCGCTCCGCCTCCAGATCGTAGAGGTCTTCCAGTATGTCGCCTTGCGACAGGATCTGCCCGGCCCGGCGCATGAACAGGTGCAGCAGGCTGAATTCGCGGCGGCTCAGGGCAAGCGGGGCACCATTATCCTCCACCGTGCGGCCCACGGGGTCCAGGCGCAGGCTACCGGCTTCGAGCGTACTGGTGCGATTATTCGCATGGCGCCGTGAAATCGCGTTGAGGCGGGCCTGGAGTTCTTCGAAGCGTACGGGCTTTACCATGAAATCATCGGCCCCGGCATTGAGACCTTCGACCTTGTCCTGCCATGTTCCGCGCGCTGTCAGGATCAGGATCGGGCATGGCAGACCGGCAGCCCGCCACTGTTTCAGCAGGACGATCCCGTCATCATCCGGCAGGCCCAGGTCGAGAATGATCGCGGCCATCTTTTCGAGATCGGGCCAGTTGCGCGCTTCCTCGGCGCTGGTCGCCAGATCGACGGCATAGTCGGCGCCGCGCAGCCGGTCGCCCAGCCTGCGTCCCAGTTCCGGGTCATCCTCCACCAGCAGAACGCGCATTGCCTGTCTCCCAAGCGGCCATGACAGCCTCGTTCGCCTGTCCTCATGACCCGCCAAGCTGACAGCAGGCTGCCAAGCCTGTTGCCAACTGACAAGTTGTTGTCAGCTTCGGCGCGCATTTCTGGTGGCATGAAAATCCCGGCTCACCTCCCGCTTGCTGTGCTTGTCGCAGCTTTCGCACTCACTGCCTGTTCGGGCGACGTGTCCGGTGATGGGGGCGATGAAGGCCCGGCTGCCGGGGAAGCGGCCGCCATGGATATCGAAACGGCAAAGGCCGAGGCGGCAGGCAATATGCCGCTTGGTTCCGTGCCTGGCACCGTCACCTTGCCGCCCGAAGCGCGCGTGGCGGTGACTGCGCCCTTTCCGGGGGCGGCGGTGCAGATTTTCGTGATCGAAGGGGAAAGCGTAAGGCGCGGCCAGCCGCTTGCCGTGGTGCGCGCGGCTGAACCGCTTCGCATTGGCGGCGATCTGGCGCGCGCGAACAGCGAATTGCAGGTCGCCGAAGCGCAGGCCGCACGTGTGGCGACGCTGGCTGATGAAGGGATCGTGGCTTCCGCCCGGGCTGATGAAGCGCGGGCGCGGCTTGAACAGGCACGTGCCACGCTGGCGGAAAATCGCCGTCTCGCCGCTTTGGCGGGGGCCGGGCCGGATGGCACGATGACCCTGCGCGCGCCCATTACCGGGCGGTTGAGCCATGTCGGCGTGGAGACGGGCGGCCCGGTGGACCTGGCTGTCGCCCCCTTCGTTATCGAAGCGGCCAATGCCTATCGCCTTGACCTGTCGCTGCCTGAACGGCTTGCCGGCCGCGTGAAACCGGGAATGCCGGTGGAAGTGCAATTGCCCGGCTCCGGCGATGCGGCGGCAGTGACGGCGCGGGGCAGGATAATCTCCGTCTCGCCCTCAATCGACCCGCAAACCCGTTCGGTCATGGCCAAGGCGACGATCGAATCCGTGCCCGGCCTGGTGGCGGGGCAGAATGTCCTCGCCGCGATCGCTTCCCCCGCAGGGCCTTCGGAAGGCGTTTCCGTGCCGTCGCACGCGGTGACGCGTATCGGGGGGCAGCCTCATGTCTTCGTGCGCGGAAACGGCGGTTTTGAACCCCGCGCGGTGACGCTTGCCGCAGATGCAGGCGACAGGGCGATCATCTCCGAAGGTCTGGCTGCGGGCGAAACCATCGCCACCAGCGGTATTCCGGAACTCAAGGCAGCGGCGGAGTAGGGCGATGCTGCGAACCCTGATCGAAAAGGCGCTTTCGCTGCGCCTCGCTGTCCTCGGCCTCGCCGCCCTGCTTGCCGGTATCGGTGGATGGTCTTTCGCCAACCTGCCCATCGATGCCTTCCCGGATATCAGCACGACGCAGGTGAAGATCATCCTCAAGGCACCGGGCATGACGCCCGAAGAGGTGGAAAGCCGTGTCATCACGCCCATCGAAATGGAAATGCTCGGCATTCCGGACCAGAGCGTGCTGCGTTCGGTGGCCAAATACGCGATTGCCGACATCACCATCGATTTCGAGGACGGTACGGACATCTACTGGGCGCGCCAGCAGGTGTCGGAACGGCTGGCCTCGATAATGGCTGACCTGCCGGAAAGCGTGGAAGGCGGCATGGCGCCGATCTCCACCCCGCTTTCCGACATGTATATGTTCACCCTGGAAGGGCCGCAGAGCCTTTCTGAAAAGCGCCGCGTGCTCGACTGGATAATCCGGCCGGCCCTGCGCACCGTGCCGGGGGTCGCCGATGTCAACGCCCTGGGCGGTTATGTGGAAACATTCGAGGTCGCGCCGGATAATGCCGCGCTGGCCGCTGCGGGGCTTTCCACCGCCGATCTGGCCGATGCCATCGCCGCCGATAACCGCAATGACGGGGCAGGCAGGCTGATCACCGGGGAAGAGGCGCTGATCGTCCGTTCGACCGGGGCGATCCGCACGCTGGAAGACCTTGCCAGCACTGTCGTGCAAACGCCGGCAGGTGCGGCGATCCGCCTGGGCGATATCGCACAGGTACGCATGGGCAGCCTGACGCGATATGGCGCCGTTACCCGCAATGGCACCGGGGAGGCGGTGCAGGGGCTGGTGATCGCACTTCGCGGGGCCGATGCGGCCAAGGTCGTTTCTGGCGTGAAGGAACGCCTTGCAGAGATCGAGGATACGCTGCCCGAAGGCATGACGGTGGATGTCTTCTATGATCGGTCCAGGCTGATTGAACGCGCGGTGGGCACGGTGGAGAGCGCCCTGCTGGAAGCGACCGTGCTGGTGGTGATCCTCCTCCTGCTTTTCCTCGGCGATTTTCGTGCATCGGTGATCGTGGCGCTGGCGCTGCCGATGGCGGCATTGCTGACTTTCATCTTCATGCGCGCGATCGGGCTGACGGCCAATCTGATGAGCCTTGGCGGGCTTGCCATTGCGGTTGGCATATTGGTGGATGGTGCGGTCGTCGTCGTAGAAAACGTGGTTGAACGCCTTTCTGACGAGAAGCACGCGCATAGCAGCAAGTTGCACAATGTCTTCATTGCTGCCTGCGAAGTGGCGAAGCCCGTCGCCTCCGGCCTTGCCATCATTGCCATCGTGTTCCTGCCGCTGCTCACGCTGGAAGGGCTGGAGGGCAAGCTGTTCTCGCCCGTTGCGCTGACCATCGTACTGGCGCTCGCTTCGGCACTGCTGATTTCGCTGACGCTGATCCCGGTGCTTGCCTATTTCCTGCTGAAGGTGAAGGCGGGCGATCATGAACCGTGGCTGATGCGCAAGATCACGCCGCGTTATTCCGCCCTGCTCGCCGGTGCTTTCCAGCGCAAGAAACTGGTCCTCGCGCTGGCGGGGGCGGGACTGGTTCTGACTGGGGTGGCCTACACGATCACCGGCAAGACCTTCCTGCCTGTCATGGATGAAGGCTCGGTTGTCATGCAGCTGGCAAAGCTGCCTTCGGTGTCGCTCGAACATTCGCTTGAGCGCGACCTGGCGATTGAACGGGCGATCATGGAGGAAATCCCTGAGGTAGAGGCGATCATCGCCCGTGTCGGATCGGACGAGATCGGGCTTGACCCGATGGGCCTCAATGAAAGTGACGCCTTCCTCCAGTTGAAGCCGCGCGAGGAATGGCGCGTGCCCGACAAGGAATGGCTGGTGGACGAATTGCGGACCGTCCTGAGGCGCTTTCCCGGCATAGAGCCGAGCTTCACCCAGCCGATAGACATGCGCACATCGGAAATGCTCACCGGCGCGCGCGGGGATCTCGCCATCAAGCTGTTCGGCCCGGATCTCGATGAACTCTCGCGGTTGGCGGGGGACATCCAGACCCGTCTCGAAACCCTTGAAGGGACGAGCGAGGCGATGACCGTGGCCAACGATCAGGTCGATTATCTCGAACTCGATATTGATCGCGTTGCCGCCGGAAGGCTGGGAATGCCCGTCACCGCGTTGCAGGACATGATGCGCGCGCAGGTGGAAGGCATGGATGCGGGCGTGGTTGCACAGGGCAACAGGCGCATTCCGATCATGCTGCGCGCAGCCGATATGCGCGATGCCAGTCCGCAGGCCTTTGCGGACCAGCTCTATCGCGCGCCTTCCGGCCAGCTTGTCCGGGCCAGCGACGTGGCCACGGTCGCCCGTGTGGAAGGGCCGGTGAAGCTGGAGCACGAAAATGGCTCGCGCTATGCGCTGGTGCAGGCCTTCGTCACGGGGCGCGATCTGGTGGGCTATGTCGAAGAAGCGCGGGCCGATATCGCCGCCAATGTCGAACTGCCGCCGGGATACCGGCTGGTCTGGGGCGGACAGTTCGAAAACCAGCAGCGTGCCAGTGCACGGCTCATGATCGTGCTGCCGATTTCGGTGCTGATGATATTCGCGATCCTTTATTTCACGCTCAATTCGGTTCGCGCCTCGGTACTGATCCTGCTCAACATCCCCTTCGCCATGGTCGGCGGAATGATCGCACTGGCGGCTTCGGGCGAATATCTTTCGGTGCCCGCTTCTGTCGGCTTCATCGCATTGCTGGGTATTGCCGTGCTCAACGGCCTGGTGATGGTCACCTATTTCCGCCAGCTCCGCGCCGAAGGCATGTCGCTGGCCGACGCGGTGCGGCAGGGGGCGGAGCGAAGGCTGCGGCCTGTGCTGATGACGGCATCCATCGCCGCCTTCGGGCTGGTGCCATTGCTGTTTGCCAGCGGGCCGGGCTCGGAAATCCAGAAACCGCTTGCGATCGTGGTGATCGGGGGGCTCGTTTCGGCGACATTGCTCACGCTGGTGCTGCTGCCCATTCTCTATGAACGCTTCGGTGAAAACCGCGAAGAGCGGGAGGCGGGTGATCTCGCACATCCCGCAGGGGAGGCCTGATCCATGCGCCGCTTCGCTTTTATCCTTCCGCTTGTGGCACTTGCTGCGCCGCTTTCCGCCGAACCGGGCCTGCCCGATCCGGCCTCGGTCGCATCTGCGTTGCAGGACCATCCATCAGTCGCCGCCGCGCGAGAGCGGACTGCGGCCGCGAAGGCCAGCGCCGAAGCCCGCCGCGTCGGCCCGCATGAAGTCACTGCTTCGGGCAGCTACAGCCGCCGGACAATCGACCGCGAAGGCGAATTCGATGAATTCGACGCGCAGCTGACCCGTGCGTTCCGCCTGCCCGGCAAGGCCCGGCTCGACCGGGAAATCGGCGTTTATCAGGTCGACGCTGCGGAAAACATGGCCGAGGACGTTCGCCATCGGACGGCGCTGAGACTGGCCGAATATTGGTGGGACTGGATGGGCGCGGCGGCCGAAGCGCGCGTGAACCAGCGCGCCCTTGCGAATTACGAAACCGCGCTCTCCGCCGTCAACCGCCGGGTCGAACTGGGCGATGCGGCGCAGTTGGAGGCGGATCAGGCGCAGGCCGCGCTGGAATCCGCCCGGATCATGGTGGAGGAAGCCACGGGCCGCACCCGCCTGGCCCGGGCGCGGCTGGAAGCGCAGTTCCCCACCCTTGCCCTGCCCGCAGAAGCGCCCGAAGTGCCGCCACCTTCGATAGCGGAAGGGGCGCTGCTCGACCTGCGCGAAGAAGTGATACGCAACAGCCACGAAGTCGCAGCCGCCGAGGCGGAGGCCCGCCGCGCCGCGGCCTATTCGCAAAGGGTGGAGGCGGATCGCATTGCGGACCCGTCATTCGGCATTCGCATGTTTTCCGAACGTGGCGGGGCCGAACGCGGTGCGGGCGTGGTTTTCTCCATGCCGCTGGGCGGCCGCCATCGTGCGGCACTGGCGGGGGAGGCGGGTTCGCAAGCTGCGGCCGCGCTGGCCGATGAAAGGCTCGCCCGTTTTGAAGTGGCGGAAACCGCCGATGCCGATATTGCCGAGGCGCGCTTCCGCCTTTCGGCATGGCAAAGCGCGCGCGCCAGCCTCGAAGCGCAGATGGCCATGCTGACAAAGCTGCGCCGCGGCCAGCAACTGGGTGAGATCGACCTGGCCGACATGCTGCTGGGGGAACGAATGGTCCACGATGCCTTCCGCACCGAGGCCGAATTGCGCACCGCGGCCCAGCGGGCGATCACCAGGCTGCGGATAGATGCGCATGAATTGTGGCTGACGGAATAGCCGCCCCTCGCGGCTAGGCGGGGGCGGCAGAAGCTCCGCGCCTGCCGGCTTCCACGCGCAATTCCCTGATGCGCCAGCCGATCAGCAGCAGGATAAACAGCGCCGCGGGCCAGAGAATATCGCGCAGGGATATGCTGGGCATTGCGGGCGGTTCCGGCGTTTCGATCCGTGTGGAGCGGTCTTCCTCGCTCATCACCTGCCCCCGCAATTCGGGTTCGTCGGCAGGCGCATTTTCCGCGGGCGCGGCGGCAGACGGGGGCGCCTGTTGCGGGGCAGGGCCATCCTGCCTGGCCGACGAGGAAGAATCCTCCGCCTGCGCTGCCGTCACGTCCGGCACAGTCTGCGGCAATCGTGCGACAAGGTTCCGGTTGGCTTCCCGTTGCGCTTCGGCCCTGGCATCATTGCTGCGGGCAAATGCTTCGAGTTCGGCCGCTGCATCTTCGATAGAGCGGCCCATTGCATTTTCGAATGCCGTGCGGGCCTGCTCTATTTCCGGGAGGGGGACGCCGGTGCGCTGCGCCTCTTCCATCACGAATTCGAGCAATCTGCCATTGCCGCAGGAAACATCGGTGCAATTCACGCCGTGCTTGTTCACATTCGCCAGATATTCGCTGACCAGTCGCGCACGGGTCGCTTCATCGGCATCCCAGTAATCCTTGCGGATCGTTTCGATCATGCGCGCCGTCATGTCCTGGAAGGCATAGGGCGAATGTTCATCGAAATATTCGCCCATGCCCAGATCCTGGGAATCCTCGACATAGGTTTCGTAGGTTTCCTGCCACATGGAATCGTCGACAATCTCGGTCGTGGTGGCTTCCCAGCCCCACAGATATTCGACAAATTCGCGCATGGCGCTGGCACCGGCATAGCCTTCCGCCTGCATCCCCTTGATCCAGGTCGGATTGACATAGCGGGAACGGAATTCCCGTTTCACGAACTTGTCCAACCCGATCATGGCCGGTTTGCCCGGATCGCGTGTGTCGGTGATGACGAGTTCGGGATCTTCGCCGTCAAGGCTGCGGACGGCATTGGACAGGCCGCCCATATACATGAACATGTCATCATTATCGAGCGTGCCGTAAAGCATGGTCGAGTTGGAATGGACGATCTGTTCCGTGCCTGACAGGTTCAGCGCGAAAACATCCGGCATGGGCTGGCCCCAATAACCATTGCCGTAAGCGTGGCCCATCTTGCGAATATATTCATTGGCGAAGCCGGCATCTGAATCCCAGGATCCGCTGCTCGCCACGATGTCCGACGTGTTGAGATTGAATGTGCCGGGCGGCTCGTCGAAAATCCGCACGCCCGCCATGCGCTCCGCATCTTCGGGATCGACGCCATTATCGATCAGCGCCTGCCTGATCTCGAAATAATGCTGGCGCACCTGGTTATCGGGTTCGTCCAGCACGCGCACTTCCTGCACGGCCTTGTCCAGCAACCGCGTCAACCCGCCGAACAGGCCCGAGGCTGTGGATGCGATCACGATATCGACGCGCGGCCGGCCAAGTTCCTCGTGCGGGATTACCTCGACATCCACGACCTGCCCGCGCTCGTTCCAGACGGGCCGCGTGCCGAGCATGTAGAAGATCTGCGATTCCAGCACGCCTTCATGGCGCATGGTTTCATCGCCCCAGATGACGAAGGAAATCTTTTCGGGATAGCGGCCATGTTGCGCCACGTGATCGTCCAGCATCTGCTGGGCCAGCTTGCTGCCCATCTCCCACGCAGCGGGCTTGGGTATCTTGTCCGGATCGATGCCGTAGAAATTCGCGCCCGTGGGGTAGGAGTCCGGATTGCGGATCGGCTCTCCGCCTTTTCCCGCCGGAACGAAACGGCCGCCGAGCGCCAGCATCAGCCCGTCCAGTTCGCGCGGGCCGGATCGGACGATACGCGCCTCCATCTCCTCGCCAAAAACTTCGTTGGCTTCAGGCAGGCCGGAACGGTCGATGCTGAGTATCGCCGCGACCGTGCTGTCGATCGCTTCCTGTTCGGGGACGCTGCCGAAGGAGTGAAGGCCGTAGGGAATGATCTGGCTGCGCAGGTCGATCAGGTAAGTCTCGACGCTATGCAGCTGTTCGTCGGTCCAGTCGGCTTCCGGATCGAGGCCGAGATCCTTGGCAACGCCAAGTTCCACCGCGGCATCGCGTGCCTGCCGGCCATAGATGGCGGCCAGTTCCGGGTTCTTGCTCTCGTTCTGAATATGATCGTTGAGCAGTTCGCTCAGCCGCGCGAGCTGTTCGGTCAGTCCGCCGCGCACGAATGGCGGCACCATGTGATCGACCAGCGTCGCCATGCCGCGCCGCCGCGCGACCAGCCCTTCACCCACCACATCGACATTGTAGATATAGGCATCGGGGAGATCGGCGATCATCGCATCCGGGGCATCGTCTGGCCCCAAGCCTGCATCGCGGCCGTCCAGCCATTCCAGCGTGCCATGCGTGCCGACATGCACCACGGCATGGGCATCGAAAGCGTTGCGCACCCAGCCATAGGCGGCGACATATTGGTGGCTCGGCGCAAGGTTCTGCGCATGATACAACTTTTCGAGATCTTCGCCCCAGGCGCGTGAAGGCTGGGGCATCAGCCGAATATTTCCATATTCCAGCGCCGGGATGATCAGATTGACCTGATCGTCCGTGCGCTGTGTCATCAGCGTGCCTTCGGCCGGGTCGCCCCAGTCGGCCAGCACTTTTTCGCGCAGATCGGGATGGAGATCGTCAAGCCATTGGCGATAATCCTCCACGGCAAGGCGCTGCACGCCGCCCAGTTCGATCAGTTCCGCCAGTTCGCCCGGCGCGTCGCTGCCCACATTGCGGGCGCGGGTGGTGATGTCGGCAAGGATTTCATCGGCGCTGGGTGGTTCGCCGCCAATGTCGAAACCTTCATCATGCAGGCGGCGCAGGATGTTTTCCAGCGTCTCCGCCACGTTGAGATAGCTTGCCGAGATACCCGCGCGGCCCGGCGGATAATTGTAGTACATGATGGCAATGCGCTTTTCCGCATTGGGCGTGCGCGCAAGGTCGGCATAGTTCAGGCCGCGCTTTACCGCCATTTCGACCCGTTCGCCGATGGGGCGCGTGACGACGGAATTGAGCCCCGTAAGCGGATCCCTGACCTTCTCCTTCGTCCCCACAACCGTCGGCGCCACGGTCCCCGCCAGCTCTGGAGAAGCGAGGTTGAAAGTGCCCTCGAACGCGGAAAGGCCCGTGGGGGAACCTAGCCAATCCGCCTCGCTCCGCCCGTAAAGGCTGATGAGGTTGATGACCGGAATGCCCACTTCCTCGAGGATGAGGGCAGCTTGCGCATCGTTGAACTGGAACGACAGGCCGAGTGCGACATCGGCGCGCACGCCGTCCGCCGTGCCGAGAAGTTCGCGGAAAGCCACGGCCGCCGGATAACCGAAGACGGGTATCGCTTCCGCGCCGCGCCGTTCGATTTCGGCGATCACCGCATCGACCACCCCCATGTCGCCCGAATAGTAATTCGCCTTGAAAAAACCGACCGCGACGCGGGGGGCGCCGGGGCGGCGTTTGCCGCGCTGTTCCTGCCATTGGCGGAAGCTGTCCCAATCCGCGAATACGCGCCCGGCTTCCCCGTCCGGATAGTAATAGCCGAAATCGAGCGAGAGTTGCGGTTCGGGCAGATCGAGCCCCGCAACGCCCGCGCGGCCGAGGGCGAGCTTGAGCAATCCGAGCTGGTTCTGCGGCCCGCCATGTTCCCAATAGGCACGCGCCATCGGATCCCATGTCACGCCGAGACCGGAATAATATTCCTCCCCCTGAAGGCCAACGCCGACCCCCAGCACCGTCCCCCGCGATGCGATCTCGCCCATCAGGTCCAGGGAATGCATATCGTTGAAGCGATCGAGCATCTGCTGGTTCATCGTGTCGAAGACCAGCACATCGCTCCGCCGCAATTCTTCCGGCGGAGTCTCGTCAAAACTGGATTCCGTCAGGATTTGCAGATCGACCCGGTCCGCCAGTTCCGGGTGTTCTTCCACCAGTGCCCGAAACGCCGCCAGCGTGCCCGGCATATTGCCGTCGGAGAACAGATAGCCGATCCGGACCCGCTCCGCGTCCGCATCGCCCTGCGCAAGCGCGGGCAGCGGCAGGAGCAGGAAGAGCAGGAGGAGAGATCTAAGGAGCTGCGTCATTTCCATCCGTGCCGGGCATGTCCGCGGGCGAACCATCCCCGCTATCGGGAACGTAGATGATCTGGCCATTCGCGAGCCGATAGGCCGAACCCAGCCGTTCACCGTCGCCAGTGCCTTCTTCCCCGGTCACGCGATAGGCGGTGATTGTCTCCCCTTCCTTGACGATGATCTCCTGCATGCCGTTTTCATCGGTCTTGACCATGGTCACGGAGCCTTCGCCGCTCATCAGGTCACCCATATTATAGACCGAGAACAGCGTGATCATCAGGCCGACGATGAACACGATGGACGCATCGAACAGGTTGGCGACGCCGGCCAGCGGATCTTCCTCGGGCGGTTCGTCCGGCGCGGCGAGCTTGATGAACCGGCCCATCAGCGCTTCTCCATTTCAGCCGCGACGACTTCCGCAAGATAACGCTGTTCGCGGATCGAGGCGCTGACCCAGCTTTGCCGCAGCGCGACAAGGCCATAGGCGACGGTGCCGGTGGCCAGGCCGATGATCGTACTGGTGAAGGCAACCACCATCTGCCCCGCCATGGCGTTGAGATTGCCCGCGGCCATCGCCGCGAGCGAAGTGCCCATGGGGATCAGCGTCCCGATCAGGCCGAGGCTGGGGCCGATCTTCACCAGCGCGCGCGGGCCGTCGAGCCAGTGGCGCAGCTTCTCTTCATATTCCGCTACCACGTTTTCCAGGCCGCCATGGTGCAGCGCCTGGCTGCTATCCAGTTCCTGAATGGAAGCCAGCATCCTGCCCAGTGTTCCGGGAAGCTCCGCCCGGCGTTCGGCGGATGTATCGAGGACCGTGCCATCCTGCAGCCATCGCTTCAGGTCGAAATTCGCGCGTTCCCTCCGGCGGCGCACCGCCTCGACGAGATAGCTTCCCGAATAGAAGATCGTCATCGCCACGCAGATCCACAGGATGATGAAGACCGGCAGGCGCAATACCTGGCCGAGGGCGAACAGGCCTTGTTCGAGTATGTCGCCGAAATTCATTGTTTCGTTCTCAATCCTTTGACCAGGCCGGCGAGCAGGGCCAGCGCGGTTATTCCCACGGCCCATGCCGGCGGCGAGGGGGCGTTGATTTCTATCGCCTCGCGGTTCAGCATCGCGGCCGATTGCCACCCGAACAGCATGTCTGCCAACAGGCCGACCAGCGGCGTGGCGAGCGCCACGACAACCAGCAGAAGTTCCCGCGGGGATCCGTCAGGGTCCGGTTCACGGCTGCGCAAGAGCAGTGCCAGGGCGAGGGCCAGGACGGTTAATGCAGCGGCGATATAGGGCGAAATGCCCGCTGCCGCTGCCAGCGATGCGGCCAGCGCGGCGGTTGCGCCTGCCCGGAACGGTCCGGCTGCCGCGGAACGGCCGGCAATCAACCGCCAGGCTGCCGTAATGCCGACCAGCACCGCGACCCAGTTGGGCTGAGGGGACAGCCAGAGCGCCAGCGGCAATATGATTGCAAATGCCGCCCCGGCGCGGATCAGCCCCGCCATCCCGATCGCGGAATCGCGCCCATGCACCGCAGCACCGAGCATTGCGAGCAACCAGATGATCGAGACGGAAAGGGAGAGCATTATGGGCCAGTCTGAAGGGAGGAAGAGCGATGGCAGGAGCTAGAAGCGCAGCCTGACGCCGCCGTAGAAGAGCTGCGGAAGCGTGCCGTAATCGCTGACCGTTTCGTACCGCTCGTCAAAGGCGTTTTCGACGCGCGCATACACTTCCAGCTTTTCGTTCACAGGATATGAAAGCCGGAAATCGACCAGCGTGTAGCTTTCGACCACTTGCGTATTGCCGGCGTCGTTGAAGCTGTCGCCCACGATCCGCATCGTGGCCCCGGCGGTCAGGCCGAAGGGCAGCGTATAGCTGGCAGTCGCGTTGAAGGTATTTTCAGGACGGCGGGCAAGGCGATTGCCTTTGTTGAAATCACCCGGCGAGCTGTTGACCGCATCCAGCCAGGTGTAATTGGCCGATGCCTGGAAGGCGCCCAGATAAATGCTCGTGCCCAGTTCGACACCTTCGGTGTCGGCCCGGTCGACATTCTCGTAATATCCGAAGCGGCCATCGGAACAGAGCGGGTTGTCGGGAGTGGCCGAACAATAGGCGAAATTGATCAGATCATCCGAATCCCGCTGGAAATACACGGCGGAAAGCGACACGGCGTGAAACAGCCATTGTTCGATCCCGACATCCCAGCTTTCCGCCTGTTCCGGGGCGAGCCCCGGATTCCCGTATTCGCTGTAGAGCTGGTAAAGGCTTGGTGCCTTGAAACCTTCGCCCCAGCTTGCGCGGACCACGGTGACACCGTCATTCGGTGTGTAGGCCAGCGATGCGCTGCCCACCGTGCTGCCGCCGAACGCGCTGTGATCTTCCTGGCGAAGGCCGCCGGTCAGGGTCAGCCCGTCCACCGGTTCGAACTGAAGCTGGCCGTAAATGCCCAGCGTATCGTCCCTCGCGGTGAGGGGGACCGGGCTGGGAGTGGCGAGCGATGGAGATGCCGTGCGCATCTCGTTTTCGGCATAATCGACACCGAATACTGCCATCCAGCTGTCAGACACGTCGATCGTGCCCTGATATTCCAGGCGGTCGGTCGAACCTGTCGCGTCGAAAGTCACAGGCTGGGCGGCGCGCGCATCGGAACCATCGAAATTCGTCCGCGAAATGTCGGTGCGTGTATAGGCCACGCGATTTTCGAGCATTTCGAAGACCTGGAAGTTCAATCCGGCATAGCCGGTCCAGGTTTCCGTCTCGCCGCGATTCAGACCATCGGCGTTGAAGCTGTCGAATTCCGCTTCGCCATCGCTGTAATAGCTCCGCAAATCCACGCTGACATTGTCGCTGAACTCATAGGACAGGCGGCCATTGACCGAGACATTCTCGTAGCCGTCGCGCTCTGTGCCCGGCGAATAGGCTGAAACGCCGTCGGTCGTGGTATAGCCGGCGCCGACGCGCCAGGTCAGGCCGCCATTCTTGCCGCCGGCACCGCCGCGCAGCAGGTAGGAGCCTTGTTCGCCCGCTTCGGCCTGCACACTGCCTTCGAACGGCTCGTCCGGCGTCTTTGAAATGATGTTGATGACGCCGCCAATTGCCTGGCTGCCGTAAAGCGTGGATTGCGCGCCGCGCAGAACCTCGATCCGGCCAATATCGCCGGTCATCACGTCGGTCAGCGATGCACCGCCATCGGTGGTCGAAGGGTCGTGGATGCGTACGCCGTCATACAGGATCACGGTCTGTCCGGTTTCGGCGCCCCGGATATAAACCGATGTAGTCGCGCCCCGGCCGCCATTGCGGCTGAACTGAACGCCCGGCGTTTGTGCCAGAATTTCGGTAACGCCGATCTGCTGGCTCTGTTCGATCGCGCTTTCGGTAAGGACCGTAACGCTCTGGCCTACCTGGTCGAGGCGAACCGGCGTGCGATTGGCTGTGACAACGATGAATTCATCGTGTGCGACCTCATCAGCTTTGGATGTTTCGCCAGACTGGGCATGGGCCAGCCCCGGCATCAGCATTGAAAACGCGCAGAGCGGCGCGATGAGGATTGCCTTGTGCAATGTCACTTCCCGAATTTCCTCGCCCCCTTGCCGAGCCTGAAGCCGTCAAACATTGGGCGATGGCTTGCTCGGTCCATTGCAGGCACACCTGCGCGTCGCGCCTCGGGAATGTCAGTAATTTACGGCAACAACCGCGTAACAGGCCACGTTACAAGGGGTGTTTCCGGGCGATTGCGTTACTCGCCACCTGTTTCCGCCAGCTGCCCACCGCCCAGCGCGATATAGAGCGTGACGGAATTCTGCCGATAGGCCCGCTCCGTCGCCAGCAGGGTCTGGCGGGCGCTGAACAGGTTCCGTTCGGCGTCCAGCACTTCCAGGTAATCGGCCACCCCTTCGCGATAGCGGGCACGGGCAATGCGGGCGATTTCTTCCTGGGCGGTCACGGCATGGGTCAGGGTTTCGACCTGATCGATCAGCCAGCGCCGCCCGGCCAGCGCGTCCGACACTTCGCGGAAGGCGGTCTGCACGGCGAGATCGTAATTGGCGACTTCTTCCACTTCCATCGCCTTCGCCAGATCCAGTTGTCCTTCGCGGGCGCCCCAGTCGAATATCGGCAGGCTGATCGACGGGCCGAAGGACCAGCTCAGGCTGTTGCCGTCGAACAGATTGTCCAGCGCGTTGGAGGAATAGCCGGCGCTGCCGGTGAGCGAGATATTGGGGAAGAAGGCGGCGCGGGCGGCGCCGATATTGGCGCGGGCGGCGCGCAGTCTTTCTTCCGCAGCGATAATATCCGGCCGAGCCAGCAGCAGGTCGGACGGCAGACCTGCGTCGAGACGGATCTGGTTTTCCTGCGCCAGGAGCGGCAGGCCCGGCGGCAAGTCCGCCGGTGTCGTTCCGCCGACCAGCACGGCCAGCTGGTTGCGCAGCCGCGCGTGATCCAGTTCTTGCGAGGCGAGTTCCTGCTGCGCCTGACGCAACAGGGTTTCCGCCTGGCGATAGGGCAGGGCGGAGGTAACGCCATTGTCCAGCCGCAGGCCGGCAATGCGCAGCCCTTCTTCGCGACTTTCCGCCGTGGCCCTGGCCAGTTCGATCTGTTCCTGCGTTTCGACCATTTCGAAATAGGTGGTCGATACATCCCCGATCAGGGAAAGGTAGAAGCTGCGCTGCGCGGCGATCGTGGCCAGATACTGGGCCCGTGACGCTTCGCTGAGATTCCTGACCCGGCCCCAGAAATCCAGTTCGAAGCCGGTGATGCCGACGCCGATATCGAACCGATTGAAAGTGATCGACCCGGCCCCCTGGCCACCGCCCTGGCCGCCAAACGCCCCGACATTGAGTGGCTGCCGCGTGCGGCTGGCGCTGGCATCGGCTACCACTTCAGGCCGGCGGCGGCTGTCATCGATACGATATTGCGCACGCGCCTGTTCGATCCGCGCCGTTGCCGCCACCAGATCGCGATTATTCGCCAGCGCGGTTCCGATCAGCGTCTTGAGCCGCGGGTCGACGAAAAAGTCCCGCCAGGCGAGTTCGCTGGCAATGGCGGAACCGTCCGGCCGGAAATTGCCATCATAGGCCGCTTCGCTGGCAAGGGCCGGGCGTGCATGGTCGGGCGCCCTGTTGACGCATCCGCCCAGGGCGATTGCGGCGGCGAGGGCCGGGAAGGAAAGCATTGGGCGGATCATCGCGTCGGCTCCCCTGCTTGCGTGGATGTTTCCGCTTCGTCCCTGTCCATATGCCCTGCGGCGGCTGGACTCGTGCGGCTGAGATAGCGGCGCACCAGCAAGTAAAGCACGGGGATCACGAAGATGCCCACGGCGGTCGCGGCGATCATGCCGCCCATCACGCCCGTGCCCACGGCGATGCGGCTGGCAGCGCCCGCGCCGCTTGCCAGCACCAGCGGCACCATGCCCATGGTGAAGGCGAGCGAGGTCATGATGATCGGACGCAGGCGCAGGCGGGCTGCGGCCTTTACGGCGTCCAGTATGGATTCGCCGCGTTCCTCCTCCTCGATCGCGAATTCCACGATCAGGATGGCGTTCTTGGCCGCCAGCCCGATGATCGTGATCAGGCCGACATTGAAATATACGTCCGCCGACAGGTCCCTGAGGAATGAGAATATGACCGATCCCATCACGCCCGCAGGCACGATCAGCAATACCGCCAACGGGACGGCCCAGCTTTCATACAGAGCGGCCAGAAGCAGGAACACCACCACCAGCGACAGGCCGAGCAGAAGGCCGACCTGTCCGGCGGACTGCTTTTCTTCAAAGGCGAGGCCGGTCCATTCATAGCCGATGCCCTGCGGCAATTGTTCGGCCAGCGCTTCCATTTCGGCAATCGCATCGCCGGAAGACCTGCCGGGCGCGGCTTCGCCGGAAAGCGTGACCGCGGGATAGCCGTTATAGCGGGCAAGATTGGGGGCACCCGCCGTCCATTCGGCAGTCGCGAAGCTGGAGAAAGGCACCAGATCGCCGCTTTCATTGGGAACGCGCAGGGACAGCACGTCCTCCGGGGTCATGCGGAAGTCTGCATCTGCCTGCACCAGCACGCGCAGAATGCGGCCCTGGCGGGTGAAGTCGTTGACATAGGCGGAGCCGAAATTGATCGACAGGGCGGCGTTCACGTCTGAAATCGGCAATCCCAGCGCCCGTGCCTGCACCCGGTCGATCTCCACCCGCAATTGCGGGGTGGGCGGCTGTTCTTCCGGCCGGATATTGGCGATGACATCGCTTTGCGCGACGAGGCCCAGCAGCTGATCGCGCGCCTGGAGCAGGGCTTCGCGGCCGAGACCCTGCCGGTCCTCCAGTTTCAAGGAAAAGCCGCTGGCATTGCCGAGGGCTGAGATCGGCGGGCGCTGAATGGCGAAGGCGATCGCCTCGTCAATCTGCTGGAATGCACCCATGGCGCGGGCCGAGAGGGCAGAGGCGGAATTTTCCGGATCGGGCCGTTCGGACCACGGTTTCAGCGGGACGAAGATGATCGCATTGTTTTGACCGCGGCCATAGAAGCTGAAGCCCTTGATGGCGACGACATGGGCGACTTCTTCCTGCGCGCCGAGGAATTCGTGAATGTCTTCCAGTGCGGCCTCGGTCCGTTCGGCGGTCGAACCCGGCGGGGCCTGGACCATGACCAGAAGTTCGCCCTGATCCTCTGTCGGCAGGAAACCGCCGGGCAGGCGAAAGAACAGGAACAATGTCAGGACGCAGAGCAGTGCGAACACGGCCAGCACACGGAATGGCCGCGCCAGGGCCTTGTCTGTCGTGCGCCCGTAACGGCGGGTCGTGCGGTCGAACCAGCGGTTGAAGATGCCGAAAAAGCTCGCGATCAGGGCGCGCGCCTTGTTCAGCAGGCCTTCCCGTTCCCGCCAATGTGTGTTGGCATCGGCTTCCCGTTCTTCCCGGCTCTGGTGCTTGAGGAAGGTGGCGCACAGGGCCGGGGTCAAGGTCAGCGCCAGCAGGGCGGAGAAGAAGATCGAAATTGCGAGCGTGACGGAAAACTGGCGATAAATGCCGCCCGTGGAGCCCGGGAAAAACGCCATCGGGATGAATACGGCCACCAGCACCAGCGTAATGCCGATGATTGCGCCGGTGATCTGGTCCATCGCCTTGCGCGTCGCTTCGAGCGGGGAGAGGCCTTCCTCGCTCATGATCCGTTCCACGTTTTCGATCACCACGATGGCGTCGTCCACCAGGATACCGATGGCCAGCACCATGCCGAACAGGCTGAGCACGTTGATCGAAAAGCCGAAGACCCACAGGCCAAGGCAAGCCCCCGCCAGCGCGATGGGCACCACCAGCGCCGGGATCACCGTGGCGCGCCAGTTCTGCAGGAAGATGAACATGACGAGGAAGACGAGCACCATCGCCTCGACCAGTGTCTTTATGACTTCCTCGACCGACAATTCGATGAACGGCGTGGTGTCGTAGGGTATCTGCCATTCCACATCGGCAGGCAGGCCAGGGCCGATTTCCTGCATCCGTTCGCGCACGCCCTCGGCGGCGGCAAGGGCGTTGGCGCCGGTGGCCAGCTGCACGCCCATGCCCGCCATGGGCGTGTTGTTCAAAGTGGCCCCGAACGTGTAGTTTTCAGCGCCCAGTTCCACGCGCGCCACGTCCGACAGGCGCACTGTTGCACCCCCGGTTTCGGCCCGCAGAATGATCTCCTCGAACTCCCGCACGGTGGAGAACCGATCCTGCGTGATGATCGTGGCGTTGATCTGCTGATCGTCGATATAGGGCTGCGCGCCCAGCGAACCGCCGGCGGTCTGGCTGTTCTGTTCACGCACGGAGGCCAGCACCTGGCTGGGCGAGATGTTGAAGGATGCCAGCCGTTCCGGATCCAGCCAGATGCGCATCGCATAGGGCGAACCGAATAGCTGGACATCGCCCACGCCGGGCACGCGGCGCAATTCGTCCACCACTTGCAGCGAAGCGATATTGCCCAGATCGACGGTGGACAGGCTGCCGCTTTTCGATGTGAGGGCGACCAGCATCAGGAAACTGGAATTGGCCTGGCGGACCGTGATGCCCTGCTGGCGCACTTCTTCCGGCAGCCGCGCCTCGACCGTGCCCAGGCGGTTCTGCACCTCGGTCTGGGCGATGTCGATATCGGTGCCGGATTCGAAGGTGACGGTAATCTCGCCCAGCCCGTTCGACTGGCTGGAGGACGCCATATAGAGCAGGCCGTCAACGCCATTGAGCTGTTGCTCGATAATCTGGGTGACGTTCTGTTCGACCGTGGCCGCATCGGCGCCGGGATAGGTGGTGGATAGCGTGAGCGATGGCGGCGCGATGTCGGGATATTGTTCGATCGGAAGCGAACGGAGCGACATGAAGCCGGCCAGCAAGAGGCCAAGCGCGATGACCCATGCGAAAATGGGCCGGTCGATGAAGAAGCGGGGCACGGCTTACTCCCCGGCCTTCGCGGGCGGAGTTCCGGTTGCTTCCGTGGCAGATGGCTGGGCGGCCCCATGGCCACTGGCGGACTTGACCGGCATTCCCGGCTGCAGTTTCTGGAGATTATTGGTTATCAGCACGTCGCCGGGGCGCAGCCCGTCCTCGATCAGCCAGTTCCCGCCAGTCATGGCGCCCAGCGCCACTTGGCGCACTTCGGCAGTGCCATCCCTTGAAATCACATAGACCGACCCGCCATTTTCCCCGACCGTCACCGCTTCCTGCGGGATGGAAATGCCCTTGGCGATGCGGCCCGCAAGGATACGCGCGCGGACGAATTCGCCAGGCAGCAGCAGGCTTTCGGGATTGGGAAATTCGGCGCGCAGCTGCACTGTCCCCGTGGTCGGATCGACCGACTGGTCAAGAAAGTCGAGCACGCCCGGAATCGGATATTCGGTGCCATCGGCAAATTTCAGCCAGACCTCGACCGGTTCGCCTTCGGTAACCTGGATTTCGCCCGTATCCAGCCCGCGGCGAATACGCAGCATTTCCGATGCCGACTGGGAGAAGGAGACATAGACCGGGCTCATCTGTTCGATCCGGGTCATCAGCGTGCCTTCAGGCTGGCTGACCAGCGCGCCTTCGGTCACCTGCGCCCGCGATACCCGGCCGGAAATCGGTGCGCGGACCGTGGTATAGCCAAGCTGCAAGGAGGCGGAGCGGAGCTCGGCCTCGATCTGGGCTACATTGGCCCGCGCCTCCCGCGATGCGGCGATGGCGGCATCATATTCCTGCCGGCTGATTGCATTCTCTTCCACCAGCGGGCGATAGCGTTCGACCACTGCATCCGCATTGGCGGCAGTTGCCCTGGCCCGTTCAAGGCTGGCTTCCGTCTGGGCGTAGCTGGCGCGCAATTCGGACGGGTCGATCAGGAACAGCGGCTGGCCTTCGGAGACATTCGTGCCTTCCTGGTAAAGGCGGCGCTGGACAATGCCGGTCACCCGGGCACGCACTTCCGCTTCGCGAACCGGTTCCACGCGGCCGGGCAGTTCGATCGCGTTTGGAACCTCTTCATACTGGATGACCACGGTTTCGACTTCCAGCGGCCGGGGCGCATCGGCCTGCGGTTCCTCCCCGCAGGAGGCGAGCAGGACGCCGATGGCAGCTACGACCGGGAAAAGGCGCATGGAGAGGACCTTGTTGATTGTGCGTGTGCGGCGGCGTAATAGGTATTACACCAATATAGCACAAGCGCCTGACGGGTAACAAATTGCATCGATGGAAGATTTTTGCGGTGACAGGCTGGATAAACGGCGGCGTGCCTTCCTGGGCGCGGCGCGCCGGCTGTTCATCGAAAAGGGCTTCGACGATACCAGCCTTGCCGATGTCGTAGCGGAAGCCGGTGGATCGCTGGCAACGCTTTACAAGCTTTTCGGCAACAAGGCGGGCCTGCTTTTCGCGGTGGTGGAGGATCGGACCCTGTCCGCCGATGCGCTGATCGCGGAAATCGGGGATGCCTGTCCTTCCCCCCGAACCGCGCTGCTGAAAATCGGCGAAGCAATCCGCGAACGCTATTTCGATGATGAAGGCGTGGCGATCAGCCGTGTCGTGATCGCCTATAGCCTCAAGGACCGGCAATTCGCGGCTGATTTCCACCGCAAGACGGTGTTGCAGTCGCAAGTGGCGCTGATCGACCTGTTCGAAAAATGGATTGCGACGGGTGTGGTCGTGGCTGGCCAGCCGAGAATGCTGGCGCAAATGTTCCTGGGCATGTTCATCCAGGAATTATACGTGAATGCAATCAGTCATGGCAGCGTGGGCGCGGCGGAATTTCCTGATCTGGAATTCCGGGTCGATTTTTTCTGCCGGGGTGCCGGGCTGACCGACTGATTCATGCAGTCATATGAATTTGCGCAGGGCCATGCGGCGGTTCGATAAAAAATGGGCGCTGGCGGGCAAAGCTTGGTTTGGGAATCCCGGCGAATGGCCCTAGGTTCCGCGTATGAAGCCGGTTCGAGCCCTCAGCGCAATTATCATCCTTGGTCTGGCCGCTTGCAGCCAGGATTCGCAGCGGCCTGGATCCGATCCGGTGAATGTGGTTGCCGACGGGCCGCGCATGCTGGCCGAACAATTGCAGGTGGAAGCCGTCGGGTCGGCCCGGGCCACCACTTCCGCCCAGCTCTATCCGGAAACGGCCGGGCGTGTCGTTGCCGTCCGCTTTTCCGCCGGGGATTATGTCCGCAAGGGGCAGCCGCTCGTCATTCTCGACAGCAGGCAGGAACGTCTTGCAGTGGAACTGGCCGAAGTGCGCGTGGAAGAAGCATCGCAATTGCTTGGCCGTTACCGCCGGATCGAGGATACGGGCGCCATATCCGAAAGCCAGATCGAAGCGGGCGAAACCGCGCTGGCTTCTGCGCGGGTGGAATTGCAGCAGGCACGGGAATCGCTGGCTGACCGCACGATCCGCGCGCCTTTTTCCGGCCATATCGGGCTGACGGAAGTCGATGTCGGGGACCGGATCGGCCAGGATACGGTCATCGCCCAGCTCGATCAGCGGGGGACGCTGTTCGTGGATTTTCCGGCGCCGGAGGCGGCCTTTTCCCGCCTGTCTCCCGGCACCACTGTCACCGTATCTCCTTTTTCAGAGCCTGAGCGGACGATTGATGCACGGGTGATCGCGGTGGACAGCACCATAGCATCCGATCAGCGGACCTATATCGTGCGCACCGCCGTCGATAATGCGGACGATCGGCTGCGCCCCGGCATGAGTTTCCGCGTGCGATATTCCGGGGCCGGCACGATGCGGCCCGCCGTGCCGGAAGAAGCGATCGTGTGGGGCGGTGAAGGATCCTATCTCTGGACCGTGCGCGATGGTGCGGCGGCACGGATGCCGGTGACGATCACGTCCCGGCGGGACGGATTGGCATTGGTGGATGCGCCGCTTGGCGCGAATGACCTGGTCATCGTGGAAGGCGTGCAGAAAGTGCGCGAAGGTCAGGAAGTGGCACTGGTCGAACCGCGGGTCCAGCCAGCGCAGGAAGTGCGCGTCCGATCGGATGAAACCGGATGAGCAAGGACGCCAACGATCTGCCTATGCTGGCCGTCAAGCGGCCGCTGCTGATCACCGTTCTGAACCTGTTGATCGTGCTTGCGGGTATCGCCGCCTTCTTTGGCGTCGAAGTCCGCGAATTGCCGGATGTTGACCGGCCGATCGTGACGGTCAGCGCCAGTTTCCCCGGCGCTGCGCCGGAAACCATGGATGCCGAAGTCACCAGCGTGCTGGAAGATGCCGTTGCCCGGGTCAGCGGAATCCGCGAAATCCGTTCTTCCAGTGAAGAGAATAATTCCCGCATCCGCGTGGAATTCAATGCCGGGACCGATCTCGATTCCGTAGCCGCCGATGTGCGCGAAGCAGTGGCCCGCGTGACCCGCGAACTGCCTGATCGTGTGGAACAGGTCCGGGTGGTCAAGGCGGATGAGGATGCAGAATCCATTCTCACCATTGCCGTCTCCAGCCGTACGCATGACATCGCCACGCTGACGCGTATTGTCGAGAATGACATCATCCCGGAATTGCTGACCGCGGACGGCGTCGCCAGCATCAATGAATTCGGATCGCGCCCGCAGCAATTGCGCGTCGCCGTGCAGCCGCAAAGGCTGAACCGGTTCGGGCTGACGATTTCCGATGTCGCCGATGCCCTGCGCGGTGCCCCTTTCGACGTGCCGGTCGGCAGTTTCCGCAGCGATGCGCAGGAACTGATCGTTCGCGCCGAAGCCAATGCCAGCGATCCGGCCCTGATAAAGGACGTGGTGATTTCCGGCACCACGAAGGTGGGCGATGTCGCCGAAGCCTATTTTGCACCCGCCGATGCGACAAGCTATGTCCGCCTGAACGGGGAGCCGGTGATCGGCCTGGGCGTGATCCGGCAGGCCAATTCCAACACGATCCAGATTTCCGATGCCGTGAACGAAGCGGTGCTGGAACTGGATGAACGTTTCCCGGACATCGCGATCCGGGTGATTTCGGACAATGCGGAATTCATCCGTACATCCGTGCGCGAAGTGCTGATCACGCTGGCTTTCACCGTCGGCGTGGTGATGCTGACCATGCTGGTTTTCTTCCGCGCACTGGGCCCCACCATCATCCCCAGCACCACGATCCCGGTGGCGCTGGTGGGCGTGATTGCTGGCATCTGGCTGATGGGTTTTTCCATCAATCTGCTGACCCTGCTGGCGCTGGTCCTGGCCACGGGCCTGATCGTGGACGATGCCATCGTGGTGCTGGAAAATGCCCAGCGCTTGCAGAACAAGGGCTATGGCAAGCGGGCGGCGGCGGTGGTGGGCACGCGGCAGGTCTTCTTCGCCGTGGTGGCGACCACGGCGGTGCTGGTTTCAGTCTTCGTGCCGATTTCCTTCCTGCCGTCGCAGGCCGGGCGATTGTTCCGCGAATTCGGCTTCGTGCTGGCGCTGGCCGTGATCCTGTCCTCCTTTGTCGCGCTTTCGCTGGTCCCGGCGCTGGCGGCACGGATCAATTTGCGCAGCGACGGGGATGATCGTGACGGCCGCCTGCACGATGCCGGGCGCAATATCGCGCGATATGGCGGGTTTGTGCGCGGCCAATATACGCGCGCCCTCCGTTTCTGCCTCGGCCGGCCACGGCTGATCCTTGGCGTTTCCGTGGCCGTGGCCCTTCTTGCCGCGCTGCTATACCCGATGCTGGAAAGCGAATTGGTGCCGGATGAGGACCGCGGCACAGTCCAGGTCCGCGCACAGGGGCCGGACGGCGTCGGCATCGATTTCATGGACCGCGAACTGGACGAGATAGAAGCGGTTCTCCAGCCGCTTGTCGACGAAGGCGTCATCACCTCCATGATGTCGATCGTCGGCAGTTACGATCCCAATCGCATTACGGTGAATGCCGAACTCGCCCCGTGGGAACAGCGCGATCGCAGCCAGACGGAAATCGTCGAAGAACTGCGCCAGCCCTTGCAGCAGATCCCCGGTTCGCGCGTCGGGGCCAGCGGGCGCGGCACGCTCAGCTTCGGCGGCAGTGGCAATGATACGATCGAAGTGGCGTTGACCGGTTCGGAATATGGCGAAATCTATCTTTCCGCGCAGGCGCTGGCCGAAGCGATCGATCTCGATAGCGGGATATTGTCCAATCCGGACATCTCCTATCAGCCGACCCAGCCGCAATTATCGGTGCAGATAGACCGGCGCAGCGCCGCCGATCTGGGTGTCGATCTGGACGATCTTTCGCTGACCCTGCGCGCAATGGTCGGCGGGGATGAAGTGGTGGATCTGAATGTGGGCGATCAGTCGATTCCAATCTTCCTGACATCGGAAACCGTATCGATCACCAATCCGGAGGATCTGCGCAATCTCTATGTCCGCGCCACGGGCGGCCGGCTGATCCCGCTTTCCAGCGTAACCAATATTGTCGAACAGGGCATCGCCGCCGAACTCGACCGGACGGAACAGCGCCGTGCGATAGAGGTGGAAGCGGATATCGCACCGGGCACATCGCTGGCCGAAGCCGTGGCGGAGATGGAGCGGCTGGCGGATGGTGCCGTTGCCGAAGATATCGACATGCTGCTGCAGGGCGAAGCGCAATCGCTGGAAGAAACGGAAAGCGACCTGCTGCTGACCTATCTCTTCGCGCTGGTGATCGTCTTCCTGGTCCTGGTTGCCCAGTTTGAACGGCTGACCAGCGCGCTTGTTGTCATGCTCACCGTGCCCTTTGCCCTGGCGGCGGCGGTCTTCGCGCTGTTCCTTTCGGGCACCTCGCTCAACATCTACTCGCAGATCGGCCTTGTCATGCTGATCGGCCTGATGGCCAAGAACGGGATTCTGATCGTGGAATTCGCCGATCAGCTGCGCCAGCAAGGGCGGGATGTCCGGCAGGCGGTGGAAGAGGCGGCAACCATCCGCCTGCGGCCGATCGCAATGACGCTGGTTTCCACCGTGGTTGGCGCGTTGCCGCTGATCCTGGCGAGCGGTGCGGGCGCCGAAGCGCGGCAGGCCATTGGCTGGGTGATCTTCGGCGGGCTGGGTATCGCCGCCATCTTCACCCTGTTCCTGACGCCGGTCATCTATCTGGGCATCGCCCGTTTCGGCCGTCCGCGCAGCCAGGACCTCGCCCGCGTGAAGGAAGAGATCGACAATGCCGACGAGGAGGCGGCTTTATCCGCGACATGAGATTTGCCGCGTCCGTTCTTGCCGGGTGCAGCCTGTCGCTCGCCGCATGTGCCACATCGCCCACCGTCCCACCGGCGCCGGGGGCAGGGGATATCGAATTGCCGGCCGATTTCAGCGCCGGCTACCGCCCGCCGCCGGGGACGGATGAGGATTGGTGGAAGGGCTTCCGCGACGATCGACTGGATGAACTGATCGAACTGGCCCTGACGGAAAATCTCGGCATCGCCGCCACGCGGGAACGGCTGGAGGCATCGCGTGCCGCCTTGCGCGCCGAACGTAGTGATCTTCTGCCGTCTCTGGACGGTGGCGCCAGCGCGGGAATTGATGCCGATGCGGATGGCACGGCGGACCGGCTTTCAATCGGCGTGTCGGGCTTTTTCGATCCGGACCTGTCCGGCCGCCTTTCGGCAGAAATCGAAGCGGCGGCCGCCTCTGCTGCGGCCGCGAAATATCTCGTGGCGGATCGCCGCCGTATCGTCGCCGCCGAAGTCGCGCGCCAATATATCGAACTGCGCCGCACCGGGGAGCGGCTGAAGCTGCTGGACCAGTCCACCGAATTGCAGGAACGGACCTTGCGAACGGTGACCCTGCGTTTCGAGGCCGGTCTGGCCGCCAATCTGGACGTGCGCCGCGCGGCGGCCGACCTTGCCCGCACACGCGCCCAGCGCGGGCTGCTGGAATTGCAGCGATCGCAGGCGGCTCATGCGCTGGATGTATTGATCGGCCGGGTCCCGGGCGGCACTCCTGCGGTTCCCGATACTGCGGATGGGGTCCCCGGTTTTGCGGGCGGGCCACCGCGCGGCACGCCGGCGGATATGCTGCGCCGCCGCCCCGATCTTCTGGTGGCGGAAATGGGCCTGGTGGAAGCAGCGGCGATCGTGGGGATCGAACGGTCGGACCTGCTGCCTTCACTGTCCATTTCGGGGCAGGCCCTGCTCGGAGACGGTTCTTTCTCCGGCATCGTGTCGGATTTTCTTGCCAGCCTCGCAGCTTCGCTCGATCTGCCCTTGTTCGATGGCGGCCGCCGCCGGGCGGAAGTGACCGCCGCCGAAGCAGAACTGGCGGCCCGCTTCGCCGAATATCGCCAGCAGGTGCTGCAGGTGATGGGTGAAGCGGAAAATGCGCTGGTGGGCATCGCCGCCTTCGAAGCGCGCAGCCGCGAACTGGCCATTGCGGTGGGGGAAAGCGAACGGGCCTTCGAACAATCCAATGCGCTCTACCGCGAAGGGCTGGCTAATCTGTTCGACGTGCTCGATTCCCAGCGCCAGCTGATCTCCAGCCGGGAAAGCCAGATCGATAGCGAGGCCGCGCTCGCCACCTCGATCGTCGGGCTCTATTCGGCGATTGGCGGGCCGCCTGGTATCGAAAGTGCCGGGGCCGCCTAGGCGGCGCGGGTCATCGCGAAAATGCCCGTGGCGTTCGCGCTGTCGAACGCCAGGTCCAGCCCGCCCGATCCGGGCAGCGGATCGCGGCTGATGAATTCGAAGAAGGATCCCGGCACTGTCCGCCTGATTTCCCCGTCATCGGTGCGAAAGATGCGTTCCACGCTGTCGGCGCGAAAGGCGGTCTGCCGCACCCGGCCGCTGGCGGAGACTTCCACGCTGTCCTTGATCGGCTTGCCCGCCACCCGCAGCGCATCGGCCAGGGCGACCACATCGGCCACACGGTCGGTTGCATGGTTGAAGGAATTGCCTTCAGTCGCGATCCAGGCGGCTTCGGCCGATTGGGCCAGCAGCGCTTCGTAATCGTCGATATGCGCCGGTTCGTGCTGCACGGCAAAGGCGGATGCAATCGCCGGCAGGGCTTCGCTTGCCTGTGCGAAGGATACGGCCTTCCCCTGCGCATAGGCATCAAGCACGGCCTTTGCTTCGGCCCCAAGCGGATCGCGGGAAGTGCCGAAGACACGCTGCGCTGCGGCGCCGAAATCCTCGTCAAACTGGTCGACATGCAATTCGCTGACGAAATATTGCGGAATATCTTCCGGAAAATCGCAATGCCGCCAGGCGTGGCCGGTCATCTTCAGCCGCTTCAACGGATATTGCCGGGCAATTTCATAACCGAGCGGGCCGAGAATGCGGGCGAAGGCATCCTGCCCGGCGGGCAATGCGCCAGTCGGCCCTTCGGCAAAGCGGATCGTGCGCAAGGCGCCGTGATCGAGGATGATGCGCCGTCCCGCTGCCAGCTGTTCGCCAACATAATCCGCGCCGCTGGGCACATTGTCCATCGAGACGCCGAACAGGACCGTACCCAGCGCCATGGCGAAACTGGCGCGGGAAACCGTGCCTCCTTCATCCCGGATCAGGGAGGGGCTGATTTCCAGCGAATTCAGTGTCTTTGTGCCAGACTCCTCGCCAAGATGCGCGATGACGAGCCGTCCGATTGTGCTGCTGTGCAGGTCCTGCATTGTCTCTCTCTCCATCGGCTGCCTGAATAGCGTATCGCGCCCGGTGACCCAAATGCGCGTTTCCCGGCTCCGCTGCGCATCCATATTGGTAGAGCGCGGCATCATTTCGAGTGCCGCCGATCAGAGATCCGTTTCGAGCGTTTCAAGGGCGGATCGGCGGCGCATTGCCGCCGGGCCCATCACATCTCGATGACTATGCGCACCTTGTCGCTCGTCGTCCCGGCAAGGGCGGCGATCTTCTTCTTGCTCGATGCGATCAGTTCGGACAGCGAAGTGGCGGGCACAGGCTCTCCGCCCAGTTCGATTGCACGGCCTTCAGCGCTGTCCGGCTTGGGAGCTGGCCCCGCATCGCCACCCAGCAGCAATTCGCGTTCGGATATATCGAGCGCCGCGGCCAGCGACCTGATATTGCGGCGCCGCGGCTGGCGCTTGCCGATCTCCCAGGCCCATATGCTCGGTTCGCTGACTTCGGACCTCTTGGCCAGTTCGGCGCGGCTGAGCTTGCGTTCCTTGCGCAGGCGCGTCAGGCGATCGTGGAATGCCTCCACCGGGCCGGGCGCCGGATCGGATGGCGCGCTCTCCTCGGTCCCCTGTCCCGCCGTGCTGCGCAATTGCACAGCGCTCAGCACAGCTGGCGAAATCGCTTCCTGAAACTTGCAGCCATAAAAATTCCCGCTGGCCCAGACGATGATCGCAGTCGTACTGCCGCCTTCGGGCAGATCGACCTGGATTTCATCGCCATTCTTGAGCGACACCCCGGTTTCCAGCAGGAGGCCGGTCATGGAAATATTGTGAATCACGGCACGATCGATACCGCCGCCATTGCTGCTGCCGCTTACCTCCAGCTGCAGGCGGCGGCGCGGTGCCGCGCGATCACCGGCTTGCTCGAGCGCTCCAATCAGACCCTTTGTCACGATCGCTCCCTTTCAGGTCCGGCAGTATCAGAATCTCGGTAAACAAAATCGAAAGCAATCAGGCAAAGTCCGGGAAAATACCGTCAGTTACGGACCCTGTTCGCTGTCGATTTCAATGTTTCGCCAGATGGGCAATTATCAATGTTTCTGATCCGCCCGTTTCTGAAATGCGCCGCAACCTTAAAGGAAGCGTGGCGGGCTTGAACAGAAGCGGAGCAACTATAGTTGCAAGTCTGTAAAGGGGGAAAGGTCAGGAACTGCGTTTTTCACCGAAAAGGACAACATGCAGAGTCCTGAAGAGGATTTGCGTGTCCAGTTTCCAGTTCCTGTTTTCGACATACCATACATCGCAGGCGCATTTTTCGTCATTGGAAAGCAATGTGTTGCCATTGACCTGCGCCCATCCCGTCATGCCGGGACGCACGCTGGCACGGATTGCGCCGTCATGCCCCATGGCGGAAACTGTTTCCGGCAATAGGGGCCGCGGGCCCACCAGCGCCATGTCTCCCTTCATGACGTTGATAAAGCCGGGCAATTCGTCGAGCCGCGTCTTCCTGAGGAAGGCCCCGAAGGCCGAAGTACGCGCCTCGTCGGGAAGCAATTCGCCTTTCGCATCGCGATTATTGCGCATGGTGCGAAATTTAATGAGTTTGAAATTCTGCTGTAACCGGCCCGACCTCTCCTGAATGAAGAAGACTGGCCTGCCGAGCGTGAGGAGGACCGCCACTGCCGTGATTGTCATCACGGGCAGCAGGACCACGAAGCCGACAAGTGCAATCAGCCGTTGAAGCAGCATGGCTAAGCCCTGATCTCCAAATTACCTGGATGGATGAGCCGGAAGGCTCAGGCCATCTGGTGTTCGTTCATGGCGCCGACGCCATCCATATCCCCATGGACGACAGGGGAATAATCCTGGCTGCTGGTGCGGAAAGTGCTGTCGAAGCCGTTATTCAGGGCGTAGATCGCCGCCTGCGTACGGTTCTGGACGCCAAGCTTGCGCAAGATGCCCTTCACATGGACCTTCACCGTTGCCTCGCTGAGATCCAGCCGGCGGGCGATCAGCTTGTTGGGCAGGCCGATGACCAGGCAGCTGAGAATTTCGGTTTCCCGATCGGACAGCGGCGTATCCAGTGAACTTTCCTTCGACACCATGACCGAACTTGCGCTGGAAATGCTCGGCAGTTTTTCGGCCAGGGCGCCGGGCAGAACCTTTTCGCCCAGGGCGACCAGCCGCAGCGATCCCAGCAGGCTTTCACAGCCGACACTCTTGAGGATGAAGCCATGCGCGCCAAGCCGGAAAGCCTGGGTCATATATTCCAGGTTCAGCTGTTCCGTAAGGAAAACGAAACGCGCATTTTCGTTTTCATTGCGAATTGCGAAAACTTCATCGTCTTCATACTTTTGGGCACTCTGGTCCACCAGGACGATCAGCGTGTCATCCGAACCTTCCGGGGCGGGATGCATGAGTTCTGCCGGATTGTCAGCAGATTCAACAACTTCAAACGACTCCCGGGAGAGAATATGGCGCAAACCTTCACGCACGAGAGCGTTCCTGCCTAGCAGTGCAACATGGACCTTGGACATAATTTCCTCCGAATTAAATGATCCTATCGCAACCCGCGTAGGCCTTGGTTGTTATCGTTTTCCAAGGCATCATAATTATATGAAATTGCCAAAGAACTTTATCTTGTCTGGCGATTCGATGATTAAATCATAAGCGCATCGGGATAAGCGTCGAGTCCCGTGTCACCCGAACCGGGTAGGTGTTTCGTACCGGGTCAATTTTCAAAATAGGCGATTTTCGACAAATTCATGAAAATCAAAGAAAGTTTTGAATATCCCTAATCCAAGCATCTGAAAACTGGAACTTTCGTACGAGGTCCAAGGGTGTGGAAAATTTGGATTGTCATCGCATTTCGCGCCCATTTCGCACCCATTCCGCACTCCTTTTGGGAAACATGCCCCGGTCCGGACGAGTCGGCCGTCTGCCGGTTGAGGCGGGCCGGGTCTGATTTCTCACTTCGGGCCGGCCGCGGCTTCGCCCTTTGAGAGGCGTGACTACGACTATCGAAGGGGGCGGCCGGATCCGATGGTCAGGGCATGACCATTATTTCAGCGCGCTCTCCTTATGACCAATTCCTCCAATCGCCGGGATCGATCAGGCTACCCGCCAGCTGCCGATCACTCGGTACATTCGAATCAATGGAGTGTTTCCTATGAAGATCGCCATGGTGGGCTCTGGATATGTCGGCCTGGTGTCAGGCGCTTGCCTGGCCGGTTTCGGCCATGAAGTAGTCTGCATCGACAAGGACAGCGCCAAGATTGAAAAGCTCGAAAATGGCATCATGCCGATTTACGAGCCCGGCCTTGCCGATCTGGTTGCCGAAAATGTGGCAGCGGGCCGCCTCAGCTTTTCCCGCGATCTGCCCAGTGCCATACAAGGTGCCAGCGCGATCTTCATTGCCGTTGGCACACCTTCGCGCCGCGGTGATGGCCATGCAGATCTTTCATTCGTCTATGCGGTTGCCGAAGAAGTGGGCCGCAATCTGAAAGAACCGGCAGTGATCGTCGACAAGTCGACCGTTCCTGTCGGCACGGGCGATGAAGTGGCCCGGATCCTTTCGCTTTCCGGCGCCCCCGAAGGCACATCGGTCGTGTCGAACCCCGAATTCCTGCGCGAAGGCGCGGCCATTGGCGATTTCAAGCAGCCCGATCGCATCGTGATCGGGGCGGAGGACGATTTTGGCCGCGAAGTGATGGCCGAAGTCTATCGCCCGCTCACCCGCAATCAGACCGCCATTCTGTTCACCAGCCGCCGTTCGGCTGAAGTGATCAAATATGCCGGCAATGCCTTTCTCGCGACGAAGATCACATTCATTAATGAAATGGCTGATCTGTGCGAAAAGGTCGGCGGCAATGTGCAGGATGTCGCGCGCGGGATCGGTCTCGATAATCGTATCGGGCCGAAATTCCTTCATGCAGGCCCTGGCTATGGCGGTTCCTGCTTCCCCAAGGATACGCTGGCCCTGCTCAAGACTGCCGAGGATTATGAAAGCCCGCTGCGCATTGTAGAAGCGGTGGTGAAAGTGAACGAGACGCGCAAACGCGCGATGGGACGCAAGATCATAGAAGCGCTGGGCGGACAGGCGCGCGGCAAGCGCGTGGCCATGCTCGGCCTCACCTTCAAGCCCAATACCGATGACATGCGGGATTCCCCGGCCATCGCGATTGCGCAGACCCTTGCCGATGCAGGCGCAGAAATTGTGGCCTACGATCCGGAAGGCATGGAAGAAGCGCGCGCGCTGCTCCCCGAAGTGACCATGGCAGGCGGTGCCTATGAAGCGATCGAAGGCGCCGATGCGATTGCGCTGGTGACGGAATGGGATGCCTTCCGGGCGCTGGATCTGGACCGTGTGAAGCAGCTCGCCACGGCGCCGATCTTTGTGGACATGCGCAATGTCTATAATCCGGACCAGATGAAGGCGGCCGGTTTCACCTATATCAGCGTGGGCCGGGATAGCGTCTGCCAGGATGCCGCTTCGCCCCGGCCGGAACCTGCGATCGCCTGATCGCCCGGCATGAATTGCAGATCGAAAGGGCCGGGAGGCGAGCCGGAACAGGTTCGCTTCCCGGCCCTTCTGCTATCGCAAGCGAGTGGCTGCCTGCTGCTCGGGCCGGTCGGTATGAGTTGCGATCAGCCCAGTTGCTGGTGATTGCGCAGGGGGTCGCCGCTTTCCAGTTCCCATTCGGTCACGCGCAGAATGCCGTCGGGCGTGCGGACGGAGAATTCCGTGTCCGAAATGGCCACGATCTGTCCGGGCGTGCTTGCCTGATGGGCGAAGTCCCGCAGGGGTTCTGCCTGCCAGATAACGATCCGGTCCTCGCCCCGCATGGTGAACGCGCCGGGATATGGGCGGCCCACGGCCCGAACCAGGCAGTCAATCTCATCAACCGGCTGGCGCCAGTCGATGAGGCCATCCTTCTGCGTGCGTCGCGCAGCATATGTCGCGTAACGATCATCCTGCGCCGCGCCTTCGGTTTCGCCACGGGCGATCCGGGAAAGCGTGTCGCTGATCATCGGTGCCAGCGCGTCCATGTGCTTGTCGTAAAGCGACTGCGCCGTTTCATCATTGGCCACATGGAAGAAGCGCTGGCCCATGACCGGGCCGCTGTCAGTCCCTTCATCGATCCAGAACAATGTCCCGGCGGAAATCGGTTCGCGCAGCAGGATCGTCCACGGAATTGCCGCCCTGCCGCGCAGGCGCGGAAGCGGCGCCGGGTGATAGCCGAGCACGCGCCCCGGGCAGATGGACAGGAATTCCCCGTCACAGATCTGGGACCAGCCGACCACCAGGATAAGGTCCGGCTTCGTCACCCGGATCTCATCCAGCGTCGCCGGATCGTTGATGCGCGGCGCGTGAATGATCTGCGCGCCGATCTCCCGACAGAGGGGGGAAAGATCGACATAATCGGAATGGCGTGCGGATCGTTCGGGCGGCAGGGTCACTACTGCCCTGACCGTCCAGCCTTCGCTGCGATATGCGGCCTCAACGGCGATGCGGGTGCTTTCGACAGCACCGACCACGACGATATCAGGCATTGGCGCTGACCTTCAGCCCTTCCGCAGCCGGGGTGATGGTTTGCGTTGCGGCGGAGGTTTCCGCAGGTGCACTGGCTTTCAGGCACATCACGTCGATCAGCGCCTCGTTCACGCGGCGCACGTCATATTTGCGTTCCGCCAGATCGCGCGCGGCCACGGACATGGCCTCCAGCCTTGCGGGATCGGCGAGCATTTCAAGCACGGCATCGGCCAGCGCCTGAGGATCGCGCGGGGGGACCAGCAGGCCATTCTGCCTGTGATTGATGGCATCGCGGCAACCCGGCAGGTCCGTCGTCACGACAGGGCGGCCGCTGGACAAGGCTTCGAGAATCGTGCGGGGCAGGCCTTCCCGGTAATAGGATGGCAGGGAGAAGATCGTCGCCTCCTCCAGATAAGGGCGCACGTCGCGCGTTTCGGGGAGCAATTCGATTACCCCTTCCGAGCACCACTGCGCCAGCTCATCCTTGGAAATTCCGGTCGGATTATCCTCTTCCAGCCGGCCCAGAATCTGGAATCGCGCGGCGGGAATACGCTGTTTCACGATCTTGGCCGCTTCGACAAATTCCTTCACGCCCTTGTCGCGCATGAGCCGCGCGATCATCAGCACGACTGGCGGATCCTGCCTGATCGGCCGGGCCAGGAAGCGGCGTGTATCCACGCCCGATCCGGGCACCTGGACGACGCGCTGTTCACCGCTGACGATGCCGTGACGCAGCATCTCGCTCCGATCGTCGGAATTGAAGACGAACACGGTCCGCGCCTTGCGGATCGCCTCGCGATACATCCGGCTGACCAGTTTGCGCAGCCCGGTGCGGGCGTCCGATGCTTCGCTGAAGATGAAGCCGAGGCCGCTCATGATGACGTAATAGCGCGCTTTTCCGGCCAAACGCGTTGCCAGGCCGCCGTAAATGATGGGCTTTTGCGTGTAGGAGATGACGACATCGGGCTTGTGCCGGCGCATCATCCGGACATAGGCCCATAGCGTCTGCAGATCCTTGAACGGGCTGAGCGAAGCGCGCGCCATCGGGATCTGTTCGAATTTCACGTCCATCGCGGCGAGCTTCGCCTCGATATCGTCATCACGGTCAGGCGCGGTCGCGATCACATCGTGGCCTTCGGCCACAAGCGCGGCGAGCAGCGCGCCGCGGAAATTGACGAGCGAATAGGCGAGGCTGGAATGGACGAGGATTTTCACGAAAGCCCCCTGGAGTGGCTGCGCATTACGGGCGGAAAAACCCGGCGCGAATTACACGACCCTAGCCGGGGCGGGCCGTCCGATCACGCGGCCAAAGGGCGAATATGCTTAGGTATAGGTATGGCCCACCCCGAAATGGGAATTGGGGCAATATTTGCCAAAGGGGGCACCCAAACCCGCCCGGAGGGCATGGATCACGATTCGGTATAAGAGCTGTTTGGGTAATATTTTCCTGCTGATCGGAAGCCTAGGATTTGATCAGGCCCGCAATGGGCCCGGCGGGCGCTGTCGATACGGATAGCGCCGTCAATCCGGTTTTCAGTCGAGGGCCTCATGCAGGATATGCTTCGCACCGCGAAACTTTCGGAAGGCAGGCAGTTCGCCGCCGCCAATGAACAGGACGGTGCCGAAATGGCAACGGACAGTGCCGTGTCGGAAGCACCGGCCGCCGAACGCGCGCCGAAGCGCACGCTGCTGATGAAACTGTCCTATTGGGCGCATCATCTGCTCGCCCGTTTCGGCGATCGGCGCATCGGGCGCCTGGCGATTGTCACCGGGCTGGATCTGTTTGCAGTGGCCGTGACCCTGCAGATGATGATGTCGCTCGGCAATATCGTGCTGGTCGGCACCACATTCGACCGGCTGCTGTTCGTCATCCAGTTCAGCGTGATCGTGACGGTGATCTTCTGGCTGACGGGTCTTTACCACCAGAGCTGGCGTTTCATCCGTTTCAGCGATTGTATCCATATGGGCAAGGCCGTGGTCGTCGGACTGGTCGTGGCCTGGCTGGCTTCGGTGGCCACGATGCCGCTGCGCTGGGATGGCGGGGTCGCCGAAATGGTCACCATGCCGATCCAGCATATCTCTCTGCTGGTCGTGGTAATGGGCAGTATGCGCATTGCGCGCCGCCAATTGCGGGAAATGCGCCGCAGCCAGTCGGCCGCGTCCGTTGGCGGGGTCGGCACCCAGCCGAAACAGCGTGCGATCATCGTCGCTTCGCCGGACTGGGCAACCTCTGTCATCGATCTGATCCGCGGCGATCCTGAATCCGATCTCGAAATCGTCGGTATCCTCCTGTCGGAAGACAGCGACATTGTCGGCCGGCTGGCGGGCGTGCCTGTGCTCGGCGGAGAAGGGATGCTGGCCAGCGCGGTTGCCGTGCTGGAAGAACGGGGCAAGGCGCCGGACCGCCTGATCCTGTGCGATAATGGCATGTCCTCTCCCGGCAGCCGTTCCAAGATATTGGAACGGGCCAAGAAGCTCGATCTCGAAATCAGCCGCGTTTCCGTGTCCTGGGGCCAGCTCCTGCGGTCTGGCACCAATGGCAAGATCGAAACGCTGACGACGAAAGAGCTGCTCGGCCGTCCCGAATTTTCCATGGCCGGTCAGGTCGTGAATGACTGCGTGCGCGGCAAGCGCGTGCTGGTGACCGGCGCGGGCGGCACGATTGGCGGCGAACTGGTGCGCCAGCTGGCGCAATTCGGCCCGGCAGAGATCACCCTGCTCGATCACGCGGAACACGATCTTTACAAGATCGACCTGGAAATGCGGCAGACGCATCCTGCTTTGCCGGTGCGGCAGGCGATCTGTTCGATCCGTGACAAGAACGAACTGCGCGCCGTGTTTGAAAAGGCCAAGCCGGAATTCGTTTTCCATTCCGCCGCTCTCAAACATGTGCCGATCGTGGAGGAAAATCCCTGCGCCGGCGTGCACACCAATGTCATCGGCACGCGCAATGTCGCCGATCTGGTCTGCGAATTCGACGTGAAGGCGATGGTCCAGGTTTCCACCGACAAGGCGGTGAACCCGGTTGGCGTGATGGGCGCGAGCAAGCGTGTCGGCGAAATCTACTGCCAGGCTCTCGACCTGTGCGGCGTGGATGATCCCGATGCGCCGCGCTTCATCACCGTTCGTTTCGGCAATGTGCTGGGTTCCAGCGGTTCCATCGTGCCCCTGTTCAAGCAGCAGCTTGAAAAGGGTGGCCCGCTGACCGTGACCCACCCGGACATCACCCGATACTTCATGACGGTGCGCGAAGCGGTTCAGCTGATCCTGCAGAGCAGTGCGCAGGCGCTGAAGAAGAATACGGCGCGCGGCAATATCTATGTGCTCGACATGGGAGAGCCGGTGCGGATCTACGATCTGGCTGCGCAGATGATCCGTCTTGCCGGCTATGAACCCGATGTCGATGTCAATATCGACATTGTCGGCCTGCGCCCGGGCGAGAAACTGTATGAAGAATTGTTCGACACTTGCGAGGAGCAGGCGGAGTCGCAGATCCCCGGCATTTTCGAAGCCCGGTCCCGTGCCATTCCCCTTCCGCTGATGAGCCAGGCGATCGCCCGGCTGGAACGGCTGATACAGGATGGTGACGATGCGGAAATCCGCCGGGTGCTGCACAATCTGGTGCGCATCCCCAGTGGCACTGCCGACGAAAAACTGCCCTTCGGCGATTTCGGAGAGCTGATGGCCGACTATGCCCGCGGGAATTTTGCCGTGGTTTCATCCAAGGCGCCCAACGCCTCTTCGATCGGTTAAGGGAGCGAGGATACGTGAACCTGTCATCCACCACCATTGCGAATGCGCCGGCTGAACAGATGAGCCTTTCTTCCCGCTGGCCGTTCCATGATCGGGACGAGATCGAAGCGGTCATGGACGTGCTGGCCAGCGGGCGGACCAATTCGCTGGTCCATGGCGACCAGACCAAGGCTTTCGAGGAAGAATTCGCCCGTTTCGTCGGCGCGGACCATGCGATAGCCGTAGCGAATGGAACGCTGGCGCTGGAACTGGCGCTGAAGGCCCTGGGGATCGGCCCCGGTGACGAAGTGATCGTGCCGGCGCGCAGTTTCTTCGCCACGGCGGCCTGCGTGGTTGCCGCCGGGGCGGAACCGGTCTTCGCCGATGTCGATCCGGTAAGCCAGAATATCTGCCCGCAATCGGTGGAACGCATGATTTCGGCCAAGACCAGGGCCGTGATCTGCGTGCATCTGGCCGGCTGGCCGTGCGACATGGATGCGCTGCTGGACCTGTGCAATCGGCACGGCCTGTTCCTGGTGGAAGATTGCGCCCAGGCGCATGGTGCATCCATCGGCGGCCGTCTTGCAGGAAGCATCGGCCATGCGGCGGCCTTTTCGTTCTGCACCGACAAGATCATGTCGACAGGCGGCGAAGGCGGGATGTTCGTCACCTCCGACCGGGATATTTTCCTGAAGGCATGGGCCTACAAGGATCACGGGAAGAGCTATCAGAAGGTCAATTCAGGCGGAGGCGGCAGCGCGTTCCGTTACATCCATGACAGTTTCGGCAGCAATTTCCGGATGACGGAGATGCAGTCTGCCATCGGCCGTGCGCAATTGGCCAAACTGCCGGACTGGCTTGCCCGGCGCCGCGCCAATGCCGAATTGCTGAACGGGATATTGGCCGGCCACCCGCTGGTTGCCGTGCCGCAGCCGCCGGCCGATACGGTCCATGCCTGGTACAAATACAATATCACGATCGATCTTGACGGCTTGCAGGACAAGAGCAGCGTCAACGAGATCGTGGACGAGCTGCGCTCTCACGGAATTACATGCGGTACGGGCACCTGCCCGGATATGAGCCGCGAAGACGCTTTCACCGACCGCGAAGTCAGAACTGATCAAGGCTTGCCAAATGCCCACAAGGTGGGAAAAGCAAATCTAATGCTCGCAATCGACCACATGTTCGATCAAAAGCAGATTCAGGAAATCGGGGCGCTAGTAAGAACTGCCATCACTTGATGGGCGATATTGACCAGAGGGATGGGTCATTGATTGCCGAATTACAACTTATTGATCTTGCGCCTGGGGTGCTGTTCAACCTTTTCCGCGATGGAGCGGCTGTTGCGCTGATTGATTTCGGTGCGACGACGCGCAAGCTTTGGCAGCGTCTGGTGCAAAAGCCGGACGAGGTTCTGCCGTGGGAACTGCCTATCTCCGATATCGCGGCCAACCACCATGGGTCGGCGGATATCACCCAGGCGTTGGGCGATGTCATTTATTTCCAGCCGGGACTGCATGGCTATATCGGCCGGAAGATCGAGATCGAACGAAGCGTGGATGGCGATCTGAAGCCGATCCCTGCCTCCTTCCGGCAGAACGGGCAGACGGTTCCCCTGCAAAGGGAACTGATCGGCGAATGCTGCGATGTCGTGGATACGATCATGGCCGCGCTTGCCCCGCAGGACAGGCCCGCCCGGCAATATCGGGTTGCGATGCAACGCCTGAAATACCAGGCCTCCGCCGGGGAGTTCGAGATGCTTTCGCGGATGACCAGCGATTCACTGGCGCGCTGGGGGCGGCTGGGGTTCCAGATCGACCGGAATCGCGGTGCCCTGCATCACCGTCTGTCGGGCCGATGGGCTTCGGACATTCTAGGCGTGATGATGACGATGCCGGGCGGGAGAAACTTCGCGCGGTGGATCAGCGAGGATGTCGTCAAGGGTGTGCCGGGCGATACCCCTGATGCGCGCACGATCGTGGAACGCCCGCATACGGATGGCCGCTATTTTTCGGCCCTGTGCGGGGACAGGCAAAGCGTCCGGACGGAGTTTCTGTATGAAGGGAAATGGCAGAACCTGCCGGTCACTACGGACAAGCTGGCAATCATGCCCGGTGATCTGGCGAAGCGCGATTTCGGTCTGAAGCCGGTTCTGCACCGCGTGATCTATCCAAATGACCTGCCGGCAAACGACATTGACGATCGCTGCGGTAATGTGACGCTTTTGTTCGGCGCGACCTGACAGCACCGGATCTCTGACGCGAAGCCCGCGATCTCCAGGGGGTCGCGGGCATTTTTTGTGTCAGCCGCTTGGCAGTGCCGGAAAACCTGACCAGCAGTCCTGAAGCGTGGCGCACGGCCTTGCCTGCCCGATGGCAGAAAGCCGATCCTTAATCGGGCCGCTGGCCGATGGCCTCTTCCAGCAGGGGGGCCATCAATCTCGCGCCCAGTGGGCTGACATGATTGCTATCGGTATAGAGCGGCTGCCCGTCACGGGCGACCGTGCAATTTTCATCCGGGCAGAGGACTTCCGCCGGATAGACGCGCTCGATCAGAGGATCGTTGCCGAAGGAATCCAGGATCTCGAATACAGGTTGTTGCCGTTTGCGATAGGACAGCATGGGCAGACCGAATTCGAAACTGCTGATGCCGCGATCTTCCATCCGGGCCAGCGCGAATGGCACGTCATAGCCGATTTCCGGGCCGGGATAGACGAGGATGACCTGCTTGCCTGCGGCGGTCAGGCGTTTCACCAGCCCGCCAATACCACGCGCCAGCGCCTCCTGCGCTTCAGGCGTGAACTGATCGTAATCGGTCCCATCGGCGGAAAGGAGCCGCGGCAGACCGGAATTGGTTTCCGCCGGGCCGGCACGAAGCGCGCGACCCTGGAAATAGAGCGACCAGCGCCCAACCAGCACAACGGACCGGATATTGTCGTTATCGAGCACGAATTGCAGGTGCTTCCGGTTGAGCGCAATACATTCCCGGCTGGTGCCCATTTCATACAGCGCCGGACAGCCGGAGCTTGCGGCATATTGCGTGGAATGCCCTTTCCCGGTCAGCGCGTCCGCCGCGGCCCACAATGCGCCCGCATGGGAATCGCCCCACAGCATCACGTCCACTTCGCCCGGCGATCCGATGATGCAATTCTCGCCATGATCCGCTGCCCAGGAACAGACCTTGTAGGGATTCACCGTGTCCTTCACTTCGGACAGGGCGACGACATCGGCGCGGAAGCGCTGGGGCAGCCCGTTTCCGAAGAACAGCACGGAGCCCGCCGTGATGCCGCAGGCAATCGCGACAATGCCGGCCGTCAGGGTGGAGAAACGCGATTTCAGCAACTGCTTTTCGCGGAATGGGCGCTCGACGAAATACCAGGACAGGGTCGCGCAGATCAGTGCCAGCGGGATCAGGCCGAAGATGAACGCGGCCGGATTCGGCTCGTCAAAAGTCTGATACCGAAGGAAGGCGAAGAGCGGCCAGTGCCAGAGATAGAAGGAATAGGATATCTTGCCGAAGAAGGTCATCAGCGGACTTGCCAGCAATTGCCCCACCGGAGTGTTCTCGTCGCACTGGCCGGCATGGATGATCAGTGCTGCACCGATACAGGGCACCAGTGCGGCCAGGCCGGGAAATACCATCTCGTCGGAGAAGGCCACCACGGCATAGATGATCATGGCGAAGCCCAGCGCAGCGGCCCAGGCGGCCAGGCGCCGGCTGCGGATCCGGGGCACCAGGCCGGCGGCCAGCAGGCTGCCGATCAGCAATTCCCAGCAGCGGAAGGGCAGCAGGTAGAAAACGTCGTCAGGCTCGTACTGGATGTACCAGACGCTGGTTACCAGAGAGATCACGGCGATTGCACTGCCCGCCATCAGCAGCCAGCTGCGCCGGCGGCCAGCCAGCGCCATCAGCAGCAGGGGCCAGAGCAGGTAATATTGTTCTTCCAGTGCCAGCGACCATGTGTGCAGCAAGGGCTTCAGCTTGGCATCGCCGTCGAAGTAATCGACTTCGCTCAACAGGGCGATATTGGAGACGGACCCGCTTGCCGCAGCCAGGTTCAGGCCAAGCGTTTCAAGATCGCGCGGGAACATGAATATGGCGCCCAGCACCCCGCAAATTGCGAGCATGGTGAACAGCGCAGGAAAGATGCGCCGAACGCGCCGGGCATAGAAATCCAGCAGGGAAAAGCGTTCTTCCCTCAGTTCCCTCAACAGGATGCCGGTGATCAGATAACCGGAAATGACGAAGAAGATATCGACGCCGACAAAGCCGCCCGAAACGATGCCCAGTTCCGAATGGAACAGGACCACGGGCCACACCGCCAGAGCGCGTAGCCCGTCAATATCTGCCCGGTAACCGATGCCTGCCGCCTTCGGATTGGTCACGGCATCGGGGCTTCTCTTCCCCTGTCCGGCCAAAACGCTTCTGAGCATCCTTGCGGATGAGCTGAATGCCATGTTCGAATTCTTCTTGTCGGAATTAATGGCGGCGCGCCTTCCGGCGCGGTCAGGCGGCGGAAAATTCAGTCAGAGGCAGAGTCCCTTGATGGCGTCTGTTCCGCCTTGGCGGACATATCGGTCTTGCGTTTGTAACGCGCGAAGAACGGATCGAGATTTTCGTCGATGTAATTGTCGATATATTCGATCGTCTCTTTCGAGAAATAATCGACAAAGCCGCCTGCCTTGCCCCGACGAACCTTGAAGCTGTCGGGATTATCGGGATCGGCGGGCCGCAGCCGTTCGTGCTTGAACCCGTCCTTCAGTTCGGTCTTGCGCATATTGTCGAAGGATCCGAACTGCACCGCATCCTGCAACAGCTTGTCACCCGGTTCCGGAATGCCGAGGAACCCGGCCGTGCTGCGCAGCACGCCTGCGGCATCGGCATGCATGTCCTCATAGGTGATCCAGTGGAAACCCCTGGGGCCGGTGCGGTTGCGTGCCCAGGCATTGTAGAAGGCGACAACCGCATCGATGCTGCCGCGTTCATGGCGCAGATAATGCTCCATGTCGCAATCGATCACCTTCATGCGGTTCTTCGCATCGAAATAATAGGATACGACCACATCGCGCGGATCGCGGGTCAGCAGCACGATCTTTTTGCCGGAATAACGGGATTTGTCCGTTTCCACCTCCGAACCGAATTTCAGGTTCGGATAATCGTCATGGGTGAAACCGATATTCGGGATTTTGGAGGAGATCTTCCAGAAATGCTGGATCTCCATCGGGTTGTCCGTTTCCACCCCATATTGCCGCAGGATCATGTGACCCATCATCGTGCGCAGCCAGGTGCGGCCCGATTTCGGATAGGACAGGACATAGGCATCGCGCGCCCAGTCGCTCGCCGCGCGGCGAAGCGAACCCATCCAGCCCTTGGTCTTGACCGATTTGGGCAGGATCTTCTCGCCAGTGGAAAACGACAAGTCGCGCAGCATGGTCCGCATGGTCATATCGAAGTCCCCATTCCGGTTTCGACTGTATGGCGATTTTTCCTATGCGCGGCATTCTACCCGAAGCGGGCTGGCGCGTTTGTTATCTTTGTGGTTACCCCCCTGAATAACCGCACTAATCATGCAGCCTTGTTCTTCCGGTAAATTCGCTGGTGGAAGAACCATTGGTATGGTCCCACTTCCAGCACGCGATGCACCACATGGGTGATGGCAATCGTGACCGGGGTGGTGACGGCAAAGAAGAACGCCATCGAAACCAGCCAGTTTTCAGTGAACAGGTCCATCCGGTCGAACAGGGTGCGGAAGGCGTAATAGGTATAGGGATGGACCAGGTAGAGCGAGTAGCTGATCGTGCCGAGATAAACGAGAACGCGGCTTTGCGCGGCCATTGTGGTCAGGCTGCCGGATTGTACCGCGAAGTTGAAATACAACGTGGTGCAGACGATCAGCGCCCAGGACCGCGGATCGGCCATGTCGGCCTGGGAAAAGTCGTAATGGCGGCTGCTTGCCAGAAGGATGCAGGCCAGGCCGAAAGCGACTTCGAAGAAACGCGATGCCCTATCCGAAAGGCGTAGATCTTCTTCATAGATCAAACGGACGATAACCCCGCCAGCGAAGAAGGCCGCGATAGGGTAACGGAACAGGAAAGCGGCAGAGAGGACGGCGACGGCAATCGTGCCGATTCTGCTCTTGCGCGTATAGGCGACGTAGTAACCGACCGCCGCCAGCGTATAGAACATCACTTCATAAGTGAGGCTCCAGGCGTTGGGCGTCAGCTGTTCGGTCCCGGTGAACAGGTTGAGAAAGGTCAGTCCGGCAAGAACCGCCGTGGGATTATTCGTCCCGGGATATTCATTGGTCAACGCATTGAGGATGATGAACAATGCGGAAAACGCGAAGAACAGCGGATAGAGGCGCAGGAACCGGCGCAGGGCGAACTGCCCCAGCGTGTAGCGCCTGATGCTCGGCAGGATTACGAAGCCACTGATCGCGAAGAATAATTGCACGCCCCAGCTGCCAAGGCACCAGGGGGCGTGGACAAGATGCACATAAGCGGCGTTGTCGTCATAAATATGTTCGGCCGTTCCGCCCAGCAGGTGCGCCCAGAAAACGGCCAGCGAAGCAAGCCCGCGGAGCCCGTGCGTTGCCGCGTTGAATTCCCGCTTTACCGTGGATTGCGGCTTCTCGATCCGGATCGGCTGGGTGATGGTGCTGGCCATGCTGACTGCTCAGCCGCCCGAGAACTGGCCGAGTATATCGGCCAGCGTCAGCACGGTCTTGTCGGCAATGTCGCGCGTGACCGGCACGTTGTTGTGAATGAGGCAGTCGGCCCCGACCTTCGATCCGTTGATCAAGGTCGCGCACATGCCGATGGTCGATCCGGCGCCGACGCGGCAATGGCCGGCGACCACTGCATTTGGCGCGAGATGAACATGATCGGCGATGACGCTGTCATGCGCGATCACGACATTCTGGTTGATGATGCAATTATCGCCAATGGTCACGGCCGGGCCCACGCTCGCACCGGGCAGGCAATAGCTGGCGGCCCCCAGCGTGCTGCCGAGGCCGAGCCGGGCTGTCGGCGCGACCAGGGGCGGCAGATCGAATCCCAGCTCCACCAGCTTGTCGAACACTTTCTTGCGCGCCGCATTCGAAGTCGCCCCGCCGACGCCGACAAAGGCATAGCGAACGCCGCGATCGCGTAATTCCTGCAGCACATCGTCCGTGCCGAGTGCGATCAGCCCGTTCAGGACCTCGGTGCCTGCCGGCACCTTGGCATCGACGCAGCCGATCAGGTTGAAACCGCTGCCCTGCGCCGCGTCCATGATGGCCCGCGCATGGCCGGATGCACCGAAAATCACCGCATCGGCCGCGCCATAGCTTTCCTTCAGCACCGGTGCCGCGCCGGTTGCTGCCTGCGCGGATCCCCCGGCGGGCGCTTCTGCGGCATGGCGTTCCACATCGGCCACGCGGACCTTGCCGTCCTTGCCTGCGACGTCGTCCACATTCACGCCGAGTTCGCGGGCCCGTTCGCGGGCCTTGGCCGAGACATGGCGTTCGGCCGTGCCTTCGCTGCCGCCGTCAGCCTCTTCCTCGTCCGCCCATTTCAGGTCGAGATCGTCGGGCTGCGTATCCGTTTTCAGTTCGACTTCGCAGATCGCGCCGCCTACCGGGATCATGTCGTCCACGCTGACCAGTATCCGGCCGATCGTGCCTCCCACCGGGGCGATCACGTCATTGGCCGCCTTGGTCGTCTCCACCGTGAACAGCAGGGTTCCATCCTCGAAGGATTCACCTTCCGCCAGCGGCAGGACGGCAATGCGCGCCTCGTCTTCATTGGCGTTGAGCCGAGGCATGGTCAGTATGGCGCGTCGCGTGGTCATGCTTGGTTTGGTCCTGTCGTCTTGCCGAATTCAGGCGAACAGCCGCAACGCGGCGGCGGCGATGGAATCGGGGCCGGGAAGCAGAGAGACTTCCCACGGCTTTGTGCTGGGGATCGGGTGATCGGGGCCGGTCAGCGAAGCGAATGCCAGCCTGTCCGTGCCCGCCAGGGCATGAGCGATTTCGGAAGTGAACCCCCAGCCGCCGGCGCCTTCTTCCACCACCAGCACGCGGCGGCAATTGCCCACCTGCTTGCGGATATCCGCATGGTCGAGCGGGGAAAGACGGGTCACGTCCACCACGTTCACCGCCAGTTCCTCTTCCTCGTCCAGCCGGTCGGCGGCCTGGACGGAAGGTTCCGTGCTGCCGCCATAAGTGACGATGACCAGATCGGGATCGTCATGCGGGGCGAGTTCGCGATTATCGACCTGGCGTGAATAGAGAATCTTGTTCTCGATCATCAGATGCGGCGTGCCGGACGCGAAGGCTTCGGCATAAATCCCGGCAATGTCGGAATATTGGCTGATCGCCCGGACGGTCAGGCCCGGAACGCCGCAGAAATGCTTTTCCAGGCTCTGGCTGTGCGTCGCGCCATAGCCGCGCTTGCCGCCCATCGGCGCGCGCACGACCACGGGCACGCTGATCTGGTCGTTATAGACCCAGGGCAGCTTGGACATGTGATTGACCAGCTGGTCCGTGCACAATGTGATGAAATCGCCGAACATGATTTCCAGGCAGACGGGTTTCTTCTTCAGCGCCATGCCGGTGGCGACACCGGAAATCGCCGCTTCGGAAATCGGCGTGCTCAGCACCCGGTCCGGAAATTTGCTGGAAAGGCCCTTCGTCGCCTTGAACGCACCGCCATAGGGATCGAGGATGTCCTCCCCCATCACATAGGTGCGATCCGAGCCGGCAAGGAAATCATGCAGGCTGGCGTTGATCTGTTCGATTACGCGCATGCTTCGGGATCCGCCATCGCAGTTTCAAAACACTGGTCGAGATAGGCCCGCACGATCTCGTCGAGAGCGTCCGTCTCGCCGCTGACCCGGTTGCGGGCAATGTCGAGGCAGTCACGCTTGCGCAGTTCGCGCAGCTCCTCCTCGGGCCGTGTGTCGTCACCCTTGCTATGGGCGTGGAGGCGCACGGTTTCGATATGCAGCCAGAAGGGCTTGCCTTCCGTGCGGACATAATCGGCGGCCTCGATTGCGGCCTCGCGCAGTTCCTCGATATCGGTCGAATTGATCGTGCGTGACCTGATGCCGAAGGGGGCGCCGCGCTGGCCGATCTCGCCCGCCACGCCGGCCGTGCGGCGCGTGGTCTGGGCAATGCCGTTGTCTTCGACCACGAACAAGACCGGGCAGTTCCAAAGAGCGGCCAGGTTCATGCCTTCATAGACATAGCCCTGGCCCATCGTGCCATCGCCCAGAAAGACGGTGGTGATGGCGCCGATTTCCTTGTCGGCATGGGCCGTGCCTACAGCCAGCGGGACCAGGCCGCCCTGGATGCCGCTGGAAAAGAAGTTGCGCCAGGCAAGGTGCTGGCTGCCCCCGCGCCCGGCGCAGACGCCGGTTTCACGGCCAAGGATTTCGGCGAACAGGCGATAGGCATCGCCGCAATAGGCCAGGAAATGACCATGGCAGCGATGGTTGGACCAGACAGTGTCGATTTCCCGGTCAAGCGCGCCCATGATCGCGACGGCATTCGCTTCCTGCCCGATGCAGGTATGCGTGGTGCCGGCCATCAGGCCCTGGCTGAACATGTCCAGCAGCCGCTGTTCGAACTGCCGGATGAAGGACATCGTCATGTAATCCGATGTCGCCTGGTCATTCGAAGCCGACGAAAGAAGATCGTTGAAGTGTTTCATGAGGTCTGGCCCGCTCCATTGGCCTGCACTTCGCCCTGCTGGGCGAATTTCAGGACGATCTGGGTCCGGTTGGACGCGCCGAGAATGCGCATGATGAAATGGACATGCGTCTTCACCGTGCTCTCGCTGATCGAGAGGCGCTTGGCGATTTCCTTGTTCGACTGGCCCAGCAGCAGGGATTCAAGCACCTGCCGCTGCCGCGGCGTGATCTTTGCCAGCAGGGGATGCCCTTCCAGAACGCCCAGATTCAGCGAACCGCTGGTCTTGGACAGCATGAAGGGACGCGGCGAACGCGCATCTTCGCGGAGCGGATAAAGGCCATATCCGTAATGAATCAGGCAGAAGGATGCCCGCAGCAGTTCCGGTTCCATATCGGCAGGCAGGACGGAATGGATCTGCCCGGTCGCCCGGCCCAGAAATTCTTCCGGTTCATCCACGATCGCGACTATTTTCGATTTCGGGCAGAGCTGGCGTATGCGGCCCAGATCATCCTCGAACTCAGCCGCTTCGCGTTCGCCGCTATCGAAGAAGATGACGATCAGGTCGTGCTTGCCATCCGCCGAAATCTCCTGCGCGCGGTTCAGCTGCGCGATGTCGGAAAAGCCGTGCGAAGACAGGCTCGCTACAACGCAGGTCCGGCGGAATTCCGACTGGTCAAGAAGCAGGATGTTCGGCAGAGCCAGGGTCTCTCCAGTCGGTTGCTGGAAGACGAGCGCCTCGTTCACGTTTTTCATCCGCGGGCCCAGATCTTCTTGAAGCCGTTGGCAAAGCCGGCGAGCTGGTTGCGGATCTCGGCCGCAAATCCACCGGAATGGGCGAATTCGGACGTGCTCTGCATGTAATACTGGACTTCGTCCTGATAGCCGCGGCGGGCGTGATCGGCATAGTCGACGCCGTCAAACACCGCCCCGTCGACGCGATTGGCCAGCTTGTCCAAAGTGGCTTCGATCTGCGGCACTGTCGTCTGGCCCCAGCGCATCACCAGCAGGATATTGTCGGCAAAACGCGCCAGGCTGCGTACGTCATGCACGGCAAGAGCGGACGGACCATTGATGACCACGAGATCGAAATCCTCGTTCAGGCGGCCGAACAGGTTGCGCATATTGTCGGGCGTGAAGACCGCGGCGGGGTTCTTGACCGGCTCGCGCATGCTCACCACCACCGGGCTGTAGGTCGTCAGTTCGCGGCTGTCCGTCGGTTTTTGCGGGGCGGGCAGGCGGATGCGTTCTCCCGGCTCGGTCAGCAGGTCGACCAGGTCCGGGCGGCCCAGCTCGCGCTGGATATCCTGGATGATGCTCGGCTGGCGCAGGTCGAAATCCACCACGATGGCGCGCTGGCCGGCTGCTGCGGCGGCAGCGCACAGGCTGATCGCCACGGTGGCCTTGCCATCGCTCGGCAGGGGGGAGGTGACGAAGACGGTCTGCGTCTTGTTCGGCTTCGCCAGGTCGAGGATGTGGGTGTGGAGCCCACGGGCCACTTCGGCGAAGACCGAATGCGGCTCGTTCACCACCGGGTTGTTCTCCAGCGTCATGTCGGTCGTCTCGGAACGGTCGAGCGCCGGGAACATGCCGAAGGTCTTGAGCCCGAACATGCGGAAGATCTGCGACGGGCTGCGGAGCTTGTCGTCCAGCAGTTCACGGGCGAAGACGATCAGCAGCGAAATGACCAGGGCGGCCAGCAGCGCACCGGCAATCGTGCGGGCCGGCTTCGGATAGAAGGGCTCGCTCTGCGGGACGGCGCCGGAAATCAGCGTGGAGTTCACGCCGATGATGCCAAGGGCGGAGCGGACCTCCTCTTCGCTGTTGACGGTCGACATATAGGCGCTGCGGGCAACTTCGGCTTCACGCTCCAGCTGGGCGAGCTGAGCCTTGTTGGCATTGTTGGAATAGGCCTTGGCCGTCATCTCGTTCAGCATTCCGCGCAATTCATTGGCACGGGCAGCTGCGGCATCGCGTTCGCTTTCGGCCAGGGTGCGCTGCTGGGCAGCCTCGGCGGCGGCCTGCTGGCGCGCGGCGGCCTGAACGGCAGCTTCTTCGCGGCGAATCGATTGGTCGAGTTCGGAAATCTGGTTCGACAGGCTGACCATCTGCGGATGGCCTGCGCCGAAAGTGGAGGACAGGCGGGTCCGTTCCGTTTCCAGTTCTGCCCGGCGCCGGCGCTGCTGCTGCAGAAGCGGCGAGTCGGCATTGGCCGTGCTCGTCATGCCTGCCGCGCGCGAAACGCCGGAAGAGCGTGCAGAAGATGCCGATTTCAGCGCCTGCGCCGAAGCCGCTTCCACCGCGACGCGGTTGATCTGGGCCAGATCTTCCGATCCGCCGGCACCTTCCAGCATACCGCTTTCGGCGCGGAATTCGGCGACCTTCTTTTCCGCCGCCGCCAGCTTGGCGGCCAGGCGGGTGGATTCCTGTTCAAGGTCGGTCAGCATCCGGCGGCGCATCCGCTGACGACGCGAAACGCGCATTTCCTGTGCGGATAGCGGGTATTGGTTGGCGATATCGGCCGCCAGATCGGGATAGGGGGAGGTGACTTCGATATCGAGAAGGTCGGATTGCGGCGCATTCACGACCGAGATCATCCGGGTCAGCTTGGTCACGGCGGCGGCGTGTTCCTGTTCGGATAGTTCGCCGTCGCGTACGAAGTTCGACCCCATGAATTGCCGGTTGTTGATCAGGTCCAGATCCTCGACCACTTTCGCTGCGACCGCGCGCGAACGATAGATCTTCGCTTCGTTCTGCACGCGGATGGCGTTGCGCGCCTCGGCTTCGGCCTGGTTGGTGCCTTCTTCGTCGGTCAGTTCGACCTGGACGGTGGCCACGCTCTTGTACATCGGCGTGGCCAGAAGCTGGGAAATGGCGGCCAGAACGACCGCCACGGCCACGATCGAGACGATCAGCCAGCGATTGCGGCGCAGCGCGCGCAGCACATTGCGCACTTCATGCGTGCCGCCGCCTCCGCCACGACCGGAAACCTCATCTGGTCCGCTTTCGGTTGCGTCATAGTCGAACTTCGAAAAATCGGCGTCCGCCAAGGCAATATTCGTCTGGGCCATCTCAAAAATCCGCAAGCGGAAACGGGTTCAGTCCCGTTCCTTGATGGGGACATTGCCTGCGTGCCGGATTCGTTACAAAGGCGCATGGGAGGGGCCGGGCAGTGCATTGTAACTAACCCTATTTTGACAGGGCTATCCGGCCGATAGTTGGAGGTGCCCGGACAGGGCGCGGCAGACCGGCGGCATCCTGCCACCAGTCCGCGATTTCTGCCATTTTTCGAGAGTTTTCAGGCTTTCGCCAGCCGCTCATACAATTGGAGATGGGCGCCCGCGCAATAATCGAGCCGGTATTTGCGCCCTTCTTCCAGCGCTGCGGCCGACATTTTGGCATAGTCCTGAGGGGAAGACAGCATACGGCAGATCGCATCGGCGAAAATGGCCGCGTCGCCGGGTTTTGCCAGGATGCCGTTTTCGCCATCGCGCACCAGTTCGCGCGTACCGGCCACATTGGTGGCAACGACGGGAAGCGCGGATTGCAGTGCCTCCAGCATGGCAATGGGCATGCCTTCATAATGGGATGCGTTCACGAATATGTCCGCTTCGCGCATGAGTTCGGCCACATTGTTGCAGTCGCCCAGCAGTGTCACCACCTGTCCGGCGCCCAGCGAATCGATCTTTTCCTGCAAAGCGGCGCGTATCGCGCCATTGCCGGCCACGCGCAGGCGGAAGGGGCGATCCGGGCATTTTGCGCGGGCCATGGCCGCAGCCTCGATCATCATCGGATAGTTTTTCTGATCGGTCAGCGCCCCGACGGCGAGCAGTTCCGCAGGGCTGCCCATCGTCTTGCGCGGGCCATCCGCCAGGAAGCCGGGGCCCGTGGCATTGACGATCTTCACGATTTCCGTGCCGGTCTTGCTGGCCAGCAGGTCGCAGCATTCATCGCTGATCCCGACATAGGCGCTGACTGTCTTGCCAAGCAGGCGAAACAGCATGGGCGGAAAGCTCAGCCGGCTGTTGTGATGTGTCGCCACCACCGGCACCGACACGCCGGCCAGCGCCAGCAACAGGATTGCCCGGATCGTATGAGCATGGATGACATCCGGCTTTTCCCGGCGAAGCAGGCGACGCATCGCGATGGCTCCGCCAATCAGGTTCCGCCGGTCGCCAGTGGAAAGAATGCCTGTTCGCCCGCCTGCCGCCTCGATCCTGGCGCGCTGTTCCGTTTCCGTCCTGGTGTCATTACCGACAATCGAAGCGGGGCAGAGCGCCACCACCAGGGAATCGTGCCCAGCGGCGGAAAACGCTCCGCTCAAGTTCGACACCAGCACTTCGGCCCCGCCCGAGGTGAATGTCGTGATCAGGGAAACTATCTTCATCGATTGGCTGGATACCACCGGGAAAGGTAAAATTCCTGCAACATGATGGGGAAGGGCCCGCCCTCGTGGGCTAGGGCGCGATCAATTTGGTGGTACGTCCGATGTGTCCTTCTGTTGCGGTCCGTTCGCTGACAGTCTGGCCCGGTGGAATTTGAAGGATTGATTGGCCTGTCATGATCGAAGCGTCCGATATTGCGGTCACCTCGCATCAGGCAGGGGAAGATCGCCATTTCCCGCCATTTTCCGGAAAGCTTGCCGGTCGGCATATCTGTATCGTGCTTGCCTCGCTTGGGGCAGGGGGTGCGGAACGCGTCGTCGCATGGCTGGCGCGGCAGCTTGTCTCTGCCGGTTCGAGCGTCACCATCATATCGTTCGATCGGCCGGAGGATCCCGTCTATCACGATTTCGGGCATGGCGTGCGGCTGCGCAGGCTGGGGATCGATGCGAAAGGCCGGGGCGGAGGTTTGCTGCCGCCTGCGGCACGCCGCATAATTGCGCTGCGCCGGACCCTGCGGGAGATCGCGCCCGATATTGCCGTGGGTTTTCTTACCAAGATCAATACCTTGCTGCTTGCCGCCAGCGCGGGCATGGATGTGCCGGTAATCGTCGCCGAACGGAACAATCCGCAGCTTCAGCCCGCGCATCCGATGTGGAAGCACGCGCTGCGCCTGCTCTATCGCCGTGCCGACCGCATCATTTGCCAGACCCGGGCAAGCATGGTCTGCGTCCCGCAGGTTTGCCACGCCAATGTCAGGGTGATCCCAAATCCAGTATCGGCCCCGGCCATGTGCCGATCCGCACCGGATGGCGCGGGCGGGCGGGTTATCGCCAGCGTCGGCCGGCTGGAACGGCAGAAGGGTTTCGACCTGCTGATCCGCGCCTTTGCGGAAATGGCCGGGAAGGCGCCCGGATGGGATCTGGACATCTGGGGCGAAGGTCCGGAGCGGGAAAATCTTGCCGCCCTTGCCGCTTCGCTGGGCGTGGCGGACCGCGTCAACCTGCGCGGCCTCAGCGATCGTCCGGGCGGATGGATCGAACAGGCCGATCTGTTCGTCCTCGCTTCCCGTTATGAAGGGTTCCCCAATGTGCTGGGCGAAGCGATGGCGGCCGGATTGCCGGTGATTTCCGCCAATTGCGATTTCGGCCCGGCGGAGCTGGTGCGGGATGGGGAAACGGGGCTGCTGGTCCCGCCCGAAGATGTGGATGCGCTGGCCGCTGCCCTGTTGAAGATGACCGGTGACGATGCCTTTCGCGACCGGCTGGCCAATGCCGCACCGGAAGTAGCGCAGACCTTCTCCAATGATCGGGTGGCCAATGCCTGGTCCGAAGTGTTGGGCTCTGTCCTGAAGGATTGAGCGCGGCGGCTGTTCAGCCCCGGCGCCCCATCATGCTGTCATAGGCCTGGCTGACCTGGCGGCAGTGCAGGTCGATCCCGAACCGCGTCAACGCATCTGTCCGGGCCTTTTCTGCCAAAGCGCGCATGTCGCTCTCGGCCAGGGCGAGTGTCGCTTCCGCCAGGGCGGTCGGGTTCTCCGGCTCCACCAGCTTGCCGATATCGCCATCGCGCAGCGCTTCCACATTGCCGCCGGAACGGGTGGCGACAATTGGTGTGCCGACCAGCATCGCTTCCACCAGCGTCCGGCCGAAAGGTTCGTCCACGGCGGGGATCATCAGCACATCGCTGGCTGCAATCCAGTAGGTTCCATTGGTCCGCCAACCCATCAGGCGGAGCGTATCGCCCAATCCGCTCTCCGCGATGCGGGCCTGCATCGCCTCGTCCATTTCGGGCACTTCCGCAGCGCCGAACATCAGGCCCATGACGGGGCGATCCGGGGCCAGTTCGCGCATCCGCCGGATTGCATCGATGAACAGCAGCGGGCGTTTGCGATCGACGAAGACGCCGGAATAGGCCACCAGCAGGGTTTCGGGCGGCACGCCCAGTTCCTTGATCAGGGCGGCGCGCGCTTCGGCGCGGTTTACCCGGATATCGGTATCGAACGGGCTATGCACCACCTGCGCCTTGTTCGCGGCGGAAAACAGGCCCGGCCTGGGCAGGGCGAATTCCGAAACGGTCAGCACCCTGTCCGCCAGCAGCGGCGCGGCATAGCGCAGTCCGCGAGCATCGGGATTGCCGCGATGATGCCACAGAAGCTTGGCCCCGGCCGCCTTGGCAGCCAGCGCCCAGGCCACATGGGTGCGCCCGTCATTGCTGTGAACGATGTCGATCCGGTTTTCGCGCAGGAACCGGATCTGCGGGCCCAATTGGGCAATCGCCGCCTTGATCGCGTTCAGGCCGATCCGCTGGTTGAAGGGCAGTTCCGGCCAGTCGAACGGACACACCACCTCGATCCCATGTTCGCGAAACAGCCGCGCAATCTTTCCATCGGGATATTGCACCACGACCAGCGGCTGAAAACGTTCGCGGTCAAGTTCGCACAGCAGGCCAAGGGCCGACAGATGGCTGCCGCCGATCGCATCCCCGGTGAAGGGGAAGCAGATCCGCAAGGGCTTGCCACCCGCGGCTGTTTCCTCCGGCCCGATGCGCGAGGAAGCGTGCTGCGCCATCACGTTCATTCGGCCGCTTCCCGCATTGCTTCATGCTGTTCCCGGTGTGCGCGATAGGCCTTTTCCTTCGCGATCCGTTCACCGATGTCATAACGCAGAGGGCTGATGACCAGCGTCGCCGAAGTCATCGACCGAACGAACAGATAGCTCAGCCATTCGATGCCGAACGGTGTCCAGCGGCGGTATTTCCGCGCCGGCTTGCGCCCCATCATCTGGCGCAGCTTGGTCGGCAGCAGGTTCTTGGTGAAATGATAGGAAGTCGCCATGCTGAGATTGCCGGCCATGCGGGCAATCTCTCCAAAGGAACGATAGGTCGTCCAGCATTCGATGAATTTGGCGGTTTCTTCCGCATGTCTGGCCACCGTGTCATGGCCCAGCAATTTCCGGTCCACCCGGTATCGGCCGATACCCAGGCGGCTGAGCAGTGCGATCCACGCCACGCGGTAATTGTAATCCTTGATCCAGTGGGAAAAGGGCACGAGGCAGTGCGCTTCCTGCATGCACTGGGACAGCGGAAAAACATGGACCGACTGGCCGCCGGGGGCGAGTGTTTCCCGCAGATTCACCAGGAAATGCTGCAAATCCTCCACATGTTCGATCACCTGGTTGGACACGGCAAGATCGAAACTGCCTGCTTCATAGCCCCATGGATCGCCGTCCGAAATCAGCCGCACGCGATTGGACCAGTCGATGCCGGGATGGTTTTCGGTCAGCAGTTCAAGCGTTCCGGACAGCTGGCTGCTATCCTTGAAGCCATGTTCCCCGATGTCGAAACCGCAGATTTCCACCTGCAGTTCAGGCATGTGGCGGGTGAACAGCGATTGCAGGGAATTGATCAGCCTGCCGTCACCACAACCGATATCCAGGATGCGAAGCGGCCGATCCGACCGCGGAACGCGGCCCTCCGCGATCAGTGTCTGCAGGATGGTGAAGATGTGCTGGTGGGTAACCGGCACCTTCAGCGGGGGACGGGTCAGCCCGCTATTACCCGCTGCCATCGCGGAGGTCTGGAAGTTCATATGGTTATCGCCTCCGCCCTGGGTATGGCAGTGGTCTGGAAATAATCGTGATACCATTCGGCGAAGCGGCCCAGCCCTTCGGCCAGCATGACCTTGGGCTTGTATCCGGTAAGCTGGTTAAGCGCCGAAATATCGGCATAGGTCGCCGTCACGTCGCCCGGCTGCATTGGCCGCATGATCTTTTCCGCCTTGCGCCCGATGGCGTTTTCCAGCGTCGCCACCATGTCCATCAGGCCGACGGGGTGATTGTCGCCAATATTGAGGATGCGCGGATCCGTGCCTGCCGGCGGGTTGTCCAGCGTGCCCACGATCCCGTCCACGATATCATCAATATAGGTGAAATCGCGGGCCATCTTGCCTTCGCCGTAAATCTCGATCGGCTGACCGGCCAGGATCTTGTTGGTGAAGCTGAAATAGGCCATGTCCGGCCGGCCCCACGGCCCGTAGACGGTGAAGAAACGCAGGCCCGATTGCGGGATCTTGTAGAGCCGCGAATAGGCCGCGCTCATCAGTTCGCAGCTCTTCTTGCTTGCCGCATAGAGAGATACGGGCTGGTCGCAGGGATCGGTTTCGCGGAAGGCGCCGCCATTGGCCGGCCGATCGCCATAAACCGAACTGGAAGAGGCATAGACCAGATGTTCGAAATCCGGCTGGTGCCGCGCAGCTTCCAGGATTGCCAGATGGCCGCGCATGTTCGACCGTTCATAGGCGAAGGGATTGTCGATCGAATAGCGCACGCCAGCCTGTGCCGCGAGATGCACGATCCGCACCGCGCCGCTCTTGCGGACAAGTTTGGCCACGGCGTCGACATTGGCAATGTCCATCCGCTCCATCGAAAAGCCATCGCGTGCGGCCAAAGTCGCGGCGCGCGCTTCCTTCAGTGACGGATCGTAATAATCGTTGAAATTATCGACGCCGATCACCCGATCTCCGCGGTCGAGCAGACGATGGGCCGTTGCATGGCCGATGAAACCGGCCGCGCCGGTGACGATCGTTGGAAGCTTGTCGGTCATCATGTCAGCTCTTCGGCTTGCCGCCCTTTGAAACATGCCCGTTAATGGCAGAGCGGAATGGATAATTCGTTTCCGCGTAAATAGCAGAAATCATGTGATTCGATGCGCCCATGCTGGCCATGTCCCGCCCTGAGACGAGGCGGTCGCTCAGAAAGGCCAGAAAAGCGTCGAGATTGGAAATGCCGTCACTATCGGCATCTTCCCAGCTGTCTTTCGCGCCCACCCTGGCGCCATGGGTGTTTTCCCAGTCATCGGCCATGCCGTCCATGTCCGTATCGACATAGGGTGTCCCGGCCGCGGCAGGCGGAATGACGCCGGGCGTCTTCTTGATATGGCCCGTCTGCTTGCGAACATTGCGCACCACGCGTTCATCGAAGGCGTCGCGCGGCCATGCGCCGGCGCTGTCCAGCACGGCTTCATATGCCGCATCGGCCGATACGGGCTGCAATGTCAAAGGACAGGGCGGCGTATCGGCCAATATCTCGTCCACTTTGGCGGACTGGCGGACAAACTGCCCGTCAAAGCGATTACCCTCCGCAAAGATGGTGGCCAGGCCGTTCGATCCGATCACTTCGCGGTCGATGCCGACCGTGTGATCGGAAGTATTGGGACCGGCGCGGAACACATTGCCGACGATGGAAACCGGGGTTCCGCCATAACTTTCCCAAACCTCCGCGAATTGGGACTGCGCATTGTAGAACACGTTGTTCACGATCTCGACGCAGGAGGCCGGCGGGAAGTTCATGTCCGGATTGCGATCACCATTATGGGCGCAGAGATTGCCGATGAAACTCAGCCGCTGCGGGCCGACCGGGTCGCTGGCCAGCAGGGCGCATTTATCGTGCTTGGGGATGCCTTCGGCAAAGATGGAATCGCTGATGGTGATATTGTCATTATCGGCGAAGCCATTGATGATTTCATCCCGCGCCCAACTGGCGCTGACATGGTCGATAATCACCTTGCGGCTGTTTTCGATCGTGATTGAATCTTCCCCTCCCCGGTTATTTGGCGTGCCCACGCGATCATTCCGGATGCGGATATGCCGCACGACGATATCGTGCGTTTCCTTGATCAGCAGCGGGGTAAAGCCGAACTCCCCCCCGCTATGTGCCAGGGTTATGCCGCCGCCGGGGGCGGTCTGTCCGGCTATCGTCAGATAGGGATTGCGGATGACCGGAGGGCGCCCGTTGAAGCGGATCGTGCCTGACACGCGAAAGATACATACGCGCGGCATTTTCGCTTCCACGCATTCGCGCAGGGTGCCGAATCCGGAATCCTCCAGGCTGTCGACAAAGAAGATCTCTCCTTCGCGGCCGCCCTTTGCCATGGCGCCATAACCCCGCGCCCCAGGGAAGGCGGGCTGGCCCTGCAGATGGAGCGGTTGCACCATCGCATATTGTTCAGCCTGCGTTTCCCCGCTGCAACCTGCCAGCACGGCAGCGGTCGTCAGGACGTGGAACACCAGGAGCCTGGTGCGTTTCGCAATCCGCAAGGGGCGCCGCGACATCTCGCCGTTTCCTCAGAGTTTTACCCGTAGTTCGAGACCCGTCCGCAGACGATTGAACTCTTCGGTGATCAGATCACTGTCGCGCGTGGAGTATCTGGCGGACAGGGCCAGCGAAAGGTTCGGCGTCAGACGGTATTCGATCTCGCCGCGAACACCCTTGGTGGTTTCTTTCACCGAAGTGCCGACATATTTCGTCTGCCTGTAATTCACGGAAGCCTGCAACCGCAGATTGCGCCGCGCCTCCGCCTGCACGCCGAACACGAAATTCGTATCCGTGCGCGACTGGGCACCATTGCGAACAGTGGCAACGTCTCCGCGGAAAGCCTCCATGAACAATGCGATGCGCCTTGTGGGCAGGTAGGAGACATTGGCCTGGACCGAAACGCCGGAATTCTTCGGCAGGGTCGGGTCTTTCGGGTCCAGTTCGAACAGGCCGACCGTCGCCTCGCCGCGCAGAATGCCGCCTTCGTCGAAACGCAGGCCGGCGCGCGCGCCATAGGTCGTGGCATCGCGATTGATGCCGTTCGTATCCTCGTCCAGGCGGAAGGTTCGTTGATTGGCAAAGCCGACCACGACCGCGCGAACTGCCCCGCTCACCGTATATCCGGCCGTGACCTGTCCGGAATAGATCGTCAGGTCGCGTTCGTTATCCAGGGCGGAAAGGTAGTCTATCTTGCGAATGCTGCCTTCCGCGCCCAGCAATATCCGCGGGCCCTGATGGGTCCATCCGGCCTGTGCGCCCAGCACGTCGAACCTGCGTGGTCCGCTGCCGATGAAATTGCGCGCTTCGGGATCGCCGCGATCTTCGATCGCGCGTTGCCAGCTCACATCGGCGCGGATCACGTCCGGGCTGTCCATGCCGGTGACCAGATAGGCCCCGGCGAGCGCGGATAATGCGTCTTCGGTTGAATATTCGGCATAGGTGCGAGCCTGCGCCTGTGCGCGCAAAGTCACCTGGGTCGGCCCGTTGCGGGTGCGCGCTTCCACGCGGGGGGCGGTGATCAGCACCAGATCGCTGTTGCTGCCGCTGTTCTCCGCATAGATATTGCTGTCATATTCGGCGCGCGCTTCTGCCGAAGTATAGACGGTGAAGGGGCCCATTTCGGCGCCCAGCTGTTCATCATAGCCGGTCGGCAGATCGATGATCGGTGCCGTGGTCCCCAATTGCTGTGCCTGTGCCGCGAAGGGCAGGACCAGCGCGGTGCCCAGCAGGGCAGCTTTCGCAGATTTTAAAACCACCGTTCAACCACCTGAATCTGATCTCCGGGACGGACGGTGGCATCGGCTTCGGCCCTGCCGGTGACGGCGCGGCCTTCGACCTTGCGTGTGATCACCACGTCTTTCTGATTGGCGCGGACCGTATAGCCGCCGGCAATGGTGACGGCGGTCGTCACGGTCATGCCCGGACGATAGGCATATTCGCCCGGATTGTTCACTTCGCCGAGAATATAGAACGGCCGCAAGGTGACCGACTGCACATCCACGAAGGGTTCCTTCAGGATCTGGCGGTCCAGCAGTGCCTGGCGGATATCGCCTTCCAGCTGTTCAGTCGTCTTGCCGCGGGCCGGCACCTTGTCGATCAGCGGCAAGGACAGCATGCCGCTTTCATCGACAATGAAGGAAGTGCCTTCGAAGCCTTCCAGCCCATAGACCTGCACGCGCAGTTCATCGCCGGAATCGAGAGTGTATCCCGTTTCCTGCGCCGGTGGCAGATAATCGACCTGGCCGGTTGAGGTGCAGCCGGTGGCCATGGCCCCCAACGCGACGGTGCCCAGCACCTGCATGATCCCTCGAGGCAGTCTCATGACCGAAACTCCTTCAAATTCATCGAAGCCCAACTTTAATTCGTGGCTGCGAACCTAACTGAAAAAAATGACGCGGGCACAGCAATTAGGAATTCCTGCCAGCGCAGACGGCGTAACTAAAGAGTGTATTAAGACCTTCGGATAAGCCCATCCGGGCGCGCATAAAGCAGCATCAGCGCCAGCATGGGCGGGACTATGTTCAGGCGCGAGAACATGTGTGGAAGAGCCTGGGTGTAGATGATGAAGACTGTGGCGACGGCGAAGACAGCCCCCGCTTCGAGCCGGTTGGTCCCCATCTTGCGCAACGGCATGATGAACATCAGCGCCACCAGCATCACGAAGCCGCAAAAGGACAGCAGGCCGCCATCCACCAGCATCAGCATCGGCAAATTATGCACCGGCTGCTTGATGTCGTTGGTCTTCCGGAAGCCTTCCACGCCCAGCCCGACTATCAGCGTATCATTGGCTGTGTCCCACGCCTGGCCGATCAGTTCCACCCGGCCTTCGTAAGTGCCGGCATTCTGCAGGCTGCCTTCTGTCAGCGCTCCACCGACACGTTCCTGGAAGATGGACGGGAGCGGGGCGCCGCTGGCGACAAAGATGACAGCGCCCACCGCCACCAGGGCGGATACGCCGACCAGCTTGCGAATGCCGACGAATAGCAGGCAGATGGTCATGCCGATCGTAAAGGCTGCGAAGCCGGTGAAGGATGCGCTGAGCAACAGGCCCCACAGCAGGATCCCGATTGCGATTATAAAGGCCCAGAGCGGGATCATGCGCTTGGCCAGGGCATAGAGCGTCAGCGGCCCGGTAAAGGCGATCAGTTCACCATTCCAGTTCGGTTCCGTCGCAAAGCTCGACATGCGGCCATTGCCGGCAAGGAATTCCTTGGGAAAGATCTGCGATGCTTCCGCATGGGTCATGGTCAGCGCCACGGAAATGCCGATGATTTCCATGATCACCATGCCGAGGATGAAGGTGCAGACCAGCCGCCGCGCCAGCGAAACCGGCTGCCCCATCAGCATGACCGGGAAGAACAGGAAGCCGAACAGATATTGCAGCGCAATCACCACCCATCGGATCATGTCCCCGTTGATGACTGTGCCGATCATCAGCCCGGTCAGCATCATGGCCAGGGCAGCCAGCCAGAACGGGGTCATGGACCCGAATGGCCGCGCTGTGATCTGCCCCTGCGCCAGGCAGACGCCGAATGCCATGGCGAAGAACACATCCGAGAATGTGAGGTTGACCCCGCCAAGCCGGAATGCCTGATAACCGACCAGAAAGGCGCCGATTGTCATCAGGGCGGCCGCCAGCGGGTGCGGGGCGCCCGTGTCCGCCGGTTTCCCGCCGGAGGGCGCGGATCGACGCACGCGCCCGCCGCCCGGCGCCGCATAGGCCAGGCTGGCAGGTCGGACTGTCGCGCTATTTGTGTTCATCGAGCCCCCGCGGCTGTTGTCGAGGTGGTCTTTGGGCATGATGCCTTTTTCAATGCCTCCCCGACGATACCGCACTGCAAGATGCGCCATTGCGCGACTCAATAAAACTGACAGTTCGGATATACGCCGAAATTGCTGATACACTTCCGGATAGACATGGCCTGGCCCGAAAGAGGGCAAAAAGGGCTATAGACCCTAAGGGTTCTTCATAATGACCCGGCCGAGGGCGTAGTTGCGGTGCGAATGGGCTGGACCGGCATGGTCCGCCAGAATTGCACCAGGCCTTCCCGGCGGGAGAATAATTGGATGAGCGACCTTTCCCTGGCAAGACGTGTGGCAGTGGTCGCCCCCCATCCCGATGACGAGGTTCTCGGTTGCGGCGGCACCATGGCACGGCTGGCCGCACAGGGCGCGGAAGTACATGTCGTTATCGTGACGCGCGGGCAGGAACCTGCCTTTTCAAGGGAATATATGGATCAGGTCATGGCCGAGGCGGATCGCGCCCATGCCCTGCTCGGCGTGGCGCGGACCCACAGGCTGGATCTTCCGGCCGCCGCGCTCGACACGCTCCCCGCGTCGGAGGTGAATGCCCGTATCGGTGCCTGCCTGTCCGAAATTGCGCCCGACACGCTGTTTGTTCCCTTTATCGGCGATATCCACCTCGATCACCAGATCGTATTCACTTCTTCCATGGTCTGGGCGCGGCCGCGCAGTGCCGCCGCACCGGCCCGTGTCCTTGCTTACGAAACGCTGTCCGAAACCAATTGGTATGCCGCCGGCACGACCCCGGCTTTCATGCCCGATACCTATGTCGATATCGGCGATTATCTCGAAACCAAGCTGGACAGCTTCGCGATGTTCGAATCGCAGATGAAGGCTGCACCCGATGAACGCTCGCTCGAAACCATACGGGCATTGGCGGTGATGCGCGGTTCGACCGTCTATTGCCCCGCAGCGGAAGCCTTCATGGCCATACGCCAGATCTGGCGGGGTAACTGATCGCCATGGAAAGGATCCAGCGATTGTTAAGAGCTGGAAAAGGCTCTGCAACAATGGGTCATTTCCGCAATATCGGCCATTTGCTGTCCGGGAATGCCATCAGCAATGTTATGGCACTGGTCAGCCTGGCCATCGTCGGCCGGGCGCTGGAGACAGAACTGTTCGGCATATTCGTGCTGGTCATAACCTATGTCCGGCTGGTCGAACGTTTTGTCCGCTTCGAATCGTGGCAGCCGCTGATCCGCTTTGCCAGCAATCTGGAGGGTGGTGATCGTGCCAAGCTTCCGCGGCTCTATCTCTACGGCATACTTCTCGATCTGGCAGCGGCATTCACGGCGGCGTTTGGCGCCGTGGCTGCGGCTGCGGCTCTTGGGTCGCTGTTTGGACTCGATGCAGAATATCTGCACCTGGTGGCGATCTATTCCGTCTGCGTGCTGTTCAACCTGTCGGGCTGGACCACGGCGGCCTTGCGCATGGCCGGGCGATTCAAGCAGATCGCCTACAGCCAGCCGATCGGGCAGGTCGTTCGCATACCTCTTGCGCTGTTCTGCTGGTATTACTGGCCCACCGTCACCGGCTTCATGATTGCCTGGGCAATTGCCCAGCTGACGACTTCGACCATTATCATGGCGCTTGGCTGGAAAGCCTTGCGGGAAGAGGGGATATCCAGCCCGCTCAAGGAAACGCCGCGTAACCTGCCGCGCGATTTTCCGGGCTTTATCGGCTTTGCGTGGTCGACCAATCTTTCCATGACCCTGCGCACGATGACTCAGGAAGCGGACGTGTTGCTGGTCGGCGCTCTCGCCGGGCCCAGTTCAGCAGGCTTCTACCACGTCGCGAAACGGCTGGCGAAGGTCGCCCAGCAAGTTGGTGCGCACACCCAGGCAGTGCTCTATCCCCAGATGGCGCGCTTCTGGAGCGAGGGGAAATACAAGAAGCTGCGGCGGCTCACGCATAATGTGCAGTTGATACTTAGCGGGCTTGGCGTTCTGGCGATCATCGCGGCGGCTCTGGTCGGGCAGGATCTGGTGGAACTGGCCATGGGGCAGGATTACGGGCAGGTCGGGCCGCTGCTCGTGGCGCAGCTATTCGCCGTGACCTTGATCATGCACGCGGCTCCCTCGCGTTCTATCCTCCTGTCCATGGGGCGGCCGGGCGTGGTGCTGCGAAGCTCCCTTGTCGCAACGATCCTCTTCTTCATTTGCGCACTTCTGCTCATCCCCCGCTACGGGGCAATGGGGGCCAACCTTTCGCATATTGCCTTCGCAGCGACGACCGCATTGTGGATGGATATCGCGTGGCTGCGCCTGATCCGGCAACGCATTGGCGGCGTGACGCAAGCAGGAGACTGACCGCCATTACTCCTAGAAATAACATTTAAATCCGTGGTTTACCTTTGTCTGGCTTATATGGCTTGGGTCGATGCGGGCCGTGATTGCAGGCCGGTGGTTGCAGGGGTGATCCGCGAAAGGGATTTGAGTGAGCTACGCCGCCGAAATGAAGAACGATGATTTCGTCATGCCGCCGGAAGGCGGGCGGAAACCGGAAAGCCCGCCAGCCGGGCAAACCGGCGTGGCCCGGCGGAAGGTCTTCGGGGTCGGCCTGAACAAGACAGGCACGACCAGTCTTGCGGCTTGCATGGAAAAGCTCGGCTATCGCCACATGGGCTACCGGCTTGATCTTCTAAAGGCCTATCGTTCGGGCCAGATGGACGAGGTCTGGGCGGTAATCGACGCGCATGACAGTTTCGACGATTGGCCTTATCCGCTGATGTATCGGGAACTGGCGGAGCGTTATCCCGATGCGCAGTTCCTGCTGACCATCCGGCGCAGCCCGGAAATATGGTTCGACAGTCTGGCCAGGCATTCGCGCCAGTCCCGCCCATTCAGGAATGCGCGCAAACTGGCCTATGGCTGGCGCTATCCTGAAAATGCGCGCGAACAGCATTTGGAATTCTACCGCCGGCACAATGCGGAAGTGCAGGAATATCTGGGCAACCGTGTAAAGGTGCTGTGCTGGGAAACCGGCGATGGATGGCCTGAATTGTGCGATTTCATCGGTGCGGCCGTGCCTGAAGAGGCATTCCCCCACGCCAATCGCAGTCGCCCGCCTTCACGCGCGAAACGTTTGGCAAATCTGTGCATGCGCAAGGCGGAGGCGTTCGGATTGCTCTGACCCGCGGCCGGGCTCGGCTGTATTCGCCGAATGATTTCATAATGCGTGATGGCTGAACGCTTCGTTCATTCATTCGCATTAGCAGCAAAATCGAGATGCGTTGCTTGATGACTTCCCGTCCGATCGCGCTGGCTGCCACCAGCGTTCTGGCTTTTGCCGCCACGGCCGCGCAGGCCGCCAATCCCAGTGAAGATCCCCTTGCCAATGAAGGGGTGATCGTCGTCACCGCGCAATTGCGGGAACAGGATCCGGCCGATGTGCCCATGGCGCTGAGCGTGCTGGATGGTGAGCAGATGGAGCGGTTCGGCCTGCTGGAATTTGCCGAGCTTTCCCGCTTCGTGCCGGGTTTTGCAGTCCAGAACCAGTCGCCCAACAATCCCGGCTTCGTGATGCGCGGCATCACGTCGGACAGCGGTGCGGCCACGACCGAACCGCGCGTATCAGTCTATCAGGACGGCGTTTCCATCTCCAAATCGCGCGGTTCCTATGTCGAACTGTTCGATCTCGAACGGATAGAGATCGCCAAGGGGCCGCAATCCACGCTGTATGGGCGGGGCGCGCTGATCGGCGCGGTCAATCTCATCCAGAACAAGGCGCATGTCGGACGGCATGAACTGTCGGGCAAGCTGTCCTATGGCAATTACGATGCCACCCTGTTCGAAGGCATGGTCAACGCCCCGATCGGGGATGTGGCGGCCGTTCGGCTTGCCGGGCGGATCCGCGAACGCGGCGGTTATGTTGAAAACCTGCTTGGCGGGGCGGATTTCAATTCCGCCGATACCGCGGCGCTGCGCGGTTCCTTCCGTGCCGGGACAGACCGCCTGACATTCGACCTGATCGGAAACTACCAGAGGGATGAACCGGCGGGCACGGGTTTCAAATCCACCACCTATAACCCGACTGACCCGGAAACCGGCGCGCTGCTGGGGGATGCAGGCCGGAATAGCGGAGCCGCGCTTGCCGCGTCGGACGGGTTCCCCGATGGTGAAAGGCTGGGGCTGGATCGCAAGGTCCGGGGCGTTACAGCTATCGCAGATTACGAACTGAACGATCGTTTCTCGCTCAAGAGCATCACCGCCTATCGCCGGTTCGATTCCCGCGAAGTCTTCGATGGGGACGGCATTTCACTGCCCGGCCTCACCGCGTCGGAAAACGCATATGGCAAGCAGTTCAGCCAGGATTTGCGTATCAGTTTCGATGACGGTCCGGTTTCGGCTTTTCTGGGCGTGAGCTATTTCCGGGAGAAGGGCGCGCGGGAAGCGACCGTCCAGTTTGACGAACGGATAATGCTGGCGCAGCTGGCCGGGGCGCTGAATGGCGGCGGCGCAATACCCGGCCGCCCGGCAAGCGACCCGGCGCCGCTGCCCCTGTTCGACGATATGGGCTTTACCCAAATGCTGTTGCAGGGTGTTGCGGATGTGCGGGGGGTGCCGCTGCACCCGCTGGTGGCACAGGGCATCTCGGCCAATCTCAAACCGGGGCATGTGGAAAATTCGGCCGACGGATCGCGGACGGACGCATTCGACCTGTTCGGGGACATCAGTGTGGAACTGTCCGACCGGTTCGAGATTGGCGGCGGGCTGCGCTACAGCCATGATGACAAGCGCAGCAGCTACACCGCCTCCGTAGTGAATGGCCGTTCCATCCTCGGCGGCTTCATCGGCGCGCTGGGGCTGACGGAACCGGACCGCACTGCCTTGCTGCAAGGCCTCGCCATGAATGGTGCGGCAGGCATTCCTCCGTCGGCGGGCTATCCCGTGCCGCTATTCGGTCTGGCCACCCAGCCTACTGCCGGGAACGGTGCCACTGAGACGGCCCATTATGACGGCGGCGGATTTTCATGGCGGCTGACGGCCCGCTACATGCCGGGCGCCGATACCAGCCTTTATGCCACTTATGCCCGTGGTCGGCGCCCGGAAATCCTGTCGCCGGCGGGGCCGGGCGTGCCGTTCGGGGCGACGGATTTCGACGTGCTGCCGTCCGAAACGGTCGATAGTCTGGAACTGGGCGCAAAGACCGCGCTGGCAGACCGCACATTGTTCGTGGATGGTGCGGCGTTCTTCTACCAGTATGACAATTTCCAAACGACGGTGCAGCAGGGCACGCAATTCGTCACCACTAATGCGGGCAAGGCGGAAAGCTATGGCTTCGAAGGCCAGCTGCGTTACGTGCCCGGCAGCGCACTGAGCTTGTTCGGCACTTATGCTTATAATCACAGCCGTTTTCAGGCCGGGGCGCGGGATGGCAACAGGTTCCGCCTTTCGCCGGATCACAGCCTTTCGTTCGGCGCCATTGTTTCCCTGCCCGCCGGGCCGGGGCGGATCGAGTTTTCCCCCACGCTGACCTGGCAGTCCAGGGTCTTCTTCGATGACGATAATGACCGCGCGGACCTGCAACAGCCGCCGGCAACGCTGGTGGCGGACAATATCGTGGACGAATTCCAGGACGGCTATGCGCTGGTGAATGCGCGGCTTGGCTATTCGCTGGACGATAGCTGGCGTCTCGAATTCCATGTCGAGAACCTGTTTGACGAGAAATACATTATCGATGCCGGCAATACGGGAGACAGCCTTGGCCTGCCGACCTTCATCGCCGGTGCCCCGCGCTATTACGGGGTTTCCGCCAGCTTCCGTTTCGGCGGGTAAGGCGATAGCGCGCCGATGAAGAAGGCGCCGCGCCGATGAACGGACGGAGATTATCGAAGCTATATCTTTCGGGCGTTGCGGCAATTCGGTGCTAGCTCGTCTGCCAGTGCCATTCTCGCGACCAGTGTCCTTTTTCCTTTAAGGAATCTGGCCTAAGCACGCCCGGTGCTGCAGTGCAGAATCAATCCTTAAGGGGGTCAAATGCGTGTAACAATGATCGGCTCTGGATATGTCGGCCTGGTATCGGGGGCATGTTTCGCCGATTTTGGACATGACGTGATCTGCGTCGACAAGGATGCCGGCAAGATCGAGGCGCTGAAGAACGGGAAGATCCCGATCTACGAACCGGGCCTGGAACAGCTGGTCGCCAATAATGTCGAAGCGGGCCGCCTCAGCTTCACCACCGAACTGGCCCCTGCGGTTGCCGATGCGGATGCGGTATTCATTGCCGTGGGCACGCCTTCGCGCCGCGGCGATGGGCATGCGGACCTTTCCTATGTCTATGGCGCTGCGGAAGAAATCGCGCGCGCCATACAGGGCTTTACCGTCGTGGTGGACAAATCCACCGTGCCGGTCGGCACGGGTGACGAGGTGGAACGGATCATCCGCCAGACCAACCCCGATGCGGCTTTCGCCGTGGTTTCCAATCCCGAATTCCTGCGCGAAGGCGCGGCTATCGAAGATTTCAAGCGCCCGGACCGGATCGTGATCGGTGCGGAGGATGAACGCGCGAGACAGGTGATGCGGCAGATTTACCGCCCGCTTTACCTCAACAAGTCGCCGATCGTGGAAATGAGCCGCCGTTCGGCGGAACTGACCAAATATGCCGGCAACGCCTTCCTGGCGACGAAGATCACTTTCATCAACGAGATGGCCGATCTTTGTGAAAAGGTTGGCGGGGATGTGCAGGACGTGGCGCGCGGCATCGGCCTGGATAACCGGATCGGCCCGAAATTCCTCCATGCCGGGCCGGGCTATGGCGGCAGCTGCTTCCCCAAGGATACGCTGGCCCTGCTCAAGACCTCGCAGGATTATGACGCGCCGCAGCGCATCGTCGAAGCGGTTGTTTCCGTGAATGACAATCGCAAGCGGGCGATGGGCCGCAAGATCGTGGCCGCGCTTGGCGGCGATGCACGGGACAAGACAGTTGCAATACTGGGCCTGACCTTCAAGCCGAACACGGACGACATGCGCGATTCCCCGTCCATCTCGATCATCCGCACATTGCAGGATGCCGGGGCGACGGTGCGTGCCTATGATCCGGAAGGCGTGGAACAGGCCAGGCTGGTGCTCGACAATGTCGAATATTGCAGCACGCCCTATGAAGCCATGGAAGGTGCCGATTGTGCCGCCATCGTGACCGAATGGGACGAATTGCGGGCGCTGGACCTGAAGCGGATGGCCCGCATTCTCAAGCAGCCCGTGCTGGTGGACCTGCGCAATGTCTATGACCGCGCCGATGTCGAAATGTATGGCCTGAGCTATAGCGGCATTGGCCGCTGACCGGATTGCGGCGGGGCGGGCGGTTGCCTGCCCGCCCCGCCGGGAAGGTTGAAGGAGAGGGACCGGGGGGCTTCGCGGCCTCCCGGTCTTTGCATATGAGCCGGTCAGTCGAGGACGGAGGTTTCGTCCGTCCCGTCAGACTGGAATTCGTGCCAGATGCCGTTGAGGATGCCGAAACCGACGGCGAGGCCAACGCCCAGCACCCATGAAAAATACCACATGGCTTGCTCCTCAGTAGAAGTCGGGATTGTTGCGGGTTTCATCTTCGCCGACCCGGCCGAACATGACCCTGTATGCCCAGGCAGTGTAAAGCAGGATGATCGGCAGAAAGATGGCCGTGACCACCAGCATCACGAACAGGGTTCCCGGGCTGGACGATGCGTTCCACACGGTCAGGCTGGATGCCGGATCGATCGAACTGGGCAGGATGAACGGGAACATTGACAGGCCGACAGTCGAAATGATGCCGATATTGGCAATGGATGAACCGGCCAGGACCAGCTGATCCTTCCGCCCGCGAATGCCCAGCAGCGCGACCAGCGGGCCCAGCAGGCCAAGCACGGGGGCGATGATCATCCAGGGATATCTGCCGTAATTGTCCAGCCAGCCGCCCGGGGCCGCTTCCGTCCCGGTCAGCATGGGATTGGACGGGCCGGATGGATCTACCAGGCCTGTCTGGCGATAGCCGATATCGCCGAATGCGACATAAAGCCCGCCAGCCACGAACAGCAGAATGGAAAGCAATGCGGCGATCTGGCCCCATTTGCGGGCGCGATCCAGCACCTTGCCCGGTTCCAGCTTGATCGACAGCCAGCCCGCGCCGTGCAGCACGATCATGGTGACGGAAAGCAGCCCGGTCAGCAGGCTGAACGGCGTGAACAGATCCAGCAGCCCGCCTTCGAAGAAGGTGCGCAGATCGCTGTCGAACCGGAAGGGGGCGCCCAGCAGGACATTGCCCACCGCCACGCCAAAGACCAGCGCGGGCACGAAGCCGCCCACGAACAGCGCCCAGTCCCAGCGGTTGCGCCATGCCGGATCGGGTTTCTTGGAACGATATTTGAACCCGACAGGTCGCAATATCAGCGCTGCCAGAACCAGGAACATGGCAAGATAGAAGCCGGAAAAGCTGACGGCATAGACAAAAGGCCAGGCGGCGAAGATCGCGCCGCCGCCCAGGATGAACCAGACCTGGTTGCCTTCCCAGGTCGCGCCGATCGTGTTGATCACCTGCCTGCGTTCCAGATCGTTCTGCCCGATAAAGGGCAGCAGGGCGGCCGTGCCGAGGTCGAACCCGTCGGTCAGGGCGAAACCGATCAGCAGGATGCCCAGCAGCAGCCACCAGATGACGCGCAGGGTTTCATAGTCGAGAGGTACCGGGGGCATGGTCTCGTCTCCTCGCTTTATTCGGCCGGAACGGCAGTGGGAACGGCACCGCCTTCAGAGGCTGCGGATCGTTCACCCCGCCAGGGTTCGTAACGTTCGGGGCCCTTGCGTATCGCGGCCAGCATCAGCCGGACCTCGATCACGGCCAGCGTGCCATAGATCAGGGTGAAACCGGCAATGGTCGTCCAGATCTGCGAAACGCTGAGGCTGGATGCACCCAGGAAGGTGGGCAGCACGCCTTCAACGGCCCATGGCTGGCGCCCGACCTCTGCCACGACCCAGCCGATTTCCGCGGCCAGCCAGGGCAGGGGGATGATCAGCACCGCCGTGCGCAGGAACCATTTCCGGTCGAAACACTGCTTCGTCGCGCACCAGAAGGCCACAGCGAAGAAGGCGATGAAGAAGAAGCCCAGCCCGGCCATGATGCGGAACAGCCAGAACAGCACCGGCACATTGGGCACGGTGGACCATGCCGCGCGCATGATGGTTTCATCATCTGCGCTCAGCGGATCATCCGTGAAGCGCTTCAGCAGCAAGGCGTAACCCAGATCGTCCTTCGATCTTTCATAGGCTTCGCGTGCGGCCAGATCGTTGCGATCCTGCTTCAGCGTCTCCACCGCGGCATAGGCCTTCAGCCCGTTGCGGATGCGTTCGTCTGCATTGAGCACCAGCTCGTTGATGCCGGTGACTTCGCCCGTCAGGCTGCGGGTGGAAATGAGGCCCAGGACATAGGGAACCTTGATTTCATAACGGGTTTCGCGGCCGGTATTGGACGGCAGGCCGAACAGGGAAAGGCCGGCGGGGGCCTCTTCGGTTTCCCACATGCCTTCGATCGCGGCGAGTTTCATCTTCTGGTTTTCAGTCAGGGCATAGCCGCTTTCATCCCCCAGAACGACGACAGAGAGGGAGGAGGCAAGGCCGAATGCGGCGGCCACGGTCAGGCTGCGCTTGGCAAATTCGACATGCCGGCCCTTCAGCAGATACCAGGCGGAAACGCCCACCACGAAGACGCTGGCCGTGACATAGCCGGCGCTGACCGTGTGCACGAACTTGGCCTGCGCAACCGGGTTGAACAGCACTTCGAAGAAGCTGGTAACTTCCATCCGCATGGTTTCGGGATTGAAGCGCGAACCGGCCGGGTTCTGCATCCAGCCATTGGCGATGAGGATCCACAGGGCGGAAAGGTTGGAACCCAGCGCGACCATGAAAGTGGCGAACAGGTGCCCGCGCTTGGACAGGCGATCCCATCCGAAGAACATGATCCCGACAAAGGTCGCTTCCAGGAAGAAGGCCATCAGCCCTTCAATGGCGAGCGGGGCGCCGAAAATATCGCCCACGTAATGGGAATAATAGGACCAGTTGGTCCCGAATTCGAACTCCATGGTGAGCCCGGTGGCAACGCCCAATACGAAGTTGATGCCGAACAGCTTGGACCAGAAGCGCGTTATGTCGCGCCAGATCGGGCGGTTGGTCATCACATAGACACTCTCCATGATCACCAGGATGAAGGAGAGGCCCAGAGTGAGCGGGACGAAGAGAAAGTGATACAATGCGGTCAGCGCGAACTGCAATCGCGACAACTCGACCACTGCCATGTCTACCATGAGGACCTCTTTGGGGTTGTCACCCGGCGGTTCCGAAGGATAGCGCCGAATATATGGAGTTCCTGATGAAGAGCGCTACGCTCCGCCTTTATATGAGTCAAGCATAACAGTTACATGGTTTCAGAAATTTGAATCCCAAGACCTCCGGATTGTTCTGGCTGCTGGATATTGCAGGCGCCGCAATGTTCGCCTGGGGTATTGCGTCAGCCATTGGCGGCCATCTGGAAAGTGTTGAATTTCCTTATATTTCACTCGTGCTGATAGTGGCCGGTGCGGCGGTGCGCGCGCTTGCCGTATATCTGGTCCACGGCCATGCGATCAGGGCGGCGCAGCGTCACATCCACGAAGTGAGAGGGCGTGTCTGGCGCCACCTGCTGGCTGGCCAGCTGCCCCGGCCGGTGCTTTCAGGGGAAAGCGCGACTCTGGCGATCGATCATGTTCAGGCGATAGAAGACCATGATTCCCGGTTCGCCCCGTCGCGACTGGCGGCCGCATTGGGTCCGGTCATGGTTGTGGGGATCGTGGCATTTGCCAGCTGGGTGGCGGCGCTGATCATGATCGGCACGCTGCTGCCCTTTATCTTCGGCATGATCCTGGCGGGCACGGCGGCGCGCCGCGCATCGGACCGGCAGCTGGCGGCTCTTGCTTCGCTGTCAGGCCTCTTCGTGGACCGGGTGCGGAACTTGCCGCTGATCCGCCATTTCGGGGCGGAGGAACGGATCGTGCGGCAGGTGAAACTTGCCACACGCGACGTTGCCGAACGGACGATCCGCGTTTTGCGCGTGGCCTTCATTTCCGGCGCCGTGCTGGAGTTTTTCTCGGCCCTCGCCGTGGCTCTGGTCGCGGTCTATTGCGGTTTTTCCCTGCTTGGCCTGTTGCCCTTCGATCCGCCCGAGCAATTGACCCTGGTGCCGGCCTTTTTCGCGCTTGCCATGGCGCCGGAATTCTATCTGCCCATGCGGCGGCTGGCGGCGGCCTATCACGAAAAGCAATTGGGCGAAGCGGCGGAAAGCGCCCTGGCAGAGGCATTGCCGGAGAAGGAGGCGGGCGAGGCATCGCCGCGTGACGGTGCGCCTGAGCGGGGAGGGTTCGACGGATTGTGGCTGCGCGGGTTGGTGCTGGAATGGCCGGGCGGAAAAGTCGGGCCGCTGGACATGGAATTGTCCGCAAATGATTTCGGCGTTCTGCTGGGGCCGACGGGCAGCGGCAAGACTACTACACTGGCGGCAATCGCGGGGCAGATCGATCCCGCTGCGGGCCGGGTCACGACAATATCGGGCGATGCGCCCGATCCGGCGCAGGTCGCCTGGGCAGCGCAGCGGCCCTTGCTGCTGCCCGGAACGCTGGCGGAAAATATCGCACTGGCCGCGCCCGGCGCATCTGAAGCAGAGATTCGCGCAGTGGCGGAACGGGTGGGGCTGGGCCCGGTGCTGGATCGGCGCGGCGGGCTGGCCCTGCCGGTCGATCATGCGGGGGCCGGCCTGTCGGGCGGGGAAAGGCGGCGCATCGGCCTTGCCCGTGCGATTTTGTCCGGGCGGCCCCTGCTGCTGTGCGATGAACCGACGGCCGATCTCGATCCGGAAAGCGCACAGGCCATAATCGCGCTTCTCACCGATCTGGCGCGGGAACGCTGCGTGCTGGCCGCAACGCATGATCCGCTGGTCGCCGATGCGGCGCGTGTGGAGCTGGCACTGTGAAGCCACTGCTCGATCTGGCGGGGATGACGCGCGAAACGCGGCGGCTGGTGTTGCTGGGGGGGATTTCCGCTTCGGTGGCCGCCTTGTCTTCCATCCTGCTGCTGGCGGTTTCCGGCTGGTTTCTGACAGGTGCCGCCATTGCGGGCGTGGCCGGTCCTGCCGCGGTGCTGGGTTTCAACTATCTGATCCCCAGCGCTTCCATCCGCCTGCTGGCCATTCTGCGCACCGTCTCACGCTATGGCGAACGGATCTGGTCGCACCAGGGTGCATTGCTGGGCATGGCGGAATTGCGCGGCCGGCTCTTCGCCCGGCTGTCGGCGCAGGATAGCCGCAATGCGCCAGACATGTCTGGCGGCGATGCAAGTGCGCGCCTGATCGGCGACATCCAGGCGCTGGAGGATCTGGTGGTCCGGCGGCCCGCACGGCAGGCAAGTGTTGTCGCCGCCATTGCGGGGCTGGTGCTCACGGCAATGGCCGGATGGTTGCCCGCGGTGCTTCTGGCGCTGATGCTCGCCGCGCTGCCTTTCCTGCTGCGCGAAATGGCGCGCCGCCTGACGGACCGGCCCGCGCATGATGCGGCAGAGGCGCTGGGCGAATTGCGCATTCGCTATGTCGATTTCGCGGGCGCCCGATCCGAAATCGCCGCCTATGGGCTGGCTGACCGGGTGACGGCGGAACTCTTCCCGATCGCTGCCCGGCTGGATGCAGCCCACGCCCGCCTGTTCCGCGCCGAAGCGGCGATGGCCGGTTTCCTGCTTGGCTATGGCGCGCTGGCAGTGGCGGCCGTGCTTGTCACCTCCACGGCGGAGGCGCCAATCCTTGCCTTGGCGCTGCTGGCAGCATCGGCTGCGATAGAGGCGATGGGATCCTTCGCCCGCAGCGTGTTCCGCGGCGCGACAGTGCGGGAAGGGCTGCGGCGGATCGCCGCCTTGCAGGAACTGGCCGATGCGCCGGTTCAGGGCGCGGCAAGGAAAGAAGCGGCCACGCTCAAATTCGGCGACATGGTTCTGGAACCGGGCGCGCGGCTGGCGATCACCGGCATTTCCGGTTCGGGCAAGACCATGGTGTTGGAAGCGCTGGCGGGTATGCGCGCCCTGCAAGTGCCGGTGGAACTCGACGGCCAATTGCTTGCCCTGTGCAGCGCCGACGCGTTGTGTATGCAATTTGCCCTTTCCCCGCAGGATGCCCCGATGCTGGCGGGAACCATTGCCGACAATCTCCGCCTTGCGCGCCCCGGGGTGGATGATGATGCAATGTGGCGCGCGCTGGAAGTGGCGCAATTGGCGGATCGGATTTCCCGAGCGCCGGAAAAGCTGGAAACCCGGCTGGGGGAAGCCGGCGGCATATTGTCGGGTGGAGAGCGCAAGCGCCTTTCGCTCGCCCGCGCGATACTGGCCGGCCGCCCATGGCTGCTGCTGGACGAGCCGACCGAGGGGCTCGACCCGGAAACGGAACAGGCGCTGATTGCCGCGCTGGGGCGCTGGCTGGACGAAACCGGGACCGGGCTGATCCTTGTATCGCATCGCCGGCATCCGCTCTCGCTGACGAGGCGGGCCCTTGAGATCGGAAAACTGGTCCGGCTGTAGAGCGCGCTGTCAGGGCGCGCCGTCCATCCCCGTCACGGCGCGCAAGGTATAGGCGGCGACAAGCACCTGCCCGGCGGCGTCGATCTGCGCCACGCGCGCGGCAATAGCTTCCCGCTCCGCATCGAGCAGGGCCAGCTGCGGCTTGGCCCCCACTTCCACTTCCAGCCGGGTACCGCGCAGCGCCTCTTGCGTGGCCGCCACCCGCTTGTCCGCCGCGATGCGCATCAGCGTTGCCGCACGCAGGGCCTCGAAACTCTGGATTGCCGCTGTCCGGACCTCAAGCTCCGCCGCCCGGATATCGGCCAGCGCAGCCCGTTCATTGGCTTCGGCGCCAGTCACCTTGGCGCCGGTGCGGCCGCCACTGAAGAAGGTCCAGCGGCCGCGCACGCCGACACTGGCGCTATCTGCGGTATAGCCGGGGAAGAACTGGTCCCGCACGCTCGCCGCTTCGGCATAAAGTCCGACGTCGGGCAGATATTCGGCCCTGGCCGCTGAAACCCCGGCATGGGCAATATCGGCTGCGCGCCGGGCCTGTTCCACCTGCGGATTGTCCAGCACCGCAAGTTCCACCGACGCGTCGAGATCGGCCGGTGTTTCGGGCGGCGGCGGCAGATCGCCGCTGGGGTCGATCCTTTCGCCTGCCAGCGCTTCCAGCCGGCCCATCCCGGCGGCCAGATTGCCTTGCGCCCGGGCAAGCCCGGCTTCCGCTTCCGCCAGTCGTGCCTCGGCCTGGGCCACGTCGGTCGCGGTCGCGCCGCCAGCGTTGAAGGACAGTTTCGCCTGCCGCAGAACTTCGGCCAGCGATGCCTGCAATGCGGAATAGCTTTTGACTTCTTCCTTGGCGGACAGGGCATTGGTGAAGCTGCGCACCACCTGCAGGCGGAGATCGAGCATGGTCGAATATGTCGCCAGCTCGGCAATTTCCGCGCCGCCTTTCGCCTGCCGCACGGCGGAACCGATCTTGCCGCCGGTGAAGATCGGCAATTCCACTGTCGCCTGCGCCGACCGGGGCGTGACATCGTCGGCGCTGAGGCCGAAATAGCCCTTGGGATTCAGCCTGCCGGTGCCGATCTGCCCTTCCACGCTGGCCTGGGGCATCCGTTCTGCGCGGGCCTGCTTCACGGCGGCGTCGGCCGCATCTTCGCGCGCGCGGGCGGCGGCAAGGGTGGGCGAATTGGCCATGCTCGCCGCGATGGTTTCATCCAGCGATTGCGCCGCCGCATTCAGCGGCAGCGCAAATGTGGCGGTGGCTGTAAGCAGGATCAGCTTGCGACGCATGGCCGGGCTCAGCGGAATGCCGTGCCCTGCCGCACGCCCAGCGCGCGGAAGACCATCGCCGCCGGGCAAAAGCCGGTGAAGCTGGCCTGCAGCATGTTCAAACCGGCAAAGATGGTGAGAGCGATCCACCAGGGGTGGACGGTAATGGAGAGGATCGCGCTGGCCAGCACAACGATGCCGGCAAAGGCCATAACGGCACGGTCGAGATTCATCGCATCATCTCCTCAGTCGAAACGCAGTTTCTTCACGCCCAGCACATGCAGGGCAAGCTTTTCGTAGAAGGGTTCGCTTTCGCCCCGGCGCACCTTGCGCAGGAAGTATTTTTCGAATCCGATCTTGGCGAGATGGACCCACTTGCCTTCGCTTGCCCAGTTGGTGTTGCGCGGCGGGATCTGCGGTATGGCGACAAAGGCCACGCCGCCATCGCCGAAATCGGCCAGGCAGATCGCGTTCCACGACGCTTCATGCGTCGGTTCCGCGCCGTTCAGGATCTCTTTCAGGTTCTCCGCGATGGCGGTTACCATGCTTTCGATCATGAAGCCGGTCTTGGGCACGCCGACAGGCAGCGGGGTGGGGCCCACGGGCGGAATGGCTATGCAAACGCCGAGGCCGAAGACATTCGGATATTTCGGATTGCGCTGATGCTTATCGGTAATCACGAAGCCGCGCGGATTGACCAGGCCTTCTATGCCCATCAGCGCCTTCACGCCGCGGAATGCGGGCAGCATCATGGCCCAGCCGAAATCCAGATCATGCGTGGTCTTGGTCGATCCGTCCTCATTGACTTCCTCGACATGGCAGACGCCGTCTTCCACGCTCGTCACCTTGGCATTGGTGATCCACTTGATGTGCCGGTCGCGCATTTCGCTTTCCAGCAGGCTCTTGGTGTCGCCAACGCCGTCCAGCCCCAGATGGCCGATATAGGGTTCGGGCGTGATGAAGGTCATCGGCACCTTGTCGCGGATTTTCCGTCGCTTCAGTTCGGTGTCGAGGATCATGGCGGTTTCATATGCCGGGCCATAGCAGGAGGCGCCCTGCACGGCGCCGACCACGATCGGGCGGGGGTTCTTGCACAGTTCCTCGAACGCGTCATGCGCCGCCTTGGCATGAGGCGTTTCGCACACGGACTGGGTGAAGCCTTCGGGGCCGAAACCTTCGATTTCGTCGAAAGCGAGTTCCGGCCCGGTGGCGATGATCAGGTAATCATATTCGATTATTGAATCATCATTGAGTTCGATGCGGTTGTTTTCCGGATCGACCTTGCGCGCACCGGCGCCGGTAAAGGCGATGCCGTGCTTTTCCATGACCGGCGGCAGATGGACGCGGATCGCCTCCGGTTCGCGCCAGCCCACGGCTACCCAGGGATTGGACGGGACGAACCAGTAATCTTCGCCCTTGTTGACCACGGTGACGCGCGCCTTGCCGCGCAATGCCTGGCGTATCTCGTAGGCTGCGATTGTGCCACCCAGGCCGGCGCCCAGCACGACGACATGCGACTCGCTCATAGCATCCATCTCCTCGATTACGTATTGACCAATATAACATATACACGCTATAGACAAGTGATAAATCGAAGTGAGGTCAGGATGTTCGGATTCGGCAAGCGGGCAAAACGCCGGGATGTCACCCCGGAAGAGCTTCAATCCATGATCCAGCGCGGTCAGGCCTGCGTGGTGGATGTGCGTGAACCGGCCGAGTTCGCCGATGGCCATGTGCCCGGCGCGATCAATTTGCCGCTTTCGCGCTTCGACGCCGCGCGGCTTCCCGATACGGATCCCTGCAATGTCGTGCTGATCTGCGCCGGCGGCATCCGGTCGGCCCAGGCGCTCCGTCAATGTGCGGATACCGGCGTGGATGCGCATCTTGCAGGTGGTATGCGGGCATGGATGAAGGCCGGCATGCCGGTGGAAGGCTGATGGAGGGGAAGCGCATGCGCATTTCGACGAGGATCGCCGTGGCCATGCTGGCCCTTGCCCCGCTTTCGGCCTGCGGCGAATCCGCGCCCGAACAGGCAGAGGCGGAGGCGCCTACGGGCCCGGTGCTGGTTCTGAAGGAAACGGACGCGGCCCGCTGGACATCGGTCAGCGCGGAAGTTTCGACCGTTGACCAGGCGCAGGCCATTGCCCGGATACCCGGAATTCTCACCACGCTCTCCGTCGGAGAAGGCGATTATGTGAAGAAGGGGCAGGTGATCGGCCGCATCGTCGATAGCCAGCTCGGCTATCAGGGCAGCGCCTATGGCGCGCAGGCCGCAGCCGCCCAGGCGCAGGCCGTCGCCGCCCAGGCGGAATTGGACCGCGCTAAATATCTCCATGACAATGGCGTCTATTCCAAGGCGCGGCTGGAACAGGCGAGGGCCGCTGCCGAAGCGGCGCAGGCGCAGGTCCGTGCGGCCAAGGCGCAGCAGCAGGCAGTCGGCGCCGTTGCCGGGCAGGGTGCCGTCGTGGCCCCTGCGACGGGCCGCGTCCTGGCAGCGGATATTCCAGCCGGATCGGCTGTCGCGCCGGGCATGCCGATTGCCACCATAACATCCGGCCCGGTCGTGCTGCGGCTCGACCTGCCGGAATCCCTCGCGGAAGAGGTGAATGTCGGTTCTTCGGTGATCGCTGAAGGGATTGCCGGGCAGGATGGCTCGCTGCGTGGAACGATTACGCGGGTCTATCCCTCGGTCACCGCCGGGCAGGTGCGCGCCGATGCGCGGATCGCCGGGCTGGACAGCAAGCTTATCGGCAGGCGCGTTGCCGCGCGGGTGGAAAGCGGGGCACACAAGGCGCTGCTTGTTCCTGAAAATTACGTCACCACGCGATTTGGCGTGGATTACGTGTCCTTGCGCAGCGAGGACGGCCAGATCGCCACCGTGCCCGTCCAGACAGCCCCTTCGGGCGAGGAAGGCATGGTGGAAATCCTGTCCGGCGTGTCGGCGGGTGATACGATCGTCGCCACGGGATCCGGAGCCGAAGAATGAGCCTGGGCATATCGGGCAATCTGACGCGGGCGTCGATCAATTCGCCCCTGACGCCGCTCGCCCTGCTGGCGGCGATCCTTGTCGGCCTGCTGGCGACGATGACGATCCCGCGCGAGGAAGAACCGCAGATCAGCGTGCCGATGGTCGATATCCAGGTCGCCGCGCCCGGCCTTTCGGCCAGCGATGCGGTGGAACTGGTGGCCAAGCCGCTGGAGACGATCGTCAAGAGCATTGACGGGGTGGAGCATGTCTACACCCAGGCAGAAGATAATGGCGTGATGGTCACGGCGCGCTTCCTGGTCGGTTCCGACGCGGAAGACGCCGCAATTCGCGTGGACGAAAAGATCGCCGCGAATATCGACCGCATCCCGGTTGGCATTCCGCCGCCCATGGTGACGGTGCGCGGGATCAATGACGTGCCGATCGTGGTGCTGACGCTCAGCCCCAGGCCGGATGCGCACGGCAACTGGACCGATCAGTCGCTCTATCAGCTTGCTTCCCGTTTGCGGACGGAGATTGCCAAGGTCGACAATGTCGGCCTGACCTTCCTGGTCGGCGGTCAGGAACAGGCGATCCGTGTCGTGCCCGATCCGGCGAAGCTGGCAGCCCGGCAGGTGCCGCTTTCCAGCGTGATCGAGGCGACCAGCCAGGCCAATCGCGCCTTCCCGGTGGGAACAGTGCGCGAAGAGGGCGTGGCTGCCACGGTCATTGCCGGGGAATCCCTGCGCACGGCGGATGAGGTCGGCAGCCTGAAGGTCCGCTCCGTCAATGGGGGGCAGGTGCTGCTTCGTGATGTTGCCCGCGTGAGCGAGGAGCCCATGCAGGACCAGGCCCGTGCCTGGCGCTGGGCGAAACATGGCGCCGAAGGCGAAGAGGGCGGCACATGGGCGATGACACCCGCCGTCAGCCTGGCCGTTGCCAAGCGGGCCGGCGCCAATGCGGTCAATGTCTCGGATTCGATCGTGGAACGGGTCGAGGCGCTGCAGGGATCGCTGATCCCCGACACGGTCGAAGTCAGCGTCACCCGGAATTACGGCGAGACTGCGAACGAAAAAGCCAACGAGCTGCTGTTCCACCTCGCACTGGCGACCATTTCGATCGTCATATTGATCGGTTTCGCGATTGGCTGGCGGGAAGCGGGCGTGACGGCCATCGTCATCCCGACCACGATCCTGCTGACCATGTTCGCATCGAACATCATGGGCTTCACCATCAACCGCGTCAGCCTGTTCGCGCTGATCTTTTCAATCGGCATATTGGTGGACGATGCGATCGTCATGATAGAGAATATCGCCCGCCACTGGGCGATGAATGATGGCCGCAGCCGCCAGCAGGCCGCGATCGAGGCGGTGGCCGAAGTCGGCAACCCCACCATCGTCGCCACGCTGACCGTGGTGGCGGCGCTGCTGCCCATGCTGTTCGTGTCCGGCCTGATGGGCCCCTATATGGCGCCAATCCCGATCAACGCTTCCGCGGCGATGGTCTTTTCCTTCTTCGTGGCGGTAATCATCGCGCCCTGGCTGATGATCCGCTTCGCCCGCAAGACGCTGGCGCATGGCCATGGCGAGGATGAACATGGCGGGAAGCTGGGCGCGCTCTATGGGCGGGTCGCCTCCCGCGTCATCGCCACGCGCAAGGGAGCATGGCGTTTCCTGATCGGCGTTGGCATCGCCACGCTGATTGCCTGCTCCATGTTCTACTTCAAGGCGGTGACGGTGAAGCTGCTGCCCTTCGACAATAAGAGCGAAGTGCAGCTGGTGGTCGACATGCCCGAAGGCACCAGCCTGGAAGCGACTTCTGGCGTGCTGGAACGCGCGGCCGCCGTGGTTCGCTCCGTCCCCGAAGTGGAGGCGATGGAAGCCTATGCCGGCACATCCGCGCCGTTCAATTTCAACGGGCTGGTGCGGCATTATTTCCTGCGCGCCAAGCCGTGGATGGGCGATTTGATGGTGACACTGGCGGAAAAGGGGGAACGGTCCCGCTCCAGCCACGAAATCGCGGTGGATCTGCGGGAGAAACTGGCCGCGTTGCAATTGCCGGAAGGCAGTTCGATCAAGGTCGTGGAAACCCCGCCGGGCCCGCCCGTGCTGGCGACGCTGCTGGCCGAGATCTACGGCCCGGATGAGGCGACGCGCCGCGCAACCGCCGAACAGGTGGAGGCGATCTTCGAGGAAGTGCCCTTCATCGTCGATGTCGATAACAGCTTTGGCGAACCGTCGCCGCAATTGCGCCTGCTGCCCGATCGCGACCGGATCGACCATTACAACCTGTCCGAAAGGCAGGTCTTCGATTCCATCGGCGCCCTGCTGGGCGATACGGTGGTCGGCTATGCACCGCAGGACCAGGGCCGCGATCCGTTGCCGATCCAGCTTTCGCTCGACCAGTCGCAGCGCAGCTGGAGCCAGGCCCTGGGCGCAACGCCCGTGGCCGTGGCGCAGGGACCGGCCGGGCCGCAACTGATCCGGCTGGATCAGGTCGTCGATGCCAGCATGGGCGAAGGCGAACAGGCCATTTTCCGCCGCGATGGGCGCGGTGCGGCGATGGTGCAGGCCGAACTCGCCGGACGTTACGAAGCGCCGATCTACGGCATGTTGGCCGTGAACGAGGCGATCGACAATTTCGACTGGGCGGCGGCCGGGCTGCAAAAACCGGAAATCGCCCTGAATGGCCAGCCGCAGGACGAACAGCACACTACCCTGCTCTGGGATGGCGAATGGGAAATCACCTGGGTGACATTCCGCGACATGGGCGCTGCCTTCATGGTGGCCCTGCTGGCCATCTATGTGCTGGTTGTCGGGCAATTCCAGAATTTCAAATTGCCGCTGGTGATCCTGACCCCGATCCCGCTGACCCTGGTGGGCATCGTGCTGGGGCACATGCTGTTCGGCGCGCCCTTCACCGCCACCAGCATGATCGGTTTCATCGCCCTGGCGGGTATTATCGTGCGCAATTCCATCCTGCTGGTGGATTTCATCCGCCATGCGCGCACGCCTGAAAAATCGCTGCGCGACATCCTGCTGGAAGCCGGCATGATCCGTTTCAAGCCGATCGTGCTGACGGCGGCGGCGGCGATGATCGGCGCGGCGGTGATCCTGACCGATCCGATTTTCCAGGGCCTGGCCATTTCGCTGTTGTTCGGCCTTGCCAGCTCGACCTTGCTGACCGTGCTGGTCATCCCGGCTATCTATGTCGTCCTGCGCGATGACGAACGGCCGATGACGCTGGCCGGCGCAGGGAGGAGCGGAGATGAGTGACCAGACAATCGTCTGCCCGCATTGCCACGCGCTCAACCGCGTGCCGCAGGCGCGGCTGGGCCAGGGGCCCAATTGCGGGCGCTGCAAACAGGCGCTGTTCACGGGCAAGCCGGTGGCAGCCACTGGCGCGCTGCTGCAGAAACTCATCGGCAAGGGCACGCTGCCGGTGCTAGTAGATTTCTGGGCGCCGTGGTGCGGGCCGTGCCGGATGATGGCGCCTGCTTTCGAAGCGGCTGCCCGCGCGCTGGAACCGCATTTCGTGCTGGCCAAGCTGGATACGGAGGCGGAACAGGCCGCGGGGGCGCAATATCAGATCCGTTCCATCCCCACGCTCGCCCTGTTCCGCCAAGGGCGGGAACTGGCGCGCCAATCGGGTGCCATGCCGGAACGGGCGATCGTGGAATGGGCCCGCCGCGCTGCGGCGGGCTGAACGCTTCTATCGCCTGATCTTCGCGAAGACCGCGGCCCCGCCGCCACTATGTATCCGGGCAGTGCTGGCATCGGTGCGGCGTGCGGCTGTGCCGGCCAGGGCATCCAGCAGATCGCTGGCGGCGGTCAGCCTGTCCCGCGCCACCTGATAGAAGATCTGCTTGCCTTCGCGCCGTGTGGTGACCAGCCCGGCCTTGCGAAGCACGCTCAGCTGCTGGGACAGGCCCGGCTGCACGATGCCGGTCGCTTCCTCGATCTCGCCCACCGAAAGCTCGGTATCCTTGATTGCGCAGAGGATTTGCAGCCGCACGGAATGCGCCAGCGCACGCAGCATGTCGGCGCTGCCTTCAAAATCGCGCTGCATTGTTTCGGCGTTCATTCTCCGCCCTCATCCTTCACTGTCTTGAAGAACCAGTCGCTCGCCCCTTCCGGGCGGAGGACATCGGCCACGGTTTCACGCGGAGCGCGCAGCAGGTCACTGCCGGGCTGCCAGTCGGCTGGTGCCAGCACATCACCGTCGCTGACGCGCTGCAGCGCCTTCAACAGGCGGATCATCTCGGGGATCGAACGGCCGACATTGGCGGGATAGCAAGTCGTCGCCTGCAATTTGCCGTCGGGGTCAATGAAGCAGGTCGCGCGGATGCTGGATGCATCATGCGCTTCCGGCCCGATCATGCCGAATGCCCGGGCGATTTCCATTGTCGGATCTTCCACGATCGGAAAACCCACTTCGATCCCGGTCATGTCATAGATCATGCGGATCCAGGCCAGGTGCGAATAAAGGCTGTCGATCGAAACGCCGATCAGCGTGCAATCCCGCTCGGCAAACTTGTCCGCCGCCCGTGCCAGGGCCACGAACTCGCTGGTGCAGACAGGCGTGAAATCCGCCGGGTGCGAAAACAGGATCACCCATTTCCCGGCATAGTCGCCAAGATCCAGCGGGCCTTGCGTGCTCCGCGCCGTGAAATGCGGAACCTGATCGCCGATGCGCAGTGAATTGTCTTCCACGTGCCGTTCCATTCAATCTCCAAAACGCACCCTCTCGCATGGAGGCGGCCATTGACGCAATACGTTTACATGATTATTTACTCTCGTAAAGTGTCTATGAGTCTGGAGGTGAAGATGGCTGCTGCGGAAACGGGCGACAAGGCCCTGGCGAAAGCCGTCGCCACTGTGGAAGCGACCCTGCTCGGCAAGGTGCCCGCGCCCGTGGTGAAAAGCTTTTTTGACGAGGCGACATTTACCGCCACCCATGTGATCCACGATCCCGTGACGGACAAGGCGGCCATCGTGGATTCGGTGCTGGATTTTGACCCGGCTGCAGGGCGGATTTCCTATGAATCCGCCGATGAAGTCATCGCCTATGTCGAAGCGAAGGGGCTCAAGGTCGAATGGCTGCTGGAAACCCATGCCCATGCCGATCACCTTTCAGCCGCGCCTTATCTGCAGGACCGTGTCGGCGGCAGGATTGCCATTGGCCGGGAAATCACCCGCGTGCAGGACGTGTTCGGCAAATTGTTCAATGAAGGCACCGAATTCCAGCGTGACGGGTCCCAGTTCGATCGGCTTTTTGACGACGGGGACAGTTTCACAATTGGTGAAATAGAGGCTGTAGTTCTGCATGTTCCGGGCCACACACCTGCGGATCTTGCCTATGTGATCGGGGATGCGGTCTTCACCGGGGACACGATCTTCATGCCCGATTTCGGCACTGCCCGCGCCGATTTCCCCGGGGGCGATGCGCAGCAGCTTTACCATTCCATCCGCCGGTTGCTGTCCCTGCCGGGCAAGGCGCGCCTGTTCCTGTGCCATGATTACAAGGCGCCCGATCGCGATGAATATGTCTGGCAGACGACTGTCGCCGATGAACGGGCGAAGAACATCCATGTGCATGACGGTGTGAGCGAGGAAGAGTTCGTGTCCATGCGGACGGAGCGCGACGCGACATTGGGAATGCCGCGGCTGATCCTGCCTTCCGTGCAGGTCAATATGCGCGCGGGCCGGATGCCGCCGCCTGAGGACAATGGCACCCATTATCTGAAGATACCGCTCGACGCGATCTGATCGGTCGGGCTTTTGAGGAGCAAGATATGACCCCCAAGACCTTGTGCGACCAGATGGCCGTCTCCCCGCAATTGACGCCAGAAGGCGTCCTCGACGCGGCCCGACAGGGCTATCGTTCGATCATCAATAACCGCCCGGACGGCGAAGAGCCCGGTCAGCCGACATCGCATGAAATCGGTGCTGCGGCGCGTGCGGCGGGCATGGAATATGTCCATATCCCGATCGTGCCCGGCCAGTTGAGCGATGAGCAGATAGCCGCATTCGAAAAGGCGCTGAACACTTTGCCCAAGCCGGTCCTAGGTTATTGCAAGTCCGGGATGCGGGCCAGCACGCTATGGGCGCTGTGCCGCTGTGGTGAACTGGGTGCCGAAAAGGCGCTGCAGAGCGCAGCCGAAGCCGGATACGATCTTTCGCCGCTGCGCCCCAGGCTCGAAGCGCGGGCCGGGTAAGCGCCGGGCGCAATCTTCGTGCTCGAACCGCTGCAATATCTGCTGGGGGCATTCTCCGGCATGCTGGTCGGCTTTTCGCTGGGCCTGGTCGGCGGTGGCGGTTCGATCCTGGCGGTGCCGCTGATGGTCTATCTGGTCCGCGTGCCGGAACCGCATATCGCAATCGGCACATCTGCCCTGGCGGTGGCGGCCAATGCGGCAAGCGGCCTGTTCCAACATGCGCGGCAGTATAATGTCGTGTGGAAATGCGGCGGCATGTATGCGCTGGCCGGGATATTCGGGGCCCTTCTCGGCTCCACCGCGGGCAAGGCGGTTGATGGGCAGAAGCTGCTGTTTCTCTTTGCCCTGCTGATGATTGGCGTCGGCTTGCTGATGCTTCGCAACCGGAAAAATCCGGGCGATCCGGGTGCGCGGTGTCACAGGGAAAATGCCCCCAAGGTTCTCGGGTTCGGGCTTGGAACAGGCGCCGTTTCGGGATTTTTCGGCATTGGCGGGGGCTTCCTCATCGTGCCGGGCCTCGTCGCTTCTACCGGAATGCCGGTCTATCGCGCCGTGGGAACCAGCCTGGTGGCGGTCACCGCCTTCGGCCTCGCCACGGCGGCGAATTATGCCTGGTCCGGACTGGTCGACTGGCTTCTGGCCCTGGCCTTCATGGCCGGCGGCATTGGCGGGGGATTTTTCGGCAGCGCCATGGCGAAGCGCCTGTCCGGCACGGGCGGCGGCCTCAGCACGATATTCGCCCTGCTGATCTTTGCCGTCGCCGCCTACACACTCTGGCAAAGCGGGAGCGAATTTTGGTCGCAATAGAAAACAAGGAAGAACGCTGCCGGCAGATCGAAAAACTGATCGCTGGCGGAATGGGCGTGTGCGAAAGCTGCCGCGAGGTCGGAATTTCCGAAAAGACCTTCTATCGCTGGCGCAAGGCGCGGCGGGATGCCGCATCCGTGCGGTGAAAACCGGCGCATCACCATCCATCCGGTAAACTTCTCTCTCCGTCCCGCCCATACGCTTTCCTGTGCTGCATCCGCGAAGAAAGCCGGATAGTATCGCCATAGACCGAGCCCCGTTGCGGGGCATGCAGATTGGCGGCGCGCCCAGCGGGATGCGCCCCGGAAAAGGAGGCGTATGGCGCGCGGAATCAGGCTGGCGGGTGGATTGGCATTGGCAGGGGCCGGGCTGACCGCGGGATTATTCGCGGCCCAGGCCAGCCAGGATAGCGCGCAGGCAGCCACCCGGTCGGCGCCCGCTCCGCAACCCGGCCCGCTGCTGGTGGGAGCGGCCCCTTTTCATGACGATTTTTCCAGTTTCGACCGCAAGCGCTGGAGCATTTCCGATGGCTGGCGCGTGGGCAAATGGATGGCCAATGACTGGCGTCGGTCCCAATCCCGCTTCGATAACAGCCTGACGCTGACGATGGAGCCGAATCAGACAGATCTCGCCTCCTACTCTTCGGGCGAGGTGCAAAGCCGCGCAACCTATGGCCATGGCTATTACGAAGCCCGGATGAAGGCGGGCGGGGGATCGGGCAATGTCACCGGCTTTTTTACCTATACCGGCCCGCATTACGGGGATGAATGGGACGAGATCGACGTGGAGATCATCGGCCGTGCCCCGCGCGAGGTGATGTTCACCTATTTTCGCGACGGGAAGAAGGAATCCTACATCCACAAGCTGGATTACGATGCGACACAGGAAAGCCATGTCTATGGCTTCGACTGGCAGCCCGAATATATTCGCTGGTATGTCGATGGGGAACTGATCCACGAAGCCGATGGCTCGAAACTGCAATTGCCGATCCAGAAACAGAAAATCATGGTCTCCCTCTGGGGATCGGAAACGCAGACCGAATGGCTTGGCCCGCTGGATGACAGCGCCCTGCCCTCACGCGCCGTGTTCGATTGCATTGCCTATTCACGCGATTTTGCCAGCCGGCAGCCCTGCGAATAAGGCGACCCCGCGAATATAGCACTGGATACCGCCGGATGTTTTACGCATGGTGCGTGAATGCCGGCCGCCCGACGCCACATCCTGCTCTGGCTATGCTGCGCACTGTTCCTGCTGCCGGCAATCCTCATGCTTTCGGCGCAAAGCTGGCAAAGCGAAGCCGGGTCGCTGGCGCCGCTCGTCCTGTGTCTCGGCGGGTGGACGCTCTGGCAGGTCTGTAGAAACAACCGGGACGAAGCGCGGCCCGGCTCCCTTTCGATCTGGGCGGCCTGCATGGTGGCCATCGCCCTGGCCTATCTGTTCGCCAGCACGATAGAAATGGCCGCGCTGGCGGCCCTTGCGGCCTGGGCCGGCGGGACGATCACCTTCTATCTGTTTCTCGGGCCTGTCATGTTGCGGCGCTGCGCCTTTCCGCTGCTGTTCCTCGCCTTGGCAATTCCCGCGCCCTATGCCGTATCGGCCAGCGTGAATGGCTGGCTGCGCGGTTGGCTGTCCGTCTGGTCGGTCGACATGGCGCGGGCGCTTGGCCTCGATGCCGTGCTCGATCAGGGCAAGATCTATGTCGAACAATATGTGCTGGTGGTGGAAAATGCCTGCGCGGGGATGAGCTCCACGATCAGCCTGGTGGCAATTGGCCTGCTCTTCGCGTTCTGGATCCATGGTGGCGGCTGGATGCGAACCGCGGCGATGGCGGCGCTGGCTGTTCCGATCGCGATCCTTGCCAATGTGCTGCGCGTGGTGGTCCTGATTCTGCTCGTATCGGAACAGGGATCGCGCATCCTCGCCACCGGAATTCATCCATTGTCGGGCGTGCTCAGCTTCACGCTGGCGCTCGCCTTGCTGCTGCTGGCTTTCTGGATCGTGGACTTGCCGCGCAAGATCGGGGGGAGGGGAGTATCCCGAACCGCAGGGAACTGATCGCGGGCGGCGTGCTCGCCGGGATCGGTGCGGCCTGCCTGGCGCTGCGCCCTTCCGGGGTGCTGGCGCCGGATGCCCCGCCGCATGTCGCGCTGGAACTGCCCGCCGCCTTTGGCGCGTGGCGGGCCATTCCGCTGGACGAGGTTATCTTGTGGCCGGACGATACGCTTAGCCCGGCAATCTATCGCCAGATCGTCGCCCGGCGCTATTTACGAGAGGACGGGCTGGCGATCACGGCGGTGATCGCATTGGGCAGCGCGCAGAACTATCTGATGCAATTGCACCGGCCGGAAAGCTGCTATCCGGCGTCGGGCTTCTCGATCGAAAGCAATGAACCGGCCCCCGTGGCCCTGCCTGGGCTGGATCTGCCTGCACGTTCCATGCGCGCAAAACGCGGCGATCGGGAAGATGAGATCCTCTACTGGACGCGGATTGGCGATGCTTTCCCGCAGGATCTGTGGGGGCAGCGGTTGGCCATGGCCCGTAATGCCGTGTTCCGCAGCCCGCAAAATGGCGTGGTCGCGCGTTTTTCCATCACCAATCCGGCAGGCGGACAGGCGGCGGCGCAGCTGGAATCCTTCATCGTCGCCTTGTTCGGGGCGTTAGGAAGTTCGGGCCGGACAGTCCTGTTCGGAGACAGTGTCAGTTCCGGCTGATTGGCTTCAGAATTACGATGATATAGGCGCCGGTCGCTGCAAGCAGCGCGTAGGCCGCCCAGTCATAGCCTTCATTCCCCAGATAATTGCCCGCGGCACAGCCAAGGGCGGGGGGTAGATAGGCGATCACGCGGTCCTGCCGGGATGGCGGGGCGATCGAACGTTGCAGATAGAGAATGGCGAGGCCGCAGAAAATGAGAACGGATAACCAGTCGAACACAGTGCTCATGGTCAAACCATGATCGCGCATTGCTGTTCAGGCAATGGGAAAGCCGTCTGCACCGCCTTGATCGGTGCTATCGCCCTTGCGGCTTGCAGTGCGCCGGAACCGGAAGGGCAGGTGATCGCCCGGATCGGTGATGATGACATTACCATTCCCGAACTTGAACATGAAGCGCAGGGGCACGGCGTTCCTCTGGCCCAGGCCAGCCAGGCCGTGCGTTCGGAACTGCTGGACCGGCTGATCGCGCGCAGGATCCTGGCCGGGGAAGCGGTGAAGCGCGGGCTCGATCAGGACAAGGATCTCCATTTCGAACTGCGCAAATTGCGCGAACAATTGCTGGTCGAAGCGCTGCAGGACCGGATTGGCCGCGATTTTGCCGCGCCGTCCCGGGCACGATTGCGCGATTACATGGCCAGCCATCCCTGGCGCTTTGCGGAACAGTTCCAGCTGACCTTGCAACCGGCGGAAGGGGGAAGCGGTATTCCAGCGCGCCTTCTCGATACGCGGGAACTGGCGGAGGCGCCCGATCCGCAGCTTCGCAATGCCCGGCCCGGCATGGTGCTCGATCTGGGCGGGGCGCCGTGGCGCATCGTCAGGCGCGAAAGCGAAAATGAAACCGCGACTGAGATGGAGCGGCGCGCTGCAATGCTGATGAAAGAGGAATTTGTGCAACAGGAACTGCAGAACCTGCTCGATCAGGGGCGCGATCCGGAAAGAATCAAATATGGGGCTGGATATGGCCCTGCGAGCCGTTAAGCATCATTGTTAATGATGGGGCGTTTTCAAGAATGGGTCGGGAAGATCCGTGGCGGGCGGGGCGACAATGTCGTGATCGCGCCTTTCGTCTGGGCCGGTGCGGTCTGGGCTACCTTTGTTGCAGGCGTGCTGATCTGGCAGGCTGTTGAATATCAGGGGGTATTTGCCTGGATTGCGGAATTGCAGTTCCGCCATTTCGACCGTCTGTTCCCGGTCGCAACGGTGGTGTCGATCACTGCCCTTCTTTCCCTGCCTTTCATTGTCATCGTGGCGTATCGCTTGCGCCGTCGCCGCCAGTTGCTGGGACGGCCGAAACAGGATGAAAGGCTGCGGCGGGAGCGGAAGATCCGACTCCTGCTTGCCGTTCCGGCGGGCATTTCCGCTGTTCTGGCCGTGGTGCTTTTCTTCCTCGCATTGTCGATCGGGGGATTTTCCGAAAAGGCAGTAACCACGATTTCGCTGAGTTCCGAAGAAGAACCGCCCAATGGCATGGCCATCACGCGCGGCTGGCTGATGATGAACCGCAAGGGATTCTACACGGAAAAGGGCCTGTTCGGGGAACGGGAACTCATGGTGGTTCCCCTGGTGCAGGATGCGGAAACCAACCGTGTCCGCTATTTCGTGGAGATCAGCCCGTTCGAGGATCAGCAGGCGCAGTTCCGCACCGTGGAAGGATTGCTGCGGAAAAAGGCGCTGCCCGGCGGGCTGGGCACGCTTTACGAGAATTCCGGTTACGTAATCGAAAGACCTACGCACATATTGTATCGGTCGAGGGCTTCGGCACGTTGGCCCCTGCTCAGCGCGGCCGGGAACCTGGCATTCTTCGCTTTTCTGCTCGGGCTCGGCCTGGCGCTGCATCATTGGCATGTGCGCAGCATGAAACGCCAGCCCGTGAAAAAGCCGGTGCGGCGCCCGGAAGGGTTCTTTAACCAGTAGAATTAACCAGCGCTGCTAACCACTTAGCCTAACCAAACTTCCAAAGCGGGTGGAAACCACCTGGTCCCCATGATCGGGACCATGGCGGATCTCAGCAGCATCATGACGATCGGGGTGACGCTCAGCGGCGGATTGGCGTTGCTGAGTGCGGATTTTACGCCGCCCCCGGCGCAGATCCCCCAGCCAGAAGTGGCGCTTGCCTCTGTACAGGACAATCACGCCCGCCCCATCATTGCCCAGGCGGGTGAGGATGGGCGGAAATATCTGCCGGCCCGGATTAACGGCCGGCCTGTCCGGTTCCTGATCGATACGGCTGCCAGCCAGACGATGCTCAGTGCCGCTGATGCAGCCACGCTCGGCATCGTCACCAGCGGGAACGTATCCTTGCGGACCGTGGGTGGCACGGTCCAGGCGGCGCAAGCGAAAGCGGACAGCGTCATGATCGACGGTGTCGCATTGGAAGATGTGGAGATATGGATCGTGCCGGAGAATGGTCCGTCCCTGCTGGGAATGGACGTGCTGGACCGGCTCGAAGGGCGCTATCTGCGCCTGTAGAAGTGCCGTAGTCTCTCAGTCAGGCTGAATGCGCATAGGCGGTTTTCTGTGCCGCCTGACGCCGCAGCGCAATCCCCAGCGCCCCGATCCCCAGGATCATCAGCAGCCAGCTTGCCGGTTCGGGAACGGAGGGGACCACGCCATTATCCCCGCCGTCTGTTCCGCCATCGCCGTCACCCGGAGTTATCACGAAGCCGCCGACCGGGCTGGATATGGACGAATTGAACCCGGGAAAGCCGCCGCGGCCACCATTTCCGCCGCCAGCATTACCGGCGTCCGGGGTGTTCAGGCCACCGGGCACCAGCGCCGTTCCGGCATCGGCAAGCGTTACTGGGCCTGCGCCGCCGCCACCGCCCGTTCCATCCGGGGAGCCGGTGCCGGTCAGAGGGCCGGCTTGGCCTCCGCGGGCAGGAATGAGGCGTCGCGCACCGCGTTCGTCCACCGGGCCGCCACGTCCGGCGCCCCAGATCACGGGATAGCTGTAAACCCCGGCCTGATCGATTTCATCGGCGAATGCGAAAACCTGCCCATCGGCGAACAACATGCCGCGATGATCGACATCGAAGAAGGATGTCAGCAGGGTCAGCGCCCCAAGGCCGCCCAGCAAATAGGCGGAGAAGTTCTTCCCCGCGCCGCCCAGTTTGATGAATAAGGCTGTAACCTGGTTCATTGCACCCGCCCAATGGCTGCTTCGCGAATATTGGAGAAGCGGCCGAACATTTCCGGCACTCCTTCAACGTCAAACTGTCAATGTGTCAATACGAACCGCGGGCGGTGAGCACACATGGCACAGTTAGGAACATAATGCGCAGATTGTCTGAAACCCTGCATTTGCGCGCATAGACGACATCGAAGGCGACACGGCGCCGGTAATGCACGTCGTTCCGGCCGCTGATCTGCCACAGGCCGGTGATACCGGGGCGCACTGCGCAATAATAAATCAGATATTTGCCATAACGGCAGGCTTCCGCCTCCACGATGGGCCGCGGGCCGACCAGGCTCATTTCACCCAGCAGCACATTGAACAATTGCGGCAATTCATCGAGGCTGCTGCGGCGCAGGAAACGGCCAATGCCCACGATGCGCGGATCCACGCGCAATTTATGGTCCCGTTCCCATTCCGCGCGGGCGGCGGGATCGTTTTTCAGCAGGCTGGCCAGCCGTGCCTCTGCATCGGTCGCCATGGTCCGGAATTTGAGGCATTTGAACATGCGGCCATCACGGCCGATGCGCGATTGCCGGAACAGGATGGGCCCCGGATCGGCGACAAAAACGGCGATCGCTATCAGCAGCATGAGCGGGGCGAACAACAGGATGAGGGCAAGAGCCCCCACTATGTCGATCATGCGCCCTTCGATGGGATCGGCTGCGACATAGTCACGCCGACCGCGCGCCGAAGAGCGATCGCTGCAATCCATTGGCAGAGCCCGGTATTGCAAGAACGATCCCCCTATTTGCTGCGATGCACAATGGCAGTGGTGTATCAATCTTTCCTAGAGGATAGAAGACGGTTTTGAAGGCCAAACTCGGCCTTGTCCTGTATCGGCGCAGTTCATCGACAGGATGGTGCCGCTCATCGGCTAAATTTGGCCTGGCTGCCGTCGGGACGTGGAAAATTCGCGGTGAAATGTAAGCGGAAAAAACGAAAAAACGGCCACGGGCATTGTCTAATACCCGTGGCCGCCCTGTAATTGGATTCGAACCGAGCCGAAATTGCGGTCAGAAATCGTAACCGATACCGAACAGGATACGATTCTGGGTCAGTTCATATGAACCGGAACGATTGAAATGTTCCGCCCGCAGGCGCAGAGACCAGTGACGAGAGACATAGTATCGGGCCGAGCCGGAAATATTATACTCGTCATCGCTATCGGCCACGCCATCATATTCGAGCACGGAATAGCTGGCCTGCGCACGCAGGATCAGATTGCGGAGCAATTCGTGCTGGACGGAAAAATTCACATCCGTCCTCAGCAAGCCGCTGAAAAGGGGGTTTTCCGTGTCGTCGATCGAACGCCTTGCGCCGAACTGTATATTGGTCAGCTGGGTAGGGGCCCAGAAAAGATCGGCGGAAAAGGAAAAACCGTCAGTCGAGGCGAAGATCGCGGAATCGTAAGTCTGCTTGAGATAGCCGGCGCTCAGGTCCAGTTGCAGGATATCCGTCAGCTGGCGGGTATAGCCGGCGCGCACGGAATAACCGTCCGACGAACGATCTTCCAGCAGATTTGGCGGCAGGTTGGCATTGCCGTTGCCGGGATTCATGTAATCGCGCTGGTTATAGCTGCCTTCGATATAGAAGCCTTGCGCGAGGCTGGCCCCGTAAGTCAGCCGGCCACGGGCGGTGTAGGTTTCAAAATCCCGGAAATCAGCGTCATAGGTCACATTGTCGAAGACATAGGAGCCGCCATAATCCGTCCGGCGATACTGCCCTTCCACCGTGGCGATGATCGGGCCGAATTCCTGTTCGATCCCCGCATTGCCGCGCATGGTCGTGCGGTCGAGAGGCTGGGCGATGGTCCGGAAATCGTTTCTGTCCCCCGAACCGCCGGTATTGTGGATGATCGCGGCACCAATGAAGGGCCGCGTCCTTGTGCCCAGGCCGAAACGCCCGTCAAATACGGCCTCACCGCGAAACCGTTCGTCCACATTGCTGCGTGTATAGGTTTCCACCCCGCCAAGCAGGCGCAAGCGTAGCGAGCGGTCACTGCGTGTATCCCGCAGATCCACGCTGGGCACCACCGAAATGATGATGTCGTCCGTCTTGTTCGTTTCGGTCCCGAACAGATTGTCGACATATTCGCTTTCCACTTCGATGCCGGGATAGGCTTCGATACTGCCGATGCGGATCGGTTCGGCCGCATATTCGGGCCGGGGGCGATCATCGATCCGCGGCGATACGTCGCGCGACTGCGCGGCCGCGGGTGACGCTGTGCTTATCGCTATCCCTAACAGCGCCGCCTGCAAGGCAAGTGAATTGGCGGTTCGGCCGGGCCGCCGCGCAAATTTCTCAGTCTGCAATTTATCCCCCTTTGCACTCTATTTTAAGATGGTGCGCGACCCGGAAAGATCCTTCGGCAGCCTTGATGGCTGCGGGATTTAGTCCACGTAATAACCCCGGAACTTCTTCGTATAGGCGTAAACGTCACCGTCGCCGGTGCTCGCATATTTCTTGATATTGACCTGCGTCAGCGCCAGGCCGGTGATCTTGGCGTTGGCGTCCACAAGCATGTCCGACACGGCCTCCACTGCGCGCATGGATGTTTTCTTCCATTGGGTGACGAGCAGGACGCGGTCTGCCTCGGTCGCCAGGATGCGGCCTTCCGCAACGCCCAGGATCGGCGCTGTGTCGATGATGATGACATCGTAATGTTCGCGCAATTCATCGAACATGCGGCGGACATTGCCTTCGGTCAGCGGATTGCGGTGCCCTTCCTGGCCGGACTTGCTGCCCAGCAGGTGCAGCCCTGTTCGCGTATCGACATGCAGGCAATCATTCAGCGAGGCGGTGCCATCCAGATAATCGTAGATGTCAGTTTCGGATTCATATTCGAGCGCCCAGCTGGCGCCGCGCCGCCGCAGATCGGCGTCCACCAGCACGACCCGGATCCCGTCCGCCGCGGTGGTGCGTGACAGGCAGAGCGAAGTCGTGGTCTTGCCTTCGCCCGGCAGGGCGGAAGTGATCGCGATCACACGCGGCCGTGTCCCGGCCGAAAGAGTCAGGAAGGTGCGGATGGACCGGAACGCTTCCGCAAAGAGCGAATGCGGGTGGTTGCAGACATAATCATGCGGCGCTTCGAGCGGGGCGCGGCCCTTGATCGTGGATTTGAGCGAGGGGATCGCCCCGGCATAGCGCAGGCGCAGGCGCCGTTCGACATCACGCTTCGTCTGAACGCCACGGCGCAGATATTCGGCCAGCAGGATGGCGGAAAAGCCTGATACCAGCGCCAGGAACAGCCCGATCAGCACTGTCAGCGGATAATTGGGGCTGGCGGGCAACTGCGGGACAACCGCCTTGGCGGAAATCACCGCGTCGGGCAGGGCACTATCGCGCAGAGCCCCGGATTCCTGGGATCGTTGCAGGAATGACTGATAAATGGCCTGCGCGGCTTCCGCCTTCTGCTCCAGCTCGCTCAGCCCCGCCTGCGCCTGCCCGTTGCGCTGCAAGGCAGAAAGCGCCGCACCGCGGCTCCCTTCCAACGAGGCGACACGTGACTGGGCAGTCTGCACTTCGGCCTGCAGATTGGACAGAACGCGGTTGATCTCTTCCTGGATACGATCGCGTATATCGGCCAGTTCCTGCTCGGCCTGGCGGCGTTCCGGGTGAAGCGGGCCATAGCGTTCACGCAGGACGGCGAGTTCCGCGCTGACCCGCGCTTCCTGCTGGCGCAGGCTGCCGACCGTGCTCGATCCCAGGGCGGCGCCAACGTCGGCCCCGCCGCTTCCGCGCGACAGCTGGGATCTCGCCGCATTGTAGCGCCCGCGTTTTTCCGCGAGTTCCGCCCGCGCCGAGGCAAGCTGCGTGTTGAGATTGGATACTTCCATCTCGGCATTGGTCGAGCCATTGGCGCTGACCAGCCCCCGCGCGGCCCGATAATTATCGAGTGCGGCCTGGGCCGCAATGGCATTGGATTCGAGCTCTTCCAGGCGGGCATTGATGAATTCGCCCGACGATTCGCTGCGGGCAGTCTTCGCTTCGACCTGGCTCTGCAGATAGGCTTCGGCGATGAGATTGGCGGTGGTGGCGGCAAAGGCGGGGTCGGAGGATTCCGCGATTATGTCCACCACGCGGGTCTGTCCGGAGCGTGCCACGAAGGTTGCCCGGCTCATCGTGGCGGCCAGGCTTTCGATTTCTGCCGGCGTGAAACGGTCACCATCGGGCGAGGCGAAGCGATCAGCATAAAGCGCGGCTGCGCGTTCTGCGACCAGGCGCGAGGAAATCAGCCGGATCTCGGTATCCACCTCGTCCGCATTCACGATCCCGCTGGGGTCACCGGGTTCCGATGTCCGGACCGGATCCGACGATGGCTGGATCAGCAGGCTCGCCTGCGCGAGATATTGCGGCGTCTGGATGACCAGGAACAGGGCGGTAAGGCCCAGAACCACGCTGACCACGAGGAAGAATAGCAGGATATTGCGGCGAAAGACCTGCCACAGCAGCCCCGGATCGGGCAGAAGCGACAACGCATTGCTCTGCTGCGCCGCTTCGGCTTCACGGCTCTCCGCGGCGATTTCGCTGGTCTCGGTATTCGGCATCTAGCGAATTTTCCTCGGGTCTCTGGCTGGTTGCCCTGGATTTGAAGATGAAAAGCGGCGGCTCTGCGTTATGATTGCGAATGCGGCTACGGCAAGAAACGAAGGTCGACTTGTCACAGGCAGATACAGAGGGTCACGTGGTTACCACCTGATCTTTACCATAATCAGAATCGTTTCCGCGCATATAGACAGCTTGCCGCACTGCAAAGACGTAGACCACACCTCCTGCAACATCATGTGCGAAAAACGGACGATCATAGCGGCAGGCCGGTTGCCGATTAGGGCGATCGGACAGAAAATTGCCGAAAAAGGGGGGGCTGCGCGAACTGATTTGCCAGTTTGCAGGCTGGGGCCGCCCTATCGAACCGGGAATGGAGATTGGCGCGCCGCGTCGTGCAGGGATTCTTCCCAGAGCCTGATCTGATTTTCGTTCACCATGGCGGGGCGCATACTGTGGGCGCGCGCGCTTTCCGAAAGCTGCGCGTATTTTTCCGGCGAAAGCCAGAGTTCCCTGACGGCGCTGGCCCAATCATCAGCAGGCTGCCCGGCGTCGAGTATGATGCCACCGGGGCCGATTGCTTCGGGCAGGCCACCGCGGGAAGAGCCGATCACGGGGATGCCGCTGATCTGGGCTTCGGTCGCGACACGGCCATAGCCTTCTTCCCAGATACTCGGCACGAGCATGATGCGTGTCTGGCGGTAGATTTCGCGCATGTCGGAAACAGCCGGGGAATAGGTTACATTGCCCAGCTCTTCAAAACGGCGCGCCAGTGCCTGCCTGTGCGCCGGTTCGAGGGGCCAGCTATCGACGAACAGAAACGGTATTTCCGGACAGGCAGCCGCAACGGCGGCGGCGATTTCCAGCCCCTTGCGCGGGTCCGGATTGATGAAGGTGACGAAACTGCCGTCCGGTTCGACCCGGTATCTTTCCGGATCGACGAGCGGGTGGATCACGCGGGATTCGATATTGAACCGTGCGCGATAAGTGTCTGCCGTGAATTGCGAATTGGCCACGCCGGGAAGGGCCGACAGGCTTCCGAAATCTTCGTCCTCGTCCCTGAATTCCACGTCCTGAAGGGCGAGCAGAACCGGTACGCCGGCCTGGCGCAGCGCCTTTGCCATTCTGGTTGGCTTATGCGCCAGGACCAGCGCGACATCCGGCTTCGTCCGGTTCACCACTTCGGGCACGGCTTCCCAGGGGAACCATGCGCGCCAGGCCCTGTATCCCAGGGTCTTGTCGGAGACGGCTTTCTTTCCCGTCAGCCGGAACAGAACCCTGCTGCGCAGGCCGATCCAGCCGCCGCCCGCACATGCGGCCAGCAATTGCACGTCGTTTCCCCGGCCGGTCAGGCCGCGAATGATGCCGTCCGAGGTCCGCTGCGATCCGCCCATCATCTGCGGCAATGCCGGGCCGCCCGTCGCGACGAGTATCTTCATTGCCGCGCCAATGCCCCGCGCAACAGGGGCGGCTGCTTCGGCACTATCGACGATCGGCGGACTTGCGTGATCTTCAATCCGTTCACGCTCCCTGACGGATCCGTTCCAGGTCAAGCGGCGACAGCAGGAACCGCTGCTGCGTGTCCGGACCGGAAGGTCTGCTGGTATAGTCCGCCATGATGTCGACCGCGGCGCTTGGCCTGGTGGCAGCGGCAATTACCCCGCGCAGCAGGCCGTATTGGTTCTTTTCATCCAGAACGGCGCGATGGATCCATTTGCGGCGCGTGCTGTTGCGGTGTTTGCGCAGCGCGCTGGCTTGGCTTGGCGTAAGGCAGAGGCTGCCCAGCATGTGGTTCTGCGCGTCGAGCGAGGCCTTCAGTTCGCCGGTCCCATGGCGGGCGCTCAGTGAATTGTCCCGCAGCAGCGCGGCATAGCCGCATTGGCCGATGACCTTGAACCTGCCGCCTTTGGCCAGCGCCTGCGCGTAAAGCAGGAAATCTTCGCCGAGCCGGCAATTCTCGTCATATCGCAGATCATGCCGGTCGAGGAATTCCCGCCGGAGGACGGTTTTCAGAAAGCCCAGCTCCCCGCGCCAGCGGCCTTTCTGCGAGATATTGCCCAGCACGAATGTTTCGAATGACACGTCGCATGGGTGGCTGTGCGCGGCGGGATTGGCCTGGGCAACCGCCACCACGCCATCATCCGCGCCGTTCGCGACGAACAATATATTGTCTGCGCACAGATCCCAGTCCGGTTCGCGCAGCATGGCCTCGAACCGGCCGGGCAGGAAATAATCATCTGCATCGAGCACGGCGATATAGGGCGCCGTGCTTTCTTCCAGCGCGCGGTTACGCGCGGCCGACGGTCCCCGATTCCGGTCCTGCTGCAGGATCTTGAGCCGGGCATCCCCGCCGCCTGCATCCTGTGCGGCGCGCAATGTATCGTCACTCGACGCATCATCGACGACGACCACTTCCGTTACATGCGGAGAGGCGAGGGCGCTGGCGAGCGCGCGGCCTATCGTATCTGCGGCATTATAGGCCGCAATGATCACCGTGATGCTGGGGCCGGAGGGCATCAGTTTCAGACGAGTTTCCAATTGGTCAGCAAAGGGTGAAGGTATGAAGAGCGAGAATCAGTTCTAGTGGTCACGAAAAGGGCTTCATCCCCGGTGATGTTTACCCATTGGCCAACCTTGTGGCGGGCCGAAATCTCTGTCAACGCCCGCAGCGGGGGGCTTCCGTGAAAATCGGCTATATCGTCCATAATCTCAATGATCCTGCGGTGGAGCGGCGCTGCGTCATGCTCGAACGTGGCGGGGCGCATGTGCAGCTGGCGGGGTTCGCGCGGGACGATGTTCTGGCTCCCGCAGTGGCGAGGCGCCGCCCCATGTTGCTGGGCCGGTCGGCCGATGCGGCGATGGTGAACAGGGCGCTGGCAACCTTGCGCCAGGTTTTGTTGCCGTCCGATCTCAAGCGCTGGTTTGCCGATTGCGATGTCATCATGGCGCGCAATCTGGAACAACTGGCCATCGCCCGCGCCATGGTCGGCCAGCGGCCGCTTGTCTACGAATGCCTGGATATACACCGCCTGCTTGTCGGAACCGGGCTGGCGGCGAGAGCGGTGCAATCCGTGGAGGGGCGATTGCTGCCCCGTGCGGACTTGCTGATCACGTCTTCGCCAGCATTTCTGAGCAGGCATTTCGATCATCGCCCCCTGCGCGCGCCTTCCCTGCTGGTGGAAAACAAGCTGCTGGTGGAAGAAGGGAAAGCGCCGCCGCGCCGGCCCGCCGTCCCGGCCGTGCCGCTGACCATTGGCTGGTTCGGAATGCTCCGCTGCCGCACGACATTCGCCTTTCTGAAACAGCTGGCTATCGAAGGCGAGGGGCGCATCCAGGTGCTTGTCAGCGGCAAGCCCTCTCCTGCAGAATTCCCCGATTTTGAAAAGTCGGTGGGCGAAGTGCCGAATATGCGCTTCACCGGGCCCTATACATACGCCGACCTGCCGGAACTTTACGGACAATGCCATTTCGCCTGGACGATCGACTGGTTCGAAGAGGGGCTGAACAGCGCCATGCTCCTCCCCAATCGCCTCTATGAAGCGCTCGCTTTCGGCGCGATCCCCATTGCGCTGGCCGATATCGAAGTCGGGCGCTGGCTTACCCGGCATGATGCGGGTTTTCTGGTGTCGCAGCCGGAAGAAGCCCGCAGGGAATTGCTGGCGATGACGCCGGAAAGAATCGCCAGCTTGCAGGAACGGGCATTGGCCGTCGCGCCAGAAGATGTGCTGGCCGATGATCGGGATTGCAGGGCGCTTGTCGCCGCGATTGGCATGGCGGGCGGCAGGGCATGAGCATTCTGGCCGTAATCCCCTGCCTGAACGAGATAAACCATATCGGTGTTCTTCTGGACCAGTTTCTCGCCGATCCGGATATCGGTTTGCTGGTTGTGGCCGATGGCGGCAGTTCCGACGGTACACGGGAAATCGTGCAGCAGCGGGCGCAGGTGGAGGGTCGGTTGATCCTGCTGGACAATCCCGCACGCATACAGAGCGCGGGGATCAATCTGGCGGTCGCCCGGTATGGTCAGGGTTATGACTGGCTGCTGCGGATCGACGCGCATTGCCTATATCCCGGTGGCTATGCAGCCATGCTGGTCGCGGCGGCAGAAGAACACGGGGCGAGCGCCATTGCGGTGCCGATGGTCACCAGCGCGGCCAGCGGCTTTCAACTGGCGGCCGCAACGGCGCAGAACAGCGTCCTGGGCACCGGGGGATCGGCGCATCGCCATCTGGGCGGCGGGCGCTTTGTCGAACATGGCCATCACGCGTTGATCCGCATGGACATGTTTCGGGAATTGCTCGGCTATTGCGAAAACATGCCCTGTAACGAGGATGCGGAATTCGATTATCGCCAGACATCGGCCGGGGGGCGGATCTGGCTGGAGCCGAAAGCGGCCATCACCTATTTCCCGCGCAAGAGCCCCGGCGCACTCTGGCGCCAATATTACAGATATGGCCGCGGCCGGGCCCAGACTATCCAGCGCCACCGGATGAAGCCGCGTCTGCGGCAGATGGTGCCGCTGGCCGCGCCGCTGATCGTGGCGCTGCTGCCGCTGGGATTCGCGCACTGGATCTTCTCCATCCCGGCTTTTGCCTGGCTTGTTCTCTGCCTTGCCGGTGGGGCGCTGATCGGAATGCGAAACGGTGGCGGTTGGGCGATGCTGTCCGGCATCGCGGCCGCGATCATGCATTTGTCCTGGGGGTGCGGTTTCCTGGCGCAATGGTTCGGCGGATCGCACAGGATCGCCCCGAAGCTGGGCCTTTCCCGCTAGCCTGCCTGTGCCAGTTGCGGCGTCAGCGGCGCGAGCGATCGCTTGCACACCGCCGGAACGCCTGCATGGAGCGTGTTCGGCGCCAGCTTTCCGCGGACGATCGAACCGGCCGCCACAACGCAGCCGTCACCCACTTCGCAACCGGGCAGCAGCGTGGCCGCCGCGCCGATCCACGCATTCGACCCGACCGTGATCGATTCATAGACCACTGGCCCGGCACGCGGCGTATCCGGCATGACGGGATGAGTTGCCGTCAGGAAGCTGACGCGCGGCCCGACAAGCGTGTTCTCCCCGATTTCGATCCCGCCGCGCGCATCCAGAAGGCATTGCCGGTTGATATAGCTGCGCGCGCCGATGCTGATCCGTCCGGCCACGACGGATATTCCGGCTTCGACAAAGGCGCCGGGGTCGATGGTGGCGCCAGCGGCGCGGAGCAGGCGTAAACGCATGCTCGTGGTCATGATGTCCAGAGACTGGATTCCAAGAAGGAATCGCAACCAGTACGATCTGTTGTTTGGCACGCGCCCGCCCCTGACAGTGCGCCTGCAAAGCGCCTGTTCTTATTTTTTCGCGAACCCGCTGTGCTGATTGCCGCCAATTTCGCCAAAGGCAACAAAAATCGCGGAAGACCGCCATTTTTTGGGCCTTCAACCGGTCAGGAAAGGCGTGCCTTCAGTGCATCATCCCGCACCGCAATCATGTTGCCCATGCGGAAATGTTCGTCAGACCAGTCATATGGCTTGAATTCGACATGGTCGGGATAAAGCCGGCCTATGCTGTATCCTGCAGCTTCCAGCTTTTGCTGCACATCATGCAGCAGGCGGGATGATGGAATCCAGGTCATCCCGTATTCGAACTGGATCATCAGCGGCGCGTCGGGTCCGGCCAGCAATTCACTCGCCCCGTCCAGCACGGCGGCCTCGTGCCCTTCCACGTCGATCTTCAGAAAAGTGGGTGGCTGCATCCCGCCTTTCACCAGTTCGTCCACCGTCGAGACCGGGCAGATCACACGTTCCAGCTCGTCATGCTGGAAATACTCGCTCATCATCGGGGCGACGGAACTGGTTGTGTCCGCCTTGCGGTTCCACACCACTTCCACTTCCCCCGGTTCGTTCGACAGGCCCATCTCCTTCAGTTCGAACCAGTCGCCCCTGATCCTGGCCCGCAGCTGCGCGGCTACGGCGGGCACTATCTCGAAGCTCACTATCCTGGCCTGGGGCAGTATGCCGTGCGCTTCGATCGCATATTCGCCGTGATGCGCGCCGACATCCCAGATCACGGCATCCGCCGGAGCATGTTCGGCAAATGCTTTCAGCGCGAACGCTTCGCCATTGTCGTCAAATTCGTAATAGCCAGTGTTGTGATAGGCATTCAGGAACCGCATCGCCAGCCGCGAGGCATTGCGCAGAATGAAATTGCGACGGTTATTGGCGATGAAGGATTTGAGGAATTTTTCCATATTGCTCCTGCCCTTCCGCCCGTGTCAGGCCGATCTGGATTTCGATCCGGGTGGCCTGGCCGCCCCCATGGCGAGAATGGCGTAAACCATCAGTGCAGTTACGCTCATCCCCCGAAGCCGAAGCTTTCGAAGGGAATTTTGAAGGCGAAATAAACGAGCATGGCACTGGCGAAGACATATTCCGTCTTCGCGGTGAGCATGGTGCGGGTGATGAGGATGAGGGAATAGATACCCGCCACCAGCGCGTAAATGGCAAGGCCAACATAGCCCAGGGCAACGAGTATTTCGCGCTGTGTATTGTGGAAGTTGAACCCGGCGCGCCCGTTGATGCCCATCAGCCGCCAGAGATATTCGGCATCGAGATTGTGGTGCACCCAGAATGCGGAATAGCCCATGCCGAACCATGGGCGCTCCGCGATAAGACTGTCTGCCTTGCGCCACAGATCGGCCCTGCCGGTCAGGCCGGCATCCTTGCCGCTGCTTTCCAGCACCGCATCGAACAAAGGGGGCAGCCAGACATCCTGGAATATGGCGGCAAGTGCCATGGCGAGGATGGCGAGGAAGAACACGGCGACGCGCGCCTGCACGGGCAATCGGCGGGAAATGTTCCACAGGACCAGGCAGAAACTGGCGATGACCGCCGCAATCAGTGCCCCCGTCGCCTTGCTGGCCCAGAGCAGATAAAGCGAGAGCGGTATTGCGGCGAGACCGCAGAGCAACCAGGCAAAGGCGCGCCGCGGCAGCGACCATTGCGATATGGCGATACTGGACAGAAGGGCCATGCCCGCCACTTCGCCCATTGCGTTTTTCGAACCGAGCAGTCCGGCGAAGGCAATACCGCCCTGTCCGGCGCCGCCCCAGCCGACCCAGCGGCCACCGAGCAGGCACATGATTGAAAACAGGAACAAGGCGGCAAATGTGCCCTTCAGCAGCGATGCTGGCTTGATACCGGCGCCCATCATCACCGCCGCGATGGTCGAAATCAGGAACAGCGTTCCATAACGGAGAGTAGCCTCCGGCTGCAGCGACCACATGACCGATGCCAGCGCCACCAGCGGGAGAAGGATCAGCGCCCAGGATGCCTTGAGCACGGCGGGCAATGCCTGCCACCGGACCACGCAGAACAATCCGACGCAGCCAGCAACGGTAAGCACCGAAAGCGGCCCGATCATCAGATTGAGCAGCAGGCCCATCAGCAGCACGAAAGGAAACGCCATTTCGAACAGATCGATGGCGGCATCCTTCGTGAAGGCGTCCAGCGGAAGCTTGCGGCCGGCCCCGGCTTCGCGTGCCAAGGCGGCATTGCCTTTCCCATGGGGCTGCGAAACGAAAGGTTCGGAGGTCACGAAGCTGAGCTGTCTCGCCTGTGGCTGGATGCAGGAACTGCTGATACGTGGAGCAGCTCGGGCATTCAATGCTGCAATATGGCAATATGACGCACAATGGGTGCGTTCTGCGGGTTTTTGCGCTGCGATGGAGCCTTTATGCCGAAATGGCCGGATTCGCGGCGAAGCCGAAGATAGTTTCAGGAGAGTGTGAGTGAAGAAGGCCCCCCTTGTCCTGATGTTCTATGACGGGTTTGAACGGAAGGCGCGGGAAAAGGCATTGCCGCGGCTGTTTCACCGGGGGCGCTGCCTGGTCAGGGCCATAGTCAGGCGCGCGCGGGGCAAGCAGGTGAATACCGGCTTCTATGAAGCCTTCCTGGCCCTGGTAGAGGGGCTGCGCCGTCTTGGCTGCGATGTGCGGATCAATGATTTCGCCGAAGCGCGCCGCCGCCCGTCCTATCCGATCGGCATTGCCGGTTATCCCGAAGTGATCGACCAGGTGGACCTGCCCAATCCGACGATCTTCGGGCCGGGCGATCCCGGCTATCCCGATATGGCTGCGGAATTTGCCCGCCGGCCCAATGCGAAACATATCATCCAGCCATCGGACTGGTTCGTGAAATATTACGAACCCTTTTGCGGAGACAAGATGATCCGCTGCCCTGTGGGGATCGATCTGGACAGTATCCCGGATGCGCAGGGCGAGGCGAAATCGGTCGACATGCTGATCTATGACAAGATCCGCTGGTATCGCGACCGGGTGGTTCCCGCCGTGCTGGACCGGTTGATCGCCGCGCTGGAAGAACGCGGCATGTCTTATACCGTGCTGCGTTATGGCGCGCATACGCGGGAAAATTATTTCGCCAGCCTCAAGCGTTCCCGTTCCATGGCCTTCATATGCGAGCATGAGACGCAGGGCCTCGCCTGCGAAGAGGCGCTGGCGATGAATGTGCCGGTTTTCGCCTGGGACGAGGGCAAGCTGGTGGACCCGTTGCAACTGCGCTTTGCGCAGGATGATCTGGAAGTCAGTTCCGTTCCCTATTTTGATGGGCGATGCGGCTTGCAGTTCAAGGTGGACGCGATGGAGGAGCAGCTGGACCGTTTCCGGGAGCTGCTCCCCACATATCGCCCGCGCGAATATATTGCCGAAACGCTGCAACCATCCGCGACCGCCAGGGTTTTTCTGGATGCCTATTGCGGCATGATGGAAGACGATCCGCGTTAGGCGGCCAGTGCTGCGGTAACGGCCGCAGCCTGGCGCCCGGCCATGATGGCATAGCTGGTGCTGTTCGGATGGGTTCCGTCGGGCAGTGTCAGTGCCGCATCATCTGCCGCATAATCGACAAGGAAGATGTCCGCCTCGTCACAATAGGCACGGGCCAGATTGTTGAAATCGGTCTTGTAGCCATTCTGCGTGCTGTCGAAGCCGCTCCGCTTGATGATCGTGGGAACCAGAACCTTGAAACCGGCAGCAACAGCTTCGTCGATGAACGGTTTCACATAATTGTTCCAGCAATCCACGCCGGTAGCACCACTGCTGATATCGTTGGTGGGTTCCGGGACAACCATGATGCAGGTCGGGCGATCAGCATCAAATTGGTTCATGTAAACCGACCGAGAATTATAGGCCGTTGCAGCAGTCTGGCCGAATACGGCGCAGTTCACGATGTGGATCGGAGCCGTCAACAGCTCTTCCGTGAACCAGAGATTGTTCTGTCCATAGGATGCGCCAGTGCCCTGCACGATGGAATTGCCCGGCGATATGAGCAGGGGGAGGGATGTATCTTCGAGCGGTATGATGCCGAAGGCAGGGATCAGCGCAGCACGTATCCCGGCCAGTTCTTCATCATCCAACGCTGCATCGTAAACAGCATGGAAGAACGTGTCCCCCCACCAATTGTAACTGGCACCACCCCTGCCGATCAGACCGCCCACAAATGTGCCGGAATTGTTGAGGCCATGGGTGCTGACCAACCCATCCCGATACATCGCCATTTCCGACGAACCAGAGGAAACGGCAATCACTTCAGGCTGAGAGCGGGAAAGCTTCCCCGTGTCCTTGAAAGTGGAACTGGTCAGCAGCCGCAGCCCCTGCGGAATGGTTGACAGAAAGCTCAGCGATCCAGCCGTGTTCCATGCTGCGCCCAGCATCCACTGTGCCTGGTTCTGCCCCCCGGCTGAGCCAATGCTCATACGGTTCTGGACGGCAATGGCAGTGACATCGCGGCCATTGCCACTCAGCCCGGATGGCAGGGACAACCATTGGCTGCCATTGTGCGTAATCGGTTGGATACCGCCGCGTGCCTTGGCAGACACCAGCATGGGCTGCCGCCCCGCTATGTCCTGGACGGCATGATTGCCATTGCCTGACTGGTCATAAAGCGTGGTGACGGAAATATCCGAAGCGCCTGCCCAATCCTGCAATGCTGCCCAGTCCGGCTGCGCGGAACCGGTGGTAGCAAACAGGTCCATCTCCGCATCGTCGCTGACACGCCGAACGCGCATCAGCGGGCCTGAATATCCGCCGGAAATGGCACGCACGGCGAATATGCCGAGTGGCTGGGCAGAGAGCGCGGGCAGATATGGATCGGCGGGCGCCGGGGCGGGTGCGCCGCCGCGGGGGCGGTGGCACCCGGCCATGCCAAGGTTGAAGCCGATCATATCAGGGCAACAATATCGGAAGCGGTGGTGCCAGTGGCGCGGACGGCCTGCGCCCGGACCGGCAGGATCGACCCGCCGGAAAGATTACGGAACAGCACATCGGCGCCGTCATCCACGCAGCGCAGGCAGATATCGCCACCCGTGCCGATGAACAGCGCCTTCGCCACCACTGGCATGTCCTGCCCGTCATCCGGTGTGACAGGTGCCGCGCTGCGCGCGGGATCGGATACGGAATCCCGCAAATACTGGAATTCGTCCATGATGATTTTCCTTTCCTGCAATCGAGTCGGCTGCGGGCTAACCGCGCAGGGTGATTGTAGGAAAGGGAAATAACCGGATTGGTTATCTTGGCTGGGTGACGTTACGTCGTGAGGGCGTAAAGATCCCGGTCCTGCACGCAGATGCAGGATAGCTTGCCGGTGCGGTATGCGCCGGTATCGCAGGCGATGCGGTTCGGATAGACTTCCACATCATCCACCATGGAATGGCCGTGAACCACCATCGCGCCGTGCCAGTCAGCCGAATGGGTGAATTCCTCACGGATGGAATAGAGGTCCAGGGGATCCTGTTGTTTCAGCGGCACGCCGGGGCGCACACCCGCATGGACGAAAAGGTAATCTCCGCTGCTGGCCTGGGTGGCGGCGGTTTCCAGCAGGCCGACAATATGTTCCGGCACGGCCCGGGCCAGGCGGTCGGCAAAGTCGAAACTGTCTTCGCCACTGGAGGGCGGGGACACGCCATAGCTGTACAGGGTGGCATCGCCGCCATTGGCCAGCCAGGCGCGCTGGGCCGCCGGGTTCCCGCGAATCGATTCGAGCATCATGTCCTCGTGATTGCCGAGGATGAGTTCCGAACCGGATTCAGCCACCAGATCATGCACCAGCTGAAGGCACGCACCGCTCGACGGACCGCGATCGATCAGATCGCCGAGGAAGATAATTCGCATATGGTCGAAATCGCGCGGCCCCCGCTCGCAATCCTCCACGATCATTTCGATCAGGCGGCGGAGGAGAGCGTGGCAGCCATGCACATCGCCGATCGCGTAAACGCGTTCGCCCGCGGCTGTTTGCGCAGTCTTGACGCGGTTTCTGGACAGGCCGAGCATTCTGTCATTATGGTCCGAAGAGATGCCGATGTCAGCGCTGAATCATAGTAAATCGGCACTTGGCCATGAAAATGGCCGGCCACAGGTCAGTTTCGCCATCGCCTGTTACAACGCGAAGCCTTATCTCCAGGCGGCTGTCCAGTCCGCCCTGGACCAGCGTGATATCAGCTGTGAAGTGCTGATCGTGGATGATGGAAGCAGCGATGGCAGCCTGGCGGAAGCGGAGGAAATGGCCCGCCGTGATCCCCGCATTCGCGTGTTCCGGACGCCCCGCAATTCCGGGCCGGCCGGTGCCCGCAATATCGCGCTGGAACAGATGCGTGGCGATTGGTTCGCCATACACGACAGCGACGACCTGATCGATCCGGAACGCGCGCGCACCATGATTGATGCCGCCAATGCGGCCGGTGCGGACATGGTGGCGGATAATCTCCGCGTCTTTGGCACCTCCATCGAAACCCACCTGATGTATGAGGCGACACCGGACGGGGAACCGCATTGGCTCGACCTGGCGGCCTATCTGCGCAATTCCGCCCTGTTCGGGAAATCGCCCAGTCCCGGCTTCCTGAAACCGATGATCCGGGCGGAAACGCTGAACCGCCTCGCCATCCGTTATAATGAAGAATTGCGCATCGGAGAGGATGACGAATTCGCGCTGCGCCTGCTCAATGCCGGGGCACGCTATCTGCTCTTGCCGCAGGCCATGTATCATTATCGCAAGCATGAGGCGTCGATCTCCCATCGCCTCTCGCTCGATCATGTCATGCGGATGATGGATGCCGAACGCCGGATCCGGGATATTGTCGGCAATGAGGTGGCGCAAACGACCGCCTATCGCCGCCGCTGGATCGCGCTCCAACGTGCGGTCGCCTTCACCCGGTCCATCGAACAGCTCAAGCAGCGCCGCCCGATTGGCGCGCTCGGCACCTTGATCCGCAATCCAGGGGCGATCCCGCTTTACACCATGCCGTTAAAGGCTGTGATCGGGCGGGCTTTCCGCCCGACCAGCCGTGTTGCAAGCCGGTTGTGCGATTAACCAATCTTTTCTATCGCTTTGCGGTCAAGGAACGAGAGGGGGGCAAGGAGTGACAATGAGGGGAATTGCAGCATTGCCCGGCCGGATCATGGCACTGGCACTCGCCTGCCTGCTGGCCGCCTGTACGAGCAATAGCGCACCGCCGGGGGACGTATCCTATGCCGCGCCGGAATATCGGCTGGCCGCGGGTGACGAATTGCGCATTACCGTCTTTGGCGAGGAAGCCCTGTCGAAGGAATATGCCATTTCTTCCACCGGGGTCCTGTCCTTCCCGCTGATCGGTGAAGTGGCGGCTTCGGGCCAGACTGTTACCGAACTTACGAGGGCGCTGACCGATCAGCTCGGCAATGGCTATATCAACGACCCGCGCATCAATATCGAAGTGCTGAATTATCGGCCCTATTACATTCTGGGTGAAGTGTCCCGGCCGGGCCAGTTCCCCTATGCCAACGGGCTGACCGTGGTGCAGGCGGTGGCGCTGGCGGGCGGTTACACCTATCGTGCCGACAAGGGGAAAATCTTCATCACCCGCGACGGTGCGAGCCAGGAAGAAGCCTACGAACTGGATGAGGGGCGCAAGGTCTATGTTTCCCCCGGCGACACGATCCGCGTGGGCGAACGCTATTTCTAGATCGCATGATTGCCCGCATTTTCGGCGGGAATGGCGACATGCCGAATAGGGCAACCGATGCAGGCGCCACCATCTGCGTCTGCACCTATCGCCGTCCTTCTCTGTTCCAGACGCTGAAATCTTTTGAGCGGCTGGAACGGGTGGACGGGCTGTCGCCCTGCGTGGTGGTGATCGACAATGATTTGACCGATGCGTTGCGAGTGCGGGTGGAAGAATTCGCCCGCGGTTTCTCCCTGCCGCTACGATATGTTCATGCCCCGGCGCAGAACATATCCATTGCGCGCAATGCCGCGCTGGATGCCGTGGAAACGCGCTGGGCCGCGCTGATCGACGATGATGAGATCGCGGCGCCCGACTGGCTGAGCCAGCTCTGGCATGCGCGTAAAGGGGCAGAGGCGGTTATCGGGCAGAGCGCGGCGCAATATGGGCCGGACCTGCCGGGCTGGGCCGCCCGCTGTGATTTCCATTCCAACCGGATCGAAGGATCCGTGGCCAACGCATATACATCGAATGCGTTGCTCGATATCGATTTCGTGCGTCGCCACGGCCTTAATTTTCGCGTCGAATTGGGCAGGACAGGGGGGGAGGACACGGTCTTCTTCCGCCAGTTCGCACAAGCCGGTGGCCGCATCGCCTATTGCCCGTCAGCAATCGTGACGGAGGAAGTGCCCGCAGCCCGCGCGACCATGCGATGGGTCCGGCGGCGGAATTACCGGGGCGGCCAGACCCACGGCCTCCTCTGCCGCGAATTCGATCCTCGCGCCTATCGCACGCTGTTGTTTACGGCCGGCGCAAAAGCGGGCTTTTCAGCGTTGATGGCGCTGGTCACGATCCCGGGAACCGATGCGTCCCGGCGATGGTTCGCACGGGCCGCGCTTCATGCCGGGGCCATGCATTATCGCATCCGGCCCCAAATTCTGGAGGAATATGGCTGAGGGAGATCAGCCGGTGCCGCCTGGCCGCATTTGCGGGCCATCGCTGCGCATCATGCGTTCCAGCGCTCCGCCTTTTTCCTGCAAAAGATCGGCATAGGGTCCGGCCTGAACCACCCGGCCGCCTTCCATCGCGATCACGTCATCCGCGATCCGCATGATGGATGGCTGATGCGCCACCAGCAGCACCGTCAGTTCCCCCCGCAGATCGGAGATTGCGCTGGCGACCTTCTGTTGGTTTTCCCAGTCGAGCGCGCTGGTCGCTTCATCCAGGATCAGCATTTGCGGCTGGCGCATCAATGCACGGGCCAGGGCGATACGCTGTCTCTCCCCGCCGGAGAAACGCGTGCCGCGATCGCCGACCGGGGTGGCGAGCCCGTCCGGCAAGGCACGGATCAGATCCCCGATCTGTGCCCGGTCGAGCGCGCGCCACATCTCCTCCTCATCGGCATCGCTTTTGCCGACCTTCAGATTTTCCGCGAGCGATGCGTTGAAGAGAAAGGCGTCCTGCGGGACGATGCCGATCGTACCGCGCCAGGCCCGCCGATTTCCCTGGGCAATCGGCACGCCGTCAACCCGCAGCATCCCGCCGCCGGGAGAGGTCAGGCCCGAAATCACATCCGCCAGCGTGCTTTTCCCGCTGCCCGAAGGGCCGAACAGCGCCGTGATCCTTCCGGCCCGAATGGTGGCGCTGACATGATCCAGTGCGGCGGATTGCGTTCCCTGGAAGCGCATGGAGATATCGGCCACTTCCAGCGCATGTTCCAGCCGCGGGGCGGGTTCGGCACTGCCCGTGCTTTCTTCCCGCTGGCTGGCGAAGAAATCCACCGTGGCGCGATAGGATTGATAAGCTGGCGCGTTGGACAGGAATAGCTGCCCCATCTCCTGCAACGTGTTGAACCGGGGTGCGATACGAATGAAGATCACCAGCAGGACCGCTATCTGCCCGATATCCAGCGCAAAGACGCTGATCGCCAGCCAGACGAAGATCGCGGCGGCCACCGCGCTGCCGATCTGGAAGAACAGCGTCCCATATCCGGCGATGGAGGCGTATCGCAGGACATTCTGCCTGATACCGCGCAGGTGATCGCCAAAGGATGCGACATGGCGATCTTCCGCCACGAATGATTTGGCCAGGCGGATGCCGGATATGAATTCCAGCACCGTATGGTTCTGTTCCTGATGCAGCCTGGTCAGTTCGCGACCATATTCCGTGGCCCGGCGGCGGATCGGGAACAGCAGGGCGAATAATGCGGCCCCGGTGACAGCGGCGAATAGTGCCATCTGCCAGGATACTGCCGTTGCTATGACCATGTAGATCGCCAGCATGATCAGCGCCTGCGCCAGCGTCATCAGGCAATTGGCGGCCGTCACCACGCGCGGGATGCCGGTATTCAGTTCCTGATTGATATCCGTGAGGCGGCGTGCCGCGATTGCATCCCAGCGTGCGGCGGAAATCGCTTCGAACAGGGAAAGCTTCATCCGGTCCGCCGCGTGCTGCATCAGGCGCAGGGCATAGAGCGTCCGGTATCGGCTGAGCACGGCCTGCAGGCTGATCAGCAAGACGAAGGCCAGCAGCAGCGGAGGCAGGCCGGGATCGGTTCGCGCGATCCAGTCTCCAAGCAGCGGAATCTCGCGTACGCGCTCGGCGCTTTCCGGGCTCGCCGTTGCGGCCAGCGGGATCAGCAGCAATAATGACAGGCCTTCGGTCAGGCTGGTCAGCAGCGACAGGATGATCGACCAGCTGACCTTGCCGCCGGTAATCCGCCACAGCAGCCGCACAAGATCCCGGGCCAGCGCTCCGTTCACGGTGCCTCGGCGCCAAACGCTTCGCCCAGCAGGCGAACGGTTTCGTCCAGGCGCTTCAGATCGGCGGGCACGGTCAGCTGGCCGACGCGCGACGAATTGGCCAGCGCCACGCAATGGGTGAAATGCCGCCCCCTTTGCTGCATTTCGACCGGCGCATTGGCAAAACGCGTATTGTAGCTGAACCGCATCAGCGCGGCGAAACCATCCTGCGGTTCAAGCCATTCGAGTTCGGGCTGTTCGCCGCCTCGCTGGAGGACGAACAGGGCGTCGCAGCGCGAAGGCGCCTGTTCGAGACTGTCGAGCCGGTGCTGCCGCTTGGGAAAACCGGCCATCACCAGCGGCAGCGCTTCGGCGCCGGGGACAGCAACCATTTCGGCGGCCTCATCGCTCAGTTTGAGCTGGGCGAAGGCCGGCTGGATCAGCGGCGCGGCCAGATCGCCCATGTCGAAGGCAAGCAGATCGTCGGTCAGTATTCGCGCGCCATCGCGCAGGAAGGCGGCGGCGGTTGTCGATTTGCCGGCCATCTTGTCGCCCATGAAGGCAAAGCTCCTGCCCCGCCAGCGCACGGCGCTGGCATGGAGCACCATCATCGCACGGCAATGGAGGAACCATGCCATGACCGGCCCCAGCAGCGGGAAGGCGAGATATTCTTCCTGCGCACCGATGGCTGGCTGGATTTCAATCAGGTCCGGGCCGCGAAAGCGGAATCCCGCGACTGCGGGCCAGATCATCACCGTGCCGCTGTCATTTTCATAATCGAAGACCGGGCTGGCATCGGGTGCAGGCATCGCGCGGCCAATATCCGTGCGCACGATCCGCAGGTCCGGGGCGCCGGATGCGTCTTCCGCCGCCGTCAGTTCGTCCAGGCGGACATCGCTTTCGATCAGCAAGCCGAAGGCGCGATAACGTGTCATTGCCGAATGATTTCCTTCAGCGGCAACAGCCTGGGCCTTTCCAGCCGCTGTCCCGCGATGTCGATCCACATTGCGAGGATACTAGCCCGCCACAGGAAGTATGCATCGTCCATTTCGATGTTTGTGTCGTTTCGGGAAAGGCGATTCCGCAATTCCTTAAGCCGTCCCGCATGGACGAAGGGGCCGAGCCGGGCCGGATCGGCAAGATCGAGTATCTTCTCCCGCTGGTCCAGCAGGCCCGCGCGGAACGCCTGGGCGAAATCGAACTTGCTCCGCCGCGCCAGGATGCCCGGCGGCAAGCGCCCATCCATCGCCCGGCGCATGATCCAGCGCGAGAGGCCGTGGCGCAATTTCCACTCCGACGGCAGCGAGAGGGAGCATTCCACCAGCTCGCGATCATAGAAAGGCATTCGCGTCACCACGCCGGAGGCGTGGCTGCAGGCGGCGATCGTTTCCAGCGACAGGGCCTGGATCGGATGATCCAGCGCTTCTTCCTGCAACATGCGGTCATCATGATCGCTGCGCGTGGATGCCAGCGTCACATGGTAGCGATCGCTGCCCGCCAGATCGGCCAGATCGTCCGACAGGCTTTGCCGGGTTTCGGCCTGCGCGGCGCCCCTTTGCAGCCTTCTTTCCACGCGGCGGAAGAAGGGCTTGTGCGTCAGATATTTGCGAAACAGGCGGATGCGCGACTGGCCGAACAGGCCGGCCGATCCATCCAGATTGCGCCACAAGGTTGCCCAGTCTCCGCGCCGGGCCAGTTCATTCAGGCGGCCGATGCCATAGGAAACGACTTCGTCCCCGCCATGGCCGGACAGCACCGTATCGCAGCCCAGTTCGCGGCTGAGCGGGAGCAATTGCGAAGAGACGGAATGGCCATATGAAACATAAGGGCCATCAAGGACGCGCAGCCAATCTTTCATATCGGCTAGCGGATCGTGCCGGTCGGCGGCAATTTCCCGCCGCATGAGGCCGAAACGATGATCGAGTTCCGCCAGATAGGGGGCGTCGTTCCAGTTCGCGGTTTCGCGATAGGTCAGGGTCAGCGTGGGGATGGCGGACAGGCTGACATGATTTGCCGCCAGTGACCCGGCAATTGAGGAGGAATCCAGCCCGCCGCTGAGCGGCAGGCACGGCTTTGCACCGCAATGCGCGCGCTCGACCGAAATATCGAACAGGGCGCGAAAATGTTCGGCTGCGTCGCTGCCGGATTGCTGACGCGGAGCCTGCGCAAAGGACCAGTAGCGGCGGCAAAGATCCTCCTGCGGCCCGGCAATCAGGTAATGGGCTGGGGGCAGGCGCCGAATGCCAAGATGGATCGTGCCGGTCTTGTCCATGGCCTGGCCCTGCACGAAATCGGCGAGATTGAGGTGGTCCCGGGGCAGGTCTTTTCCGAGAATTGCCCGCGCAAGCCGCGAACTGCCGGCAACAACCAGTCCATTCCGGTCGAGATGGTAATAGAGCGGGCACAGGCCGAAAACATCGCGCGCGAGATAGGCCCGGTTCCCTGCGAAATCGGCAATGGCAAAGGCAAAGGGCCCACGCAGCCGGTCCGCCATCCCTTCGCCCCAACGCGCCCATGCGGCCAGCAGCACTGTTTCATCGTCGCTTTTTGGCGGCAGGCCGAGCGCGCTGGCCAGTTCCGCGCGATTATCCAGCCGCAGGCCCGGCGCGATGAAGGGTATGGCTGCGCCCTGTCCGGCCCCGCTGCGCGGCCCCGCTTCCCATTCCCAGGTGAAACCATCGCGCCTTTCCGTGTGGAGGATCATAGATCGACCAGCGGCGTGAAGCGGGAGATTTCCTCCGTCTCCCCGCCGATCAGGACGCGGCCTTCGTGAATTACCCAGGCATGGGCATCCAGCGGGCGTTTACCGCCTTCCGCCATGCCCACGCGTATCACGCAGCTCTCCCCGATCCGGGAAAGCAGATAGCGGACCGCCAGGGCCTGGGTCAGGCAGCTCGCCCGCGGCACCAGCCGCGCGGTGTGGCGGACCGCCCAGACGATCACGATGACGGGAATATCGGGCAGGCGGCGCGGCGGCGCCTTTTCGATCAGGCGCAGCGCTGTGCGATAGGAGGATGTGGCAAGAACCACCCGGATCACGATCAGGGCGATCAGCGAGAGCGAAAGAACTGAGAAGTGCCGGCGGATCAGCCGGGCTTTCCAGCGCGCCTTATGCAGCACTTTCTTCAATGAGCCCGGCCTCTTTCATGGAGCCGATCAGCGATTCGATATCGGCCCGGCACTCGGCTTCGTCGACATCATATGTCTCGACCATGGCGGCGAGCATTTCGTCCCGGGTCTTGTGTTCCCCGATCCACTGCCAGATGAGAGCCGCCGTTTCATTCAGCTTGATATATTTGCTGGTTCGCAGGTCGAGCAGTGCCTTGCCGCCCTGAAGGTCACAGGCGACCACGTCCTCTCGCAGGCTCAGGCCTTCGGCCATTTGCTGTTCGCTCACTTTCGCCCCTCGCTCATCAAGACAGATGCATAATGAATAGGGGAAAGCCTAAAATAGAATGAGCGGCCACTTTCGTAGCCGCTCATCAAAACCGTAATGCGGCTGTTCTTAGGAGAACACGCCTACTTCGCTGGGCGTACCGATCGGATACTGCGAGTCGAGCGAGCCGCTCTGGGAACCGCCCTGGGTCAGGGTTTCGAACGAACCCAGCTGTTCCATGGTCGGGCGTTCATAGCGAATCTTGGTCATTGGAAATCTCCAAATGTCACTTCGAGTGTTGCGACCTGCGTCACCTTCGGCTGCACGCAGCCTATCTTTGTAAATTGCATTTTCTCACGTGGTAAATGGCTTGGCAACCATTTTTCTGTCGCATCGCACAATACCATCCCGATTCCTGCCCTGTCTTTACGGTTTCCGCATGTGGTGGCATGCCGCTGTCCCGATTTGGGGCGGCCGCGCGGGGAAATGTGCACCAAATTAAGCCCCTGTGAGTGTAGGAAACCGGCGGAATCGCCTGAATCCGAATCGGGCGATAATGGAAACGGGAAGACGGTAATCGTCGCATGAAGGCCAGGCGCTCCGACAATCTGCACGCAGCGCATGCGCTGCGTCTGGCGCTGGCAGGATGGTTCCAGCCGCCGGACGGGCTTGCCACCGGCCCCGCGCGGGACTGGCCGCAAATTCTGGAACTGGCCCGAGCCACGAAAACAATCGGCCTGCTGTTGCGGGGCCTGTCAAAGTCCGGGAACGAACCCCCGGCTGAAATCGCCACCAAGCTGGCTGCGATCAATGAGGAGTTGGTGAAGCGCAACTTCGCCAATTTCCTCGAAACCGAAAAGCTGCGCGCCACGCTCGCGGCGGCGGACGTGCCCATGCTCGTCCTCAAGGGGCCATTGCGCGCTTACGAGATATATGGCGATTGGGGCCTGCGCGGTTCGAGCGATATCGATGTTCTCGTGCCCCGCGCGCTCTATCGGAAAGCGGCAGAGGCATTGCAGGATGCAGGCTATCTGCCGCTGGTCAGCCCGGATAGCAGGTGGTGGCATGATTATCTGAAGGAATCGCCGTTCAGGCCGCCCGCCGGCATGACGTTCCTGGTCGATCTGCATCACGGCGTCCAGCAACCGGGCGGACCTTCGCCCGATGGGCTGGAAAGCTTCTTCGCCGAAAGCCGTGAACTGGTCGTCGGAGGCCGGGCGGTGCGGGTCCCGGCACCCGGCCATGCCTTGCTGATCGCCGCGGTCGGTTTCGGGAAAGCCGTTTTCGCTTCGGAGCCATGGGCTGTCTATGCGCATGAAATCGCGCAGGTCATGACCCGCGCCTCCGCTGGGCAGGCAGGGGAATTCCGCAGGATTGCCAGCCAGTCTGGCATGTTGCGCCTGTTCGACATGGCGGTTGCCAGCGCCTGCGCCCTGTTTTCCCTGCCGGATTGCCCGGTTCCCGAAGATGCGCGGATCTACCGGGAGGAGGATGATTTGCTTTTATCCGCCATGGGGCTGGGCGGGCGCGGAAAGTTCCACCGTTTGCGGCATATGTGGCGCTGGACTGACGGGGGCGGGCCGGACAGGAGCCTGAGTTTCGCCACCAGCACTGGCCGCCTCGCGATGAGCGAAATCGTCCGCCGGCAGGAGGGGCTGTAGGGTTTTTCGATCGCCCGGATGACGTGGTGCCGGCAGTAAACTATGTTCCGGGCCAAATACCCATCGCCGAGCCGGAGAAAGCCCCATGGCCGAATATGAGACCATCACCGCCGAACGGCGCGGTGCCGTCACCCTTGTTACGCTGAACCGGCCGAAGGCGTTGAACGCGCTCAGCAGCAAGGTGCTGGAAGATCTGATCGCCGCATTTGCTGCTTTCGAAGCCGACGATACGCAGCGTTGTGCCGTGGTTACCGGATCGGGCGAGAAGGCTTTTGCAGCCGGGGCCGATATCAAGGAAATGGCCGAAAAGCCGATGGCGGATTTCTATGCGGAGGACATGTTCTCGCGCTGGACCAGCCATTTCGTGAAGGCGACGCGCAAACCATGGATCGCGGCGGTCAACGGTTTTGCGCTGGGGGGCGGCTGCGAACTGGCGATGATGGCGGATTTCGTCCTGGCCGCGGACAATGCGAAATTCGGCCAGCCGGAAATCACTCTTGGCGTGGTGCCCGGCATGGGGGGAACCCAGCGCCTGACGCGGGCCGTGGGCAAGGCGAAGGCGATGGAACTGATCCTGACCGGCAGGATGATGGATGCCGAAGAGGCAGAGCGGGCCGGGCTGGTGGCGCGAGTGGTGCCGGCAGCAGACCTGCTCGATGAAGCGCTGAAAGTCGCGGCGAAGATCGCCGCAATGCCACCGCTGGCCACGCTCGCCGCGAAGGAACTGGTCAACGCCGCTTTCGAGACGACGCTGGATCAGGGCATCCTGCTGGAACGGCGTGAATTCCACTTTCTGGCAGGGACGGAAGACAAGGCGGAAGGCATGTCTGCCTTCATCGAAAAGCGCGCGCCGGAATGGAAAGGGCGCTGATTATCCCAGCGGCCGGGCGATCAGGCAGCTGCCTTCGGGCGTGAAGCCTACCTCTGCGATGGAACTTGCGAAGGCGCATTCACCCGGAGCAGCCATTTCCCCATCCACAATCATGTGGCCAGCCAGCGGGATCGCCAGCAATGGCCCGGAACAGGTTTCTGCCCAATCCTGCGGAGGCGCGCCCACGATCCGGTCGAGCCGGAAATGCGGGCCTGTGACGAGGCTGGCATTTCCGCCTTCGGGCAGCCGCCGATGCAGGGCGGGATCATATGCCTCCCCGCTCGCCACGGCGATTGCCCGGTCGAGATGCAATTCGCGCGGACGGCCGTAATCATAGAGGCGATAGGTAATGTCGGAATTCTGCTGGATTTCGATAATGCTCACCCCGCCGCCGATGGCATGGACGGTGTTGGCCGGGATGTAGAAGAAATCGCCTCTTCGGACTTCGTGCCAGGCGAGCATGTCTTCGATGGAGCCATCCAGCGCGGCCTTGCGCATCGCGGCCGGGTCCACGCTGGCGGAAAATCCGATGCCCAGCATGGCGCCGGGTTCCGCATCCACGACCAGCCAGCATTCTTCCTTGCCCTGCCGGCCGATGCCTTCCGCCAGCGTCTGTTCGTCTGAGGGGTGGACCTGGACCGACAGTTTGTCGCTGGTGAAGATATATTTGACCAGCAATTGCGGTATTTGTGCCGGCGGTTCGAACCAGATTTCGCCAATGCGCTTGTCTTGCGGTGTCTCGAACGGGGCGGGCAGACGGTCCCGGCCCCACGGCTTCTCGACAGTTCTGGTGGGCAGCAGCATGGAACACTTCCGGTCAGCGTTTCAGATCAGGCAAAGTCGATCTTCATGTTGTCAATTTATCAAGGCCGACCGATCGAGGCGGAGATAGTATGCTAGTGTCGCGGGCCCAAGCCGCAAGATTGCGCATATAGAGGTTAACACCGGCTTCTCATGGCTTGCCCATCATGCATCAGGACCGGGAGCGCCGTTCTTCAAAACCTGTCGCAGCTTCGCCTCCCGCCACATGTTGCAGGGCTTCCTGCTGCGTCTGGGCCAGGCCAGACATGGAATAATATGCAAGGTGAAAGGCGATTGTCGTTTCCGGGCTGGAATGCGCATTAATGCCCCTGAAGCAGTGGCTGCTGCCAATATCCGCGGGAATCCTGCCGCTGTCATTCACGCCGAAGAACCAGGCCCAGGCCGCCTGCGCATGATCCAGCCAGCGAATATTTCCGGTGGCGGAATAGGCCGCACGCGCCGCATCGATCGCCGCTTGCGCGTCCAGGGGCTGCTGATCGAAGGGCAAGCGATCACGCGATCCGTTGATCGCATCCGTTGCGACGGGCTGAAAATGGCCATTGGCGGAAATCTGCTGCGTTGCTGCCCATTCCAGCGTTTCGATACCCGCTTCGATATCGCTTCTGCATTCCAGGACCAGCCCGGCTTCGATCAGGGCCTGCGACAGACGCGGATTGTCATATCCCAGCACAGCTTCGAACCATGCCCAGTCGGGGCGGCGCGATCCGCCCAGCAGGCGATGCAGGAAGTCCGCCCCGTCTTGCAGAACGGTACGGGAAAGGGCGTGGTCCGGCCCTGCCCGCAGGCGCGCCGCAGCGCCGAGCATGACGAAGGCGGAAGCGCGCGGGGAATGGAAGCCCGTGCAGCAAGGCAGGACCTTTTCGTACCAATCCAGCGCCCAGCGGCGCAGTTCCGGGCAGGGCGCGCATTCGATGGTATGGCCCAGCGCCCATAATGCGCGGCCGCTGGAATCCTCGGCTTCTTCATCGTCCCGCCAATTCCGGTCACAACCCAGGAAGGGGATGAAGGCGCCTTTTTCCTCGCTCCAGCATTGCTGAAGGAAGGCCGCGAAGGTGATGGCCCATTGTGCCCGATCCGGTGCATTCAGCCCGGTGGCGACGTTCATCAGCATCAGTGCGCGGGCATTGTCATCAAGCCAATAGGCTGCCGCGCGATGCGGCCCCACGCCATCGACACGGCGCAACATGCCAATTCCGTCGCACATGTCGAAAACACGCGACAGGTCCGGCGCAGCGGCCAGCATGGGATGCCGGACTGACTGCGTAATGGAGATAGCCGCCTGGATCGCGCCGCCCGGATGGCTTGCGCCCCTGCGCGCGATTGCACCCAGGGCGCTCATCGGTTTTCCCTGAGATATCCGGCCCTAAGATATCCGGAACAGCGCCGGTCGAAAGCGCGTCTTGCCGGACCCGGTACGGCACATCCCATAGCAGTGCCCCAATCCCCGCGCGCGGGGATATTTCCATGTCTGAAATCCGTCAAAATGACCCGATCATCGTTCTTCATGTGCTCTCCGATACCGGGGAGTATGTTGTTTCCCGTCATTGGATCCGAAAAATGCGATAAATTGTTGCGAAAGATGGGCTGGGTGCAGGGCGACTATGCTGAAATCCCCCAATTTGCTGCATCGCGGCAAATGCTGCTCGACCTATGGATGGCAGGGGTTAAGATCCCGGTCGTGACAGAAACGGTTTCGTACTTACCCTTGCTCGCCGCGCTGCTCGCGGCGGGGGCCGCGGCAGGTTTTGCGGGCGGCCTGTTCGGGATTGGGGGCGGCTTCGTCGTCGTTCCGGCGCTGATCCTGATACTCCCGCTGCTCGGCACCGGGGCAGAACAGATGACTCATGTCGCGGTGGGGACTTCTCTCGCGACCATCATATTCACTTCGATACGCGCCGTGCGCAGCCATGCCGCCCGCTCTTCGGTGGATTTCGGCGTGCTGAAAGGCTGGGCGCCGTGGGTCGCCATCGGCACGATTTTTGGCGCCTTCGTGGCCGATCTGGTTTCGGGGACGACGCTGGCAACGATCTTCGGCGTCGGCGTGCTGCTGTTTGCCCTGCATTTTCTCACGCCTTCCATGCGTGATCGGGTGGTGGCGCAAAACATGCCTGGCGGGGCGGCGCGGATCGGGCTTGCCGGCGGGCTGGGCCTGCTGTCGGCCCTTCTGGGAATCGGTGGCGGCACGATTGCAACGATGGTGATGACATTGTGCGGCACGCCGATCCACCGGGCCATCGGCACTGCATCGGGCATGGGCGCGATCATCGCGATCCCCGGCGCGATCGGCTTTGCCATTATCGGGCTGGGGGAGCCGGGGCTGCCCTGGGGGTCGATCGGTTATGTGAACATTCCCGCGGCGGCGGCCGTGATCGTCACCTCGGTGCTGTTCGCACCATTGGGGGTGGCGACGGCGCACAAGCTCAGCCCGGCGCTGCTGCGGACGGTTTTCGGGATCTATCTGGTCGTGGTCGGGGTGACGATGATCGCCAATCGCTAAGGGCAAAGGAGGGCATACGCCATGGACTTCAATCGCAGGCATTTCCTGGCCGGAACGGCCGCAGCGGCAGGGGTGGCTTCGGTCGCGGCAACGCAGGCCCGGGCGGCCAGTGGCGGCACGGGCACGTATTTCGGCCCGACGGATGGCGTCGCCCTCTTGTCCCGGAACGAAAACCCCTATGGCCCCGCGCCTTCCGCAGTGCAGGCGATCACCGATGCGGCGACCAAAGGGTGCTATTATGCCGATCGGGGCCTTGCCCATCTGACGGACATGATCGCGGAACGCCACGGCGTCAGCCCCCGCCAGGTCGTGCTGGGCAGCGGGTCGACCGAAATCCTTTCTGCCATCGCACTTGCCTGGGGGGAGGACGGCACGATCCTGTGTCCGGGCCTGTTCTGGGATACGACGGTCCAGTATGGTGAACGCCAGGGCGCCAGGGCGGTTCGCGTTCCGCTGAAAGCCGATATGGATATCGATCTGGACGGTATGCTGGCCCGGCTGGATGACAGCGTTTCGCTGGTCCAGGTCTGCAATCCCAACAACCCGACCGGCATGGTGATCGACAATGCGGCCCTGCGCCGCTTCGCCTCGCAAGTCATGCCCAGGGCCACGCTGCTGGTGGATGAAGCCTATAACGAACTGACCAATGTCCCCGAATCCGAAACGCTGATCGATCTGGTGAAGGCCGGGCATGACGTGATCATCTGCCGCACTTTTTCCAAGATCTACGGCATGGCCGGAATGCGCGTTGGCTATGCAATCACGAGCGAGGCGAATGCGGAAAAGATCCGCGGCTATCTGATGAGCTTTGGCGGCAATGTCGGCGGGCTGGCCGGCGCGATCGGTTCCTATAACGACATGGCTTTCCTCGAAAAATCCAAGGCGATGGTGATGGAAGGCCGCGAAATGATCCTCGATGCCGTGAAACGGGCCGGGCTCACGGCGCTGCCTTCGCAGACCAATTTCGTTTATGTGGTGGTGCCCGATGCGGATGCCGTGCAGAAAGCGATGGCAGACCGGAAGATTTCGATCCGCGGCGCCTATGGCCAGTGGACACAATATTCGCGGGTCAGCACGGGCAGGCTGGAGGATGTTGAACGCTATGCCGCAGCCTTGCCGGAAGTCATTGGGGCGCTGAAGGGCTGATATGCCGGGGCGCTCCTCTCTCAAGGAGTGGACGATGCGATCAATCACCCTGACAATCGCAGCCGGCGCGCTGATGGCGAGCCCGGCCGCGGCCGATACGCTGGTCGATATCAGCAGCGAACGGTTCAATCATGAAGTGCCGATTCCGACATTCAAGGCGGATGCGGCATGGCCGAAACTGCCGGAGGACATGATCCTGGGGCAGGCGCCCGGCCTGTCAGTGGCGAATGACGATACGATCTGGGTTCTCACCCGTCCCAACTCGCTCGGTTTCACCGATATCGGACTGGATGCGGAACCGCCGATCGCGGTTGCATGCTGTTCCGCCCCGCCACATGTCCTGCAATTCGACCAGGAGGGCAATCTGCTGCGCGGCTGGGGCGGGCCGGATCTGGCGCCGGGCAGTTCGACCTATGAGGGCGAAGGGCGCGACCGGGTGGAAACGGGTGACGAACAATGGCCGGCCAATGTCCACGGCCTGTTCGTGGACGATGCCGGAACCGTCTGGCTGGGCGGCAATGGCGATGGCGATCATGTCGTACTGAATTTCACCGCAGATGGCGAATTCATCCGCCAGTTCGGGCGGCGCGGCTCCACCGATGGGAACATGTCCCGGCAATATCTCGGCAACCCCGCCGATATCAGCCATGACGGCAACAGCGTGCTGGTGGCTGATGGCTATATCAACAAGCGCATCATCGAGATCGGCAGCGACGATCTGGCCTTTGAACATCTCTGGGGCGCCTATGGCGAAGATCCCGATGCCTCCACGCGGGAAGGCGCCTTCGATCAGAGCCAGGCGACCAGCACTGGCGATGGCGGGCCGGATCCTTCCAGCCGCAGCTTCGGCGATATCGTGCATTGCGTGGTCCGCGGGCCGGAGGACACGATCTATGTTTGCGACCGGCGAAACAACCGGCTGCAATTATTCCGCGAAACGGCCGATGGGGTGGAATTCCTGCAGGATATCGTGATCGCGCCGGAAACGGGCGGCACCCGCACGGCGAGCGACGTGGCCTTCAGCCCGGACAACAAATATGTCTATGTCGCCGATATGATGAACGGCCGGGTGTGGATCCTGCTGCGTGAAAATCACGAAATACTCGGATCCTTCGGCAAGAATGGCCGCTATCCGGGGCAGTTCATCTGGCTGCACAGCGTCGATGTGGACAGCCACGGCAATGTCTATACGACCGAGGTGAACACCGGGCGGCGCGTGCAGCGTTTCGTCTTCACCGGGATGGAGGAATAGGGCTGCCAGAACCGCATCGGGCCTGACGCCGGGGGCTTGCATGGTGCAATTCCCCGGTTCGATGCCTTGCTGGGGCAGCGCCACTTTCATCGGCGCTCAGTCGCGCAGGAAGATCTCTTCTATGGTCAGGCCGAAGACATCGGCGATGCGGAAGGCCAGGGGCAGGGAAGGATCATATTTGCCTGTCTCGATGGCATTCACGCTCTGGCGCGATACTTCGAGCCGGTCGGCAAGCGCCTGCTGGCTCCATCCCCGCTCGGCACGCAGGACGCGAAGGCGGTTCTTCACCAGCACCACCCTGCGCTGCCCACGGTCAGCTTGTTGAATCCGGCCCCCAGGCCGAGACCGAAGAACCACAATATGGCCACGTAATAGAGCGCTACATCCGGCACGAGGCCGAATTCCTGGAGAAAGCCCCAGATGCTGGCGACGGACAGGGCGAATGCGGTTGCGAACAGCGACTGGCGGACCAGCAGCATTCGCAGGAATTCATCCTTCTGTTCGATGATGAACATGCCGACCGCATAAAAGGCGCCGACCAGCGAAAGGCCCGGTAGCAGCGCCAGAAGCCAGAGCAGCGGGCCGGACACCAGCTCGTTATTGACCAGATATGCGCCGCCGATCAGCGTCACCATATAGGCCGCCATCGAGATGGACAGGCGCCGCATATATCGGCGCGATTCCGGGGTGGAGGGCATGGCCATGATTCAGGCGTCCTTCCGCAGCAGCGTGCAGCACTTGTTCCCCGAGATGGACAGGACGGCGAATATGGGGATCAGTATGATCAGCGTGCGCGTCATATCTTCCGACAAGGCGCCTGCATCGCCCGCCCAGCTGACGGTGAGCATGGCCACCGCCCATCCGATTGCCTTGAGAATTTTCTCCATCAGTCAAGCTCCCTTGCTATGATGTAAAGGAGACTAGACATGTCGAAGCATTTGGTCAAGTGTCATTGACATAATGACGCGTGCCCTTGACGAAGGTCCTGTGAAATCCGCCCACTTTCCCGAAAGTAGAAACAAGAAGCCCGCCCGTGCGGGGACACGGGCGGGCGGGAGGCAAGCGGCGCCCTCGCGCCGCCGGAGTAGCCGGTCAGAATGTCTTCTTCAGCCCCACGCGGATCTGGCGCGGTTCCACGATGCGGCTGTTGCGCCCCTCGATCCCTTCTGGCGGTTCGCCGGGAAGCCGGGTGGCGTAAAAATAATCGATATCGTCGCCTTCGGAATCGAGCGCGTTGAGCAATTCCGCATAGATCTGAAAGCCGTAGAGATCCTGCGGTGTCCAGGCAGCGCGGAGATTGACCAGCGTGGTGGACGAACCTCGCACCGAATTATCCTCGATCAGGGCGTGGGGGCCAAGATAGCGGACCCGCATCGCGGCGTTGAATTCGGGGAAGATCGCCGAAACGCCCAGTTCGCCCGCACTTTCCAGCGCTCCCGGGATATAATCCTCGCCATCGGGCAGACCGGAATAGCGGGCGGTGGAGCCGGTCCACACGCCGTCGAAGGCCAGCCAGTCATTCGGTTTCCAGAATGCGGTCAGCTCATAGCCATGGCGCTTGCCCGGATCGCTCGGTTCCACGGCGCCGGAATCTCCGACATAGATCAGTTCGCTCTCGATCGAGCTCCACCAATAGACGCCCGTCAGGATCAGCCCGCCGCGTTCGATACGGGCGCCGACTTCCTCGAAATCGCCTTCGACCAGGCCGGGGGCGGGATCGTCTGGATTGGTGACGCCGCGCGCATCGTTGGAATGGAAGCCTTCGCCATAATTGGCATAGAGCGCGATGCCCGGCACGACTTCGTAATTCACCCCGATCTTGGGGGCGAAACTATCGTCCTTGACCGTTCCGCTCCAACTGCTTGGCCCGGCGAGAGCTTCGCTTTCGAAACGATACCAGTCATTGCGCACACCGCCGATCACCATCAGCCGGTCGACCGGTTCCCAGATCGCTTCGGCATAGAGGCCTAGCGAACTCTCATCGACCTTAAACGCCCCGACAGTGGAGAGAAATTCGCCTTCCTTCGTGTGGTCGAGGCCCACCGGATCGATATTGTCGACCCGCGCCTCCGCCCCGGTGCGGATTGAAATGCGATCGCTCAGCGCGAAACTGCGCTCCACCCGTCCGCCATAGGACCATTGCTCCTCATACTGGCGCAACTGGTCGCCATTGACCGGGTCTTCCAGGAAGAAGGTGAAATTGCTCAGCAGGCTCCAGTCGTAATGCTGCAGCCAGCCAGTGATCTTCCAGTCATCCGACAGGTAATTGGCCGTGAAAACCTGCCGTTTCGTGCTGCCGCGCAATGTCGGGTCCAGCGTCCCATATCGGTCTTCCACCAGGGTTCCCACGGCGCGTTCGGGTATCTGTTCGGTCGGGGCCCAGCTGGCGTCATAGATGTTGAGCGACAGCTTGAGATCGCCATCGCCCAGCCGTGTCGAATATTTGGCGAAACCGGAATAGCCTTCGAAATCTTCCGGCAATTGCCAGGGCCCGTCATTGAACTTGGCCTGGCCGACCAGCAGCAGGTCGCCGCCGCCAATTTTGGCGGAGCCGCCGCCGACATAACGGCGATATCCATAGGATCCGACCTCCGCCAGAACGAAGGGATCGAGCCGGTCCTGCGTGGTTATGAAGCTGGAGCCGACGAAGCTGAAATCGCCGGTATCCGCCCGATAGGGGCCTTTGCGATAATCCACGCGGCGCACGGTTTCGGGGATCAGCCCGTTAACGTCCAGATAGCCCTGGCCGTGGCCATGGGTCCGGAAATTCATCGGCATGTCGTCGATATAGGCCGCGAAATCAGTCCCGTGATCGAGGTTGAAACCGCGCAGGAAATACTGGTTGGCCTTGCCCCCGCCGGAATGCTGGGTGGCGATCAGGCCGGGCGTCGCTTCCAGCAATTCACCGGGGCGGAGCAGGGGGCGCACTTCCAGATCGGCGCCTGCCACGCCGCCTTCGCTGGCGGCAATGGCTTCGCCGATCCGCTTCTCACCGCGGCCATAGACATAGATGAATGTGTCTTCGGCCAATCCATCCGCTGTGGATTCGCTCTGCCCATCCCGGGCCGCTTCGGCTGTTTCACTGGCGGGGTTGGCCATCGCCGCTCCATGGCTCGCCAACAGTGCCATTGCGCCAACCGTACCGCACAAACGCTTGTTCAAAATCCCGTCCCGTCTCAATTTTCAAACTGACACATTCAGGTCTGCAGAGGCCCCATGGCTATTGAAAGTTAATTACGGTAATCGCCCGTTACACGGACGTTACATCGGAGTTTGCGGGATGCCGTTGGGGATCGGATGGGGAAAGCAGGCAGCGCGAGGCGCGGGGGCGGACGCTTTCGCCGCCGAGGTTGAGCGCTTGCGCCTTGCCGCCGTTCCGGGCGAGAGCGGCCGCCTGCGGGAATTGTTCGATTTCCTGGCCGATCGGGGCCCTGATGCCGAATCTGCATCGCAGGCGGAAATGGCGGAGCGGGTTTTCGGCCAGGCCGATACCGAAGGGGATGATGCAACGGTCCGCGTCTATATCCACCGCCTGCGCAAACGGCTGGACGATTTCTACACCGGGGAGGGCGGTGATAGGGGAAAACCGCGGCTGGTATTGCCCGCAGGAACCTACGCCCTGCGTCTGCAGGACAGCATTGCCGCCGGGGCCTGCGATGAAGATACGCCGGAGACCGTCCCGGTGCGCCGTGGCAGACGATATCTGCCGATGGCTCTCGGCCTTGCCGTCCTGTTGCTGGCGGGCGGTTTCATGCTGGGCCGTTTCGCCTCCGCAGGATCGAGCGCACCGCCGGCCAACGAGCTGTGGCAGCCCTTCCTGAAATCGCAGCGGCCGACCCTGATCGTGCTGGGCGATTATTACATTTATGGCGAGATTGACCCCGTCAGGCCGGAAGAGGGCCGCCTGATCCGGGACTTCCGGGTTAATTCGCCGACGGACCTTGTCCGGATGCAGGATGCGGACCCCGAGCATTTCGGCAATGCGGAAGATGTCGGGCTGAATTACCTGCCTTTTTCATCGGCTTACGGGATGCAGAACGTAATCCCGATCCTGACCCGGGGAAACCGGCAGATCAGCATATTGCCGGCTTCGGAACTGCAGCCGGACATGCTGAATTATTTCGATGTGATCTATATCGGCCTGTTCAGCGGGATGCATCTGCTGGAGGATGTGAATTTCATGAATTCCAACTTTCAGCTCGGCGAAAGCTATGACGAGCTGATCCACGTCGAATCCGGCAAGAACTATGTCAGCGAGGAGGCGCGCCGCCTCGCCTCACCCGTCTATTATCGCGATTATGGCTATGTCGCGCGCTTTCGTGCGCCAAGCGGGGCATTGGTGGCAATCATCGCCGGTGCACGCGATACCGGCTTGCGCGGCATCGCCCCCCTCGCGGCCGCTCCGGCACTGGCGCCGGAACTGGAAGAGCCTGCGGCAAAGGGCGCCGATTTCGAAGCCGTCTACCAGATCACGGGCCAGCAGGGCGCGGATCTTTCCGAAAGGCTGGTAAGCGTGCAGCAGCGCCCCTGAAACCGTACCGGAGCCGGCCCGAAACAGGGGCGCGTTATATAGCGTGCGCGTTATCTTGCGATTCACCTTCGCCCCCCTACATTAAGCAGGGAAAGGTAGGACTTTTGGATGAGCGATAATCGCGAGCCGGAAAACGGCGGCAATCCCTGGATGAAGAGCCTGATGGTGTGGGGTGGTATTTTCATCGCCCTGCTGCTTGTCGTGTCGATGTTCAGCAGCCCGCGCGAAGCGGCCGGCACGCAGCTGCGCTATTCGGACTTCCGGGAAAAAATTGCCGAAGGCAGCGTGCAGGAAGTGCAGATCGGGCAGGAACGGATAACCGGCCAGCTCAAGAACGGATCCGCCTTCTCCACCATTCCCGTCGCCAATGACACCGATCTGACGCGCCTTCTGGAAGAGAATGGCGTGCAATATTCGGGTGAGGCGCCGGAACAGCAGAGCGTGTTGCTGTTCATCCTGATCCAGTCCCTGCCGTTCCTGCTGATCCTGGGCGTGGCTTTCTTCGCCCTGCGGCAAGTGCAGAAGGGCGGCGGATCCGGCGCGATGGGCTTCGGCAAGTCCAAGGCCAAGCTGCTGACCGAAAAGCAGGGCCGTGTCACTTTCGACGATGTCGCGGGCATCGACGAAGCGCGCGAGGAATTGCAGGAGATCGTGGAGTTCCTGAAGGATCCGCAGCGTTTCTCCAAGCTCGGCGGTCAGATTCCCAAGGGTGCGCTGCTGGTCGGTTCGCCCGGTACGGGCAAGACCTTGCTCGCCCGCGCCATTGCGGGTGAAGCGCGTGTTCCCTTCTTCACCATTTCCGGTTCGGACTTCGTGGAAATGTTCGTCGGCGTCGGCGCCAGCCGTGTGCGCGACATGTTCGAACAGGCCAAGAAGAACGCGCCCTGCATCGTCTTCATCGACGAAATCGACGCGGTGGGCCGCCATCGCGGCCACGGCCTCGGCAATTCCAATGACGAGCGCGAACAGACGCTGAACCAGCTTCTGGTCGAAATGGATGGTTTCGAGGCGAATGAAGGCATCATCATCATCGCTGCGACCAACCGCCCCGACGTGCTCGACCCGGCATTGCTGCGTCCGGGCCGTTTCGACCGGCAGGTGGTCGTGCCCGTGCCCGATATTGACGGGCGTGAGAAGATCCTGGCCGTGCACATGAAGAAGGTGCCGCTGGCGCCTGACGTGAACCCGCGTGTCATTGCGCGCGGCACGCCGGGCTTTTCCGGCGCGGACCTTGCCAATCTGGTGAACGAGGCCGCCCTTCTGGCTGCCCGCCGCAACAAGCGGCTGGTCGCCATGCAGGAGTTCGAGGACGCCAAGGACAAGGTCATGATGGGCTCTGAACGCAAGAGCATGGTCATGACCGATGACGAGAAGAAGATGACCGCCTATCACGAGGCGGGTCATGCGATCGTGGCCGTGCATGAACCGGCTTCCGATCCGATCCACAAGGCCACCATCATCCCGCGCGGCCGTGCGCTGGGCATGGTGATGCGCCTGCCGGAACGCGACAATTATTCGTACCACCGCGACAAGATGCATGCGAACCTTGCGGTCAGCATGGGTGGCCGCGTGGCGGAAGAGATCATCTTCGGGCACGACAAGGTGTCGAGCGGTGCATCTTCCGACATTCAATATGCCACCGATCTGGCGCGCAACATGGTCACCAAATGGGGCATGTCCGACAAGCTCGGCCCGCTGCAATACGAACAGTCGCAGGAAGGCTATCTTGGCATGGGCGGGTCCCAGCGGACCATGGCGAGCGATGAAACCAACAAGATGATCGACGCTGAAATCCGCGATTTGGTGGAAAGCTCCCACCGCAAGGCGACCCAGATCCTGACCGAGAACAAGGAAGAACTGCACCTGCTGGCGCAGGCCATGCTGGAATATGAAACGCTGACCGGCGAAGAGATCAAGAAGCTGCTGGAAGACGGCAAGATTGACCGCCCGAACGAACCGCGCGGCCCGGTTGCAGTGCAGCCGGTTCATGGATCGGCCATCCCCAAGGCGGGCAAGCGCTTTGGCGGGCAGGGCGGGGCGGCACCGCAAGGCGCCTGACCCGCGGTTCAGCCAATCCGGCTAAAGAAAGAAAAGGCCGCCTGGTTCAGCCCGGGCGGCCTTCTTCGTTTCTGCTGCCTTTCTTGGCGGTTTGGGGCGGGAGCTTACCCCATCGCCCCCAACAGCAGCAGCAGGTTCACGAACAGGCTGATGATCACGAAAATGAAGAAGACGAGCACGATCGTGCGCCACACTGCGGAAAAGCGGGACAAGCCATAGGCGCCCTTCAACTGGCGATAGATATGCCAGATCGGAATGGAACTGCCCGCCAGCGCCACCCACATGCTGCCAAGGCCGAGCGTGGCCAGAATCGTCAGCGTGACATAGAACAATGTCATGAAGCTGAGCGAATAGGTCACGAAGACGGCGTGATCATAGGCGCCAAAACCGCGTTTCCATGCGAAGATCAGCCACAGGAACGGGATGGATAGCGGGATCAGAAGCCAGGAGAACTTGTAGCTGTTGGCCTGCAATTTGTAGAGCATCAGCGCCGGATTCTTCTCCCACTTTTCTATCCCGTGATCGAGAAAGGGGGAGCCTGTGCGGATCGAGCGCAGCCTGATCCCGTCGCCGTCCTCTCCGCCGACCAGATAGCGTTCGCCAACATTCGAAACCTGATCGAGCCCGTCGAGCTGGCTCTGAAGCGCCGCGCGTTCGGGCGCGTCTGCGGGCAGGCTTTCCAGCTCCTCCTTCAAACTTTCGCGGGTTGCGGCAATTTCCTGTTTCCCATTTTCCAGCTCCGCGCCCTCCAGGGCGATTTCCGCCGTGGCCCCTTCCAGTTCCGTTGGCGTGCCGATCCCGGCGATCTGAAATATCGCGAACATCAGGAACACGGAGAAAAGGAACAGCGCCATCGGCGAAACGAAGCGCGCCCGTTCCCCCTGGATATAGCGGCGCGTCAATTGCCCCGGCTTCGTGACGAGAAGCGGCAATGTGTGCCAGGTCTTGCCTTCGAAATGCAGCGCGCCGTGCAGCAGGTCGTGCAGGAAGGCGCCCATTGATCGATGGATATGCGCGCTCTGCCCGCAATGATGGCAGTAATGGCCCACCCGCTGGGTGCCGCAATTCAGGCAGGTGCCTGAATAATCGCCTTCATCCGCAGCTTCCCCAGCCCTGGGTTCCACCGCGCGAGCGAACAGGCCCCCTTCGAACATTGTGCCGATTGAATCGAATATGCTCATCCTGCCCCCGATCGCCGGGCACCTTATCGTGCAGTGCAGCGAAGCTGCAAGCGCGCACTGCCTATTGACCGTTGGCGTTGAGCTTGCGCTCTATTGCTGTCCATAATTGGGCGAAGTTGCGCGCGGCGGGCGATTGCGGGGAGAACGCGCCCACGGGTTGCCGGCGGACTGCGCATTGTTCCACCACGCTGGCCTGCGGAATGGCCGGCCAGCCGGGGTTCTCCTCCCGCGCGAGCCGGTGGAGCGTCCGCCTGCGGTCGAGCATGGAGATGACCGGCAGGATCGGCGGATGCGTTTTGGCATGGCGGGTGATCTCCTTCACCACCACTTCGAAAGCGCGGCTGGACAGGGGCGAGGGCGGCAGCGGCACGATGATGCAATCCGCCGCACGCACCACCTGGGCGCTGATTTCATTCAGCACTGGCGGGCAGTCCAGTATGATCCTGCCGTAACGCCCGGAAAGGCTTTCTGTCAGTTTCATCAGGCGCTTGCGCTTGCCAATCCGCGACAGCAGCGAATCCAGATCCCGCAGGCTGTCATCGGCGGGGAGCAGGTCCAACCGGGGGAACCCCGTCTTGCGGACGAGCTTTCCAGGCTCTGCATCCCGAGAAAACACGCTTTGCGCGCTGGCCTTCTTCCCGGGGTCCACACCCAGCAGAAAGCCCGCGCCGCCAGAGGCATCGAGATCCCAGAGCAACGTCTTGCGGCAGGATATGATGGCAGAGCACCAGGCGAGATTGGTGGAGATCGTGGTTTTGCCCACGCCGCCCTTCACGCTGTACACTGCGATGACCGCCATGGAACGCCCGCACCTCCGATGCTGAAACTGCCGCAAGCGGTGCTGCACTTCCACGGTGAATTCCAGCGCGTCCCCCGCTGGGCCATTCGGCGGATATGGTTCGATCCGGGCGGGAAGGGCCGCCCGACGCGCAAACGAAAAGGGCCGCACCTTGCGGTGCAGCCCCTTGCAAAGCCGTGTTACGGCAAGATGTCAGCCGTCGTAATCGCCGCCGATCGAAGTGGATCGGGCCGGTGCAGCGGCGGAAAGCCGCATCGCTTCGGCCGACTGGCTCAGCGAGCCGACTTCATCCGCTTCATCTTCTTCATCGGGCAGGACGCGCTGCAGCGACTGGACGACGCTTTCATGCAGGTTCTTCGGCTTCACCGTCTGTTCCGCGATTTCGCGCAGGGCGACGACGGGGTTCTTGTCCCGGTCACGGTCGACGGTCAGTTCGGCACCGCCGGAAATCTCGCGCGCACGCTGCGCGGCCAGCAGGACGAGATCGAAACGGTTGGGAACCTTGTCGATGCAATCTTCGACGGTAACGCGCGCCATTGGGCACTCCGTAGTAAGCGGGTTGTCCGGAAAGGCAGGCACATAGGCGCAGGCGCCCGTCACGTCAAGGTTTCGCCCGGAAACAGACGTGATAGGGAAACGGAATGACCGAACCGGCCGAATTGCGCGATGATGCTTTGCCGCCAATGGCCGATTATCGCGATCCCGCCCCGTTCTTCCATCATTCGCACGGCGTGGATCTGGGTTTCTATCCGGCCGGGCACGACCGGTTGCACATATTGCTGCAATTGATCGGCGAAGCGCGGCAATCGCTGAAACTGGCCTTCTATATCTTCGCCATGGACGAGGCAGGGCGGAAACTGCGCGATGCACTGGCACAGGCGGCAGAGCGCGGGGTGTCGGTGACACTGATTCTCGATGACTTCGGATCGGATGCGCATGACGGTTTCTTCGCCCCGCTGATCCAGGCCGGGGGGCGGGTGCAGCGTTTCGGCCGCCGCTGGAACGCGCGTTACCTGATCCGCAACCACCAGAAGCTGGTCATTGTCGATGGGGAGCGGGCGATGATCGGCGGGTTCAACATCACCAACGCCTATTTCGATCCGCCGCAGGTCAATGGCTGGAACGATCTGGGCGTAACCATTCGGGGCGGGGCGGTGGTGCACGAACTGGCTGATTGGTTCGCCCTGTTGCAGCAATGGACTGCGGGGAAAAAGATCAGCGTGCGCCGCGTGCGCCGGCAGGCCCGCGGCTGGGGCGACGGATGCGGGCCCGTGCGCTGGCTGGTCGGCGGGCCGTCCGAACGGTTGAGCCCCTGGGCACGCTGCGTGATCGACGAGATCGGGAAAGCCAGGCGGCTGGACATGATGATGGCTTACTTCTCGCCGCGTCGGGGGCTTGTCCGCCGCATTGGCGCGGTGGCCCGGCGCGGCGCGGCGCGGTTGCTGCTGGCTGCAAAGTCCGACAATCAGGCAACCATCGGCGCATCGCGCGCGCTTTATACGAAGCTGATGCGCGACGGGGTTTCGATCCACGAATTCGAACCGTGCAAATTGCACACCAAGCTGATCGTGATCGACGATGCCGTTTATCTGGGGTCCGCCAATTTCGACATGCGCAGCCTCTATCTCAATCTGGAACTGATGCTGCGGGTGGAGGATGCGCAGCTGGCGGAGAAAATGCGCCAGTTCATCGCCGATCACTTGCCCTATTCCACCCGGATCACGCCGCAGCTGCATTCCCGCCGAAAGACTCTCGCCAACCGGATCCGCTGGACGCTGAGCTGGTTCCTGGTGACAGTGGTTGATTACACGGTAACGCGGCGGCTCAATCTCGGGTTGAAGGCGCCGGCCAGCCCGCCTGCGGATCAGGGCGGGGCGTGAATGAGAGACGGAGAGCTTCCATGCGAAGAGGATTGACCCTGCTGGTGCCCGCGATGGCGCTGGCCGCCTGTTCGGGCGAGCCGGCAGAACCGGCGCCGGAGGCAGTGCCTGAAACCGCCGCAGCCGCCAATGTGCCAAGCTTTGGCGTAGCCGGCGTGCTGACTGAAGAGGATATTGCGGGCGCCGAACTGGGCGGCGAACTCGGTTGCAGTTTCACCGAAGCCGGGGCGGATGGCCCGGCGCTGGTTGCCATGGGCTGGGTCGGCGCAAATCGCAGTTCGCAGGGTGTGCTCAAGCTGGATGGCGAGACGGTGGGCGTGCGCTCACGCGAGGCGAGTGGCTTCGGCGGCATGATCGAAGGCGCCGAATTCCTCGGCGGCGACCTGGTGGTGAATGTGATGCAGATTTCCGAAGAGGACACCGATCCGGGCGAAGCCAGCACTTACCCCGCCGAACTGGAAATCATGCGCGCCAGCAATGGCGAGATGTCGGTAGCCGCTGGCGAATGGACCTGCGGGCCTTAAAGTGGCGCGCGCCGGGGGAGAACGCCCTCAATCGTAATCGCCGCCATAATCCCCTTCGGCGAGGTCGGAGAAGCGGGTGATGCGGGCTTCGAAGCGCAGGCGGACGCGGCCGGTTGAGCCGTGGCGCTGCTTGGCCACGATCAGTTCGGCCAGGCCGAAAACGCGCTCCATCTCCTGCCGCCAGGCATCATAGGCTTCCTGCGCCTTCACATCGGCATCGCCGGCGGGCAGTTTCGGTTCGCGCAGGCCGACATAATAATCTTCGCGATAGACGAACCAGACCATGTCGGCGTCCTGTTCGATAGAGCCGGATTCGCGAAGGTCGGACAGCATCGGTTTCTTGTCGTCGCGCTGTTCCACCGCGCGGGATAGCTGGGACAGGGCGATCACCGGAACGCCCAGTTCCTTGGCCAGTGTCTTCAGGCCGCGGCTGATTTCGGAAATCTCGTTCACGCGGTTGTCCGTCGCGCGGCCGCTGCCCTGGAGCAATTGCAGGTAGTCGACCACGATCAGCCCGATATCGTGCCGCCGTTTCAGCCGCCGCGCGCGGTTGCGCAAGGCACCGATGGTCAGCGCCGGCGTATCGTCGATGAACAGGGGCAGTTCCGCCAGCCGCTGGCTGGCATAGGAAAGCTTCTGGAAATCGTCCCGGCTGATCTTGCCCATGCGCAGAGCTTCGCTGGAAATTTCCGCCTGTTCGGCCAGGATACGCGTGGCCAGCTGATCGCTCGACATTTCGAGGCTGAAGAAGGCCACCGGCGCGCCGATCGATTTCTCGATCCCGTCCTGCTGATCGCGCAGATAGCGGTCAGCACAATTGAAGGCGATATTGGTGGCGAGCGAGGTCTTGCCCATGCCCGGACGCCCGGCGAGGATGATAAGGTCGGAATCGTGCAGGCCGCCGACCTTCTCGTTCACGGAAGTAAGCCCGGTGGTCTTGCCTGAAACATGGCCGCCCGAATTGATCGCCATTTCGATCAGTTCCAGCGCCTTGCCCGTGGCGCCGCGGAAACTGTCCGCCTCGTTCACGCTGGAGGCGCCTTCGGCCACGCGGTACAGCGCGGCCTCGGCATTTTCGATCCGCTTGAGCGGTTCGACCTCGTCCGAAGTATCCAGCGCGCCTTCCACCAGTTCCCGCCCGACGGAAACCAGTTCACGCAGCAGGGCAAGGTCATAGATCTGCTGGGCCAGTTCACGCGGGGCCAGCAGGCCCTGCCCATCGGCCGTCAATTGCGCCAGATAGGCGGTGCCGCCCATCTCCGCCATCGCTTCATCCCCTTCGAAATAGGGTTTCAGCGTGACCGGAGTGACGACCATCTGCTTGTCGAGCTGGACCGTGATCCGTTCGAATATGCGGGCATGGATCGGGGCGAAGAAATGATCGGGCCGCAACGGAACGGCCAGTTCTTCCAGCAGGCGATTGTCGATCAGGACCGCACCCAGAAAGGCGGCTTCCGCTTCCAGATTGGTGGGCAGGGCGCGGCCTGCGCCGCCTTCTTCGCTGGCATTGGCGGGGGCGGAACGGGTCAGCAGGTCTTGTTCAGGCATCGCTCTTTGATGCGCCCACTCGAGTCCCGCCGCAAGTGCCACACGGCCTGGCGGGGCTGTGGATAGCGGGGATGATCTCTTTCGCGTTTGCGAAAGCCCCGCCGCTCTGCGAAAGCAAGACAGGCAAATGACGGAGAATCTTCACCCTGACCGCATTGCGCGAATCGAGCTCGACGAGGCGACGATCCTGCGCCGGAGCGAAACGGTGGAGAGTGAGCGGCGCGCGGCGCTGCGCGATCTGGAATCGGATAACAGTTTCAGGCCGCTGCGTGCCGCTGAAAATGGCCATAAGGGCCCGTGGGCGCTTCATCTTGCCGTGATCGACGGGCGGCTTGCCATTACCGTGCATGACGGACAGGGCAAGGAAGCGGGCACGATCGGGCTGGGCCTTGCCCGTTTCCGCCGGGTGGTGCGGGAATATTTCGCGATCTGCGATTCCTACTACAAGGCGCTGCGCAAGGCTTCCGCGCGGGAAATCGAAACGCTCGACATGGCGCGGCGCGGCATCCACGATCGGGCGACGCGGCAATTGCTGGAAGCGCTGGAAGGCAAGGTCGAAACAGATTTCGATACGGCAAGGCGCCTTTTCACGCTGATCTGCGTGCTGCATATCAAGGCCTGAGGGACAAGCGGGACAGCAATGGGCAGAAAGAGGGCATTTCCCTGGCGCTGGCGTATAGCCGGCTTGCTGCTGCTGGCGGCTATCGCGGCCGGTGGCTGGATATGGTGGCAGGCCCAGCACTGGGCGCCGGAACGGGCGGCATTTCCGATCCAGGGCGCGCTGATCGGTGCGATCGACGGACAGGCCGATTTCCGAGCCTTGCGGGCGATCGGTGCCGATTTCGTCTATCTTGAAGGCAGCCAGGGCGCGTCAGGGCGCGATCCCGCATTCGCCGCCAATCTGGAACGGACGCGGGCCGCGCATCTGAAATTCGGCGTCGTCCACGCCTATGATCCATGCATTCCGGCGGAGCGGCAGGCGGCCAATTTCGTGACCATAGTGCCGCGCGACGCGGAATTGCTGCCGCCCGCCATCGATCTGAAAAAACTGGCCGATAAATGCGACGATCCGATGCGCGAAACCGCAGTGGAAAGCGAATTGACGACCTTCCTCAACCAGGTGGAAGGCCATGTGGGCAAACCGGCCGTGCTGAAACTTTCGCGCGAATTCGAAGAACGATACGGTATCGCCGCGCGGATAGAGCGCGGCCTGTGGCTGGAGGAAGACTGGATGCAACCCGATTATGCCGGGCGGCCATGGACATTGTGGACCGCCAATTCATCCCTGCGGACGGCGGCCAGCCCCGATGCCCTGCGCTGGGTGGTGGTGCAGCCATGAGCGATGACGGCGCCCATTTCCGCGATGAACTGATCGCCGCCGCACGCCATGCGGCCGAAACGGCTTATGCCCCCTATTCCGATTTTCATGTCGGCGCGGCTCTGTTGTTCGAAGACGGGGAGATCGTTTCCGGCGGAAATGTCGAGAATGCCAGCTATGGCCTTTCGCTCTGCGCGGAGACGGTGGCGGTATCGAAGGCAATGGCCGATGGCAGGCGGGGCGGGCTGGTGGCCGTGGCAGTCACCGGGCCGGCGAGTGATCCGATCACCCCGTGCGGCCGTTGCCGGCAAGTGCTGAACGAGATCGCGGCCCTTGGCGATACGGATCCATTGGTCCTGTGTGTCGGACAGGACAGGGTGCGCGAAGTGCAGCTGTCCCGGCTTCTGCCCGATGCGTTCGGGCCGGAAAGCCTGATCCAGGCAGAGTGAGCGCCCTTATCTAACTGATAATAAACAGAAGTTTTAAATTGATCGGATTGGGCGATCTCAGTCACAAAATTGATTTGTTTTCTCGTTCAAAGCGGGAGCGCTAGGTGGAGGTCCTCCCCTGTTGCCTCTGATTTTGAAGGAGAGGATGAAGTGAGGAAATTATCCGTATCTGGCCTGGCCCTGCTGGCCGCCACGATGTCGCCCGCCCTGCTTGCCACCCCGGCCCATGCGCAGGAAACGGCGATGTCCAACAAGGACTGGTGGCCTAACCACCTGGATCTGGGTTCGTTGCGACAGAATGAAGCCCAGTCCAATCCCTATGGCGATGATTTCGATTACGCCGCCGAATTTGCGACGCTCGACCTTGATGCGGTCAAGCAGGATATCCGCAAGGTTCTGACGACTTCGCAGCCCTGGTGGCCGGCCGATTATGGCCATTACGGCCCCTTCTTCATCCGCATGGCCTGGCACAGCGCAGGCACTTATCGCGTCGGTGATGGCCGCGGCGGTTCCAGCGGCGGTGAACAGCGGTTCGAACCGCTCAATTCCTGGCCCGACAATGTCAGCCTGGACAAGGCGCGCCGCCTGGTGTGGCCGATCAAGCAGAAATATGGCCGCAAGCTGTCCTGGGGTGACCTGATGGTGCTTGCCGGCAATGTCGCGCTTGAGGATATGGGCTTCGAAACGCTCGGTTTCGCGGGCGGCCGCGCGGATTCCTGGCAGCCGGATCTTGTTTTCTGGGGCCCGGAAAAGGAATGGCTCGGTGACGAACGGCGTGACGGCAAGGGCGGGCTGAAAGGGCCTCTCGCCGCAACGCAGATGGGCCTCATCTACGTCAATCCCGAAGGGCCGAACGGCAATCCGGATCCGCTGGCAGCTGCGGAGGATATCCGCATCGCCTTCGGTAACATGGCCATGACGGACGAGGAAACCGCGGCGCTGATCGCCGGCGGCCACACTTTTGGCAAGGCGCATGGCGCGCACAAGCCCAATGATTGCGTCGGTGCCGATCCGTCCGCAGCCGGTCTGGAACAGCAGGGCCTTGGCTGGGAAAACAAATGCGGGAAGGGCAATGCCGAGGATACGGTCACCAGCGGCCTGGAAGGCGCATGGTCGGCCAATCCGATCGCCTGGACCACGCAATATCTCGATAATCTGTATGGCTTTGACTGGGTGCTGACCAAGAGCCCCGCAGGTGCCCACCAGTGGATTCCCAGCGATGAAAGCGCGGCCGCGCTCGTGCCGGATGCGCATATCGAAGGGAAACGGCACGCACCGATCATGTTCACCACCGATATTGCGATGAAGGAAGATCCGGGCTTCCGCGAGATCACGCAGCGTTTCCACAAGGATCCGCAGCTCTACGCCCAGGCCTTCGCCCGTGCGTGGTTCAAATTGACCCATCGCGACATGGGGCCGAGCGCGCGCTATCTCGGTAGCGACGTGCCGACTGAAAGCTTCACCTGGCAGGATCCGTTGCCCGAAGCCGACTATGCCGTGATCGATGCGCAGGATACGGAGCAGCTGAAGGCAAGCATTCTTGCCACCGGGCTGAGCGGGCGTGAACTGGTCAAGGCTGCCTGGGCATCGGCTTCCAGCTTCCGTGGCACGGATATGCGTGGCGGCGCCAATGGTGCGCGTGTCCGGCTGGACCCGGCCAAGGACTGGGCCGCCAATGATCCGGCGGAACTGGCCAAGGTGCTGACAGCGCTTGAAGGCGTGCAGAAGGATTTCAATCGCACCGCCACGGGCGGCAAGCAGGTTTCCCTGGCCGATCTGATCGTGCTGGGTGGCAATGCCGCGATTGAACAGGCTGCACAGCAGGCCGGATATGACGTGGCAGTGCCCTTCACCCCCGGACGCGTCGATGCCACGCAGGAACAGACCGATGTGGCATCTTACGAGTACCTGAAGCCGATGGCAGACGGTTTCCGCAATTATTACAGCGCGGAAAGCGAAGTCTCCCCCACGGAGGCGCTGGTCGACAAGGCAGCGATGCTGAACCTGACGGTGCCCGAAATGACGGTGCTGGTCGGCGGTATGCGGGCGCTCGATGCCAATAGCGGGCATTCGGCCAATGGCGTGTTTACCAGCCGTCCGGGAAGCCTGACCAACGACTTCTTCGTCAATTTGCTCGACATGTCGACGCGCTGGGCGAAGTCGGAAACGGCCAGTGGCCTTTACGAAGGCTATGACCGCGCCAGTGGCGAGCTGAAATGGACGGCCACCCCGGTCGACCTGATCTTCGGCTCCAATTCCGAACTTCGCGCAGTCGCCGAAGTCTATGCCTCAGAGGACGCCGACGAAATGTTCGTGAACGATTTCGTCTCGGCGTGGTCCAAGGTCATGAACAACGATCGGTTCTGATAACCGGACGTTGACAGTGCGAGACGGCGGCGGGCCCATGCCGCCGCCGTCGAGCCATTTCTCGGAAAGCAATCATGAAGAAGCTTGCCATCATCGCGATCGGCCTGGTGCTGACTGCGGCACCCGCCCTGCCGGGCGCCGCTTCTCCATCCGGCGCGGCCCAGCAGCCACCGGCTTTCGCAGCCTGTGCCGCCTGCCACGCGACGGAAGCCGGTAAATCCAGCTATGGGCCGAACCTGTCCGGGGTTGCCGGGCGCCAGGCAGGAAGCCTGCCCGGCTATGATTACTCCGATGCGCTGAAGGCATCCGGCCTTACATGGGATGAACACAGCCTCGATAAATGGCTTACTTCCCCGAAAGCGGCCGTACCCGGCACGAAGATGCCTTTCCCCGGCATCGCCGATCCGGCGAAGCGCAAACAGGTTGTCGATTATCTTCTGACCCTGAAATGATTTTCTAGCGCGGAAGAACCTCGTCAAAAGCCTCGCTCAATCGTGACAGGCTAGCGGGTACGTCCTTCAGCTTGTCGAGCCCGAACAGCCCGATGCGGAAGCTCTTATAGTCCGGCCCTTCATCCACCATCAGCGGGACACCACCCGCGATCTGCACCCCGTGTTCGGCAAATTTGCTGCCGTTCTGGATCGCCGGATCCGAAGTGTAGCACACCACCACGCCCGGCGCGGCAAAGCCATCTGCCGCGACTGATTTCACGCCCCGCTGGGCGAGCATGGCGCGCACCGCATCGCCTTGTTCCCATTGCGCCTTGCGCAGTGTCTCGAAGCCGATTTCCTTCGTTTCCATCATCGCATCGTGGAAGACGCGCAGCGCATCGGTCGGCATGGTGGCGTGATAGGCATGGCCGCCATTCAGATAGGCTTCCATGATCGTGTTCCACTTGCCCAGATCGATGGCGAAGCTGGTCGAAGTGGTATTGCGGCACGCCTCCAGCGCCGTTTCATTCATCATTACCAGCCCGGCGCAGGGCGGGGCGGACCAGCCCTTTTGCGGGGCGGAGAGCAGCACGTCCACGCCGGTTCGTTTCATGTCCACCCAGGCGCAGCCGGAGGCGATGCAATCCAGCACGAACAATGCGCCCACTTCATGCGCGGCATCGGCCACGGCTCTGATATAATCGTCGGGCAGGATCATGCCCGATGCGGTTTCGACATGAGGGGCAAAGACCGCTGCCGGCTTTTCGGCGCGGATCGAACGGACCACTTCCTCTATCGGCGCCGGCGCGAAGGGGGCCTGCGGGCCTTCACCCTGCCGCCGTGCCTTCAGCACTATTTCATCCGATGGGATCGATCCCATCTCGAAAATCTGGCTCCAGCGATAGGAGAAGAAACCGTTGCGGATGACCAGCGCTTTCCTGCCGGTCACGAACTGGCGCGCCACGGCTTCCATCGCGTAGGTTCCGCCGCCCGGCACGATCACGGCCCGGTCCGCGGCATAAACCTCGCACAAGGTCGCGTGTATATCCCGCATCACCTGCTGGAAGGCCTTGCTCATATGGTTGAGCGACCGATCCGTGAAAACGACCGAATATTCGAGCATTCCATCGGGATCGATGTCGTTGCGTAAAGCGTGCATCAAATTCTCCTCTCTCCGTCAGGGCCCGTTTCATCGAATGCGGCAACAGTCAAATTGCATCGCCAACAGGGGGCGAATTGCGGGCAGGAGCTGGATTGTCGTTTCTTCCCCGGCAGGGTATTCTTCGCCAGCAGCGGTCAGAGCCGCGCTTCTTGGGGAGGGATGTTATGCACGCTTTGCGTTTTGCGGCCATGCTGGCTGCCACCACGGCCATGGCCGCACCTGCCATGGCGGCGGAATCGCCACTTGTCGGCACGTGGGATACAATCGCCGATACACAGATGGGCAAGTTCGAAGCGACCATGACCATCGCGAATGGCGGCGATGCTTATACGGTGGATATCAAGGATGCGCCGATGGCCGCTCCGGGCGGTGGCGGTCCGGAATCGCAGATGCCGCCCATGGAAAGCGAAATCAGCGATGTGAAGGTGGATGGATCGGCGCTGAGTTTCAAACGCACCATGTCCACCCCGCAAGGCCCGATGGAATTGACCTATTCGCTGACGGTGGATGGCGATTCGCTTTCGGGCGAGGCCAATTCTGCCTTCGGCGCCGTACCGATCAGCGGCACCCGCCGATAACGGCCCGCCGTTTCAGGCCCCGTTGAAGAAACGCTCCACTATGTCCTTTGCCGGGCGGGTGGGGCGTTTCGTCCTCGCGTCGAGGCAGCACCAGCTGGATTTGACTTCTACCAGCACGTCCTCCCCCCGGCGGATCAGGGTCTGGTAGAAAGCGCGCGCACCCTGGACTTTCTGCAGGACCACCTGCGCCACGACATTGTCCCCCATGAAGGTCGGGCGCCGATAGGTGATCTCGTGCTTCAGCGCGACCCACAGATGGCGGGCCACCGCATCGTCCGGTGCAATCTTGCGCCAGTGATCGATCACCGCATTCTGCACCCAGGTCAGATAGCTGGCATTGTTCACATGGCCCATGAAATCGATATCCGCCTCGGCGATTTCGATCGGGTAGATATAGGGTGGGGCGCTGTTACTCACAGTATTGTAAATAACACAATGTCGCGCCCCGGAGAAGGGAATTCGCTCAGCCGTCCAGCCACTCCACCAGCGATGCAAGACAGTCCCGCGCCAATAGTTTGCAGCGTTCGGGGCTCCACCCCTGATCGGGATCGGGCAGCTTGTCGAAATCCTTGAACGGCATTTCCAGTGTCATCGAACAGGCGCCGAAACGTTCCGCCACCTGATTCGTGCTCATGGACAGATTGGCTTTGCCCGCAGGCGTTGCCGGATAGCCCTGTTCCGTCTGGAAGTCCGGGCTGCGGCGATCGAGGATCGCGGTGAAGCGATCATATTCGGCCTGCAAATCCGCGGTCCATCCGGGAATCCCCTGGAACCCGGCGAGGAAATTGGCGGCGATCGCCTCGTCCCCATGCACGTCCATCGCAAAACGCACGCCGGATTTGTCCATCGCATTGCGGATGGCCAGCACTTCGGGCGAATTCTCGGCCGTGGGCGTGGCCCATTCGCGGTTCAGATTCACGCCCTTGGCATTGGTGCGCAGATGCCCGCGGAAGGAACCGTCCGGATTGCAGTTGGGCACAATGTGGAAACGGCACTTGCTTCGCAGCACGCGGGCCACGGGATCGGCTGGATCGCACAGCACTTCCAGCGCGCCTTCCATCCACCATTCGGCCATGCTCTCCCCCGGATGCTGGCGGGCATAGAGCCAGACCGGCATATCGCCTTCACCCAGTTCGAGGCAGTCGATCGGCCGCCCGTCCAGGCTATGGCCGAGGCAGCGATAGTCCACGCCCTCGCTGGCGGCGGCTTCGGCGATCAGATCGTGATGCCGTTCCTGCGAATAGGGTGCGAAATAGGCAAACCAGCACAGATCTCCCGCCGGGGCGTGGCGGATGGTCAGCGTGCCGTTATCCTCTTCCTCGTCGAAGCTGGTTTCTGCGCGGCCCCACCAGTCACGATCTTCCGATATGCAGGCGCGATAGCCGGGCCAACCCGCTGGATAAGCGGAATTGTTGAGATCGGTGATCTTCAGTTCCAGTTCCCGCCCGGCAGCACCCGCCACGCGGAAATGGAACCACTGGTAGAAATCGGAGAGATGGTCTTTCGCGATTCGCAGCTTTGCGCTGGCGCCGGAAATGGAAACAACTTCGATATTGCCGCTGTCGAATGCGGCGTCGATGAGAATGTCTGTCATTTGACTTCGATAGTCTCTCCGGACTCGCCGGGGAAGCCCGAGAATAGAGCGCTGGCCAGCCGCTGAGCTGCGGCGTTCTGGCTGGCATAGTCGCTGTTCTGCGATGCGCGGAATTGCGCCCGGCCTTCCCACAGGGCCTGCCCCGTGGCGTTATCGCGGATGATGACGGCGATATTGCTGTCGATCATCTCCTTCGGCGGGCCGGACAGGTCGATCCCCACGCCTACCCCTACGCCGGAACCATAGCTGCCTGTGGATCCGCCCACGCCGACATTCACGGGGGAACGGATTTCGCCCGGGCGGTTGATGAAGCGGCCGAAGCGGAGTTCCGCCACCTGCGAAGCGCCTTCATCGCGGACCACGCGATAGCCGAGGGCCGCAAGCTCTTCCGCCACGGCATTGGCATAGGTGGAAAATTCCAGTGTCCCGTCCGGCCCGCCCGGGGCCGCGCGCACGGCGATCGTCCCGGTGCCGAGCTGCGCCGCGCGGCTGCCGGTAAAGCGCGTTACTTCTACGGGTGAGACATAGGTGCTGGTGCAGCCGGCAAGCATGCCGGCGAAGATGGCAGCAGGGACGAGGGAGGCGAAAGTTCGTTTCAGCATGATTCTCGCAACGGTTGGGCGGCAATCGGGTTGCAGGGGGGATAATCTTTCGAACACGGCATGCGCATTAATTTTTTAGCCGCACATCAATGTTAAGGGCCGGCCATGAGCAGCAAACCACCTGTACTCGTGACCGGCGGCGCCGGCTATATCGGCAGCCATGCCGTACTTGCCCTGAAGGATGGCGGCTGGCCCGTCGCGGTGATCGATAATCTGACCACCGGGTTCAAATTCGCAATTCCCGACGGCGTGCCCTTCTATCACGGCGATGTAGAGGATGCTGATCTGCTGGCGCGCATCTTTGCCGAACAGGGCACGCGGGCGATCATGCATTTCGCCGGATCGATCATCGTGCCGGAATCGGTGGAGAATCCGCTCAAATATTATCACAACAACACGGCGAAGAGCCGGACCTTGATCGAAGCGGCGGTGAAGGCGGGTGTGCCGCATTTCATCTTCTCCAGCACGGCGGCGACTTATGGCATTCCCGAAACCTCCCCGGTGACGGAAGACCTGCCGAAACAGCCGATCAATCCCTATGGCTGGTCCAAGCTGATGACCGAACAGATGCTGGGCGACACGGCGCGCGCGCATCCGATGAATTTCTGCGCCCTGCGCTATTTCAACGTGGCCGGGGCCGATCCGCAGGCGCGCAGTGGCCAGTCCACGGCCGGGGCGACGCATCTGATCAAGGTCGCGGTTGAAGCCGCGCTGGGCAAGCGCGAGAATGTGAGCGTGTTCGGCACGGATTACGATACGCCGGACGGTACCGGCGTGCGCGACTATATCCATGTCAGCGATCTGGCGGTCGCCCATGTTCTGGCGCTGGAAGCCCTGATCGAACAGCCCGCCCGTTCCCTGACCATGAATTGCGGCTATGGGCGCGGCTTCTCCGTGCTGGAAGTGCTTGATGCGGTGGACCGGGTCACCAATATGAAGATCGAGCGGGTACTGTCCCCCCGCCGCGCGGGCGATCCGGATTCGCTGATATCCGATCCTTCGCGGCTGAAGGCGACCTTGCCCTGGAAACCTGCCCATGCCGATCTGGAAGAAATCGTGGCCCATGCACTGGCATGGGAACGCAAGCTGGCCGAAATTCGCGCGGAAGCTTGACTCTTTCGGGTAGGGTCCGTAACGGCCCGGCGTGAATTTCAGGCACGGGGATGCGTCTCCGGTGCCACATATTTTGGAAACAGAACAATGAAGATCCGCAACAGCCTGAAGTCGCTGAAGAACCGCCATCGCGATTGCCGCGTGATCCGTCGCCGCGGTCGCACCTATGTGATCAACAAGACCCACCGCCGTTTCAAGGCGCGTCAGGGCTGATCATGCTCGTGCCGCGATTCGTTCGCGGCCGCAAATTTTAAGAAGCCCCCGCAAGTTCGGGGGCTTTTTGCGTGTCTGAAGGAGGGCATGTGTCGCAACCGGCCGAAGCGGTGGTGTTCGATATTGGTCGGGTCCTGATCGAATGGGATCTGCGCCACCTGTTTGAAAAGCTGATTCCCGACAGGGAAGAGCTGGACTGGTTTCTCGACAATGTGGTGACCGAGGAATGGCATTTTCAGCATGATGCCGGGCGGCCGCTCGCGGAAATGGTGCCTGAACGCCAGGCGCAATTCCCCCGATATGCGCCGCTGATCGAAGCCTATGCCACGCGTTTCCTTGAAACCATCGCCGGTCTCGTCCCCGGAACGCATCTGCTGGTGGACAGGCTGGCCGATCGCGGCGTGCCGGTTTTTGCCCTGACCAATTTCGGCGCCGATTTCTGGCAGATGTTCCGCCCGACCCAGCCAGTGCTGGACCGCTTTGGCGATATCGTGGTTTCCGGCGTGGAGAAATGCGCCAAGCCCGAACAGGCGATTTACGAGATTGCCGAACAGCGTTTCGGCCTTTTGCCCCAGCAGATATTCTTCGCGGATGACAATGCCGCCAATATCGCAGCGGCCCGCGCGCGCGGCTGGCACGCGCACCACTTCACCAATGCTGAAAATCTGGCTGAAGATCTGGTTCGGCGCGGATTGCTGCCTCGCTGACAACAACCCCCGCGCGAATGGCGCGGGGGCAAGGTGGCGCCCCGGGATGGAGTTCCGGGGCACGTGGCGTTACTACCACTATTTAAACCCATGTCAGTAGTGGCGCAACGCCGATTTCGCCATCAGGCGGGCGTTGGGGTTTGGCGTTCATTGCGCTAGATATGGCAAATGGCGAAAGCGGAAGAAGGTCTTTATGTCCCCAGCTATTGCGGGCTTCCGCAAGCGCTGGAGGTGATGGGTGAACGCTGGTCTTTCATGATCCTGCGCGCGGCCTTCAATGGTCTCGTCCATTTCGAGGAGTTTTCGGCCCAGCTGGGCATTGCGCGAAACATCCTGTCCAACAGGCTGGGCAAGCTGGTGGATCATGGCGTGCTGGAACGCATTCCCAGCAAGGAGGACAGGCGCAAGGTGGAATACCGGCTGACCGAAAAGGGTGCCGACCTGTTGCCCGCCGTCATCGCCCTGCGGCAATGGGGTGAGAAATATACGATGAGCGTCCCTTCCAACCCGGTGCTGGTGGACGCGAAAGACCATCTGCCCATCGCCCCGATCGAAATCCGCGCCCAGGACGGCCGCAAGCTGGGCTGGCGCGACCTCGCTTGGGAATATCGCGAGGAAGAGGGCGAGAAGCGGGTAGTGGAGGAGCCGGAGGCAGGGTGAAGGCCTGGTCGATAAGGCGATCAGCGCGGCTGGCCGTGCGGTAGTGACAGGGGGCGATCGCTACGCCCGAGGCGGCTGGCGGCGATAGCTGAGCGCTTCGGCCAGATGCACCCGCCCGACATTTTCCGCCCCGGCCAGATCGGCAATCGTCCGAGCCACGCGTAGCATCCGTGTATAGCCGCGTGCGGATAGCCGCATCGCTTCCGCCGCCTGCAGCAGCAAGGCCCGCCCGGCCTCGTCCGGCGTGGCGAATCGTTCCAGCCTTTCGCCCTCCAGCTCGGCATTGGAGCGGACGCCGCGGGTGGCCTGCAATTGCCGCGCCGCGGCCACGCGCTGCGCCACTTCGGCGGAACCTTCCGCCGGGGGCGGCAGGGCCAGATCGGCTGCGCTGACCGGGTCCACTTCCACATGCAGATCGATCCGGTCGAGCAGCGGGCCTGAAACCTTGCCCTGATAATCTGCGGCGCAGCGCGGGGCACGGCTGCAGGCCAGCGCCGGATCGCCCAGATGGCCGCAGCGGCAAGGATTCATCGCCGCGACAAGCTGGACACGGGCGGGATAGGAGACATGGGCATTGGCCCGCGCCACATCGACCTTGCCGGTTTCCAGCGGCTGACGCAGCGAATCGAGCACGGCGCGCTGGAATTCGGGCAATTCATCCAGGAACAGCACGCCCAGATGCGCCATGCTGACTTCGCCCGGGCGGACACGCAGGCCGCCGCCGGTCAGCGCGGCCATGGAGGCGGAATGATGCGGCGCGCGATAGGGGCGGCTGCGGCTGATTCGCCCGCCTTCCAGAGTGCCGGCGACCGATGCGACCATGGACACTTCCAGCGCTTCGGACGGGGAAAGTTCCGGCAATATGCCGGGCAGGCAGCTGGCCAGCAGGCTTTTGCCCGCGCCGGGCGGCCCGATCATCAGCAGGTTGGATATGCCTACACTCGATCACGTATTAGCTGTGGAAGAGTGGCGGAATGGCAGGAAATGGGCCGGAAGCGGAATGACGGCTTCTCGATCGAACGAACTGAAAGCAGACTGACCGCTAGCGGCCCAAAATTGCCGTTGCGGGGCCCCTTGTTGAATGACTGGATTTGGGCCGTCTGCTGAATGGCAGGTCTATCGAGCCGGACTAGGGAAATCAGACATTCGGGCGATCCAACTGCTCCAAGGGGGCCGCCGCCATAGCCGCTGAAAGGGCGAAAGCTAGATACATCACCCAAGGACAGATAGAACGTGCGTTTTGCAGTGATGCAGAAGGATTGATGCTCGGTTTCTATGGTAGCAAGTAACGATCATCATGAACCTCAGAAATTTTATGGTTGTCGCTGGCGCGCTCCTCGCCGTCACTTCCTGTCAGGGGGAGCAAAGTTTCGAGGAAGACAAGGTGCTCGGTCCTGCGGGAACGGACGTTACACAAAGGCCTGTCACTGAGCCATCCCACAGCGATGTCGTTATGGACGGTTGCTGTTTCTTCGATCCCGGGCCGCACACTGTCGAGGAACTATACGGCGATCATCAGGCCTGGAGAGTTTCAGGCGAGAATTTCGAACTGATCTTCAGTTATGGGGCTTCAATCGAACCTGCGCCAAATCTGCGCGAGGCTACTAGTTCCCTTGTCGATGGAGTTGAGGTGCGATCGCGCCCTCTGGAGGCAGACATCGGGGAGATTCCCCTTCTCACTGCCGTGTTGGAGGCTTCGAAAATGAACGGAATGGAAGTGGTGGATCCGCGACTGACTGTCTTTGGCCAGTGTAAGACCGATCAGGGCTGTTCAGACGCTTCCGATGTCCTTACCAGTTTGCGCTTCTAAGCTTCCTCATCCTGAGTGCCCGGAATTTATCTTCCGGGAGCTTGATCAAGGACTTGCGGCAAGAGTAAGGCACCGCACCTATGCTCCTTCGACGCCAGCGGTTGCCATTCGTTTGCGCTGAATAGGCGAAATCTTTCGGGAACGTGCTTTCTTGGCTCAACGGCGGCAATGAAGGCGCGCAGCTGACGGATCATAAATGGGCGTCTGCGGACTAGGAATACGACCGGCGCCTGTAAGATATGGGAGCCAGATAGCTCTCGACCCGTTCACTGTGGGATGACTGCCCTTCTTCGCACCGCCTTGCTCGCCTGCTCAAGCTGCGCGACACTCGCGGCTTGTGACCCGTCAGACGAAAGGGGGAGCAAAGCCGCGATCTCGGACGAGGAGGAGAGCGCGTTTGTCACATCTCTGCGTGAAATCGAAGGTTTCTGGCTCATCGTGCGGTTCGAGGATTTCGAGCCATCATGGCGGAATGGCACACCTTGGCGGAGCGCCTATCTCCAAATCGACGATGGCTGGATAACCTACAGCATCGGTTGCAATCGGTCGGGCAATTCAGCCTCTCTCGGATCGGACGGAATCCTGCGCGACACTGATGACGGCTCGCGAATGCAGACGATGCAAGGATGCGGGCCTGACCGCGAAGCACGTGACAGGCGCTTCTTCGCTTTTTTTGCGAGCAATCCGGAAGTACGCAGAGCCGGCACGGGGCGCGTCTTGCTGAAGAGCGACGCAGGCGAGTTGGTACTCATCCGGCCGGAACTCTGGCGCCAGACTCACAAACCGGATCTCTCGGAGATCGAAGGGCGTTGGGTGCCGCAGATGTCGACCAACTATGATGGTTGGGAGTCTTGGGGGTTCGGCATCGGCGAGAACCCCGGCGTCGTTACCATCGAGCGCAGCCGCGTGCGCTGGTCGCAATGTTCCGACCTGCCGATCGCGATACGCTGGACCGCCGATGCGCGGCTCGCGGCGAGAGATGCGATCGATGCCAACGATTGCCCCGCCGTCGCTCGTGCCACGAAGAATGGGCCCGGCGCGATAATGAGGACGCTAACAGCCAGTCCTGCGGTGATACGCACCGGAGTGGACTGGATCGCACTAGTTGATGGGGCGGGCGAGAAGGGCCGCCGGCTCGACCTCCAGGCGGAGGAAAGCGTTCTCAACCCGCCTCCTCCCCCGCCTATGCCAGAAGGGCACTTTCCGCCTCCGCCGCCACCTCCCCCGCGCAGCTAGAGCAGAGCTGCGCTGGCGTTGGATGGGCCCCCAATGAGATGCGAGCTTAGCCTCCAACCCCTTTCAGCCATCCAACCCTTTCCGGAATCGCGTCCGCTTTTGGAAGCCGTTCAGGCAGGCTCAAATGTCTGGGATGAGGGCGCAAAGCGGACTTTGCACAGCGGTCCCCAACGCGAGATATACTCCTTATCGGGGTGTGCCTTCAACCCGCGGCATGGCCGGTCAGAATTCCCCGAGTAATCGACAGGTATAATGCAGCGAGGCCGAAGCATCGGTGCCGCTTTCCGATCGCTCGAGCAGACTGCGAACTGGGTCTGGCATCATCAGGTCGGCGAACGGAAACGTGCTGAGCCCGCATTGGATATCGGCACCCTTCGCCAGTACCGAACCCCAGTCACGCGCAAGCTGACCACGGAAGTAGCTTTCGCGGCGGGCCAAGCCCGCCGCGAAATGAGAGTGTGTCCCTGGCCTTGAACCAGCTCACTAACTGTTGCTAGGAACACTTTATGCTTTGGCGGCGGCTGGGGAGTTTCTGCCGCGGAGCCATCGGGTTCCACCGAACCAGTACGCGCGGCGTCAGTTTGAAGGGGTTCGCTCTGTCGCGCAGCCAACATCTGCCTCGCCAGATCGACGGTAGCCTGCATCTGCTGGACGTTAGCTCCTCGTGCAGCCAGACGGGTTGCAGCTACATGAGACGCTTCACTTGTGCTTGAAGTCCTCATGCTGCGCTACTCCACGCAGTCTTGTGCTCACGCCATGCATCGAGCGCACTAGCGTAACCCTTATCGGAGCAAAGGCGCGCATCGACCTCGGTTAGGCCATTGAGCGTGAGCCCTCGCGGAAGCACGACAACGTGCACATGGCTCCCATTGCCGTGTAGCCCCGCGCAGCTCGGCACATGGCCGATCAAGATTACAGGGAACCGATTAGCGAAGTGCGACCGCGCAAATGCGCGAACCCTTTCATAAGCGTGGTGCCATGCCTCGTTCGAGTCGAGGTAGATCTTGGTCTGGATCATGGCGTGCTTCTCGAAGGTCGGCAGCGCTTCATCGAACCGTCGGGTCAGGAAAGCGAGGTCGACGTAATCAGCAGGCGCTGTTGGAGGCAGCAGGACTTCCACTTTCGTGGCTTGGCCAAACTTCGGATCATCGCCCAAGCGCACCTTGCGATCGATCCAACTGGAGATGCCTTCGCGGTCTCTCGTCTCCTGGTACCAGTACCGCGTGAATGCGAAGTCCGGATGCTCTTCGCGCACGTCATGCAGGAACGAGTTGAGCTTCCCCGGAGCAGGTGACTTCTTGGCTGCGCTGCGTTTCTTTGCTGGTGAAGTAGCCATGCTCAGTATCCCCCTTCGAAGGAGGGTTTCTCGGCCGCTCGCATTATGCCGGCGTAACGCTGGTAGCCTGTCTCGAACGGGGGCAGTTCGCACGGTTCGAGCCCATCGGAACTCAGGCGAAAATAGGGGCCTGAGCCAGCGCACGGGATAAGCCACAGACTGCTGAGGCCGAGCCGCCAAGCGACATAATGGTTCAGCCATTCGCTAGCCTCATTCAACAACACATCGAACGAGGCGCCGTGCAAGGCATCGAAGCGAAGCAGGATGAGATCCATACCCGTGATCTGCGCCATGAGCTCGCATTCAGGATAAAGCAGCGGACGATCGCACGAGGTTGCGGCGAGCGCCAAGTTCGCTGCCAGAGAGGTAACTACCCCCTGATTGAGCTGCTCGTCGAGAGGCTCGCCTCCTCGCACCGACACGCCGCAGGCTTCGACGAGTGCTCCTAGGCGACTGCGCGTTCTGTGCGCTCTTTGCGGGAGCAGTGGTTCGCCCATCACCGGGCGTTTGAGTGTGACCAGATTCATATTCTATCTTCCTTGGAAAGAAGCCGTTCTGGCCGAGGGCGGCTTCCCCCTATTTTCATCATCTCCTCGGCCTCACAGCCGATCACTTCCTCCATTGGTTAGGTCGACGCGCCGGCTCTCGGCGCGCGAGAATGAATTACTCTTTTCTTTCGCGGAACGGACTACTGGCGCTTCTTTCGCGGAACGGACTACTGGCGCTGACTTAAGGCACCGCTTGCTGGCGCTGAACCTCGCGTATGCGCAGTTCTGTCGGGCGGTGAAACGACAGATCACCGAAGAGGCTAGCCTCACAGCGCGGGGTCGCATTTCACACTGGATGATCTGCCGTTCCTCTATAAGGTAAGCACGGTGATCACGCTTCACCACCTAGGTGTTCTGCACAGTGTCCCGATGTCGAACACCACGGCGACAGCCCTGCGAGCGCTTACGAATTCTTGTGCCCGCGTCTAATTAGGAAGCCCGCTCGACGCCGCGGTATAAGCAGGAAGTTCGAACTGCGCAGAAGCCTCTAGTTGAACCACCAAGCCAGCCCTACGCCCACTGCAGCGAGGTGAAGGCTCAGGAGCACAAAGAACTCCAGCGTAGTTCCGAGGCCTGCGCGGCTACGCTTGGCCACCGGGACACCACGGCTCGCGTCGGCCGGACCAGGTTCGAGCGAGACCCTCTGCGACTAATTGAGCACCAATAGAACGGCCTGAACGATGTAGGGTAGCGAGCGTGCGACCGTAGCGATCCTGGCCGGTACGGGCGATCTCGAAGGCGCCGGCATTCAAGAGCTGAATGAGCCTGTTCCTGGCCCGCAGGGCCAGCGCCCTCTCGTATTCGCACGCGCCGTTTAGCTCTGGCGTATCGATGTCGGCGATCCGGATTTTCTCACCTTCAAGCCAAACTGTATCGCCATCGTGGACGCAGTGATCACGTGGGCCAGGGGCACAAACAGCGAGCGCGGCAGCAATCGAAAACATTTGTCCACTCTAGCTTGAAAGACAGAATTTTCCTACTTGGAACAAATATGGAACATGGTGCCCATTGAGTCGGAGATTTCCATGATCGTTCTAAGCCCGCCAATGCTCGCCGCTATAGCTTGCATCATCACTGCCTGTGCTGCCCTGGTCTGGTCAGTGCGGCGAAAGCCATGAGTTCGAAGCGTCTCGATACGATCGCCGATTACTCGCGCCACGGCTACGTGCTGCGGGTGGACTGTCGCCGTTGCCGCAGGATTGCTTTGCTCAATCCACTCAGCATCGTGTTGCTTTGTCAAATGCGCGGTTGGTCAAAGCAGATGTCTGCGCTTGAAGGCCGCCTGCGTTGCTCTCGGTGTGGAAGCCGCGATACGAGGCTTGGACCGGCGTTTGGCAACGCCAGAGGCTCTCCATAATAGGCGGCTTTGCGCCCTAAATTCGGTCATTTTACGGGCAGAATGCTGATCCCGGAAGCGGGCATTCCGGGAAGACATCTTCACACGATGAACGAGAGCGAATTGCCGAAATTGTGAAGCAGAACCGGCAGGAGCAGGCTTCCGGTGCGCAAACGCAGCCAGACCGCGATAAAGGCTGGGATTGCCGTCAGCGCCATCGTGATGGGATCGAAGGCAAAGCTGTCGTCCGAGAAGCCTCAGGCATGTGCCAATCCGAACAGGAAGCACGACAGGACCGCGCCCCATCCCCAATCGACCCGAGGAACCGTCTCCTTCCGGTGAAAGCCTGATCCAGCGCGAACAGCAGGATGCCACGATAGAAGAGCTCCTCCTCCAAACCCGGCATGGTGAGCTGAAACGCGATATCTTCGCCGCTAGCCGGGTTTCCAGGGAAGATGAGAGCTATGACGTAGTGTCGCCGAAGCCGTTCGGTCTTCATGCGACCGCCATGCCTACCGCTGCTTAGTCAACTGAGGTAGATCGACGCCAAAGACAGATACGCTGATCTTAGATGCGGTTTGGCTTCGAGCGCTTCCTGCGATCAAGTGCAAGCTAGGTCGCGACAACTTGCAGGTGATGGATAGCGAGGCCAGGCGAGCCTTCGAATGGTCCTAGATGGCGGTGCGGGAGCATGCTTTCATCATGGTCAACTATTTGAATATTGGCTGAGACCGCTACTTGTCATCGGGCCGCCCGCTTTCTGGGTCGCTGAGCGGCGGCTGCCGGGCATCGCTTGTGGTTGATCCCGTCAACAACCGCGCCCCGCGTCCGTAAGTAAACCATGCCCAAGCCCAGTTGACATAGACGACCAGGCGGCTGCGAAAGTCCACAAGCAGCATCAAATGTATAAGTGACCAGACCAGCCAGGCGAGAAATCCCGTGAGCCGGAGCCTGCCGAATTGCGCCGCCGCACGCGAGCGCCCGATCACCGCCATGGTACCATAGTCGCGGTAGCGGAAGGCGCCGGGCTCGCGCCGACCGGCGATACGGGCCGCGAGCAGCTTCCCGACATATGTGCCCTGCTGCTTGGCAACTGGTGCAAGAGCCGGCAAGCGCTCGTCGCCGCCTGCTTCGAAACTTGCGACGTCCCCGATCGCAAAGATGTTTGGATGACCCGGCACCGAACAATCGGACCGGACCGTTACAGCCCCGTTGCGGACCCCATCGATTCCAAGCCATTCAGCAGCCGGACGGGCCTCAGTGCCGGCACACCACAGCACGGCTCCGGTATCTATCCGCTCGCTACCGAGCACCACGCCGGTGGGATCGATTGCCTCGACGGCCGTGCCAATCCGCACCTCCACCCCCATCGAGGTTAGAGCTTCGGTCGCATAGGTCGAAAGCGCGGGATCGAAACCCGACAGCAAACGGCCGCCCGCCTCGCATAGGACCACACGCGTGTCGCGCGGATCGATGCGAGAGAAATCGCGCGCCAAAGTCGCGCGTGCGAGTTCGGAGATGGTCCCAGCCAGTTCCACGCCAGTTGGGCCGCCCCCAACAATAGCAAAGGTCAGGAGGCGTCGTATCTCTGCGTCGTCGGTCGACTGCTCGGCCCGCTCGAACGCTTCCAGCAACCGCGCGCGGATGGCAAGCGCATCCTCAATCGTCTTGAGAACCAGCGTGTGTTCGCGCCAGTTGTCCTGTCCAAAAAAGCTCGAGGCCGATCCCGTGGCGAGTACGAGATAATCGTATGGCAATCGATGCCCATCGCGCAGCAGCACCGAGCGCGCCCTGATATCGACGCCTGTAACCTCCGCCATCAACACACTTAGGTTTGACCCGCCGCGCATCAGCACACGGGTGGCCGTAGCGATATCGGACGGGGAAAGCGCCGCAGTCGCGACCTGGTATAGCAGCGGTTGAAACAGGTGATGATTGGTTTGGTCGATCAGCGTCACTTCCGCGGCATTGCCGCGAAGAGCGCGCGCCGCAGCCATGCCGCCGAAACCGGCGCCGACGATGACGACCCGGGGGCGGTTCGTCGATTCGGGATGAGACAGGTTCAGCGAAAGCGTTTGGCCTTGCAATTGGGTCTTCCTATTGCGACGAGCGATGATATGTAAACTTATTCGTTTCATTTTGGGCGCATGTCAAAGTCTGATTCGCGCCGAACCATTTTCAGATTCAAATTCTTCATGCTGCGCATATTCGTTTCGCTAATTTTCGCATGCCTTGTTGCAGGTTGCGACGATGCTCCCATTCCGGAGGAGGCCGATCGGCGTCCGGTCAAACTCTACACCGTGGCGGCAGGCGGTCAGGCGAGGACTTACGAGTTTCCCGCGATCATCGAGGCAAGCACATCTTCGGATCTAACCTTCGATGTGCCGGGCAAGATCGTCCGGCTGACGGTGGACCAGGGCGATTTCGTCAGGGCCGGCACGGTGATCGCGCAGCTCGACCAGACCATCGCGCGCAACCAGCTCGTCCAGGCACGCGAACAGTACGAGGCGGCACAGGATGCATTCCGCCGCGCCGACGCGCTGGTCGGCGAAGGCGCGATTCCGCGGGCAGTGCACGTTCAGCGCGAAACGCAGCGCGACACTGCGCGAGCCGAACTTGACAATGCGCGCGAGCAGTTGGAGAAGACCGTCTTGCGGGCGCCCTTTTCGGGCCGCGTGGCCAGGCGACTGACCGAGCCGTTCGAATATGTTTCGCCGCAGCAGCCGGTCGTGACCTTACAGACCGCCGGTTCCGCCAAGGTGGTGGTCCAGGTTCCCTCGTCCATCGTTGCCAATGCCGAGCAGCGGGCCCCGATCAACGCGGCGATCGCGCTCGACAGTCTTCCCGACAGGCGGTTCGCGGCCCGGTTCGGCTCGTTCGCCACCGACGCCACGCGTCAGTCGCTCACCTACGAGGCGACGTTCCTGTTCGATCCGCCTTCCGGCGCGCTGATCCTGCCGGGCATGACGGGAACACTGCATGTCGAGCTCGATACCGATAATGCCGAGATGCCGGCTGTGCCACTGGAAGCGATCGTTGGGCGTGACGAAAAGACATTCGTCTGGCGCGTGGACCGCAGGACCGGAGCCATCGCGCTGCGCCGCGTCACCGTAGGCAAGGGAGCAGGCGGAATGCTGCCTGTAACTGCCGGCATCGGCCGCGGAGACCTGATAGTGGCTGCTGGCGTGGCCAATCTCGAAGAGGGGATGAAAGTCCGCCCCTACGAGCGGGACTGAGCCATGTCGTTTAATCCCGCCGTCTTCTCGATCAGGAATCGCCTGCTCATCCTGCTCGTCATCATCGGGACGATCGTTGCCGGGATGGCGGCCTATGGGTCGCTGCCGCGCTTCGAGGATCCCGAGTTCACCATCCGCCGCGCTGTCGTGGTAACACCCTATCCTGGCGGATCGCCGATGGAGGTCGCCACCGAGGTCACCCAGCGTCTCGAGCGGGAGATCGGGCAGATGCAGGAGGTGAAGGAGATTGTTTCGACCTCCGAGGCGGGCCAGTCGCGCATCGAGGTGGAGATCAAGTACGAGTTCGGGCGCAACAAGGAACAGCTCCAGATCGTCTGGACCAAGCTGCGCAACCGCGTGGCCGATGCCGCCCGGCTGCTTCCGCCCGGGGCAGGTCCCTCGATCGTCAACGACGATTTCGGCGACGTCTTCGGCATCTTCTACATGCTAACCGCCGATGGTTATTCGCCGGCCGAGCTGTACGACTATGCCGAAAAGCTGCGCACCGACCTGAGCGGTGTGGAGGGTGTGGGCAAGGTGGTGCTGTCGGGCGAGCAACGCGAGGCCCTCTATGTCGAGATCATGCGCGAGCGGGTCGCGGCGCTGGGGCTGTCGGTGCAGAGCGTCTATCAGGATCTAGCACAGCAGAATTCCGTCGTCGCAGCGGGCAGCGTGCGCGTCGGCGACCAGCGTCTGGAGATCGTTCCCACCGGCGAAATCGATTCGGTCGAGGAATTGCGCGATCTGCCGGTGATGACCGGCCAGGAAGGCGCGGTCGTGAGACTGGGCGATCTGGCCCGCGTGACGCGCGGCTATGTCGATCCGCCGATGCAGATCCTGCGCTACAATGGCAGGCCGGCGGTGGGCATGGGCATCTCGAATGCGACCGGCACAAATGTGGTCGAGGTCGGCGAGGCGATCGAAGCCAAGCTGCGCGCGAGCGAGAGCGACCGCCCGATCGGCATCGAGATCCACGAATTCTACCACCAGGGCAAGGTGGTGTCGGACGCGATCGGCGATTTCGTGATCAATGTCGCGACGGCGCTCGTCATCGTGGTGGTCACGCTGCTGATCTTCATGGGCTGGCGCTCGGCCGTGGTCATCGGCGCCGTGCTCATGCTCACCGTCGCGGCGACGCTGGCTGGGATGAATGCCGGCGGGATACCGATGCACCGCATCTCGCTGGGCGCGCTGATCATCGCGCTGGGAATGATGGTGGACAACGCCATCGTCGTGGTCGAGGGGATGCTCGTCGGCCTCAAGCAGGGCAAAAACAGGCTGGAGGCGGCGCGCGCGATCGTGGGCCAGATGCTGTGGCCGCTACTAGGAGGCACGCTGGTCGGCATCATCGCCTTCGCCCCGATCGGCCTCGCCCCCGGGCAGGTCGCCGAATACACCAATCACCTGTTCTGGGTGGTGATGATCTCGCTCTTGTTCTCGTGGTTCTTCGCGGTCACCGTAGCGCCTTTTCTCGCCAACTGGCTGTTCGAGAAGGAGGAGGATGCTGCCGCTTCCGGCACTGATCGGGAGACAGGATTCGATGCAGGCCACGACGGTCTCGAGGACGAGGCCGCCCCGCAGCGCGAAGCCGGCCGGATCGGCACCGCCTATCGCGAATGGCTCGCGCGCGCGCTGCGCCATCGCTGGCGTACCATGGGCCTGACCGGGGGGTTGTTCGCCGTCTCCCTTGTGGGCTTCGCGTTCGTGGAACAGGGTTTCTTTCCCGCCTCCACCACGCCGCATTTGATGGTCGATTACTGGCTGCCTGCGGGCACCGATATCGAGCGGACCAATGCCGACCTGGAGGAGATTGAGGAGGATCTGGCGACGATGGACGGCGTTACTGACGTTCAGACCGTGGTCGGCATGGGTACCTTGCGTTACAAGCTGGTCTATCAGCCCGAGGCGCCGACATCCTCCTTCGGCCAGATGATCCTGCGGGTTGAGGACGCCTCGACGCTCGAGCGGCTGCAGGCAGATGTGCATGCCTATTTGCAAAAGAACGCCCCCGAAGCGCGCGCCAAGGTCTGGCTGTTCGAACTGGGGCCGGGTGGCGGCTCGAAGATCGAGGCGCAGTTTTCGGGGCCCGATCCGGCGGTTCTGCAGAGCCTGGCGCAGCAGGCCAAGGATGTCTTCGCCGAGGACGAAGCGGCCATCCTCGTGAAGGATGACTGGCGCGAGCAGGTGCCGGTCATCCACCCGCTCTATTCCGAAACGCGCGCGCGTCGCCTTGGCGTCAGCCGCGAGGACGTGGCCGAGGCCTTGCAGGGCACGTTCGCGGGCCGTCCGATAGGCGTCTTCCGCGAGGGCGACGACCTGATCCCGATCATCGCCCGCTCGCCCGAAAGCGAAACGCGCGACGCGCAGAACATGGAAGCAATCCAGGTGTTCAGCGCCAGCGGCGCCTCGCTTCCGCTGCAGGAAGTGATCGACGGTTTCGAGACCCGCTGGCGTCATTCGCAGATTCAGCGGATCGATCAGCGCTGGGCAATCAACGCCCAGGCCGATCCCGCGCCGGGCGAAACCGCCAACCGTCTGCTCGATCGCGTGCGCGGAGACGTCGAGGCGATCGAACTGCCTTCCAGCTACCATTTCGAATGGGACGGCCAGGAAGGAACGAGCACCGAGGCGATCGATTCGCTGATTGGCGTGGTCCCGCTCGGTGTCATCGGCATGGTGCTGGTGGTAATCGTGCTGTTCAACGCAGTGCGCCAGCCGGTGATCATTTTCATGATCGTGCCGCTGGCGATCATCGGCGTAACCATCGGCCTGCTCATCACCGGCATAGCGATGGAGTTCATCGCCATTCTCGGTGTGCTCTCGCTCTCGGGCCTGCTGATCAAGAACGCGATCGTGCTGGTCGATCAGATGGATATCGAGATCGGCGAGGGCAAACCGCGTTTCGATGCCATCATTGAGGCAGCCTATGATCGCGCCCGCCCGGTCATCCTGAGTTCGCTGACGACGGTACTCGGCGTCATCCCACTGCTGTTCGACGCCTTCTTCAAGGCGATGGCCGTGGTCCTGGCCTTCGGGCTGGCCTTCGGGACGGTACTGACCCTGTTCGTGGTGCCGGTCCTCTATGCAATCTTCTTCAAGATCGGCCCTGACGAGACCGCAGCCGAGCCACAGGGGGCAAGTTGAACCATGCGCATCGTCCCTCTCACCGCCATGTTGCTCGGCCTGATGCTGGTGTCAGGCTGCTCGCATCCCGACAGGGTCGGCGATGGTCCGGTCGCACCCGCCCGCGCGGCCCTGCCGCCTTTGCCGGAACGCTGGCGGGCAGTCGCCGATGCCGCAGGGCCGGTCGCGGACGGATGGGTCGCCGCCTTCGGCGACCCGCGCCTCGCCGCGCTCGTGGCCGAAGCGCAGGAGAAGAACAGTGATCTTCAGGCCGCCGCGGCGCAGGTCCAGCGCGCCGCAGCACTTGCCCGTCAGGCGCGTTCCGGGCTGCGTCCGGCCGTTCAGGCGGTCGGCCTGGGTTCGCGCAGCCATATCGAGATCGATGATATCGAAATCGGCGGGCAGGCCGGACTGCCGGTGCCGTCCAGCATCGAATATGACAGCACCAGCTTTCTGGGACTGGCGCAGGCGAGTTGGGAAATCGACCTGTGGGGCAGGATCAGCGATGGCTGGTATGCCGCGCTCGAGAACGAGGCGGCTGCCCGCGCCGACTATTTCGCGGCCCGGCAATCGATTGCCGCGGGCGTGGCGCGCGCCTATCTGGTCTCGATCGAGGCTTCGCGGCAGGTGGGGCTGGCCGAGGAAGCGGTTGATACGCTCGAACATCTGCATCGCCTGGTGGGTCTGCAGGTCCGCGAGGGCGTCGCGATGGATGGCGATCTGGCACTGATCCGCGCCAATCTCGAACAGGCGCGCGAGGCTCTCGCACGGGCACAGGGCGCGCGGCGCGAGGCGATCCGTGCTCTCGAACTACTGGTCGGGCGCTATCCCGCGGCCGAGTTCGCCTCGGGAATTGACTTGCCGCCCATGCCAACGCCGCCGCCTGCCGGGCTGCCTTCGACGCTGCTCGAGCGGCGGCCCGATCTGGTCGCGGCCGAGCGGCGCGTCGCCGCCGCACTGCATGCCGAGGACCAGGCCAGCAAGGCGCGCCTGCCGCGCCTGTCGCTCACGGGGCTGGCGGGCGCGGTGTCGGACGCCCTTGAAAATATCTTCGATCCTACCGCGACCCTGTTCAGCATTGGCGGCAATGTCGCGGCGCCGATCTACCAGGGCGGCGCGCTGGCTGCCGGCGAAAACATTGCCGATGCCGAACTGCGCGCGGCGATCGCGCAATATGCCGGCGCCGCGCTGGCCGCTTTCGAGGAAGTGGAAACCGCGCTCGACAGCGGCGTGGTGCTTCGCCGCCGCCGGGACGCGGCCGTCATCCGCGTGCGCGAGATAGAGGAAGCGCTCAGGATCGAGGATCTGCGGTACAGGGTCGGCGAAAGCAGCCTGCTTGACGTGTTGCAGATCCGGCAGCAGGCGATCACTGCGCGCAGCGATCTGGCGACGATCGAGCGCATGGAACGCGAGCAGTTCGTCACGCTCAATCTGGCGCTCGGCGGAAGCTGGAACGCGCCGGAGGCTGATCCCCCAGAGATTTCCGAGAAGGATGGCGATGCGAACCCGTAAAGAACTCCGCCTGACCATGATGCCGGGACAGGCCATCGACCTGGTGCGAACGCTCGTCCTGGGAGTGCTCGGCCCCGCATTGCTGCTTGGCGGTTGTGCCAGCTTCGACCGGCAACCGTTCGAGGCCGCGCAGATCGAAGCCGCGCACGCGCCGGATTCGCCGAAAATCCGCCATTGGGCCAATTCCCCCGACCTGTTGACACAGATCTCGATCGCCCCGCCACCGCCGGGCGAGCCACTGCGCGTGCTCGCGCTGTCGGGCGGTGGGGATGACGGGGCCTATGGTGCGGGTTTTCTCAACGGATGGTCGCAAACCGGCAAGCGACCTGAATTTGCCGTGGTCACTGGAGTCAGCACCGGGGCTCTCATCGCCCCCTTCGCGCTGCTCGGGCCGGACTACGACGACGAGCTGAAACGCGCCTATACCGAGATCACGCCCGACGACATTTACAAGGACCGCTTCGCGTTGGCGATCCCGTTCTCGACCAGCGTCGCGACGACCGAGCCGCTCGAGGCTCTAATCGCCCGCTTCGCCACTGATGCGGTGATCGATGCCATCGGCGAAGAGCACCGCAAGGGCCGGCGCCTGTTCGTCGGCACCGTCAGCCTCGACCGCCCCGGCAATGCGATCTGGGACATGGGAGCGATCGCGGCCGGTGATGCGCCCGGTCGCTATGCCCTTTTCCGGCGCATCCTGCTCGCCAGCAGCTCCGTCCCGGTGCAGTTCCCCCCGGTGCTGATCGAGATGGAAGCGCAGGGAGAGCGAATCAGCGAACTCCATGTCGATGGCGGCACCATTGCGACCCTGATGGCCGCTCCGCCGGTCGCGAACGACCAGATCCTGCGGGACAGCCAGTCCCCAACGGAGCTGTATCTGCTGGTCAACGGCAAGATGGCAGGCGAGTTCGAGCTGATCGAAGCAGGTCTCTCCAGCATCGCCAAGCGGACGCTTGAGGTGATGCTCTTCTCCAGCCTCCAGGACCGTGTGGCCTCGGCCTATGTCTGGGCGAGATCGACCGGCGCCGGATATCACTTGACCTTTATCGAGCAGGACTTCGACGCGGACGAGCACGATCTTTTCGAGCAGGATTATATGCGCACGCTGTTCGACTATGGCGTGGAGCGCGGTCGGGCACAGGCATGGCAGGATAGTCCGCCATCGTCGGATCCGGACACTGTCGCATCAGCCGTGCCCGAAACGACGAGTTCCGAGGATTAGCGCCCGTCATGGCACCGGGACGAACATACCGCATGAGCTTCGCCTTTTCCGATATCCCCCATCAATCCGGACGGCCGGCCGTCGTTAACGGCGCCAATAGCGGCACCGGCTACGAGATCGCCCCGCACCTGGCGATGAAAGGCGTGCGCGTGCTGCTGGCGTGTCGCGATGCCGAGCACGGCACTTTGCGTGTCTTACAGGCCGTGACCGATCCGCAAGCGGAAGGCGGCGACCATCCCGGTCCTTGCGGTCTCATGGGGATGCGTGGCCAGACTTCGGGTCGCGCGGTCGTGACAGACCCGACTCGCGACCGGGAGATGACGAGAAAGCTGTGCAACAGGTCGGTTGCACTAACCGGAACAGAACCGGACATTGGTCCTGCTGTTCCGTCGCAGACAACGCCTCCCGACAGCGCACCGTAACGCGGATGCGCGACCGGCACCCTCCGTTCATGATACAGCGCGCAGCTTCTCATGCGTTCGGAAATACGGCACTTTCCGCAATCGGCTTGAGTGTCGCTAAGCACGCGGTGGGCCATCCCGGCCTGACGGGCGTTGCACTTGTCGAGGACGGCATAGACGCGTTTGCCATCCGCTCTCGACTCATCGCCGCGGCCGAAAGATCGATCGACCTGCAATATTACATCTGGCGCGACGATCTGACCGGTAATCTCCTGCTGGAAGACTTGCGCAGAGCGGCAGCGCGGGGTGTACGGGTCCGTCTGCTGGTTGACGATAACGGCATTCCCGGCCTCGACCGCAAATTGCGCTGGCTGGCCAGCGACCGCAATTTCGAGATCCGCATTTTCAATCCGTTTCGAAACCGACACTTCAAGCCGCTCGATTTCCTGCTGGATTTCCACCGCGTCAATCGCAGGATGCATTCGAAAAGCTTTACAGTCGACAATCAGATAACCTGTGTCGGCGGGCGTAATGTCGGAGACGAGTACTTCGCCAACCGAGAGCAGGGGATTTTTGCCGATGTGGATGCGCTTTGCGTAGGCGCGGTGGTGCAAGAAGTCTCCGAATGTTTCGATGCGTTCTGGAATTTTCCCGCTGCAATCGAAATCGACTGCATCGTGAAGGAAGATCCGAAGCAGTACGCGGCAAGCGGGGCAACTGATTTCACGCGGTCAGTTTCCGGCCCCTCCGCGACCGATTATCTAAGCCGTGCCGCCGGATCTGTTTTGCTTGAGCGTGCGCGGGCCGGACGGATTGAATTCGAATGGGTGCCCGTCGAGCTGGTCAGCGATCGGCCCGCCAAGGTTCTCGGACAATCGCGTCAAGGCGATCTCATGGCTAGCGTCCTCAGGGGTCTCATCGGTCAACCGGAAAGGGAATTGCTCGTCGTTTCGGGCTATTTCGTGCCGACCTCATCAGGTGCCAGGGCCTTTGCGCAAATGGCACGCAACGGGGTCGATGTGCGCGTCCTGACCAATTCCTTTGCTTCGACCGATGTCGCTATGGTTCATGCCGGATATGCAAAGCATCGGCATTTTCTCGTGAAGTCGGGGGTGCGTCTGTATGAGATGCCTGCCCCTGGAGACCGGCCCAAGACCACCCGCAAATCTCTGCGTCGACCTTCGCCGCGCAACACAAACGAGAATGCCACCCTGCATGCCAAGATGTTCGCTGTAGACGGCCGTCGGGTCTTTGTCGGTTCTTTCAATTTCGATCCGCGCTCTTTCGCTCTCAATACTGAGCTCGGGATCGTCATCCAGAGTGAGAATCTGGCGGCACAGATGCACCACGCCTTCGATACCATGATCGCGTCCGGCTCCTACAAAATCGTCGTGGATGACAAAGGCCGACTGAACTGGATGGACATGCGCGACGATGTCCGTCAATGTGAACTGGCGGAGCCTGGAACCACATGGTGGTCGCGAGTGCTCACTCGCCTTCTCAGCAAAACGCCGATCGATTGGCTGCTGTGAATACCATCTGGGCGCGGCGACCTACGCGCCGACGTCATTCTCCTGGGTCACCAAATGGACCGTCCGCGTCGGGTAGGCGATAGCGAGACCGGCTGCCTTGAACCTCTCGAAAATGGCCAGCAGCAGTTCCTGCCGGATCAGTCGGCTTTCCGCGTAATCGGCAACCATGATGTAGGACCAGATCTCGATATCCAGCGAGCTCTCGCCGAAATGAGCAAATCGAGCACGGAGGCCATCCTTTTCAATCAGGTGGTGATCGCGCAGGATCTGCTCGATAATCTCCACGGCCCGGCGCAGCTGGCCTGCGGAGATACCGTATTCGACGCCGATCGTGGGATTGAACAGAAAGCGGTCGCGCTTGGCGAAGTTTTCGATCTCGCGGGAGGAAAAATCACCGTTCGGGATGGTGACGAGCGTGCGTTCATTCGTGCGAATCCTCGTCGAGCGCATACCGATATCCTCTACGGTGCCGACAATATCTCCCGCGCGGCAGAAGTCTCCGACCTGAACAGGGCGGTCTGCGATGACGTTCAGGCTGCCGATCAAATTCTCCACGGCCTTCTGTGCGCCTAACGCCAAGGCGATGCCGCCAATGCCCAATGCGGCAATGCCCGTGGTCACATCGACCCCCAGCGTGTCGAGGACCGCTACCGTCGCCAATAGGAAGAGCACTATCTTTGCCGTACGCCGCAACAGGACGACGACCGACACTGCCTGCCGCCGCTGGCGGCGTTCCATCCGGGCACTAGCAACGCGTGCGATGGCATCGACCAGGCGCAGCGCAAACCAAGCAAGCGCTACCCAGCCAACGATACCGATATAGCGCAGCAAGGTCTGGCGCGCGACGATGGACGCCTCGATGCTGCCCGTCCACAGGTGGAAGGTCACCACTGCGAGAAACAGGCTGAGCGGCGGCAAGGCGGCCTGCGTGAAGCGGTAGATCGCGCTTTTCTCGCGGTCGGCCACAAAACGCCGCATGATGGCCAGAAGTCCGGCCGATATAAGCCAGTAGAGAAAGAAACTGCCGGCTGCGCTCCCGAGCAAGAGAGCCCAGTCCTGCAGCGGGGCTCCGGCCACCTCGGCGCTTTCACCGTCTTCCGGTTCAGCCGGATTTGTCGCCGCCACAGACACTGCTTCGAGAGCTTCAACGGTCTCCTGCGAAATCCCCCAGACCTCGCTGCCGACAGGGCTGTCGGTCCGGGTGAGAAGGATCGGCAGACCTTCCTCGCCGCCGAGCCTGCCTACCTCTTCGGTGTCGGCCGGCAGTTCATCGTCGAGACGCCCACTCGCTTCGTTCGACAAGGCACCGAAAGGCAGGAGCGTCCCCTGTTGGTCGAGCGCGGCTTGCAGCTTGGTGGCCCAGATCGCTCCTTGATCGACAAGTTGAGCCTCATCCTCTTCCGCAGACAGGTGGAAATAGTGAGCAGCCCTCGTGTAGTCCTTCGCCGCCAGGGCGCTGATCAGGCCGGTCACCGTTCCACGCGGCGTCTCGCGACCGAAAGGGTCGGTAGCCACTTCAACGGCCTGCTCGGCCATCGGCTCCGCCACAGGAGCGATTTGAGCGGAAGCCGGTGTTAAGGCGGCGCAGGCGACCAGCAATAAAAGGGCAGAAAGACGGAGAACCGATATCGGTCCGATCGGGATATTATCTGGAAGGCGCTGGCCATCGCAGTTCCGCAATGGCTTCAACCCTACGAACCTACGAAAGACAGAGATTGCATTCCAACCGCTAAAGCTCGGCTCACTGATCGATCGGAGAGATTGCCTTGGGGGAAAGGCCATTTTTGCTGGCGCCGGCGATGAAAGAAAGTAAACTCACCGGTACCATGCCGTTTTCCGTTGCGGCAGGCAAGCGTTCATGTGGGCATCATTAGTCCGCGTTGCCCGCTGCGGAGCTTTGCCTGGCCATACCACAAAGGCCTCGTCCTACTGGGCAGCAGATCAGATGGCCGAACCAATGCAATAGTGAGAGAATAGATGTCACTTCCCCGCAGAACCTCAAGCGGCGGTCGTCCTTCAAAAGAGGAGGCCGAGAAACTAGGCGAGCACATATTGCAGGAAGCGCTGCAGGAATTTATCGCTAAGGGCCTCGATGCGTCCCGGATGGACGCGATCGCCGCTTCGGCCCACGTATCGAAGCGAACACTTTACGCACGCTACAAATCCAAGGATGAACTGCTATGTGCGACGATGGACTATGGTATTGCGAAGCACATCCGTCCGGTGAGCACTCTTCCTGCCAATGGCCCCATTCGCGAGCGCCTCGAAGCCGTTGCGCATAAATTTCTAGAAGCCTCGCTCACCGCAGAAGGCCGCGGCATACAGACCTTGCTGACATGGCTTGCCAATTACCGCCCCGATTTGCAGAACAAGATCAGGGCCAAAGCCGTGGCTGACGTTACCGGCGTTATGAACCAAATTCTAAAGGACGGCTACGCAAACGGAGAAATTGCGTTCTCAGACTTCCCGGCGATCGCTAAGATAGTCTTCGACTTATTATTCTCCTTGCCGAATTATGAAATACTGAGGGGCATGGGTCCCGAATATCATGGCAGCGAATCCGTCAGCCTGGACAAGGAACTTGATTTCGTGATGGCTGCACTTCGCACTGGCGTCGTCTTTTCGACGAATGGGCGGTAAGCTGGCGCATATCTTATAAATCAGCAACTTCGTTGCATTGGTTTGAACCTAAAGATATTTCAGTATCCTTCGGATTCATCGTGATCGGAGTGTCCAGAAGATGGCCCCGGCTCAATGTGCTCTGGAATCTCGTCGAGCAATGTTCTGCCAGAGGCGTACCGCCGCCCGAGCGTCTCGATAAACCCTTAGTAACGCTTCGCATCACGATCTCCTACAGATCAATGCCGTCGTCGGGGTTGCGAGGCCTGTCGCGCCAGCCCTTGCATCCGTCGCCGCAAGGCCGATGCGCGCGCAGCTTCATCCGGGTCATCCTCGAAAATCGCGAACTCGCCGGTCGGTAACGAGTCCGGCGTTTCTCGTGCGATATCGAGATGATCGGGCAGTTCGGGTTCGCGGCGGAGCCCATGAGTTTTCTCCATGACGGGCCGGTCGGGAGCCTCTCTCCTGACCTCAAAACTTTCACGAAGCGCAGCGTCGCCCTCTTACTATAAAGAGAGCGACGCCGCGGTCTGGGCGACGGTGGAGGTCAACCTTACGGCTCTGACTGGTGATCTATTGGCGCTGCATTCAGATGAGGACCGCATCGGCCTCGACCTTTCGCCGGCAAGCCATGTGCTGGGTGATCCCACCGCGCTCGGACGGATTTTTGATAACCTCGTCGATAATGCCCTGCGCCACGCCTCGACCGTCACGGTAAGGAATGTTTCGGATGGCGGTAAGACCTGCTGGTCGTTTGAGGACGATGGCCCGGGAGTTGCGCCCGACCAACAACTGACGTTAGGCACGGCCTATGCCCGTTTCGATCCGTCACGCGATCGACAGACGGGCGGAGCCGGCCTTGGCTTAGCGATCGTCTGCGGACTTGCCGAAGCCATAGGCGGCTCCGTCTCGTTCCGGTCCAAGCCGGGCCGAGGACTGCATGTGCAAGTCGTGCTGTTGTCGGCGGGTAGAAGCTCAGAATGAGCGAGACTCCACTGCAGACTGATAATAATCGGAGGAGTAAATCAAATTGATAAAATTGAGGATCATCAACGATGAGTATCGTCGCTCAACTCGCGATCGGAACGGTGACCGTTGCACTTACCATCATCATGCAAGCGTGTTTTGCCGCAATAGCCTTCTCAGTCGATGATCGCTTCACGCCGCCTCGCACGCGAACAACACGCTTTGGAGCGACCTTGCTTCTTGCCGCTTCTACGATATGGATGCTGCTCGCTATCACGCTGGCGGCTTGGATTTGGGCGGGCCTGTTTATTGTATTGGGTGCCTTCGAAGCGCTGGAACCGGCGCTCTATTTCGCAACGGTTTCCCTGACGACGCTAGGCTTCGGCGACGTTATCCTCTCGCAGGATGTGCGGCTGCTGTCTGCGATCGTGGCTGCCAACGGCCTCGTCATGTTCGGTTTGAGCACTGCGTTTCTTCTCGAATTCGTGGGTCAGGTGCGCGAGGAGAAAGGCAGTTCGACGCGATCCCACATTTCGACGGCAGAATGACTTCGTACAGAACCGGCTCACTTTGGCTAGGCTTCGTGGACAAAGCTTGACCTGAGACTGAGCGCTTGATTCAAGGCTACCTTTTGGAGGCAGCGTTGGGCGAGCGGATCGGTGTAGCGGATGAGGAGTGGGCGCTGATCGGGCCGCTGCTGCCTGCTGAGCGCGGCCGTGGCTGCCGCCCTGCACAGGATAATCGCCGCTATTTCGAGGGCATGATGTGGATTGCCCAGACCGGTGCGCAATGGCGGCATTTGCCGGACGAGTATGGCAAGTGGAACAGCGTCTTCAGGCGGTATCGACGATGGGTCACGACCGGCGTGTTCGATGCCATGCTCGAGACGCTGGCCGAACTGGCAGGGCGCGATATCGCTGCCGACATGATCGATAGCACCGTGGTCCGGGCACATCATTGTGCAGTCGGCATAAAAAGGGGACTCAGCAAACCGAGGCTCTCGGCCGATCGCGCGGAGGCTTCACCACCAAGCTGCACGCCAGATGCGACGCGAGGGGCCTCCCGCTCGGCTTCGTGCTGACGCCCGGCCAGACGCATGATGTGCAGGGCTTTGGGCCCCTGTTCCGAATGATCGGCGAGCGGGTCGAGGCATTCCTGGCCGATCGCGGCTACGATGCCGACGCCATCCGCGAGCAAATCGCGGCCGCTGGCGTTGAAGCGGTGATCCCGGCCAAGAGCAATCGCCGCAATCCGGTCCCGCATGACCCGACTAAATACCGCTGGCGCAACCTGGTCGAGCGCCTGTTCAACAAACTGAAGAACTGGCGCAGGGTCGCCACCCGCTACGACAAAACCAAGGAATCCTATCTCGGCTTCGTCGCTCTCGCTTCAATCAAGCTCTGGATACCCTTTGTCCACGAAGCCTAGCATAAACGATTGTGCCTGCCCACTCTACCCGCATCGCCTTGTCCAAGTAGAAAACGCCGATCCGCCCGGGTTTCGACAAATAGTCTGGGGCTTGGCGCTTGCGTAGACTGGATGGTCAAAAGTGGAATGGCGGGTTGCGACTCTAATGTCGGTCCTAACCACCAACTCGGCGGTTCGCCAGAAGCAGATGTTCGCATGGCATGCGCTCAGGTCGGCTTCGCCCTCTCATCCCAGTCATCCGAGCATTGAGGGCTACGTTCCGAAAGCGGACGTCGGTTCGAGGGCGTCGGAGCGATGCCCATATCGGACAATAGGATTAGTCGGCTTAACGGAGATGGATTGGGCTTAAGGACATCTCGAACGGTGGCAACAAATCGACCTGGGTTCGGTCTTTATCCGCCTTTGACTTGTGCAGGGTCGAGCGCCTGCACCGGGGTTGCGAGAAAGCGGAATGGCTCGGCGGTTCCTTGCTTCGCGGCCGCGACAGCGTTGATGAGCAGCGCCGCCGAAGCGGCAAACCCTTCGATTGAATTTGCCTTGCCAAGCCAGACCCGCGAGGCCTTGGGCGACACGCCCACGGTAACTTCCAGCGCGGCATTGCGCGAACGCGCGGCCGACCGGTAGAAGCTCTGGTCATCAAAGGGGTCGAGCGAATAGTCCAGATCCTGTCCGGCAAGGATCTTGGCATCGGCCTTCGTGGCACTTCTCGGGTGAACGCCCGACAGCCACAGGGTCCGCGCCTGGCCATTCTCCAGAAATGCGGCGGCCATGGTTGAACGGGATATCGGCAAGAGCCAGGTCGGTGGAACGGCTCGACGTCTCTGACCTTGCCGATTCATCGGAAAGCCTCGCGGTTTGGCTGAAGTGCGATCTCACCTTTGATGCTGCCGAGATTGTCGCGAACGTCGACTACGCCAACCTCGTCTTCCAGCAGCGCCTGCACGTCCTGCGACAGCTCTTGCAGCTTCAACATGTCAGGGCCGGTCAGGACGATTTCGATCGGATCGCCCGATGTTGGCTGTCCGGTCTCGGGTGCCACCAGTAGAGTGGCACCGGCGACATTGCGGTCGAGATAGGTCTGTAAAGTCGGGTCGGCAGTCCTCATTTACGCGGGCGGGCGAGAGGAAACGAACTGCATCGCAAGGTCGCTCGACTATCGCCAAGCGTCCCAGTGGACGCCCCACGAAGATCGGACAGGCAATCCTCGCAGACGTGCGACACCTGCTGAGAGGCTTCACCTCTTCGAGCCGGTTTGCTCCGCAAGCAGTTCGACAAGCCTGCGCACGCTGTCCCGCAGTTCGTCAATCCCTTCGGATTTGCGCCCCCTCGCGAGGGTTTCGGGAACATACACTGCCTGGTTGCGCAGTATTTTTCCACTCTCGGTCAGTTCGATAACCACTCGGCGCTCGTCTTCCGGATCGCGTGTTCGTCGAACCAGGCCGGCGGCCTCCATACGCTTCAGCAGAGGGGTGAGAGTTCCGCTATCGAGGTAAAGCCGCGCGCCGAGGGAGCCCACCGTCTGGGGTTCTTTCTCCCATAATACCAGCATGACCAGATATTGCGGATAGGTGAGACCCAGCTCCCGAAGAACAGGGCCATAGAGGCGGCTGAGGAGGTTGGTGGCAGCATAAAGGGGAAAGCAAACCTGTCGATCGAGCAACAAGGGATCGCGCGGGTCCTGTGCTGCTGCCACCCCGTCATTCATTGGGCGAACACATTAATTTTCACATCGACGTTTCCGCTGACTGCGTTGGAATAGGGGCAAGCAGCGTGGGCGTTCTTCACGATCTCGTCAGCCTTTGCCTGATTGACCCCGGCAATTTCGACATCCAGTGTGACAGCGAGATTAAACCCGTCATTACCATTCGGCAAGAGGCCGACCTGGCAGGAGACTTCAATGTCGTCGTCACCCACCTTGTCGGTCTGTGCCCGCGTTACATGGATCACGGCATTTTCGAAGCAAGCCGCATAACCAGCAGCGAAGAGTTGCTCGGGATTAGTCGCGTCGCCCTTGCCACCGAGTTCCTTCGGTAGAGCGAGGTCGAGCTCGAGAATGCCATCTTCGCTTTTGACCTTTCCGGCGCGGCCACCATAGGCGTTAACGCGAGTGTTGTAGAGATTTTTCATGTTAGCTCCTTACGGTTAGACAGCAGGATAAATAGTATCCTATTATATTGTGCGCAATATATAATTTGCAAGGCGCGTCATGCTGGCAGACACGCCTTTGCGTCAAATTTCTGACCGCGTCACCTGCCCAAAGCCCTCAGAATAGTCTTCTCGACCGGCGAGTAGCTATTGTCGGAACGCTCGAGACTGATCGGCTCACGCGGTAGCAGTGGCGGCTGCGCAATGAAGCGCGGCTGCTTACCGTAATCCTTATATGCAGAATGCACGAGGAAAGGGTGGCACAGATACACCTTGCCGGCCGGACCCGTTGCCAGTTGCTCCAGGCGATGGGCCGATCCGGCGAATCCGTCCGAGGCCAACTCTCGAAGGGTCAGACCGGCTTCCTTGGCCGGTGCGAGTTGTCGCGCTGTATCGATATGCGAGCCGACCCGAATGCGCGTAGAGGAATCGTGAATACCCACATCCGAGAACTGGGGGGCGCCAAACGCTTCGCATCGGGCCTCGGCCTCGTTCGCCACGCGGTGGTGGCGATCAATGGAGAGCAGGGCGTCTTGCTCGCACTCGCCCCGGCCAACGATCCTTCGCGCTGCGATCCTTCCGGCTGGAACGTCTCGGGGATGCGCGCCACGCGATCTGGGCGTTACGATTTTACCGGGGGCGAACTTGCAGACGATGCCGTGCTCGGCGAACTGGGGGATTATTCCCGCGAGCCGCATTTCGAGGGCGGGATCTGGCGCTATTGCGCTGCACATTGTGGCGGTGCCGAGGCGCTGTTCGCGCATTTCCGCGAAGCCTTGCAGGAGCGCGGCAGGATCGAGGATCCTCACCAGTTCGACCGTATCGCGACTGGCGCTATCGCGCTCGAAACCATGCGGCTGTGGCTGTGGCGAGCAGCAAAAGCGGTAGAGGCGCGCGATGCGAAGCCCGGCACCGCCACCCTCTCGCTACTGGCGCGGCAGGTGACCGAGGACAATTGCCGCACAGTGCTGGCGCTGGTCGAGCGCGGGCTGGGGATGGCAGCGCACGAGGAGGGCACCACGATCGAGCGGATCCGCCGTGATCTGGGGCTGTTCCTGTGCCAGGCGCAGCCTGATGCCAAGCGCCAGCGTGCCGCGCAGGCTCTGGCCGGGTGCGGGTTACGGGCAGAAGATCTGTGAGCGTTCCTGTAATCGCGCAAGGCAGCGTGCTTCGCGCTGCGGAAGGCGGGGCCGCAATCGAACTGGACGAGCTGTCGCCGCCCGGCGGGCTGCTGCTGGTGATGCCGCATCCCGACGACGAGACGCTGGGTTGCGGTCAGGCTCTGGCCGCAGCGGCAGATGCGGGGCGAACGATCGGGGTGGTGCTGGTGACCAATGGCGAAAGTTCGCACCCCTTCTATGATCGCGCCAAACTGGTCGCAATGCGCCGAGCTGAGCTGGAGGAAGCGCTATCGAGCCTCGCCCCGCGACGTCCGGTCGCAATTCGGGCGCTTGGACTGCCCGACGGGCAAAGTCGCCATGGCAATCTCTCAGACGCGGGCCAGGAGGCGCTTCTTGCCTTTGCAGATATCATCGATCCGCAGGCGATCTGGACCACCTCGTACATCGATCCGCATTGCGATCACATCACCGCCCATGCGATCGCGCGCGATCTGGCGGAGCATTACCGGACAACGTTGTGGAGCGCGCCGATCTGGGGCCGCTTTGGCGAGCGACGGCTGCCCGGAACCGAGCTTCGCCTGTTTGAAGCGCCTCCGCTGGCGGAGCGCAAGCGGCTTGCGCTTTCGGCCTATCGCTCGCAATTCACGGACGTCATTGATGACCCGGAGGCCTTTTTGATGCCTGCCCCGCTGCTGGAGCATTTCGCCACGCATCCGGAGATTTTCCACCGTGACTGAGGCACCCAGCGAGCGGCGGGCACGCTTCGACCAGTTGTTTGCCGAAAATCCCGACCCCTGGGACATCGACACCAGCGACTATGAACGCGGTAAGCGGAAGGCTGTGCTCGCCGCACTGGGCAAACGGCGCTTTGCACGGATGCTGGAAGTGGGCTGCGCGGGAGGGGCGCTGACCGAACGCCTGGCGGAACTTGCCAGTTCGATAGTGGCGCTGGATGTCTCGACAAAGGCGATCGAGCTGGCGGCCAGGAGGCTACATCGGTTCAACAGTGTCGAATTCATTGCTGCCGAAGTGCCCGACTATTGGCCGAAGGGGCAGTTCGACGCGGTGATCCTGTCCGAAGTTCTCTATTTTCTCAGCGCCGGGGAAATTCTCCAGGTCTCGCAGCTTGCCCATGAAAGCGTGACCGGGAACGGGCTGTGTCTGCTGGTCAACTGGATCGGCCAAAACGATTTACCGGTCGATGGTGACACAGCGGTCAAACTGTTTCTCGACGCCGCGCCCTGGCAAGTGGCCAAAGCGCGGCGCGAGGAGTTCTACCGGCTCGATCTGCTCGAGCGGACGCCCGGCGACTAGTTCGCCGCAGGCATGTCCATACCCGGCTTGAGCACCACCTTGGTCCAGCTGTCTTGCTCGGTGCGGAAACATTCGTAGCCGCGGGCTGCATCCTCGAGCGGGAGGCGATGCGAGATCAGGAAGGTGGTGTCGAGCGTGCCGTCTTCGATCTTCTCGAGCAAATCCTTGGTGTAGCGCTGAACATGGGTCTGGCCGCTGCGGATCTGGAGACCTTTCTCCATCAGCGCACCCAGTGGGAATTTGTCGGTCATCCCGCCATAGACGCCGGGTATGGAAACGCGGCCACCGGGCCGGACCGCAAGGATCGCCTGCTTTAGCGCACTGGCGCGATCGGCACCCATGCCGACCTTCTGCTTCACGACATCAACCATATTGTCGATCGCGAAACCGTGGCTTTCCATCCCGACGGCATCGATCACCGCGTCGACACCAATCCCGCCTGACATTTCCATCAGCGCTTCGCGGACGTTCGTCTTGCGGAAATCGATGACCTCGGCGCCAAGCTGTTTGGCCAGCGCGAGGCGGTTGGGATAATGATCGATGGCGATCACCTTGCTTGCGCCCATCACGATCGCGGACTGGATTGCGAACAGGCCGACCGGGCCACAGCCCCAGACCGCGACGGTATCGTCGGGCTGGATCTCGGCATTTTCTGCTGCCATCCAGCCGGTGGGCAGGATGTCGGATAGAAACAGCACCTTGTCATCATCAAGATGGTCGGGGATCACGATCGGGCCGACATCGGAATAGGGGACGCGGACATATTCCGCCTGACCGCCCGAATAGCCGCCGGTCATATGTGAGTATCCGAACAGTGCCGCCATGGAATGGCCGTAGAGCTTGGCTGACATATCCTGCTTTTCTGCCGGATTGGAATTTTCGCAGGCCGAGAACTGCTGGATCTGGCAATGGAAGCAGCCGCCGCAGCTGATGGTGAAGGGCACCACGACGCGCTGGCCCTTCTTGAGCGTGCTGTCGCTGCCGGTTTCGACCACGCGGCCCATGAATTCATGGCCCAGCACGTCGCCGGGAAGGACGCCGGGGATAACCCCGTCGTATAGGTGGAGGTCGCTGCCGCAGATCGCGGTGGAGGTAACCTCGATGATCGCATCCCGCGAATTGATGATTTCGGGATCGTCGACGGTGTCGACCCGGACGTCGTGCGTCCCGTGCCAGGTAAGGGCTCTCATGTTTCCTTCTCCTGCTGCTTGGCAGCGCGGGTATTTTCCTTGCGGTGGGCGGAGGTAGCGATCTCGCCGGTTTCCATCAGCCCCTTGAAGCGCTTGAGATCGTGGCGCGCCTGCACTTCCGGCTCGCGCTGGAACAGCTTGGCAATGGCACGGCCGAGGTTTCCGGCGGGCGGATCGTAGGACATCACCAGCGAAACGCGGGTTCCGCGATCGCCCGGTGCGTCAGCGAATTCAACGCTGCCGCGCGTCTCGATGTCCGAGCCTTCGACCGAGCGCCAGGCGATGCGTTTGCCTTCGACATCCTCGCAGACCTCAGTCTTGATCTCGACCGTCTGTCCGGCGGGAGCCTTGATCAGCCAAACGCGGTGGTCGCCCTCTTTCCGGATCGTCTCGACATTCTCCATGAACCTTGGAAGATTGCCGAAATCGCGCCAGAAGGCATAGAGTTCGGCGCGCGGCTTGCGGATTGTAACCGTGCGCCCGAGCACCGCATTGTCGCTATCGGGGCTTTTGCGGGTGTAGAAGGGGGCATCGTCATCGCCCCCCTTGCGCCGCTGCGACAGGAAGGCGCCGAAGGCCAGCCCCCCGATCGCAAGGCCGAGGCCGGCAACGGTGCCAGCCAGGCCGAGTTGCTTGTCATTGGTCATGGTCTGTCCTCAATCCTTCTTTACCTCTTCGCGATCCCAGAAGCGCAGCTTTGCGCAGCGACTGATGAAATCCTTGGCGGCATCGGGCTTGGCCAGTTCGACGAAGCCGTCGTCCATCCGCTTTGCCACACCGGCGCCTTCGAGCAGCGCCATCGTCTCGGGGACGTAAGCAATGAACTTGGCGTGGGCGAAGGCGTCGTTGACGAAGTCGATGCTGGGCTTGTCCTTGCCGAAATTCTCGGCGGCCTTCTCACCCATCACTAGCGCCACGGCGTCGTAAACCACCGAGGGGCCGCCATCAATCTTCTGGTCGGCTTCCATCATCTCGCCGTCGGAGAGTTTCGCACCTGCCACATGCGGGGCGATGATCTCGACCATTGCACCCGCGCCCTTGGCCGCGTCCTTCAACGCTTTCACCACTGCGGCATCACCGCCTTCGGCGATATAAATGCCCAGCTTGCGGCCCTTGAAACTGTCCGGTCCGTTCTTGAGGATGGACAGCGCCGGGCTTTCGGGCAGATCGTCGATCGGCTTGCGCGCGGCGGTGATCTTTTCAGGCATTTCGGTCAGACCGATGCCGTCGGCAACCACCTTGGCAAGGCCATCGTCGATGTGGCGCAGATGGCTTACCATCCGCTTGCGAATGTCCATCCGCTCGACCTTGGAAAGCTCGAACACCAGCGCATTGCCCATATGGGTCTGCTCGATCGCGGTCTGCGAGATGTAGAACTGGCGCGCCTGGCTGTAGTGATCGGCAAAGGTCTCGCTGCGCACCCGAACCTTGGGCCCGGTAACCGGCGCTTCGTAGCTGGTGAAGCCATGCTCGGCACTGGCGCGGGGGCCACGCGGTTCGCGGTTGTCGTCCATATCGCCCGACCAGCTGTTAGGTTCGTAATTCGCCCGCCCCTTGGGGTTGGTCATAGCCATGTGGCCATCCTGCTGGAAATTGTGGACCGGACACTTGGGCGCGTTGATGGGGATATGCGTGAAGTTCGGGCCACCCAGCCGCTTCAGCTGCGTGTCGAGATAGGAGAAATTGCGGCCCTGGAGCAGCGGATCCTCACTGAAGTCCATCCCGGGCACGATGTTCTGTGTGCAGAAGGCGACCTGCTCGGTTTCCGCAAAGAAATTGTCGACATTGGCATCGAGCGTGAGCGTGCCGATGATTTCAACCGGAACCTGTTCCTCGGGAATGATCTTGGTCGCGTCGAGCACGTCGAATTCGAAACTCTCGGCGAATTCCTCATCGAACACCTGAATGCCCAGATCCCACTGCGGGAAGTCGCCCGCCTCGATCGAATCCCACATATCGCGGCGATGGAAATCTGGGTCCATACCGTTGATCTTCAGCGCCTCGTTCCAGATTACTGATTGCAGACCCTGCTTGGGCTTCCAGTGGAACTTGACGAATTTCGCCTCGCCCTTCGCATTGATCAGGCGGAAGGTATGTACCCCAAAACCTTCCATGAAACGGAAGCTGCGCGGAATGGTGCGATCGGACATGATCCACATTACCATGTGCATGCTTTCCGGGCTCAGGCTGATGAAATCCCAGAAGTTGTCATGTGCGGTCTGTGCCTGGGGGAAACCGCGATCCGGCGCGGGCTTGGCGGCGTGGATCAGGTCCGGGAACTTGATCGCATCCTGGATGAAGAACACCGGGATGTTGTTGCCGACCAGATCCCAATTGCCTTCCTTCGTATAGAACTTCGTCGCGAAGCCGCGGACGTCGCGCGCCAGATCGGGTGAGCCCTTGTTCCCGGCCACGGTAGAGAAACGCGTGAAAGTAGGGGTCTTCTCACCGACATTATTGAAGATCGCGGCGTGTGAATATTCGGGAATTGCCTTCTTCAGCTCGAAAGTGCCGTGAATGCCATAGCCGCGAGCGTGGACGACGCGCTCGGGAATGCGTTCATGATCGAAGTGAAAGATCTTCTCGCGGGCGACGTGGTCTTCCAGGAGTTGCGGACCGCGCGGACCGGCGCTGAGCCAGTTCTGGTTATCGGCAACCGGCGCGCCCTGCGCGGTGGTCAGGATATCATCTTTACCCTTGGGTTCTTGATGGGGGGCACCGCCCTTGGTCAGGTTAAGTTCGTCCGACATGCGCATTCTCCGATCTGGTTGGAATTCGTAAAGCCAACGAAGAACGCGGGATTCGGTTGCGAATATGAAGAATAATTAAGGATCTAAACCATTGTTAATGGATCGTGATGTGCTCCCCTGAAATGTGACCGGTATTTGGTAGAGTCCAACGCAAGGGAGTCGGGCGACAATGAAGCGAAGCAGGTTCAGCGAAGAGCAGATCACCGCGGTATTGAAGGAGCAGGAGGCTGGGATGCCGACGGCGGAAGTGTGTCGCCGTCACGGGATCAGCTCGGCCACGTTCTACAAGTGGAAGTCGATGTTCGGCGGGCTTGAAGTTGGCGTTCATTGAAAAGGGCGGACCCGGCTGGATCGCTGCTGCACCACTGGTCGCCATTCTCTTCACCCTGCTGGTCGCCTTCGGCTATTTCACGAGTGGTACGGAGGTTGCGGCAATGCTGTTCGCCTCCGCGACGCTGGTGGGGGCGGGCCATGCCGCATCTCGATCACCAACAACCATTACGCCAGTTCCATCCGATCGACCGGTGGCGGGTGCGCCAGCTTCATATCCAAATTCGCCGCCGTTGCGGCACCGATCTACGGGGCGCAGTTCCTCACCGGCTTCGACGGCGCGCTGGATGGGTATCTGTTCACCGCCGGATGCCTTCTGGGCGTTGCGCTGTGCATTATGGCGCTCTGGTAGCTCGCACGCGGCCTGCAGCCTTGAAGAACGCCGCTAAGCATGGGTGGCTTAAGAGATTGTCCGCTTTCGGGTCGAATAGAAGTCGAGTTGAATGTCCGAAATGAGGACGCGAAACGGACATCACGAATGCTGAGCTTGAAGATGCTTGGGCTGCTTGAAGCGAGCATCCTATAACCGGTTGTCAGTTCTTGCCGGTAGAGGTGCTATTATGTCCAACTCACCAACATCGATGCAGTCGGGCCGTGTCCAGAAGATCGTGTTTGCAAATGATCAGATGGATCGGGGCGCAGTTTGGACAAATGCCCAACGACACGAGCATGCCTTCCGCAAGGTCTTGCATCGGATGGGCTTCGAACAGTCCTTCCCTATGGAATTGGCAGGCGGTCACGGGTTTGCCAATATCGCCGTAAGTGTGCTCGACTCCCAGCAGGCTTCTGGATCAGGACCTCGGCTCCTTATTCCGATAGATCCCCAGTCCCATCCGGACGAGCGCATGATTGAGGCATCGATTGTCCGATCCATCGGACTGATGCTCGCGGACGCGGAGATTTACGATCAGATCTGGGTCGATACCTACAGCGATCTCCAGTCACGGTTTGCGAGAAGACCGGAGGCTTCCTTAGAACGGGTCGATTTCGCGGCAGGGCCTCATGACGGCCTTATGCTTCATGCCGAGTTTCTTCGCCTCGATCACGATTTCTCGAGAACCCGATCGAGGCGGAGCGCTTCCGATATCGAAGAGCTGATCGAGGCGATTGATTTCGACCTTCGCGAACATGATCGCATCGTCGCGGCCCTGACAGTCGACGAGCTGGGATCTTATCGACGGAAGATTACAGGTCTTTCCGCCCACGTTCTCGAGCTCGCTGACATCAGCCCGGACGACCTGCCGTCGCTTTTCAATGAAAATGGTGATCAACCCTTCACATCGATCGATGGCTCTCTCCCGTTTTCCGCAGGGCGGTTCTATTGGTCGAGAGGAACGCTCGAGTGCTCGCTCGAAATGCGCAACGGCCGGAGCTGGATCGATGGCAGAAGGGTCGTACTTTCGCACCCTTCCAACCTACCTGTGACAACCCTTTCGTCCTGTGTCGGACGGCCACTACATACTCTACTTCAGATTGAAGGGTTGAAATTCGAAGCGACCATAAAAGAAGTACACGCGGCAAGGGATTGCATTGTAGTTGAAATCGAGATGCCCAACGATGAATTCCTGGAAAAACTCGGTTGAAACGCAAAGAACAGATCTGATTGCGCATCTTGCAATACCCGGTCGCGCAAATTTGAACAGGTTGGATATACCTACACTCGCTCAGACATTAGCTGTGGAAGAGCGGTGAAATGGCAGGAATGGGGCCGATTGCGGACTGACAGCTTGTGGGTCGGGACTGCACGCCTGCAGACATTCATTTCTCAGCACGCTGTCCTGATCGGCCGATCGCTATATTTCTGAATTTTGCACGTCGACGTGCGACAGGTAGTCGGATTTCGATCACCCAAACGCGGAAAAGTTATCCCGTAGTCCTTGGTGTATTCGAAATGGAAGCAGTGGGCCTGAGCTTACTTACTTTGGCCCTCCAGAAACTCCAGCTTGCAAACGAGCCGAGGAGGACCAACGCCACTCCAGCAAAAGTCATGATCAGGCGCCAGACTAGCCCTCCAACCTTGGCGGCATGAATCGGATAGAATTTCTCGACAATCGCGGAACGCGCATCGGATTGGGCGGGATCCTTTGTTCCGACGGCGATTGCTCCAGCCGGAGCGAGCCAAACATAGCTGCGTCCGTTCGGCGTCCATTCGAATTGCTGACGAAAGCGTATCGCTACCGGCTTGCCGGGTTCATCCGGCATCATCAGACGCCTCGGCTCTGATTGGGGAAAGGCGGATTGGGCAGCCACCATCAATGCTTGCCAATCTGTCGTTTCGTCGACCTGCAGCAGGTCTCCGGGAAGATCCGGCTCATCGTCCACTGAAGCGAAAGGCGACAGGATGACATCCGACGCAGCGGGGAACACCATCAGCGTTCCCGTAGCAGCGACAAGGATAAGCAGAGGAGAGGCAACTACTCCCAGATCGCGATGGTGTCGTACTATGGCGCTGGCGGTGTATCGTGGCGGCCAGAGGCGGAACTTGAACGTCTTACGGGTTCGCCACCACAGGATGACCCCGGTAACTGTAAAGGCCAGCAGCAGGACACCAAGCACCCCGGTAAGCGTTTTTCCACTTTCGCCGATGAGCAGGTAATGATGGAGATCGAACAGCCAGAGTTCAGGCCTCTCCCACATGCTTGACCAGCGATCCACCACATTGCCATCCTGCGTGATATAAGCGCCGCTTCCATCGCGATAGATCGCCTGATGAAGCCCGATTTCTTCACCTGCAAAGGTTATCCGTGATAGGTCTGGGCCTGTCTGCAGCGCGACCGCGACCGCCTGACCCATAGCCTGCGGATCACTGACAACCGGCTCGTCCGCCCCTGCCAGCATGATCCAGCTATCCTCCCACAACAGAACCGTGCCGGACAAGCCGATAACGGCCAGCAGGAGGCCGACAATGCCGCCCGCCCAACGATGCAGGAGCGACAGGAGCTTCATCAGAATTCGCCGCGCCAGCTCAGCGTGAATGTGCGTCCGCGGCCCGAATAGAACCGGCTGCTGTCGGTCACCCGCACCGTGTCGCTGTCGTAGGTGATGTAGAATTCGTCGGTCAGGTTCTGCGCCGCAAACGCAAATTCTCCGAAATCGGTGCGATAGGCGATAAAGGCGTCGAGCAGGGCATAGCCCTCGAAATCAGTATCCACCGCCGGATCGTTGAACTCGCGCGCGAGGTAGAAGCGGGCCTGGGCGCGGGCGCTGAAGCGCCCTGATTTGTAATCCGCCGCAAGGTTGACGCGATCGGGCGAGATGTTGGCCCCGTCCAGATCCTCGTCGACCTCGCCGTCCTCGTCGCCATCTGTGCGGCCTTCGATGGTCGCATAGCCGCCGCTCAGCGAAAGGCCGGGAACGGGTGTCTTCCACGCCAGGCTGGCTTCGAAGCCCTCGATCTGGATCGGCTGGCGCAGGACCTCGTAGACGTCGTTGCGCAGGACCAGCAGCGATCCCAAATCGCTGGACGACCAGAAATATCCGGCCGACGCGGTCAGATTGCCGCGATCCCATTCCAGGCCCAGTTCGCGGTTGTTCGACACCACCGGTTCGAGCGAGAGGAACTCGTCCACATCGACTCCTTCCTGGGTGATGCCGCGCAGGATGCGGCCCACATCGGCGATGGTAAAGCCTTCTGCGTAACTGCCGTAGGCGCGCAGCCCGTCGATGGGCTCCACGATGATGCCGCCATTCCACAGCACATCCTGAAACGAAGGGGAGCCGCCAGCGACGTCCACCGATCCGTAGCTTGCCAGCGTGGTGAAATCGCCGACGTCGAGCTGGATGTTCTCGTACCGCAGGCCACCCGCCAGCCGCACCAGTCCGTCGGCAAGGGCCAGATTGCCCTGCAGGAACGGGGCAAGGCTGCGGAAGTCGCTGCGTGGAACCCAGATGCGATCAGTCTGAACCAGTGACTGTTCGGTACGATCGAACAACGCATCAAACCCGGCGGTCAGGACCAGGTCCTCGAAACCGGGCAAGGCCCGCTCGTAACTGACCTTGCCGCCCAGCTTGCGCGATTTGTTGGCCGACTGGTCGAAGATGTTGCCGGTCGGGTCGATTGCGGGATCCTGGAATGTCCCGAAAATGCCTCCGCCGAAGACGTCGCTGGTGCGGCTGTAGAATCCCTGCAGCACGAAGGTTCCGCCGCCAAGGTCGGTGTCGGTGAGCGATGCAGAAATCAGTTCCGCGGTGTTGGACGGCGGATCGCCCGGCGTATCGCCGCGCACGCTGGTCGCGGGGATACCGGCATCCCGGTGGCCGGTGACGGCGATGTAATGGGCGTTGCCTTCCAGCTCGAAGCGGTTGGCCACGATTTCGAACCGGGCGCCGCTCGCCAGTTCGTAACCGAGGCGACCGAACACCGACCAGCTGTCGCTGTCCTGGATTTCGCCCTGCGTGCCGTCCACGCCGATCCGGTTGCCCGCGCCGTCGGAAAATGCCCCGCGCCTTTCCAGCGTGCCGCCGAAATTGGCATCGAGGTTCCCGGACCGATAACCCACCAGTGCGCCGAACTTCGCGCCGATGCCTTCCCCGTCGAAACCGTCGGGCAAGGTGGCCTGTAGCAGCGTGCGGACGGATACGCCGTCCTCGCGCGGCGCGCCGACCAGCACTTGGTTGACCACGCCGCCGGTCGCGCCGATGCCCTGCAGCGCGTTCGATCCGTAAATCACCTCGACCCGGTCGATGAAGAACGGGTCGATGGTGTAGCCGTCGCGCGAACCGTCGCGCACCGGGGTCGACTGGGGAATCCCGTTGATCGCATAGAGCGGCGATCGGCCGCGCAGGCTTTCGCCCGAACCCGAAAGCTTTTCCCTTGTGGGAGAGAAGGATGGCAAAAGGGCGGATACCGCATCGACCGTCGATCCCGATACCAGTACCTGCCGCTCCAGCGCTTCGCTGTCTATGACATCGATGGTGAGAGGAAGTGCGCTGGCCGGAAGCTGGCTGCGGGTCGCGGTTACGACGATCTCGCTTCCCCCTGCGTCGTCAACAGTTGTGCTGTCCGTTGGCCGGACTTCCTGCGCGAAAGCAGGCGAAAGCGGGGCCAGCGCAAGCACGCCGACGAGGTAGCGGTACATTCGAAACTCCCTGAAGATTCGCCGCCGCCTAGCGTTTCTGCAATTGGGTCGCAATAGCAGTATGCCCGCTCTGCGGAATTTTCTGCCCTCAAACTTAGGTTGCGGACTGCGGCCTCGGCATAAGTTACTGATGTGAAGGCTGCGGTGGCTAGATACTCCTAACCCGAGATCAGCGTTTGCAGAGGTGAGGCCAACAGAGGAGCGCGCTGTCCGCCTCTGGAAATCCAACTATCGGTTGCCAATGAGCGCGCAGCCCAGCGGCCGCCGCCTACTTGCCGCGGTCTCAAAGTTTTGAGGCCAATTGCGGAAGTTCGAGTTAGATGCGAACGAAAGGCATGACTGCATTCGCATACATCGGAGCAGCGCTCGCAGAAATCGCAGGTTGCTTCGCATTTTGGGCATGGTTGCGCTTGGACAAATCCGTCTGGTGGCTTGTTCCGGGCATGATGGCTTTGGCTCTCTTTGCTTATTTGTTGACGCTCGTAGAAGCAGTACATGCCGGTCGCACATACGCAGCCTACGGTGGCGTTTACATTGTTTCGGCTATCGCGTGGCTATGGCTGATCGAAGGCGCAAAGCCCGATAGATGGGACCTGATTGGCGCAATCGTTTGTCTTGGCGGTGCAGCTATCATCCTGTTCGGTCCGCGCCCGGCCTAAGTATTCCAGCATCAGCTCCCCCCTTCGCTGGCCGATGATCGCACATGACCCCCCGCCTGAAAGCGGCCGACCAGCTTGGCCGATCGGCCGCAGATGTGATCAGATTTCGGTCCTCTCCGCCAGAAGCAGAGCATCCTCGACGTCGACGCCAAGATAGCGCACTGTGTTCTCGATCTTGGTATGACCAAGCAAGATTTGGATCGCCCGAATGTTGCCTGTGGCACGGTAGATCATTGCCGCCTTCGTCCGGCGCAACGAATGTGTGCCATATTCGGCCTTGCGCAGCCCGATCGCCGTCACCCACTCGTCGACCAAGCGTGCATACTGTCGCGTACTCATATGGCCAGTGTGATCCACTCGGCTCGGGAACAGATAGTCGCCTATAGAGCCTCCCCGGCGTTCCAGCCACGTTAGCAATGTCGCCCGCACGTCGGTGGTAAGTTCGAATTGCACTGGTCGGTTGGTCTTCTGCTGAATGACGGTCGCTCGATTGCGTATCTCAGCACCCGCAACCACGTCGCCGATCTTGATCTTGACGAGGTCACAACCGCGCAGCTTGCTGTCGATGGCAAGGTCGAAGAGAGCCTTGTCTCGCAACCGTCCGTCGCGATCGAGATGAAAGCGGATCGCCCAGATCTGCTTCTGCGTTAGGGGACGTTTCGTTCCAACATTCTTGCCCGCATTCCAAGCAGGACGATGCCGCATAGCTCCATCAAAGCATGAGTATCCCATTGTATTTCTCCTCGGCCAACATTGGCCGAACGGAGAACGCACGGAATGATTTCATGTGTGGGGCCGAGTTCCGCCTGTCCGGTTTCAAGTACAGAAATCGGGAAAGCTGACGTTAGGGTGAGCCCATGCCTTCGTCAGCAGGCGCTGACAAACCGGCCGTTCAACGCCCCCAACGATCCCTCGAAAGCCCGCATTTATCTGACCAGGTAGCGGCAGATTCGCGCGCTCTTCGATATCGTTCACGCCTGGACGCGTGGACAGTCACTGGTCAGTTGCGGCACCGGTGGCGAAGTCTTTCCTGAGTAGAATTCCCCGACCACCGCAACCGAAATCGCTGGCGTGCGTTAATCCCGGAATGGCCCGCGTCGAGTACTTCGTGGAATCGGCGCTGCATGAAGGAGGCGGCATGCCGGCTGTCCCATATTGTGGCCCCGCGCCCCTGCCCGGGGCAGCAGCGGGCGCATGGAATTTCGACCCGCCTCTGCTGGCTGCACTGGCGCTGGCCGCATGGCTGCTGAGCCATCAGCCGCGCGCCAGCTGGGCCGGCCTGGGCTTGCTGGCCCTAGCCTATGTTTCCCCGATATGCGCGCTGAGTTCCGGCCTGTTTTCCGTTCGGGCCGCGCACCATTTGCTCGTGGTCTACGCCGCCGCGCCGCTCCTGGCGGGGCAGTTCGTCCGCCTGCCGGCCGACCTGTCAAAGGTCCCGCTCTCCGCCGCGCTCGTACTGCATGTGGCGGTCATGTGGGCCTGGCACGTGCCGCTTGCCTATAGCTGGGCGCTGTCGAGCGACCTGGCATACTGGCTGGGGCAGGTTGCGTTGCTCGGTTCGGCCATGTTGTTCTGGTACCGGCTGGCCGATACCGCAACCTCCTTGCCGGCAGCGCTGCTGGCAATCATTGCCATGACGATGCAGATGGGGCTGCTCGGCGCGCTGCTGACTTTTGCGCCCGGCGCGCTCTATGCCCCGCATTATCTCACCACCGGGCTTTATGGCCTGACGCCGCTGGCCGACCAGCAGCTGGCCGGCCTACTGATGTGGACCGCGAGCCTGCCGCTGACCGTCCTGGCCGGTTACTCCGCCGTTTCGAGGTTGCTGCATGGACTCCGCGCGGAGCCTGTATCCTGAGATGCTGTGGCTGAAGTTCCTCCATATCGCCGGAGTGGCCGTCTGGGTGGCGGGCTTGCTGTATCTCGCGGCGCTGCTCCAGAACCACCAGCGCGTGCGCGACCGGCAGGACTTTGCACGAGTCCGGATGGGCAGCCGCTTCGCCTATATGGGGCTGGTCTCCCCGGCCGCTTTCGTCGCGGTCGGCGCAGGCGGAGCGTTGCTGTTCCTGGCCGATGCCCTCCATCCGTGGATGTTCGCGAAGCTCGCGGCAGTCGGCGTGCTGGTGGTTGCGCATATGCAGTACGGCCATGTGCTCGCGCATCTCGCCGATGAGGAAGTGGAAGGGCCAACCTTGCGCATCCGGCTCGTCGCCCTGGCCATCGGCGCGTCTTCGCTAGCAATCCTGGCGCTGGTGCTGGCCAAGCCTGCGATCGATCCCGGCTTGCCGACATGGCTTACCGAGCCGGGTCAGCTGCAACCCCTGGAAGAGCGGCACGCTCCTCCTCCGCCTCCTCCTCGGCATGCTCCGCCTGTCTATCCTCATTCATCATGACGCCCATCTGATGCTCGAACACCAGCTTGCCCCCCTGCCAGCCCGCCAGGCCGACGAAGAGCAGCCCTCCCACGGAGAGGAACAGGCCCCAGGGCAGCACGGCCTCGGCCGGCCCGTAGAGGCGCAGGCCCCAATTGGCACCGATCACCGCCAGCAGCATCATCGCAGCGGTGGCATGGGTCCAGCTTTCGGGACGGCGGCGAATCCCCCGTCCCGCGAGAAGTTCGGCGGTGCCGGCGATTCCTGCGAGCACGCCGAAGGCGAAGCCCCATCCACTGGCCCACAAGGCAAGCCGCGGGAAGAATGGGTCGGCGGTCAACCACCAGAACAGGTCCGCCGCCAGCGTGGCCACGACCAGCGCAATCGGGAAAGTCACCATCATCGCGTGGATCGGGTGCCCGGCCAGCGCGATGCGCGAGCCGACGCTCTGGTCTTTGGCTTCGTCAAGTCTGGCCATGCGGGAGTAACGCGCGGCGGCGCGAAGGGTTGCGCGGCCATCTTCGCCAGCCTCGCATCGGCCGGTTGCTCCGGCGAACTTTCGGCGCTCGACCCGGCCGGGCCCGCTGCCGCCCGGGTGGCGGAATTGTGGTGGATCATGCTGGGCGGGGCCGTGGCCATCCTGGGCTTGGTGCTGGCGGTCGCGCTTTATGCCCTGCGCGAGCGGCATGGCCTGCGCGATATTTCCGCACGCCGGGTGCTGGTCGGCTGGGGCTTGGTGTTTCCCCTGGTCACACTCGCCCTGCTGATGGGTTTCGCATTCCTGCGAGGCGAACAATTGTTCGCCCGCAGCAGCGATGAGGCGGTGATTGCCGTGCGGGCAGAGCAGTGGCGCTGGGTCGCGATCTATCCGGGCGGCGGCCAGACGATCAACACAATCCACGTGCCCGCCGGTCGAGATTTCACGCTGGAACTGACGAGCGGCGACGTGATCCACAGCTTCTGGGTGCCGCGCCTGGGCGGCAAGATGGATGCTGTTCCGGGCAAGACCAATCGCATGGTCCTCCACGCCGACAAACCGGGCCGCTATCGCGGCGTCTGCGCGGAATATTGCGGCATCGGTCATGCGCCGATGCAGATGGTGGTGATTGCGCACCCTGCGGAAGCCTACGCCGCGGCATTGGCGGAGCAGGCGGGCAGCTTCGAGCCGCCGCCCCAGGTGCTCAACCCGCGGCCCGCCCCTGCCGCAACGATCATCGAACAATGGCGGGATTACCTCCTCGACTTGACGGGAATCGAATGAACGACACGGCACACAAACGCGCCCTCGCGCTGCATCACGAGATGGAGCCGCTCTACGGCCAGCCGAAGACCTGGTTCGGCTTCCTTGGGGCAACCAACCACACCGTCATCGGCATCCGCTTCATGGTGACCGCTATCGCATTCTTTTTCATCGGCGGTGTGCTGGCGATGCTGATCCGGGCGCAGCTTGCCGGGCCAGATACCCAGTTCCTGGATGCGGCGAATTACGCCCAGGTCTTCACCATGCACGGCACGGTGATGATGTTCCTCTTCGCGATCCCGCTGATCGAAGGCTTTGCGCTCTACATGCTGCCTAAGGTGCTGGGCGCACGCGACCTCGCCTTCCCGCGGCTGAGCGCGTTCGGATACTGGTGCTATCTTGCCGGCGGCCTGATCCTGCTGGCAGCGCTGGTGCTCGGTATCGCGCCCGACAGCGGCTGGTTCATGTACACGCCGCTCTCGTCCAAGCCGTTTTCGTCGGGGATCAATTCGGACATCTGGCTGGTCGGCATCACGGTGGTGGAGGTGTCTGCCGTGTGTGCGGCCATCGAATTCATGGCCACTGTCCTGAAAGTGCGGGCAGGAGGCATGGCGCTTTCTAAGATGCCGCTCCTCGCCTGGTATTTGTGGATCACGGCGGCGATGATGCTGGTCGGGTTCCCGCCGCTCATCCTCGGTTCGATTTTGCTTGAGGCCGAACGCGCATTCGGCCTGCCGTTCTTCGATTCGGCACGGGGCGGCGATCCGCTGCTTTGGCAGCACCTGTTCTGGCTGTTCGGGCATCCGGAGGTCTACATCATCTTCCTTCCGGCTGCGGGGGTAATCTCGACGATCCTCCCTGTGTTCGCAGGGCGGCCCATCGTCGGATATCGCTGGATCGTGGCAGCGCTGATCGCGCAGGCGTTTCTCAGCTTCGGGCTGTGGGTGCATCACATGTTCACCACAGGCATCCCGCATCTGAGCCTGGCATTCTTTTCCGCGGCCAGTCTGCTGGTGGTGGTGCCCACGGCGATCCAGATCTTCGCCTGGCTGACCACGCTCCTCAAAGGCCGGCCGAAAATGACCCTGCCGATGCTCTGGATTTATGGCTTCTTCTTCGTCTTCGTGAGCGGCGGCCTCACCGGAGTGATGGTGGCCGTGGTCCCATTCGACTGGCAGGTGCACGACACCCATTTCGTGGTGGCGCACCTTCACTATGTGCTGGTGGGCGGGTTCGTGTTTCCAGTGATGGCGGGCATCTATTACTGGGGGCCGCAGCTGAGTGGCAGGCGGACCGACCAGGGGCTGGGCCGCCTTGCCTTCTGGCTGGTGTTCATCGGCTTCAACCTCACCTTCCTGGTCATGCACTGGACCGGTCTGCTGGGCATGCCGCGCCGGGTATTCACTTACGAGACCGGGCTGGGCTGGGATTGGCCGAACCTGGTATCGTCTTTCGGCGGCTTCGTGATGGCGATTGGTTTCGCCATGACGCTGGTGGACATACTGGTGCAGTGGCGCTTTGCCCCGCATACTCCGCACAATCCCTGGAAGGCGGATACGCTGGAATGGGCCATGCCCACGCCTGCGCCGACATACAATTTCGCCAGCCTGCCGAAAGTGGGCAGTCGCCATCCGCTGCATGACGACCCGGACCTCTCGGCGCGCCTTGCGGGCGGAACGGGCTATCTGCCCGGCGCACTGGGCGGGCGGCGAGCGACAATGGCGGTGGACAGCGTCACGGGCGCGCCGGAGCATGTGATCATTCTGCCCGGACCCACGCTCATTCCGTTCTGGACCGCGCTTGCACTGGTCGGCGCGGCGATCTGTTTCCTGGCAGGGTTCTATTGGGGGGCGGGGCTGCTGGGCCTGGCGGTGATTGGATGCGGGTGCTGGTGGCTCTGGCGATCAGGCGACACCGCCGATCCGGACTCGGTCGATTGTAGAGAGGGCACCCGGCTGCCGCCGCATCACGCCCACCCGCAGGCCCCCGGCTGGTGGGGGATGGTCTTCACGCTGGTGTTCGACGCGACGCTCTTCATCTCGCTGCTGTTCGGCTACCTGTTCCTGTGGGTCATTGCGCCCGGCTGGCCGCCGCCTGCCTTCATCGATGCTGCGCCCGGGCTTGCGATAGCGACGCTGGCCGCGCTGGCGATGGCGGGGCTCGCCCCGCTGGCCGCACATCGCTCCAATCTGCGCGGCGACGCGGCGCGAAGCGCGCGCTGGCTCGTTGTATCGGCCTCGGCGAATGCACTCGCCTGCATAGCCTTTGCCGCCACGCTGGCTTTCCTGACTCCGCCTGCCGCAAGTCATGCCTATGCCGCGTGCATATGGGCGCTGGCGCTCTACGCTATCCTGCACAACGGCCTGGCGGCGATCGGCTCGGCATTCGTGCTGGCCCGCGGCCGGGCCGGGTTTGTGAGCGCGCGGCGCAGCCTCGATCCGCGCAACCTGGCGGCATTCTCGGGCTATTCCGCGCTGGTCGGGGCGGTGACGGTCGCCGCGATCCATCTCGGCCCGGTGCTGGGAACGGGATGAGGAGGCAAACGCCTTTCTCCGGGCCGCTGGCACTGATTGCCGGCTTCTCGCTATGGGCGCTGGCCTTCGTCGTACTCTATGCCGCGCATGGCTATTCCTGCGCCGTGGGCTTCAATGGCGCGCGCTGGGTGCTGACCGGAGTGTGGCTGATCTTGCTGGCGGCGGGCGGCGGGCTCGTCTTCGCCTTCCTCCGCAAGCCGGCGCAGGGTTCGAGCGACACGGCGTTCCTGCGCAGGCTTGGGCTGGCGCTTGCCGTCGCCGCGCTGGGCGCAATGCTGTGGACCGGGATGCCGGTCGCGCTGCTGCAGACCTGTTAGCGGTCGGGCCGGAGGTCAGCGCGGCAGAGCATAGGCGATCACCTCGTCGCCGATGGGCGTTTCCATGAAGTGATGCCCGCCTGTCATGATCACCACATATTGCCGCCCGTTGGCTTCGTAAGTGATGGGGGTGGACTGCCCACCCGCGGGCAGCACATCGTCCCACAGCGTTTCGCCGGTTTCGATATCGATGGCACGGATCCGGTCATCGGTTGTCGCCGCGATGAAGATCAGCCCGCCCGCTGTGACGACCGCGCCGCCATTGTTGGGCGTGCCGATACGCAGAGGGAGCATAGAGGGAATGTTGAAAGGGCCGTTCTTGCGTGCGGACCCGAATGGCCGGTCCCACACCGTCTGGCCGCTGCGCAGATCGATTGCGCGGATGCCGCCATAAGGCGGCTGTTTGCACAACAAGTTGGTGAAAGGCATCCGCCAGCCGGCGTTGACGTCGACCGCATAGGGCGCGCCCATTTGCGGGTCGCCGGCACCTTCCGGCCCGCCCTCGCCAAGGTCGCCGCCGCGCGGATCGCCGCGCGGAACCCACCCGAGCCGGTCAGCCTCTTCGCGGGGAACGAGACGGTTGTAATTGGGCATGTCATTGTAATTGGCGACAATTAGGCCGCGCAGCGGATCGATCGCGATGCCGCCCCAATCCGACCCGCCATTGTAGCCGGGATACTGGATCCAGCGCCGGTCGGCGGTGGGCGGGGTGTAGATGCCGTCATAGGCGGCCCGGCGGAACTGGATCCGGCAGACCATCTGGTCGATCGGCGACATCCCCCACATGTCGCGTTCCGTCAGGTCACGCTTGGCGAGCGTGTGCCAGGTGGAGAATGGCTGGGTGCGGGTGCGCTCTTCCGGCTCCACTCCGCCCTGGGGAACGAGGCGCTCCTCCACGCCTGTGAGGGGCTGACCGGTGCGCCGGTCGAGCACGTACATGTCTCCCTGCTTGCTGGCCAGGACCAGCGCGGGCACTCCGCCCGGAAGATTGATCAATGTCGGCTGCGAACCGAGGTCATAATCCCACACGTCCTTGTGGACGGTCTGGAAATGCCAGGCCGGGCGGCCGGTCTCGGCATCGAGCGCCACAAGTGCCGTTGCATATTCGTTCTCGGCATCGGAACGGCTGGCGCTGAGATAGTCGACTGCCGAATTGCCCATCGGCAGGTAGACATGGCCCAGTTCCTCGTCGGCCGAGGCAATGGTCCACATATTGGGCGTGCCGCGCGTGTAGCTGTCGCCCGGCTCCGGGGCGCCGGTGAGGTCGGGCCGCGCCAGGTCCCACGCCCAGGCAAGTTCGCCGGTGACGGCATCGAAAGCCTGGATCACGCCCGAAGGCGCATCGCGCTTCTGCCCGTCGAGCACCTGGTGGCCGGTCACCACATTTCCCCGCACGACAACCGGCGGCGAGGTAATCGAGACCATGCCCGGGACCACCTCGCCCATGCCGGTGGTGATGTCGACCGAGCCGTTCTGGCCGAAATCGGCGCAGGGAAGGCCGGAATTCGCATCGACGGCGACGATGCGCCCGTCGAGCGTACCCTGGATCACCCGCGCTGCGCAGGCCTGGTCCTGCGCGGCATCGGGCACTTCGTAATAGGCAACGCCGCGGCAGGCGGCGGTATAGGGGATATATTCATCCGGCACCTGCGGGTCGTAGCGCCAGAGTTCGCGCCCCGAGGCCGGGTCCAGCGCGATCATGATGTTCATCGCCGAACACAGATACAGCCGGTCGCCCACCTTGAGCGGTGTGGTTTCGGCGCCATAACTGTTGTCGCTCTTGTCCTCGGGCAGGTCGCGCGTGTGCGCGACCCACACCCGCTCGAGCCGCCCCACATTATCGGGCGTGATCTGGCGAAGGAGCGAATAGCGCTGTGCGCCGTAAGTCCCGCCATAGGCGATCCAGTCGCCGTCCGGCGCCGCGAAGGATAGGTCCGCATCCGCCATCAGCGTTTGCGGCAGGGTGCCCCGCTCCCACGGATCGTGCTGCTGGGCAATGATGTAGCCGCCGATGACGAAAACCAGGAACGAAGCCAGCGCCGCCCCACCCGCATGCTTCCATCCATAGCGCGCCTCGCGCATCAGCGGGGTGATCAGCACCACCAGCAGGAACAGAACTGCCGGACCGAACAGACGCGGCAGCAGCGCCCAGGCATCGCCGCCTACTTCCCAGAATGCCCAGGCGATCGTGCCGATGAACAATGCGACATAGAACAGCACTCCGGCCATGGACCGCCGTGCAATGAGCACGCCGCTGGCAAGCAGCGCGAGACCGGCAATGACGTAGTAGAGGGACCCGCCAAGCAGTGCGAGCCACGCGCCGCCTACGATAAGTACCAGCCCGATGAGGCCAAGAAGCCCACCCAGAGCCAGAGCCAAGAAACGGGTCCAATCGCGGGCGCTCCTAGTTGTGTGATTGCCATCCATGGTCGGCATCCTCTCCTCGCGCAAATCGGCATGGGACCGGGGCGGCGGCGGGCTGTGCCGGCCGCGCAGGGAGCCGATGATGGGACTTTCCTCCCCAACGGCGGGCGGGCGCTATGGTTTCGAGATTACGATAACGACAATTTGCGAGTGGCGATCCGGCGCCCTACGTGGACGGAAGGGCGACTGGATGAGTCAACGTCCGCTAATGGCCACCCCGAAGCCGCAAAGAATGACCAAAACGAGGACACATTGTTGTCATCGTCGGCCCCACGAACGAATGGCGGCTTTCGGGATCTTGTCGCGATTGGTCGAATGTCCGGCATGAGGGCGCGAAGCTGCCGTTGCGCGTAATGCAATCGACGGCGACGCGGTCAAGAACAGATTGTGCCCTCCGGCGGCGGCGATTTCCAGCGCGCGCCTGGCGGTTTCCTGCCCTTTCACCTGTTTGAGATCGGGGCCGGGGGCTGCCGGTTCGACCGCGCCCGGTTCGGGATCGGGCAGGCGCTGCGTGCCCTTAAGATGGTTGAGCAGGCTGACCAGGTCCGGCGCGGCGCAGACGGGCACGCCGCTGGCCCAGCGCGCTTCCGCCCCCTGGCCGGCCGGGCAGATCAGGCCCTTTTCTGTTTCGCTGGCATGAATCGCGGCCAGCAATACTCCGGGGGAACCGACGACCCTGCCATCCAGCGCCAGTTCGCCCACTGCCACCCAGTCGGCCAGCTGTTCGGCATCGGTCACACCCATGGCGGCCAGCAAGGCCAGCGCGATGGGCAGATCGTAATGCGAACCTTCCTTCGGCAGGTCGGCCGGGGAAAGATTGATGGTGATCCGCTTGGGCGGCAGGGAAAGGCCCATGGATGCGAGCGCCGATTGCACCCGTTCGCGGCTTTCGCCCACTGCCTTGTCCGGCAGCCCCACTATCGCGAAACGCGGCATGCCCGGCGCCACCTGGCACTGAACTTCCACGCGCCGCGCCTCCAGCCCGAGATAGGCCACGGTAGAAACCAGTGCGACCACTTATTGCCCCCTTATCCGGCGGCGACGATAGCGCGCGAAAACCCCATGTCGAGCGCTTCGCGCCGCTTCGGATGCGAATATGGTGAATTTGCGGGCAACCGTGAAATTTCACTCCTGAGCAGCATCCCTCGATGCAGGCATTCGGGATGGAACGCCGTCTGCGCCTTGTTGCAATTGCTTGCGCCTGTTTCGCCTTGCCGGGCGCGGCGCATGCGATGGTCGAAAAGGGGCAGGCTCCCGCTCCCCCGCCGGTTGCAGTGGAAGTTCCGGCACAGCCAGTAGTGGCGCCGGCCGGGCAGGCGCTGGCCAGCCGATACTACATTCCCGATCTTGCCGCCGCCGCCGATGCGGCCATTGCCGAATATGGTCCGTTCCGTGTGCTGGACGAGCGTACTGCCGCACTTGTCGACGTGACGGATCGCGGCACGCCCGCCAGCTTCGCGGCGATGCTGCGGGATTTCCCATCCATCGAAGTGCTGGAATTTCACGATTGCCCGGGCACTTATGACGATATCGCCAATCTGCGCCTGGGCCGGATGATCCGCGCCGCCGGCCTGCGGACATTCGTGGCGGAGGGTGGCTCCGTCCGTTCGGGCGCGGTGGAACTGTTCCTGGCGGGTGAAAGCCGCGTGGTGGCGGACGGGGCAGAGTTCGCCGTCCATGCCTGGATCGACGTGGAAGGGCTGGAACCCGATGACTTCGCCGCCGATTCGCCGCAGAACCGGAAATACCTCTCCTACTACCGCGAAATGGGCATGAGCGCGGAAGAAGCCGCGTCATTCTATACCATGACCAATTCCGCCAGCTTCGAAAATGCGCTATGGCTGACGGGGAGCGAGATGCGTCAGTGGGTGGAGGCCGAGAAACCGGCCGCGCCGAAGCTCGCCTATCTTGACTTCGCGTCTGGCCTCAACTAACCGCGCATCCATATCAGGCCGTCCCAACGGGCGGCCCTTTTCGTTTGAATTCGAGGATTGAAAGATGAAGCGCACTTTTCAGCCGAGCAATCTCGTGCGCAAGCGCCGCCACGGTTTCTTCGCCCGCAAGGCTACCCCCGGTGGCCGCAAGGTGCTTCGCGCCCGCCGCGCCCGTGGACGCAAGAAACTCAGCGCCTGACACGAACGAAGCACCGGAATCCATCGCGGTCCTTCAACGCCGCGCGGATTTCCTTGCTGCCAACCGGGGTTTGCGTGTTGCACGCCCCGGCTTCGTGCTATTGGCCCGTCCCAATGGGGGGCGGGGCAAGCGTTACGGAATTACCGTCACCAAGAAGATCGGCAATGCGGTTGTTCGCAACCGCATGAAGCGCCGGTTCCGCGAATTGCTGCGTGCGGCCCTCCCGGATGAAGGGCTGCCCGATCACGATCACGTGCTGATCGGCCGCGAAGGCGGGATCGAACGCGATTTCGCGAAAATGCGCGGCGAACTCTCATTCGCCCTGTCGCGCGCGGCAGACGGCAAGGGCGATCCGTCCCGCCGCCGCCGGAGCGGCCGCAAATGAAACGGATTTTCATACTCATCGCGCGTGGATGGCAGCTCGGCCCTTCGCGCATTCTTCCGCCGTCCTGCCGCTATCAGCCGACCTGCAGCCAGTACGCGATAGAGGCGCTGGAAAAACATGGCGCGATCAAGGGTGGATGGATCGCGATCAAGCGTCTATTGCGCTGCCACCCTTGGGGTGGTCATGGCTATGACCCGGTGCCCTGACGCATCGGTACGGCAAGCAGTATCTTAGGACCCGCATCTTGGAAAATCGCAATCTCGTCCTCGCCGTAGTGCTGAGCCTCGTGCTGTTTCTCGGCTACGAAGTGGCGATGAGCCAGTTCTATCCGCAGTCGGATCAGGCTCCGACGGAAGAACTGGCGCAGAACGGCACCGACACGCCGGCGCAGCGCGCGGCGGCCACGCATATCCGCGATGGCGGGCTGACCGATCCCGCCGAACAGGCGGAGGAAGTACGCGATCTCGAAACCGCGCTGGCCACCGCCGAGCGCGTGCGGATCGATGCGCCGGAAGTTGCCGGCTCCATCAACCCCGTCGGTGCGCGGATCGACGATATCGTTCTCAAGACCCACCGCCAGACGGTCGACAAGGATAGCGGCCCTGTCCGCCTGTTCTCCCCCAGTGGCACGCCCGCGCAGCAATTCGCGCAATTCGGCTGGATTGGCGAAGGCGTGAAGCTGCCAGGCGCCAATACGGTGTGGCAGGCCGAAGGTGGCCCGCTGGCCCCCGGCAACCCCGTCACGCTCACCTGGGACAATGGCGAAGGCCAGGTCTTCACCATCCGCTTCTCGATCGATGAATTCTACATGCTGACGGCGGATCAGTCCGTCATCAACAATGCGGAAGGTTCTGTCGCGCTGCGGCCCTATGCCTTCATCAATCGCACCAGCCGCACGGCCAGTAGCGATATGTGGAACCTGCATTCCGGCCCGATCGGCAATTTCGGCGGCGAGGTGAATTTCAGCTGGGATTATGACGATGTGGCCGAAGCGGGATCGGTTCGCAACGCCACCCCCACCGGCTGGGTAGGCTTTACCGATATTTACTGGCTGTCCGCGCTGATCCCGCAGGCGGGCACCGAAACGCAGACCGAATTCCGTACTGCCGGGGGCGAGCATTATCGGGCCGATCTGCTCTATGATGCAGTCACTGTCGGATCCGGCGAAACCGCCAGCCGTTCGACCCAGCTGTTTGCCGGTGCGAAGGAAAGCGCCGTGCTCGACCATTACGAGGATGCCGGGGTCGAGAATTTCGGCCTGGCGATCGACTGGGGCTGGTTCCGCTGGTTCATGAAGCCGATCTTCTGGCTGCTGCGCGAACTCTATGCGCTGACAGGCAATTTCGGCGTGGCGATCATCCTGCTGACCGTGGTGATCCGGGCCTTGATGTTCCCCATCGCCCAGAAGCAGTTCGCGTCCATGGCGCAGATGCGCGCGGTGCAGCCGAAAATGAAGGCGCTGCAGGAACGGCACAAGGACGACAAGGCGACGCTGCAGCAGGAAATGGGCAAGCTCTACCGGGAAGAAGGCGTCAATCCGCTGGCCGGGTGTCTGCCGATCTTCCTGCAGATCCCGATCTTCTTCGCCCTGTACAAGACCTTGCTGGTGGCGATCGAAATGCGCCACAAGCCCTTCGCCCTGTGGATCCGCGACCTTTCCGCGCCCGATCCGGCACATATACTCAACCTGTTCGGGCTGCTGGATTTCAACCCGCCCGGCTTCCTGGCAATCGGTGTGCTGGCGGTGCTGCTCGGCTTCACCATGTGGCTCCAGTTCAAGCTGAACCCCGCCGCGATGGACCCGGCCCAGCAGCAGATCTTCATGATCATGCCGTGGGTGCTGATGTTCGTGATGGCGCCTTTCGCCGCCGGCCTGCTGCTGTACTGGATCACCTCCAACATCCTGACGGTGGCACAACAGAAATATCTCTATTCGCGCCATCCCCAGTTGAAGGCGCAGATGGAGAAGGACCGTGCCGACAAGGCCCGCGCGGCCGAACGTGAGAAGGCGAAGGAGTGAGCGAGCAGGACGAACTGATCGAGGAAGCGCGGCGACTGTTCGCGGGCAGGGTTGAATTCCTGCTCTCGGCACCGGAGCTGAAATTCCTGCCGGATGCGGATTTTCCCGAAGTGGCCTTTGCCGGCCGGTCCAATGTCGGCAAGAGCTCGCTGATCAACGCCCTGACCGGGCGCAAATCAATCGCGCGCACATCGGTTACACCGGGCCGCACGCAGGAACTGAACTTCTTCGAGATCGGAACGCCCACCGTGTTCCGGCTGGTCGACATGCCCGGCTATGGCTTTGCCAAGGCGCCGGTGAAAGTGGTCGAACGCTGGAAGCAATTGGTGCGCACATTCCTGCGCGGCCGGGCCGTGCTGAAGCGCACGCTTGTTCTGATTGACAGCCGCCATGGCATCAAACCTCCGGACGAGGAGATGATGAAGATGCTGGACGAAGCGGCCGTCGGTTATCGCCTGGTGCTGACCAAGGCGGACAAGGTGAAGGCGAGCGAACTGGCCGATGTGCTGGCGAAGGTGGAGGCGCAGGCGCGCAAGCACCCGGCAGCCTATCCGGTGATCCACGTGACCAGCAGCGAAAAGGGAATGGGCATTCCCGAATTGCGCGCTGCCGTGCTGCAGGACATCCTCGCCTGAACGGCAGGCTGGTGCGGCTCTATGCCGCGAGGACCAGCCCTGCCGTGCAGCCGATCACCAGCAGCGATTGCAGCACCCGGCGCCCCGGCAATTTGCCGGCCAGCGCGATATTGATCACCAGTATCGCCAGCGCGCTCAGCCAGAAGATCGCTTCCAGCGCGGCGGCATTACCGATCAGCAGGCGCGCGGCGAAGGCGATGGCGAGCGCCAGCGGCGTGCCCCACACAATCGCATCCCAGGCGGCCAGCAGGCGCGGTTCCGACAGGCCCCGTCGCCGCCTCTTGCCCAGCCAGATATAGGTGCCGGTGGCGCAGATCGCGGTCAGCGCAAGGCCGAAGATCACATAGGCGATCTTGACCGGCAGGCCGCCGAAATTGCCGAAATGCAGATTATAGATGGATGCCGCCGTCTGCTGGCCCAGTTCGCCATCGGCCAGCCCTGCCGTGCCTGCGAAATTCCCCGCCGCGTCGAAATCGTAATATTCGCCGAAGATCAGCCGGCGCGGATGTTCGCCGACCATCTGGATATGCTGCCCCTGCGTGCCGGGATCGTGCAATATGGCATAGGTCAGCACGACATCGGGATAATTGGCCTGCATGTAACCGAGCGCGCGGGCGACATCGGGCGCCGGTGCAGGCGTTGCATCGCTCGCGCCTTCTTCCCCGAAGATCGGCGCATAGACGGCTTCCAGATCGCCATCGTAATATAGCGTGCCAAGGCCATAGGCCGCGATTGATGCCAGCCCGATCACCGCCCCGGTCAGCGCAATGGCGAGCGAGAAGGGCAGGGTCCACACGCTCATGCGATTATGCCAGTCCGCCAGGGCGATCCCGCCGCCATTGCGGGCGCGCAGGCGAAATGCATCGCGGAAGATGCGCGGATGGGCGATCACTCCTGAAATTGCCAGGCTGACGATCATCACGCCCAATGCGCCAACGATGGTGATGCCGATAAGGCTGGGCAGGTTGAGCCGGTAGTGCAGGGCCAGCAGGAAATCCGACCAGGCTACTTCCTCCGGATTGGCGATGCTGCCGTCCTGCGTCAGATGTACTGCCTGCGTATCGGTGGAAATCGTGGCGCGCGGCAGGTCTTCCACCGGCAAATGGACATAGAGATGCGTGGTCGGTTCGCGGTCAGCCTCGCTCGCCATTACCGCTTCGACGCCGCGCTGCACCGCTTCCGGCGCGATCCGTTCCATCTCCGGCGCATCGGGCTGTTCGATCCACTGCCATTCTTCGTAGAAGACCACGACCGTGCCGGTCAGGCAGATCAGATAGAGCAGGGCGCCGGCAACCAGGCCGATGGCCGCATGGGCGGACAGCGCCTTCTTCACCGTGGATGTGTCGGGCGCCATGTTCATGCCGAAGCTCCGATGAATAGAAGGGGCAGGATCGGGATGCAGCTTGCCAGCACCAGGATCAGCCGGTTGCGCGGGCGTTCCAGCATCAACAGCCAGACGGCAAGGATGGACCAGATTATCGGCACGGCGAACAGGCCGGTCACATTGCTGTTCGCTTCATTCATGCCCGCCAGATAGGCGAAGCCGCGAATGGCAATGCCCAGGCCAACGGAAATGGCGAGAAGGACGATGGCCACCAGCACGAAAGTCAGCAACCGTGCGCCGATATGCAGGCTTTCCCCCGCTTCTGGCAGCATGCGGACCCGCCGATCGGATGGCTTCGCCTTGCCGGGCGGGGCGGTGATGGCGGAATGGGCGAGGATGAGCGCCGCCGTCCCCATCGCGAAGAGGGAGACGATGGAGACGCCCCACGCCCCTTCCGCCAAGGCCCCGCCAATCGCGCCCACCAGCAATAGCAGCCAGCCCGCACTGTTGCGGGTGGTGGAGCGTTTTCGCCCTGCCCAGGACATGCGCAGCACGCCGACACCGGCGATGCCGGCTGCCGAAGCGACCCAGAGCAGGGGATCCGCCATCAGAAGCGGTAGCTCAGCGTGCCGAACACATTGCGTTCGGCGCCCATGAAGCAATCGCCCCGCGCAAGGCAGGCCGCGTAATAATCCTTGCCCAGCAGATTGGTGGCGTTGATTTGCAGGCTCCAGCTTTCATCCCAGGTCACTTCTGCCATGGCATCCACCAGGGTGAAGCTCGGCGTGACCAGCCCGTTGGGGAAGGCCGGGCCATAGGAACGGTTCTTGCCGACATAGCGGACGCCCCCGCCAAGGCGAAGGAAAGTGTCGCCGCCAAGATCGAAGCCCTTCATGGCCCATGCCGAGGCATTGTATTTCGGCACATTGTCGATCTGCTGGCCCGTTCCTTCGATTTCGGCCTTGTTATAGCTGAAATTGGCAAGGAGCTGGATTTCGCCGGGCAGGACAGTGCTGCCTTCCACTTCAAAACCGCGGGAGAATGATTCGCCGGCCTGTATCCGGTCATCCGGATCAGGCGTGCTGTTGTCCGGGATCGGGCGGCCATTTTCCTTGATGTCGTACCAGGTCAGCGTCAGCAGCGTGGCTTCGTTGGGATGGATTTTTACACCCGCTTCGAACTGGCGGCCCGATTTTGGCGTGAAGGGCGATCCGTCGCTGGTCGCGCCCGAAATCGGCTCGAAGCTTTCGGTGTAGCTGAAGAAGGGCGAAACGCCGTTCACGATTTCAGCGATGATGCCGGCGCGATAAGTGGTTGCGCTGGAAACGAAGGCCTGCGTCCCGAAACTGTCCGAACTGACATCATCATGGCGGATGCCAAGGACGAGGGATACGCGGTCGAAGAAGCGGATCTGATCCTGCAGGTAAAGGCCGAGCTGTTCCTGTTCCGTGTCTTCGCTTGGTCCGGAAGGCTGGGGCGGGCCGCCGCCGAAATCGGACAGAGAGCCGTAATCGATGTCGTAGATATCGATCGTTTCATAGGCATAGCCGGCTTCTTTACGCACGCGGTTCCAGCTGTAATCGACCCCGGCGAGCAAGACATGCTCCACATTTGCGCCGGTATTGAAATCGAACTGCACATTGTTGTCGGTGGTGAACACTTCCATCCGCGCCGGGCCGCCGGAAGCAATCAGGGTGATCAACCGCTGGTCCGCGTCCAGATAGGGATTTGTCGGGTTGGAATAGCTGTTCGGATAATGGGTGAAATAGGTCACGTCGCTATCGATATAGCGCGCCTTCAGGTTCAGCCGGACATTGTCTGTCACGCGCTGTTCCAGCAGGGCCGTGCCCTGCAAAAGGCGGCCATCATAACGATCCCAGCCCGGCTTGCCGACGAACAGATCATTGGGCAGCGTGCCGTTCGGATTGTCCAGGATAGTGCCGACCAGCGGCAGGAATTGCGAGGTCGAGCCGCCATCGTCTTCCTGATACAGGCCGAGCAGGGTCAGCCTGGTGTCCATGCTCGGCGCCCAGGTGATGGATGGGGCGATCATCACCCGGTCATCGGGAACGTAATCGGTCTGCGTGCCGGAATCGCGAACACGGGCGACGACGCGGCCGGCAATCGTATCGCCGATCGGGCCGGTAATGTCGGCCAGCGCTTCCTTGCGATCATGCGAGCCATAGCGAATCGCCACTTCGCCGCCGGGCGTGAATTCGGGCAGCTTGGACGCCAGGTTGACGATCCCGCCCAGAGATCCGGCACCGAACAGCACCGATGCCGGGCCGCGCACGACCTCCACCTGAGAGAAGTTGTACGGGTCCGCGCGAATGCTGGCGTAATAGCCGAAAATGTCGCGCATCCCGTCGCGGAACTGCAGCGGGGTGACGCCGCGCACGAAGCCGCCATCCACACGGCTGTCAGGCCCGTAGGAATTGGCGGTCACACCGGCAACATAGTTCAGCGTATCGCTGACGGAGATCGCGCCCTGCGCCTGGAAGATTTCGTCGGTCACGACAGTCACCGGCTGCGGCACTTCGATTGCCGGGGTGTCGGTCTGCGTAGCGGAGGCGCTGCGCAGAACTTCGCCCTGCACGATGATCTGGCGATCGTCCGGCGCTTCTTCCGCGAATGCGGGTGTGGTGCCGAGGCAGGTGCAGGCGAGCAGGAGCGGCCGGGACAGTTTCATCAGATTCCTCATGGATATTTTGGGCGGATCGGGACGCCGGTTGGCTGTCATCTAATGAGAGTCAGTTTCATTAGCAAGCCGTGTGATTCCGGAAGATGCCATCCTCTCATTGTGTCCAGCCTCGACACGTCCCCGGCGAACGCCTAGGGCACGCCGGAAAGACCGAGAGAGGACCGGCGTGAAGCTGATTATCGGCAACAAGAACTATTCCAGCTGGTCGCTGCGCGGCTGGCTGGCGGCCAAGCAATCCGGGCTGCATTTCGACGAGCTGACCGTCCATATCGACGGGGATGACTGGCAGGCCACGAAACGGACCGATGGCGTGTTCCAACCCTCCGCCGGCAAGGTGCCCGTCCTGTGGGACGGTGAAGTGGTCGTCTGGGACAGCCTGGCCATCCTCGATTATCTGGCCGACAAGGTGGGGCGCGATCGCTTCTGGCCGAAGGACGAAGCGGCGCGCGGCATGGCCCGTTCCATGGTCGCGGAAATGCACAGTTCCTATCTCGACCTGCGCCGCCAGTGCCCGATGAATATCCGCAAACGGGTGAACGGTCTGGAACTGACCGATGCGACACGCGCGGATATCGTGCGTATTCTAGGCCTGTGGGCGGAGGCGCGGGCCCGTTTCGGCAAGGGCGGCCCGTTCCTGTTCGGCACGTTCTGCGCGGCCGATATCTTCTATGCGCCGGTGGTCAGCCGGTTCCTGACCTATGGCATCGGCGTGCCGGGTTTCGCGCAGGCATATATGCAGGCCATCTGGGAACATGACTGGATGCAGGCATGGATTGGCGCGGCCGAGGAAGAACGCTGGGTGATCGAACAGTTCGAAGTGGTCGAAAACGCTTGAGCGCCGCCGTCGAGTTCACCGAGAGACTGATCGCTTGCGAAAGCGTGACGCCCGCGCGCGGCGCGGTGTTCGATTGCATGCAGGACATGCTGGAACCGCTGGGCTTCGAGATTCATCGCTTCATCGCGGGGGAAGTGCCGGATGGGCCGGTGGAAAATCTCCTTGCCATCAGGCGCGGGCCGAAGGGTACCCGGCATTTCGCCTTTGCCGGTCATGTGGACGTGGTGCCGCCCGGGCAGGGCTGGTCTGGCGAAGCCTTCACGCCGGAGATTCGCGGCGAGCTGCTGTATGGCCGGGGCGCGGTGGACATGAAGGGCGCGATCGCCGCCATGGTGGCTGCCGTGGCGGATATCCCGGCGGATGCTGGCACGCTCAGCTTCATCATCACCGGTGACGAGGAAGGCCCGGCCATTTACGGCACGCGCGCCTTGATCGACCTGATCCGCCAGCGCGGCGACGTGCCCGATCTGTGCCTGGTTGGGGAACCGACATCGGTGAACCGGCTGGGCGACATGATGAAGATCGGCCGCCGCGGTTCGGTCAATATCTTCCTGGAAACCACGGGTGTTCAGGGCCATGTCGCCTATCCGCATCTGGCCGATAATCCGGCCCCGCGTCTGGTGGCGATGCTGGCGGAACTGGATGCGCTGAAACTGGATGAAGGGACCGACTGGTTCCAGCCCTCCAATCTCGAAATCACCGAGATGGAGATCGGCAATCCGGCGCATAATGTCATTCCCGGCAAGGCGAAGGCGCGCATATCCATCCGCTTCAACGATCTTCATAGCGGCGCCGAATTGGGCGAAAGGGTGATGGAGATCGCCCGCAAGCATGGCGGCACTGCCAATCCGGTGATCTCCGGCGAACCCTTCCTGACCCCGCCCGGAGAATTTTCCGAAATGATCGCCCGGGCGGTGGAGGCGGAAACCGGCATCGTGCCGGAAGCATCCACCAGCGGCGGCACGTCCGATGCGCGGTTCCTGAAGGATTTGTGCCCGGTCATCGAATTCGGCCTGGTCAATGCGACCATGCATAAATGCGATGAAGCCGTGGCGCTGCCCGATCTGGAGGCGCTGACGCGGATTTATCGCCGCGTGGTGCAGGCCGCACTTTCCAGCTGAGCTTGCACAAGGCAGCGAGGGCGGGCAGGTTGCCCCGGATTACGGGTCCAGGGGGTCAATGAATGCTTCGCAAGTGGTTTGCCATTCCGCTGTGGCAGCGGGTAATCGGGGCCCTGATCCTTGGCATCCTCATCGGCTGGCTGTGGGGGCCGGAAGCTGAAAGCATCAAGATCGTGGGCGATGTATTCATCGGCTTCATCAAGATGCTGGTGGTCCCGCTGATCTTTTTCAGCCTGGTGGCGGGCGTTGCCTCCATCGGCGATCTGCGAAAGCTGGGCAATGTGGGCTGGCGGGCCATGCTGCTATTCGTCGTCAGCGGGCAGATCGCGGTCTGGCTGGGGCTTCTGCTCGGCACGGTCATCCAGCCCGGCGTGGGCGTCGATACCAGCATGATCGAAATGGGTGTTACGCCAGAGCCCGATAATACCACCTGGCGCGAAATGATCATGGGCATGATCCCGCAAAGCCCGGTCCAGACCATGGCGGATGTGAATGTCCTGCCGCTGATCATCTTCTCCCTGCTGCTCGGCATCGGAATATTGATGGCGAAGGAAGAAGGCGGGCCTGTGCTCAGGATCTTCGATTCCGGCGCCATCGTGATGCAGAAGGTCACGATGATCGTGATGGAGCTGACCCCCTTCGGCGTCTTTGCGCTGATGGCATGGGTGGCGGGCACGCTGGGCTTCGATGCGCTGGCCGCGCTCGGCAAGCTGGTGGCGCTCAATTATGCGGGCTGCCTGCTGATCATCTTCGTCATGTATTCGCTGATGATAAAGCTGCTGGCGAAACTGCCGGTGCGGGATTTCTTCCGCGGCATCGTTGATGCGATGGCGGTCAGCTATTCCACCGCCAGTTCCAACGCCACTCTGCCGGTGACATTGCGCTGTGCGGAACGGAACCTTGGCGTGTCCAATTCGGTCGCCAGTTTCGTGATCTCGCTCGGCGCGACGATCAATATGAACGGCACCGCCATGTATCTTGGCCTTGCCACATTGTTCGGGGCGCAGATCTTCGGCGTGGATCTGAGCTGGAGCGATTATTTCCTGATCTCGATCCTCGGCACGCTGGGGGCGGTCGGCGCGGCCGGTATTCCCGGGGCGGGGCTGATCATGATGGCGCTGGTATTCGGCGCGGTCGGCGTGCCGCTGGAAACGATCGCCTTCGTGGCAGGCGTGGACCGGATCATGGACATGATGCGCACCACCACCAATGTCAGCGGCGATGCCGCAGTGGCAACCACGGTGGCAGTGATGACGGGCGAGATCGACCGCGAGGAAATGATCAGCGCGGACGACGTATAAGGCAGCCCGCGCCGATCAGATTCATTCGGTTTCGGCCAGCTCTACCGGAACGAACTGGCCCAGGCCGCAGCCAGCGCCCTGTTGCCCATTGGTGTCTAGCACGTAGATGATGTCGGTGCTGCAAAGCTGCCCGGTCGAAGTCTTGTAGGAAAACCGCTTTTCGAAACCGAGGCTGGGGCAACTGCGGGGCAGCGTGTTGCGATAGAGCTTCCCGCCCGACATTTCGAAATCGATGGTCTGGTTGTCATGCACATTGGTGTTGCGGATGCGGTTTGTCTGGATGCAGTTCACCGGCTCTCCCACCACCTTGACTGCGGGCGCGGTCACTCCCCGCTCCTCGTCCATCTGCGCGCTGCAGGCGGCAAGTGGGATGGCGCTGGCGGCGATCAGCAATCGGGGTAATACACGAACGGTCATGGCTCCTCTCCTTCCACAAGGGTCAAGCGGATGACGGAGCCGACACCCGCTTACCTTTGGCAACGGGCTGTTCCATGACCTTGTTCCGATAGGAACAGAGATGTTCGACCGGGCAGCGCCAGCATTCGGGCCTGCGCGCCTTGCAGATATAGCGGCCATGCAGGATCAGCCAGTGATGGGCGTGGAGCCGGAAAGGTTGCGGGACGCGCTTTTCCAGCTTGGCTTCCACCTGTTCCGGCGTCTTGCCCTTGGCCAGGCCGGTGCGGTTGCCCACGCGCAGAATATGCGTGTCCACCGCGAAGGTTTCCTGCCGGAACCAGCAATTGAGCACGACATTGGCCGTCTTGCGGCCAACACCGGGCAGCTTCACCAGCTCTTCCCGGCTGTCGGGCACTTCGCCCCCGAAATCGTCCACCAGCATTTGCGACAGGGCGATGACGTTCTTTGCCTTGGAATTGAACAGGCCGATCGTCTTTATGTGTTCCTTCAGCCCTTCTTCGCCCAGTTCGAGCATTTGCCGGGGCGTGGTGACTTCTGAAAAAAGCCGGCGGGTGGCCTTGTTCACGCCCACATCGGTGGCCTGGGCCGACAGGGCGACCGCCACGACAAGCTGGTAGGCATTGCCATATTCCAGCTCTGTCTCGGGTTCGGGATTGTCTTCCGCCAATATGCGGAAGAATTCAAAGATCTGGTCTTTCGTCAAAGGCCCAATACCTGCGGCATGGTGTAACGGCCGGCCGGCTGGCCGATCAGCCATGCGGCGCCCTTGATCGCGCCATGGGCAAAGATCATCCGGTCTTCCGCGCTGTGCGACAGGGTGATGCGTTCCTGCTCCCCCGCCAGGATTACCGAATGTTCGCCGGCGACCGTGCCGCCGCGCAGCGATGCGAAGCCGATCGCGCCTTCCGCCCTTGCGCCGGTGTGGCCATCCCGCCCGCGTTCGCTATGTTCGGCAAGATCCACATTGCGGCCTTTCGCCGCGGCTTCGCCCAACAGCAAGGCCGTGCCGGACGGTGCATCGACCTTCATCCGGTGGTGCATTTCCAGGATTTCTATATCCCAGTCCGGGCCGAGCCTGCTCGCCGCCTCCTGCACCAGATGGGCGAGCAGCGTCACGCCGAGCGAGGTATTCCCGGTCTGCAATACGGGTATGGCCTGCGCGGCCTGGTCAATCGCCGCGTGGTGCGCGTCGGCCAGGCCGGTCGTTCCGATCAGGATCGGGATGCCCGCGCCCACCGCCGCATGGAGATTGGCATCCAGGGCCGCCGGGGCGGAGAAATCCACCAGCGCATTGCTGGCATCGGCCAGGGCCGCCACGTCGCTGCCCTTGTCCGCCCCGCCGGATAGCGTGTAGCCCGCCGCTTCTATCGCGCGGGCCAGGGCCTGTCCCATGCGTCCTTCGCTGCCGATGATTCCGATACTTGTCATTGCGCCTTCCCCTTGCCGCGTGCTTCATGCGGGCAATGGCCAATATCCGCAACATCGTGATCCTTACAGGTGCCGGAATCAGTGCCGAAAGCGGGCTTCGCACGTTCCGCGCAGAGGACGGATTGTGGGAAGATCACCGGGTGGAGGACGTGGCGACGCCCGAAGCCTTCATCCGCGATCCCGATCTGGTGCAGCGATTCTATGACGCGCGCCGCGCCGGTGTTCAGGAAGCGCAGCCCAATCCCGCGCATGAGGCGCTGGCCCGGCTGGACAGCCAGTGGGATGATGAATTGCTGATCGTTACGCAGAATATCGACGATCTGCATGAACGCGCCGGGGCGGGCCGCGTGCTGCATATGCATGGGGAGGCACTGTCTGCCTGGTGCACGGCCTGCAATGCGCGCCATCGCTGGCTGGCAACGCTGGCAGACGGGCCGGCCTGCCCGTCCTGCGGCACGGCGGCGATGCGGCCGGATATCGTGTGGTTCGGTGAAATGCCCTATCGCATGGAGGAGATATTCGCCGCTCTGGCGCGGGCGGATCTGTTCGTATCCATCGGCACGTCAGGCGCGGTATATCCCGCTGCCGGTTTCGTGCAGCAGGCCGGTGCCCATGGCGCGCGGACGATGGAACTCAATCTGGATCGCAGCCAGGGCTCGCACTGGTTCGATGATACCCGCCTCGGCCCGGCGAGTGTGCTGGTGCCGCAATGGGTGGATGATCTGCTAGGCGGTTGAACCGCAGGCCTTGCAGGCTGGATCCTTCACCAGGCTCATCGTTCTCATGGATGGGGCAAGCCCGTCCATCAGATGCAATTTGCCCCATTGCGGATCGCCCAGCCCGCCAGTGCGGGACACCAGGATACGGATGGCTTGCAGGACAGCGAATGTCGCCGTCCACCCGGCCATGGCGCCCAATATCCCGTCTTCAGCGCAGGTATCGCAATCATCGGCATCGAAAGCATCGCCGACATAGCAGCGATAGCAGGGTTGATCCGGCAGGTGGCCGGCAAATGCACCGACCTGCCCCTGGAACCGCCCGACAGCGGCGCTGAGCAGGGGCGTGCCCGCCGCCACACAGCCATCCGATATGGCCAGCCTGGTGGCGAAATTGTCGGTCCCGTCCAGCACGAGGTCCACGCCTTCCATCAACCGGGCCGCGTTTCCGGTGGTGATCCGTTCGCGAATGCCGGTGACGGTCAGTTGATCGTCAAAGTTGCGGAGCCAGGCCATGGCCGCATCGACCTTGCCCTTGCCCACATCGTTTTCGGCATAGATCGTCTGCCGTTGCAGATTGGACAGCTCCACCTCGCCATCGTCGAACAGCACCAGCGTGCCGATCCCGGCCGAAGCCAGATATTGCAGGGCAGGGCTGCCAATTCCGCCAAGGCCGATCAGGGCCACAGAGGATTGGGCCAGCGCCGCCTGACCGGCGCCGCCTATTTCTGGCAGAACGATATGGCGGGCGAAGCGGTCCAGCCTCTCCGGCGGAAGCGTCACGGCAGTTTCTGGCTGTCCGCAACCGGCAGGGGGCGTTCCTGTTCGAACTCGCCAAGGCCAAGCCACCATTGATAGGCAATCACTGCGCCCTTGGCAGGCTGTAACATGCCGAGCATCAGCACACTCGCCAGCGGGATCAGGATCGCCGCGGTCGCCAGCGTGGAAAGGCCGAAATCCAGCACCAGCATGATCATCAGCGGGGCAAGCAGATGGCCGGTGACGAAAATGGAAATATAGGGCGGGAAATCATCCGCCGTGTGCAGCGACCAGTCCTGACCGCAGGCGCGGCAGTGATCCACCGGCTTCAGCCATTTGCGAAACAGTTCCGCGCCATTGCAACGGGGGCAACGTCCCCGCACACCGCGCATCGCGGTTTCGGTCAATCTATGCGGCAGTGCCGCGGGCTGGGATAGGGGAGTCGTGCCGTGCATCGGTACTATGTAGAGTGCCTGGCCGCATACGGCAATGAGCGGAGATGCCGCCGGGGCATCTCCGCTGCAATATCGGTCAGCTTTCCAGTTGCCGCAGCAGGCTGCGCACATCGCCATCCATATCGGCATCGCGCTTGCGCAGATCTTCTATCAGGCGGACGGCGTGGATCACGGTGGAGTGATCGCGCCCGCCGAACTTGCGGCCGATTTCCGGATAGGAACGCGGCGTCAGCACCTTGGCCAGATACATGGCCACCTGGCGCGGGCGGACCACGGCGCGGGCGCGGCGTTTGCTCGACATTTCGGAACGGTCGATGCGGTAGAACTGGCAAACCGTCCGCTGGATCTCGTCAATCGTGATACGGCGGCGATTGGCCGACAGGATATCCGTCAGCTGTTCTTCGGCCAGCTGCAGCGATACTTCCTGCCCGGTCAGCTGCGCATAGGCGATCAGCTTGTTCAGGCCGCCCACCAGTTCGCGCACATTGCGGTTGATGGTGCGGGCGAGGAATTCGATCACGTCGCCCGGCACGTCCAGCGGGGCGAACTTGGTCAGCTTCGATTCCAGGATGGATCGGCGCAGTTCGATATCGGCCGGCTGGATATCGGCCACCAGGCCCATGGACAGGCGGCTGAGCAGGCGCGGTTCCACCCCGTCCAGCGCCTGCGGCGCGCGGTCGGCGGCGAAGACCAGCCGCTTGCCTTCGGCCAGCAGCGCATCGATCGTGTAAAGCAGTTCTTCCTGGGCGCTCGCCTTGCCGATGATGAACTGGATATCGTCCACCAGCAGCAGGTCGAAACCGCGCAGCCGTGCCTTGAACTCGATCATCTCGTTCGATTTCAGGGCTTGGACGAACTCCACCATGAAGCGTTCGGCGCTGCAGTAGAAAATGCGCGCCCGCGGGTGGTTCTGCAGATAGGCATGGCCGATCGCGTGCAGCAGGTGGGTCTTGCCCTGGCCGGTGGCGGCCTTGAGATAGAGCGGGCTGAATTGCGGCTTCTCCGCCTTCGCCATCCGTTCCGCCGCATTATAGGCCAGCACATTTGTGGTGCCGGTCACGAATGCGGCAAAGGTGAGCGAAGGGTCCAGCCCGACAGAGGATGTGAAGCCAGCGTCGCCGATGGATTCCATGCCCAGCGTGCCGTCATTGGCAGCGCGATGGCCGAATCCGTCATCGCCCCGCAGATCCAGATCGGCCAGCTTGCGGCGGCCGGGATGGACTGCGATCTTCACCTGCCTCACTTCGCTGCGGGCGATTTTCCAGGCCAGCGAAAGCCGGTCATGGAATCGGTCCTGCACCCAGTTGGCGGAAAATTCGGTCGGCAGGAACAGTTCCAGCGTGCCGGTTTCCTTGCAGAAGCTGCCCAGCTGAATCGGACGTATCCACTGCGTGAATAATTGGTGCCCCAGATCCTTGCGCAGGCCCAGACTGATGTCGGACCAATCCGCGGCAAGATCCGCGGCTTCCTGTTCTTCCATTGTGCCCTCAACCACTTTGCCGCTGGCCGGTAGCGATCGACCAGTTTGCGGTCCCCTGCGTATCATCGAGCCGAGTCCTTTGTTCCGACGAGCGTCAATCACTGCTGCTTCGATGCCCAGGCGGCAGGCATGACTCCCCCGCTCCTGCGAACCATGTTGGTCCACAGGTTATCCCGAACAACGTCTTCGATTTGGCGGCTGGGAGCGTTTCGTCCCGGCCGGATGGTTGTTATGAACACATGGTCGGCAGGGGCAAGAGCGGGCCTGTAAAAAATCTGAAAAATACCGCCTTGACTCATCGCAGTGCCGCGGGCTTCCATTTAAGCCACTGATTTAACGCGATATTTGGTCTTTGCTCCAACGAATCGCGGGTTTTCCAACAGTTTACCGAGAGCTGCCGCGAGGCCTTTCGCAGACGCAAAAAAGGCCGGCGAAAAATCCGCCGGCCTCGTTCCGATTTCGTTCCTGGGTATTAACCCTAAAGGGTAATCAGAGGGCTGCGACTCGCTTGCTGAGTCGGCTCATCTTGCGTGCCACGGTGTTCTTGTGAATCACGCCGCGCGCCACGCCGCGTGCCAGTTCCGGCTGCGCGTCCTTCAGCGCTGCCTGGGCAGCGGACTTGTCGCCACCGGCGATCGCGGTCTCGACTTTCTTCACGAAGCTGCGGATGCGGCTCATGCGGGCGGTGTTGATTTCCGCGCGGCGATTATTGCGGCGGATGCGCTTGCGGGCTTGCGGCGTATTGGCCATGTCTGTCCTTGTCTCGGGCCACCGATGCGGCCGGATTGTCCTTAAACTCGTAACCTGCGGAAACGGCGACGAAGCGCCGGAAAGCGCGCGCCTTAGCGCCGAGGGGGCGAATCGTCAACTGATAGTAGCCGACGGGCACCGTGTGCGGCAGCGGCTTATGCCTGATGGCATTATTTCTGGCAATTCGGGCAATACCATGTGCTGCGCCCGCCCTGGAGGATGCGGCGGATGATCCCGCCATCGCAGCGCATGCAGGGCTGGCCTTCCCGGCCATAGACCTGGAAGCGCGTGGCGAAATAGCCCAGTTCCCCATCCGGGCGGGCATAGTCGCGCAGGCTGGACCCGCCATCTTCTATCGATTGTTCCAGCACGGCCCGGATTGCGGGCACCAGCCGTTCCAGCGCGGGGCGGCTGACCCTGCCGCCCGGCTTGCGCGGGGATATGCCGGCCATGAACAGCGCTTCGCACACATATATATTGCCCAGGCCTGCCACGATGCGCTGATCCAGCAGCAGCAGCTTGATGGCTTGTTTGCGTCCCTGCAAGGCGGCATGGAGATGCGCTTGCGTCAGTCCGGGGCCGAGCGGTTCCGGCCCCATGACGGAAAAGGCCGGCCAGCTTTCCAGCGCCGCCGTATCCACCAGATCCACGAAGCCGAAGCGGCGCGGATCATTGAGCGCGAACAGATGGCCATCCGTTTCGATCAGCAGGTGATCATGCTTTTCGATTCTTTCCGGATCGATTCGCCAGCGCCCGCTCATGCCCAGATGGAAGATCATGGTGCGGCCGCTTTCGGTGTGGATCAGCCCGTATTTCGCGCGGCGGCCCAGGCCGGAGATTCGCGCCCCGGTCATCGCCTGGACGAGATCGGGCGGGAAGGGGAACCTCATGTCCGGCCGGTTGAGCACCAGCCGCTCGATCCGCGCATTGTCGAGAAAGCGGGCGAGGCCGCGCACAGTGGTTTCGACTTCGGGTAGTTCGGGCATGGAAGCCGGGCTCTAGCCCCGAGGGGCCATTCTGTCATCGCCAAGTGCGCAAGTCCGCTTTAGGGAGCAGCGCAAATGCAAACGGATCGCCAACATCTGAAAGCCATCGCCCTGCTCGGCCTCGTCATGCTGCTATGGGCCGGCAATTCCATCGTCGCCCGCGCGGTACGTTTCGATGTTCCGCCGCTGACGCTTGCCTTCGTCCGGTGGAGCGGGGCCTGCCTGTTCCTGCTGCCTTTCGCCTGGCGCCCGCTGAAGCGGGACTGGCCGGCCATAAGGGAACACTGGAAGATCGTTCTCCTGCTCGGCCTGCTGGGCGTGGGCGCGTTCAACGCGTTTCTCTATTCCGGGCTGCAATATACCACGGCCACGAATGCCCTGTTGCTGCATTCCGGCATTCCCGTGCTGGTGGTGATCCTCGACCGGCTGATTTTCGGCACGCGGGCCAATCCGATCCAGGCGGCTGGCCTCGTCGCGTCGGTTATCGGTATGCTGGTGATCGTGTTCGACGGGCAATTGGCCGCCGCCCTGCGCCTGCAATTCGGCATTGGCGATGCGCTGGTGCTGGGCGGGGTCACCGTCTGGTCCTTCTACACGATCTTCCTGCGCCTGCGCCCGGTCACGGCGCCGATCAGCTTCATCGCGGTGACCTTTGCCGTCGGGGTGATCGCCATGGCGCCTTTCGCGGCCTGGGAATGGAGCGCGGGCCGGACCATTCACTGGAGCCCGGGCGTGGGGGCGGCCTTCCTCTATGTCGCGGTCCTGCCTTCGATCGTATCCTATTTCATATATAATTACGCGGCGCAGACCGTGGGGCCTGCCCATGCCGGGCAGGCGATCACCATGATGCCGCTGTTCGGCGCGCTGCTGTCGGTCCTGCTGCTGGGCGAGGTGCTGCATCTGTATCACTTTGTCGGCATGGGGTTCATCCTGGCGGGCGTGGTGCTGGGCCTGCTGGCCTTGCGGGGGAAAGAGGCGGCTGGCGCCGGGCAGGCACCCAAGCTAGAGGATGCGGCATGAGCGAACAGGTTTCCTTCGGTTACGAAGACGTCGCCCCGGATGAAAAGACCCGCCGCGTGGGTGCGGTCTTCTCCAATGTGGCGGCCAAATACGACATCATGAACGATGCGATGTCGGGCGGTATGCACCGTTTGTGGAAGGATCGCTTCGTGCGGCGGGTGAAGCCGCAGCCGGGCGAACAGATCCTGGACATGGCCGGCGGAACGGGGGACATCGCCTTCCGCATGGAAGCGTGCGGCGCCAATGTGACCGTGTCCGACATCAATCAGGAAATGCTGGATGTCGGCATCGAACGGGCGATGGAACGCGGGCTGGATAGCCTCGTCTGGTCGCGCCAGAACGCGGAAGAACTGACTTTCTCCAGCCGGATCTTCGATGCCTATACGATTGCGTTCGGCATCCGCAATGTCACCCATATCGACAAGGCCCTGCGCGAGGCGCACCGCGTGCTGAAATTCGGCGGCCGGTTCTTCTGCCTGGAATTCTCGACCATGGAATGGCCGGGGATGAAGGATGTCTATGATCTCTATTCCCACCGGCTGGTGCCGCAGATCGGCAAGCTGGTTGCCGGGGACGAGGATTCGTATCGTTACCTGATCGAAAGCATCCGCCGGTTCCCGCCGATGCCGGAATTCGAAAACATGATCCGCGATGCGGGTTTCGTCCGGACCAGGGTGGAACCGATCATGGGCGGACTGGTGGCGATCCATTCGGGCTGGAAGATCTGACGGAGTGACCAAGCCTGCCACCCATATCTGGCGCCTGCTCAAATGGGGCCGGACGCTGGCCCGCCATGGCGCCCTGCGCGGGATCGAACGCGATCCCAACACGCCGCAACCTGTAAGGCGGCTCACCCGCCTGGCCCGTTTCGGTGCCTTCCAGCCGCGCGAGCCGGATTATGCCGCGGCCTTTCGCGATATCGGCCCGGCGGCGATAAAGCTGGGCCAGACGCTGGCAACAAGGCCGGATCTCGTGGGGGAGGATGCGGCGCGTAACCTGCTGAGCCTGCAGGACAGCCTGCCGCCGGTGGATTATGCCGAGATAGAGTCGCAGATCGAGCGCAGCTTTGAACGGCCGGCCAGCGATCTTTACAGCCATATCGATCCCGATCCGGTGGGCGCGGCTTCCATCGCGCAGGTGCACAAGGGTGTGACCAGCGACGGGCGGACCGTGGCGATCAAGGTGTTGCGCCCCGGCATCCGCGAGAAATTCGCGAAGGATATCGCCACTTATGAATGGGCCGCCGCCCATCTGGAGGCATTGGGCGGGGAGGCATCGCGCCTGCGCCCGCGGCTGACCATCGCCAATTTCAAGCGCTGGACCAATCGGGAGCTGGACTTGCGGCGGGAAGCCGCCTCCGCTTCCGAACTGGCGGCGGCGATGAAGGGCTTTCACGGCTATCGCATCCCGGAAATCGACTGGGACCGGACCAATGGCCGGGTGATGACGATCGAATGGATCGATGGCATCAAGATCAGCGAAACGCAGAAATTGCGCGATGCGGGGCATGATTTGCCCGCACTGGCGCGGCGGCTGGTGCTGGCCTTCCTGACCCAGGCGATCAGCGGCGGTTTCTTCCATGCCGATATGCATCAGGGGAACCTGTTTGTCCGGCAGGATGGCGAGATCGTGGCAATCGATTTCGGGATCATGGGCCGGATCGACCGGCGGGCCCGGCAATGGCTGGCGGAAATCCTCTATGGCCTGACCACCGGCGATTATCGCCGCGTGGCGGAAATCCATTTCGAAGCGCAATATGTGCCGAGCTATCATTCGGTGGATGAATTCGCGACTGCGCTGCGCGCCGTGGGTGAACCGATGCGCGGCAAGCCGGTGAGCGAATTATCCGTCGGCCAGATGCTGGACGGGCTGTTTGCCATCACCCGCGATTTCGACATGCAGACCCAGCCGCATCTGCTGCTGCTGCAGAAGACCATGGTGATGGTGGAAGGCATTGCCACCCAGCTCGATCCCGAAATCAATATGTGGGACGTGGCCGCACCTTTCGTGCGCAGCTGGATCCGTGACGAGCTGGGGCCGGAAGCGGCGCTGGCCGATCGTATTCGCGAAGATACGCAGACCCTGCTGCGCCTGCCTTCTCTCCTGCGCCGGCTGGAAGAGAAATTCCCGCCCAAGGGCGGTGCCCCGGAACCGCCGCCACTGCCGAAGATCGAACTGATCTGGGAACGCCGCCAGCGCGAATCGCGCGGCTGGCTCGGCTATGCTGGTGCCGCGGTGGCGGGCGGGGCGCTGGTCTGGGCCGGGAGTCTTGCCGGCCTGTTCGGCTGATCGGGTTTTCCCGGGTCTTCCGGGCGATGCTTGATGGCCGCCCCGGTCCGGTGCAGAAAGGCCCGATGGGGGCAATTCCGGATCCGGTGGGCTGGTGGGTATCGCTTGGACGTCCCTTGCGGGCCTTGCCCCGCGCTGCCGCGCTTTTCGTGTTGATCGGGACTGCACTGCTGCTGGTTTACGGCGCCAGCAGTGTCGGCAGCCTGTATCAGGAACTGGCGGAACAGCGTGGGCAGAAATCGGCCGAGCAGGATTTCTTCGGCGATGTCGATCTCTATGAAACGATCAATCGGCGCATGGCCGGAGGGGAAGGCTATTATGAGGCCGCTCTCGCCGAACATCGCGCGCATGATTATCCGGCGCGGCCTTTTGTCACCGTGCGCCTGCCGACGCTGGCATGGACCAACCAGCTATGGGGCGCCTCCGGCTGGCGCATCCTTGCGCCGGCCCTGCTGGGCGCAATCATCTTCAGCTTCATCGGTGCGCTGTCTGGCCTGACTCTGGCGGTGGAGCGGGCGGGCGCGGCCTTGCTGCTTGCGGCGGCGGGTATGGGCGTCTTCTACGATCGCGCCGGCTTCATGCACGAACTGGTTGCCGGATTGCTGCTCTCGCTCTCGCTGGGCCTGTATCGCCCACATCGCTGGTGGCCCAGCCTGCTGGCAGCGGGTGCGGCACTGGCCGTGCGGGAACTGGCGCTGCCATTCATACTGCTCTGGGCCGCATTTGCCGCTTCGCAGCGGCGCTGGGCAGAGCTGGCCGCGCTGGCTGGCCTGTTCCTGCTCTTTGCCGCCGGCATGGCGCTTCACGCATGGAACGTGGCGGAAATGCGCCTGCCCGGCGATGCGGCGACGCCGGGCTGGGCGGGTATGCTGGGCTTGCCCTATCTGCTGACGAGTATTGGCCAGCTCACGCTCTTGCTGGCCCTGCCGCCCGCTCTTGCCGGGCCTCTGGCGCTATTGCCGATTCTCGGCTGGATTGCCCTGGGTGGCCGATTGGGCTTTTTTGCCAGCCTGTGGTTCATCGGCTTTGGCATGGCCGTGGCGTTGTTCGCGCGGCCGAACAATTTTTACTGGGTCCTGTTGCTGCTGCCCGCCTATATGGCCGGACTGGCCCTTGTCCCGCGTGCCGTGGCGGATCTGGTGGCCGCAATTACGCATCCGGGTAAGGGAACGGCCTAGTTTTCGCAGCTGCCGGGCTGGCCTTGCACCATGCACGCGGCTAGGCTTTTTGTCCTGTCAGCTCCTTGCCGGAGGTTTTGCCGCGAACATGCAGCAGCCACGTATTCTGCTGGTCGTGGGCGGAGGAATCGCCGCCTACAAGTCCTGCGAACTCGTTCGCCTGATCCGCAAGGGCGGGGGCGATGTGACCTGTGTGCTTACGGAGGGCGGGGCGCAATTCGTCACGCCGATGAGCCTGGCGGCCCTTTCCGGCAACCAGGTGCATACCAGCCTGTGGGATCTCCGGAACGAGGCGGAAATCGGCCATATCCAGCTCAGCCGGGATGCCGATCTGGTGGTGGTGTGCCCGGCCACGGCCAATCTCCTGGCCAAGATGGCGGCGGGCATTTGCGATGATCTGGCGACCACGCTGATCCTGGCGACGGACAAGCCGGTGCTGGCAGTGCCCGCCATGAATGTGCGCATGTGGCAGCACGCGGCGACGCAGCGCAATCTTACCATGCTGCGGCAGGCAGGGGTGCATGTGATGCAGCCGGATGAAGGGCCGATGGCCTGCGGCGAATTCGGCCCCGGCCGCCTGCCCGATCCGGAAATGGTCTGGCTGGAAATTGCCGATCTTCTCGGCGTGGATCCGGGCGATGCGGGTCCGCGCGATGTTGCCGATTATCTTCAGGCGCTGGAGCCGGAGGAAGAGCCGGAACCGGAACGTGAAAAAACGGCGATTGGCGGGCTGGCCGGCTTGCTCGCTTCCATCATTCCGCGCAGCACGGCGCGCCGTATAGAAGAGAAGGAAGTCACCTATCGCGAGGAAGAGAGCGCGGATGAGCCGATCCAGCCGCCGCTTCCCGATGATTTTGAACTGCCCGAAAAGGGCGAATTGCCGCCGCCGGACCTCGTTTCCGGCCCCCTGCTGGCACCGAAGGGGCAGGCAAAGGCCGTGCCGCGCGCTGATCCCTACAGCCTCGATGGCGGGGCCGCGTCTCCTGCTTTCGATCCGCTGGAAGGCCAGCCGGAATTCGATGCCGATCCCGAACATCGGCCGCTTTATGGCCGGCATGTACTGGTGACAGCGGGGCCTACGCATGAACCGATCGACCCTGTGCGCTATATCGCCAACAGGTCTTCGGGGAAGCAGGGCTTTGCCATTGCCGCCGCCGCCGCCGCCGCCGGGGCGCGGGTGACGCTGATCTCCGGCCCGGTCACGCTCGACACGCCGCCGGGGGTTGACCGGATCGACGTGGAAAGCGCGGAGGAAATGGCCGCCGCCGTCAAGTCCGCCCTGCCGGCCGATGCGGCGGTGATGGTGGCCGCCGTGGCCGATTGGCGCACGCGCGATTATGCGGCAGAGAAGATGAAAAAGCGCGGCAGTGCGCCGCCAGCCCTGCTGCTGACGGAAAATCCGGACATATTGGCCATCGTCGCCTCCAGCCCTGACAGGCCCCGCCTGGTGGTGGGCTTCGCGGCGGAAACGCAGGACGTGGTGGAAAATGCCAAGGCCAAGCGCAAGCGCAAGGCGGTGGACTGGATCCTCGCCAATGACGTGTCCGGAGACGTGATGGGCGGCAGTGACAACACCGTCCATCTTGTCAGCGAAGACCGGGTGGAAGATTGGGAACCCATGAGCAAACAGGAAGTCGCCCGCCATTTGGTGGAGCGCATGGCGGAGAAACTGAATGACTGAAGCGGTGCCGGTACAGATCAAGCGGCTGCCGCATGGGGAAGGGCTGGACATGCCCCGCTACGCCACGGCGGGCGCGGCGGGCATGGATGTGCTTTCGGCGGAGGATGTGACGCTGGCACCCGGCGCCCGGCATCCGGTGGCAACCGGCTTTGCCCTCGCCATTCCCGATGGGTACGAAATCCAGGTTCGCCCGCGTTCCGGCCTGGCGCTGAAGCACGGCATCACCTTGCCGAATACGCCGGGCACGATCGATTCCGATTATCGCGGCGAGTTGAAGATCATTCTGATCAATCTCGGTTCGGAGGATTTCAGCATCGAACGCGGCGATCGCATCGCCCAGCTCGTGCTGGCACCCGTCACGCAGGCATGGTGGGAAGAGGTTGCCGAACTGGACGATACGGCGCGCGGTGAAAGCGGGTTCGGATCGACCGGGGGGCATGCCCTGCTCGTCTGAGCCGGGGCCGCACCTCGTCACCCCGCAATGAAAAAGGGCGGACATCGCTGCCCGCCCTTTCGATTATCCGTGATTGTCCGCCAGATCAGCGGCGCTTTACCGGCTGGTCTTCCGGCTTGATCGAGATGCGCACCGTTTCGCCCGAATTGCCGGGGAAGTCCGTGAACATCGCCTCTACCAGATTGGGCACGAGATATTGCAGGCGGTTGGAGGTGGAAACCGCTTCCGCCCGGCCTTCGAACAAGCGTTCGCCCGTGGCGCGGCGGTCAATCTTCAGTTCGATGCCGCTGGTATAGACGGTATAGCTGGACACGTCGTTGCGGCTGAAGAACGGATCGTACCAGCCATATCCCCATGCGCGGCTGGGCACATAGGAAACATAACGGCGGCCGTCGCGGCCCAGCCAGACGACCGGGCGATAGCTGTACCAGGGCGACCAGAACGGATCGTGATAGCCGAAGCCGGAACTGGTCACGCGTTCGCGGCCATTATCCACGCCATAATCGAAACGGACGAGCAGATCCGCCGTTTCGGCCGTGGCCGGAGTATAACCGAGTTCGGCCATATGTGCCGTCACGTCTTCGGCATATCGGGCGAATTCCAGCCCGCCGGCCAATGCGGGGTCTTCTGCCACCACGGCGAAGCTCTGCCCCTGGGGGGCGGGAAGCTGGCTCTGGAAACGGGAAACATCCGCCCGGAAGGGAGAAGCGCAGGCGGCCAGGCCGGCCAGTGCCAGCGCCAGCACGGTCAGCCTCAGGGCTCGCGCAGTCTTGGTGAGATCGTTCATGGCAAACACTCCGGAACGGTTGGGCAGCTCGCAAACCCTGAGCCGGGAATGCAGCTTTTGCATAGTGGCCTGTCATAAAGCTGACGGGCTGAATAGCATTTGAATATCGAAATAATCATTCTGCTGGAATTTCAAGGTGGTGAATGTTCGGGCGCAGGCTGTCATCCGGGCCTGCGCGGCCCGGTGGCAGTCCTGTTTCCTGTTTTGAAGACGGAGTCCCGCCCGCGCAGCCTTGCCCGGCGGCTGACCGGGATCAGCCGCGGACGAGGCCCAGCGCCTCGTAGGCGGCGTTCAATGTCGGCCGGGCAATCTCGCGCGCATGGGCGGCGCCCCGGGCGAGGATGGCGTCCAGCGCTTCCCGGTCTTCCATCAATTCGTTGAAGCGCGTCGTTACGGGGCGGAGCGATTCCACCATCAGTTCCGCCAGCGCCGGTTTGAAGGCACCGAAGCCCTGCCCGCCATATTGCGCCAGCACGGATTCCACGCTGCAATCGGACAAAGCGGCATAGATGGATACGAGGTTCAGCGCTTCCGGCCGGCCTTCCAGCCCCTTGGCCTCTGACGGCAAGGGTTCCGGGTCGGTCTTCGCCTTCTTGACCTTCTTCGCCACCAGGTCGGCATCGTCGGCCAGGTTGATCCGTGCCATGTCCGACGGGTCGGACTTGCTCATCTTGGAAGAGCCATCCCGCAGGCTCATGATGCGGGCCGCTTCGGGCGGGATGATCGGATCGGGCAGGGTGAAGACCGGCGCATCTTCCGTGCAGAAATCATTATTGAACTTCTGCGCCACGTCGCGGGCCAGTTCCAGATGCTGCTTCTGGTCTTCGCCCACCGGCACGTGGCTCGCCTGATAAAGCAGCACGTCGGCAGCCTGCAGCACCGGATATGTGAACAGGGCCACGCTGGCGCCTTCGCGGTTCTTGCCGGACTTGTCCTTGAACTGGGTCATCCGGTTCAGCCAGCCCATGCGGGCCGTGCCGTTCAGCAGCCATTGCAATTCCGCATGGGCGGGAACCTGCGCCTGGTTGAACAGGATCGAACGATCCGGATCGATCCCGCAGGCAACCAGCGCCGCTGTCATCTCCAGCGTGCCGGCGCGCAGTTCGGCCGGGACGTGCGGCATGGAAATGGCGTGCAGATCGGCCAGGAAGAACAGGCACTGGCTGCCTTCTTCCAGCGAATCCTGCATCCGTACCCAGTTGCGGATCGCACCCAGATAATTGCCGAGATGGAGCGAACCCGTGGGCTGGATACCGGAAACGACGCGCATCGATGTCACCTGTGTCAATATTCTGGAGAATGGATCATGAAGGAATTCGAGATTGCCCGATAGGCTCAGGCGGGCCGGCGGAGAAGCTGGTCAATCGTCTTGCGATCGATGGCTTTCAGCAGCAATGCGGCGACCAGGAACGCCACGCCGCCCAGCGCCACCAGCGCGATGACCGAGGAGACGCGTTCCAGCGCCGATCCGGAGTAGAATTCCGATCCATAAGGCATCGCATACCACAAAACCCCGCCCATGAAAGCGGCGGCCAGCGTGATCCGGGCAATGCGGGACAGGACCAGCCGCGTGAGGTGGAAATATCCCTTGCTGGCAAGAATGGCATAGAGCGCGGCAACATTGCACCAGGCGGAAATGGAGCCAGCCAGGGCGAGGCCGACCACGCCCAGGCGCGGCACCAGCAGGAAGTTCAGCCCGATATTGATCACCAGCGCGCCCCCGGCGGTATAGACCGGCGTGCGCGTATCCTTGCGGGCGAAGAAGTTGGGAATCAGCACCTTGTTCAGGACATAGGCGGGCAGGCCGACAACCAGTGCGGAAACGACCGCGCCCGTGCTGATACTGTCGGCCAGCGTGTAGGCGCCGCCAGTGTAGAAGGCGCGGGTAAAGGCACTGCCCGAAATGAACAGGGCGACGGCTGCGGGCACAGTCAGCAGCAGGGCCAGTTCCACCGCATTGCTTTGCAGGCGGAAGGCGCCGTCATGATCATCCCTGGCGATATGGCGGGACAGCGATGGCAGGATTGCCGTGCCCAGTGCGATGCCGATTATTCCCAGCGGCAACTGGTTAAGCCGGTCCCCCATGGCCAGGAAGGTATAGGCACCGTCGGGCAGGGTGGAGAGGAAGAACAGGTCGATGAAGCGGCTGATCTGGTAAACGCCCGCCCCCAATATGGCGGGCAGCACCAATATGCCCAGCTCCTTCACATCCGCTGTCAGACGCGGCGCGCGCAGGCGAATGCGGAACCCTTCGCGCCAGGCCCACCAGCCGAGCCAGAGCGCCTGCAATATGCCGGATATGGTGACGGCAATGCCCAGCCACATGCCGATATCGCGCCGCAATTCCACCGAATCGGGCTGGACGGCGCCCACCGTCAGCGCCGTGATCAGGCAGATATTGAGCAGGATCGGCGCTGCTGCTGCCGCGGCGAATCGCGACAGGCTGTTGAGTATGGCCGCGAACACCGTCGCCAGGCTCATGAAGGCGAGATAGGGGAAGGCCAGCCGCGCCATCAGCACGGCCAGGTCATATAGTTCCGGATCGGAGGAAATGCCTTCGTTGGCGAACAGGCCGGCGATCCAGGGCATGGCGATCAGCGCTGCGGCCGAAAACAGGATCAGGATCGGGATCAGGACGGCCAGCACTTCTTCGGCGAAGATGCGGGCTTCGGTCATGTCGCCATCCTTCGTCATCCGCCGGTTGAACAGCGGGACGAAGGCAGAGGAGAAGGCCCCTTCGGCAAACAGGCGGCGGAAGATATTGGGTAGCTGGAAGGCCAGCTGCCAGGCATCGCCCACGCCGCCCGCGCCGAGGACGCGGGCCAGCAATATGTCGCGCAGGAAACCGAAGACGCGGCTGACCAGGGTCAGCCCGCCGATCGTCCCCACATTCCTGACGAGGCTCATGCCGCGAACCTCAGGCGCGCTGCCGGGTCAGGCCTCGCCCGCGGGCGGTGTCGTGGCTGCTTCCTGCGCCTGCTTCTGCTGCAATTGCTGGATATAGAGCCCGTTGAAATCAATGGGATCGAGCAGAAGCGGGGCGAAACCGGCATCGCGCACGGCATCGGCAATCACGCGGCGGGCGAAGGGGAACAGGATGCGCGGCGCTTCGGCATAGGTGAAGGCGTGCTTCTGTTCTTCCGGCATGTTGCGCATGCCGACCAGGCCGCCATAGCTCAGTTCCACGATATAGGCCGTGCCCTGGCCGGTCGTGGCATTGGCGGTGATCTTCAGTTCCACCTCGGTCAGTTCTTCGTTCACCTTGCGGGCGCCGATATTGAACTGCACGTCCAGCTGCGGCTGTTCCTTCCACTGGAAGCTGTCGGGCGCCTTGGGGTTTTCAACCGACAGATCCTTCACATATTGCGAAAGCAGGCCGGCCACCGGCTGGTTGTCGGCACCATTGCCCATGGCGGCATTGTCGCCGCCGAGATTGCTGAGGACGTCGCCAGGTTCGGCCATGATCGTTTTCTCTCGGCTAGTTGAGAGGCGCCCCTCGCGCCCCGTTGTCACAGGTCCGCGCGCCTAGCACCGGCTTGGCGCGCCCGCAACGTCCGGGCAAGAAAGCTGCGATGCGCGGAAAAACAACGCCGGACCGTGCCCTGAAAACGGCGTTTTCACGTTGTTCATTTGAAATCGGTACCTATTTCGGGCACGATAGACAATCATCCGCCGCAAACCATATCTGGACAGAGAAGGGCGGTCGCAGGAATCAGGAAGTTGAAGTGATCATCGAAATCGTCATTCTGGCCATGATCGCCGCCTTTCTGGGGCTCAGGCTCTATTCGGTGCTGGGCCGCAGGGCCGAGCATGAGGAAGAACCCGTGCCGACCAGGTTCGAGCGGTCTGAAGGTGGCAATGCGCCGCGCACGATATCGCAGCCCTCGCCAGAGGTGTTGCGCCCCAATCGCGAAATGGCGGGTTTCCCGCCCGCGATCGAACAGGGTCTGCGCGAAATTGCCGCCGCTGATCGTCGCTTCGATCTGCTTCCCTTCCTCGAAGGCGCCAAGGCCGCTTATGGCATGGTGCTGGAAGCGTTCTGGCGCGGCGACAGGGACACGCTCCGCCAGCTGTGTGACGACGATGTGTATGAAGGCTTCATCGCCGCCATCGACGCGCGCGAACAAGCGGGCGAAACGCTCGATAACCGGCTCGTCCGGATCGAGGATACCAGCGTGCATTCCGCCGGGTTGGTGGGACGCACTGCGCGTATTTCCGTGCGCTTCGTGGCCGATATCGCTGCCGTTACGCGCGACAGGGATGGCAATGTCATCGCCGGTTCGCTGGACGATGCGGTGGAAAGCCGCGACATCTGGACCTTCTCGCGCGATGTGAACAGCAGCGAGCCGGACTGGATTCTCGACGAAACCGACGAAGGCTGATCCGTGCCCTTTCGCGGGGTTGGCGGCCCAAGGCAATTCCGCGCCTTCGCAGCCCTCTCCGCGACCATGCTGCTGGTTGCCTGTGGCGGCATGGTGCCGCCCGGCAAGCCGCCGCTTACCGCACCTGAGACTGCGCTGCAGGCGGGCGTTTTTCGCGCCGCACCGCTGCCCGCCGCGCAACTGGCGCCGCATGATGCCGGGGCCGCGCTCGCTTCCTACAGGGAAAGCTGCCCAAAGCTGTTGCGCCGCACGGATGCCAGCGGGCTGACCCGCCCGGATGACTGGCGCCCATCCTGCGAAGCGGCGCCGGGCTGGCCCACGGCCGAAGCGGCCGGTTTTTTCCAGGCCTATTTCGACACGGCCCGCATCGGTAATGGATCGAGCTTCGTCACCGGCTATTACGAGCCGGAGATCGCCGGATCGCGGACGCGGCGCCCCGGCTTTGAAACGCCGGTCTATGCCATGCCGCAGGATCTGGTTCGCGCGTGGCCGGATGACGTTCGACCGGAAGACCGGACGGGCCGGGCGCCGCTTGGCCGCTATGGCGATGATGGCAATCTTGTCCCCTATTACACCCGTGCCGAGATCGAAGCGGGTGCGCTGGAAGGGCGCGGGCTGGAAATCGCCTGGGTTGCCGATCCGGTGGAATTCTTCTTTCTGCAGGTACAGGGATCGGGCCGGCTGAAAACGCCCGAAGGCGAAGTGATCCGCATCGGCTATGCCGGGCAGAACGGCCATGCCTATACCGGCATTGGCGGCGTAATGCGCGAACGTGGCTTGCTGGGGGATGGGCCCGGCCAGTATCCGGCCTCCATGCAGGGCATCATGCAATATATTCGTGAAAACCCAGTTGAAGGCCACGCGCTGATGCAGCTCAACGAAAGCTGGGTTTTCTTCCGCGAACTGACCGGGGATGGGCCGCTGGGGGCGCTGGAAGTGCCGGTGCGGCGGGAAAGTTCCGTCGCCGCGGATCCTAGATTCGTGCCGCTGGGCGCGCCGGTGCTGCTTGATACCGACCGGCCGGAAGTGCAGGGCTTGTGGATTGCGCAGGATACGGGCGGCGCAATCAAGGGGCCAAACAGGTTCGACAGTTTCTGGGGAGCGGGTGAGGACGCGCGGACCATTGCCGGCGGGATGAGCGCACGCGGCGATGCGTTGCTGCTGCTGCCGAAGGGAGTGCTAGACCGGCTGGGGGCGCAGTGAAGCCTCCCCGTGGCCTGAGCGAGGCGGAAGCCGCCCTGTGGGAACGCGTGGCGCAAAGCGTCACCCCGCTGAAGGGGCGCGAAACCCCGCAGCCTGCGCCCGTTCCGGTGCGCAAACCCGTGCCTGCAATTCCGCCCAGGCCTGCCGTGAAGGGCCGCGTACCGCCGCCGCGCCCGGCTCCGCCGCCACCGAAGCCTGCGCCCGATCCGGGGCTGAATTCACATTGGGACAGGCGGCTGAACCGTGCGGCGATGGATCCCGATTTTACGCTGGACCTGCATGGCCATACGCTGGAAACCGCCCATCGCCGGCTCGACATGGGGCTGGCGCAGGCACGGGCCATGGGTGCCCGGCTGGTGCTGGTGGTAACTGGCCGGCCGCGCCCGGTCGATGCCGCGGATCGCAGCCATAGCCGCGGGGCCATCCGCGCGCAGATGCTGGACTGGCTCGCCGCCGGTCCGCATGCTTCTCATATCGCCGCCATTCGCAAGGCGCACCGGCGGCATGGCGGGGAGGGCGCGCTCTATCTGGTGTTGAAAAAGGGGCGATAGCGACCCTGCGCCATCAGTTGAGGGTTGCCTTGCGGGCCAGCAGCATCTCTACCACGACAGGGTTGATCTGGCCGAAGAAGCGAACGCCTGCCGTCTCTCCGTTCAGCCAGGCGATCTTCCCATTGACCTCTATCGAATTGGCAATCCGCAGCTTCAGGAAATCTGCCTGTTCCAGCGGTTCCTGCGCGATCGCCCTGACCGCGCATCCATCGACGGAAATATCGGTGACGGACAGGGGGAAAGAGCGTCTCTGCATGAAGCAATGCGCCTCTATCTCGACTTCACGTCGGTCTGCTACGCGGTCCTGCAACATCGGCACTCTCCGATCGGCCAATATATCTGGCTGCTATTTATCGATTCCGATCGTCAAATATGTCTTACGATATTGCCATGTTTTTCCACGGGGTGCCCCGTTTCAGGAAAGTTGGAAAATCCGGAATGAAAGCGCGGAGAATAACGCTCGCGCAAAAAAGAACGGGCGAGGTTCGCTGAACCCCGCCCGCTTTTCCTTGCCGCCGGGCCAGACGATCAGGCCGCTTCGGCCACCTCGTCCGCCGGTTGGGTGCGGATCAGATAATCGAATGCGCTCAATGCTGCTTTCGATCCTTCGCCCATGGCGATGATGATCTGCTTGTAAGGCACGGTGGTGCAATCGCCCGCTGCGAAGATACCGGGAAGGTTCGTCGCCGCCTTTTCGTCGATCATGATCTCGCCGAATTTCGACAGTTCAAGGCCCGATTCCTTCAGCCATTCGGTGTTGGGCACCAGGCCGATCTGGACGAACACGCCTTCCAGCTCGACCGTCTTTTCTTCCCCGCTTTCGCGGTTCTTGTAGACCAGGCCGTTAACCCGCTCGCCATCGCCGGTGATCTCCGTCGTCTGTGCGGAGACGAGGATGTCGACATTGGCCAGGCTGCGGAGCTTGTCCTGCAGCACCTGGTCGGCGCGCAGCTTGCTGTCGAATTCGACCAGCGTGACATGGCCCACGATATTGGCCAGGTCGATCGCCGCTTCGACGCCGCTATTGCCGCCGCCGATAACCGCCACTCGCTTGCCCTTGAACAGCGGGCCGTCGCAGTGCGGGCAATAGGCCACGCCGCGATTGCGATATTCGAATTCGCCCGGCACGCCCAGATTCCGCCAGCGGGCGCCGGTGGACAGGATGATGGACCGGGCCTTCAGCGAAGCGCCGTTTTCGAACACCACCTCGTGCATCCCGCCGGGCTGCCTGGCCGGAATGAGCTGTTTCGCCGTCTGCAAATTCATCACGTCGATGTCATATTCACCGACATGCGCTTCCAGCTGGGCGGCCAGCTTGGGGCCTTCGGTATAGGGGACGGAAATGAAGTTCTCGATCCCCATCGTGTCCAGCACCTGCCCGCCGAAGCGTTCTGCCGCGATGCCCGTGCTGAAGCCCTTGCGCGCCGTATAGACGGAGGCTGCCGCACCGGCGGGGCCGCCGCCGATGACCAGCACTTCAAACGGTTCCTTGTCGGCCAGCTTGGCCGCCGCGCGGGCGCCGGCATTGCCATCCAGTTTGGCCAGCACTTCTTCCACGCTCATCTTGCCGCTGGCGAACATTTCCCCGTTGAGGAAGGTTGCCGGCACGGCGAGGACATTGCGCTTCTCCACCTCGTCCTGGAAGGCACCGCCTTCGATCAGCGTGGCCGTGATGCGCGGATTGTTCAGCGCCATCAGCGTCAGGGCCTGCACCACGTCCGGGCAATTGTGGCAGGACAGGGAGAAATACATCTCGAAATTGTAATCGCCTTCAAGTGCGGCGATCTGGTCCAGCACATCCTGTTCCACCTTGGGCGGGTGGCCACCGGCCCAGAGCAGGGCCAGCACGAGGCTGGTGAATTCATGGCCCATCGGCAGGCCGGCGAAGCGGACCCACTTTTCCGCATCGCTTGCGCGGCGGATGATGAAGCTGGGCTTGCGTTCGTTGGTGCCGTCGAAACTGGCGGTCACCTTGTCGTTCAGGGCAGCAATTTCTTCCAGCAATTCGCGGGTCTGGGCCGATTTGTCATCGTCGCCGAGAGAGGCGACGAGCTCGATCGGCTCGCGCAGGTTGCCGAGAAATTGCTGGAGCTGTTGCGTCATATTGGCGTCGAGCATCGGAATATTCTCCTGCTGGAAACTGAAACGGCCCGGGGCGTGGGGGGCACGCCCCGGGCCGCCATGCGACCCGCATCGGGATGCGGGGATTGCTAAGACTTAGATCTTGCCGACGAGGTCGAGCGACGGAGCGAGGGTTTCGCTGCCTTCTTCCCATGCGGCCGGGCAGACCTGGCCCGGATTGGCGCGGACATACTGCGCGGCCTTGATCTTGCGGACCAGTTCGGCCGCGTTACGGCCAACGCCTTCGCAGGTGATTTCCATGATCTGGATCACGCCGTCGGGATCGACCACGAAGGTCGCACGGTCGGCCAGGCCCATTTCCTCGCGCAGAACATTGAAGTTCTTGGAAAGCGTGTGCAGCTGGTCACCCAGGAACGGATACTGGATCTTGCCGATCTTGTCCGAAGTGTCGTGCCATGCCTTGTGGCTGAAATGCGTGTCGGTGGAAACGCCATAGACTTCCACGTCCATGCCCTTCAGCGTGTCATACTGCTTGCCGAGATCTTCCAGCTCGGTCGGGCAGACGAAGGTGAAGTCGGCGGGGTAGAAGAAGAACACCGTCCACTTGCCTTCGAGATCCTTCTCGGTGACTTCGAAGAAATCCTTGCCGGCCTGGAATGCGGTGGCCTTGAACGGCTTCACAGTGCTGCCAATGATACCCATGCGTAAAATCTCCCTATTTCCTGGGGGTGAAACACTCGGGAGAGGAGATAGGGCCCACTGCCGATTCTCGCCAGTGAGGAGTATCGATTGGTTTGATGAAATAAATCAATCACAGGATATTGATCGAAATCAACGATTAATGGACTGCCCGCCCGCTATCCACGATCCTGTTGTCGTCCGGCTGCCGCAAACCCGGCCCTTTATGCGCTTATCCGCACTGCGCGCGGTGGAGCAGTTTGTGGTCCGCCAGCACCAGCGCCATCATCGCTTCCACCACTGGCGCGCCGCGAATGCCCACGCAGGGATCGTGGCGGCCCTTGGTGGCCAGTTTCGTCGCTTCGCCTTCGCGGGTGATCGTGTCCTGCGGGATGAGGATGGAACTGGTCGGCTTGAAGGCGATCCGCATCACGACCGGCTGGCCGGTGGAAATGCCCCCGGCGATGCCGCCTGCATGATTGGCCGAGAATTCCGGCCCGTTTTCGCCCGGATGCATCGGGTCGGCATTCTCTTCCCCGCGCAGGCGTGCGGCGCGGAAACCGTCGCCGATTTCCACCGCCTTCACCGCATTGATGCCCATCATCGCAGCCGCCAGATCCGCATCCAGCTTGCCATAGATCGGCGCGCCCCACCCGGCCGGCACGCCCGTGGCCACGCATTCCACCACGGCGCCGAGGCTGGATCCGTCCTTGCGCGCATCGTCCACCAGCTTTTCCCAGCGCTTCACCGCCCAGCTATCGGGGCAGAAAAACGGGTTCTGGCCGATCTGCGCGGGATCGAAGGCTTCGCGGTCGATCTCGTCCCCGCCGATCTCGCAGACATAGGCCATGATGGACACTTCGGGGATTATCTGTCGCGCCACTGCGCCTGCCGCGACCCGCGCGGCGGTTTCCCGCGCGCTGGACCTGCCGCCGCCGCGATAATCGCGGAAGCCATATTTCGCGTCATAAGTGTAATCCGCATGGCCGGGGCGATAGGCCTGGGCGACATCGGAATAATCCTTGGACCGCTGGTCCGTGTTTTCGATCATCAGGCTGATCGGCGTGCCGGTGGTCCTGCCCTCGAACGTGCCGGACAGGATTTTCACCGCGTCCGGTTCCCGCCGCTGGGTAGTGAACTTGCTGGTGCCGGGGCGGCGCGCATCCAGAAATGGCTGGATCGCCTCTTCGCTGATTTCCAGCCCCGGCGGGCACCCGTCCAGCACAGCACCCAAAGCCGGGCCGTGGCTTTCGCCCCAGGTCGTGAAACGTAAAACGCGGCCGAATGTATTGACGCTCATGCCCGCGGCATTGGCGCAAGATAGGGGGGCTGTCCATATCGTCGATCATTCGGTATGGCGCTGTTGCCGCGTCATTCCCGCGCGGGTGAGGTGAAGAGTGGCTGCAAGGCTCCGCTGTCCTACAGCTCGCCCCTGCGCTTAACAGCCTGCCGATGCCCGCCCATGTGCAGTCCCCCACCGGTCCTTTTTCCCATTTGCGCACCATGCCGCGCGAATTCCGCTTCGGGACAGTGTTCCAACTGTTCCAGCGCTTGCGGAAAAGCGCGCCTTTTCACTGGCCATCGGTCCCGCGCTCGGGCAAGAACAAAACATGATTGCAAAGCTCAAGGGTGTGCTTGACGATACCGGCGTGGACTGGGCCGTGATCGATGTCCAGGGCGTCGGCTATCTCGTCCATTGTTCGTCCAAGACGCTTTCCGCGCTGGGCAATGTGGGGGAAGGTTGCACCGTTTTTACCGATCTGCAGGTCAGCGAAAACGACATGCGACTGCTGGGCTTCGCCGAAGCGGGGGAGCGTGACTGGTTTCGCCTGCTGACGACGGTGCAGGGCGTGGGCAGCAAGGTTGCGCTGGCGATCCTTTCCGCGCTGAGCATTGGTGAAGTGCGCGATGCCTGCGCGGCGCAGGACGCGGCGACGATCGCCAGGGCGCAGGGCGTGGGGCCGAAACTGGCCGGGCGCATCGTCAACGAACTCAAGGACAGGGCTGGTGCACTTCCGGGCGGCGGCGCAACGGGCGCGGCCCCGGCGCGGCTGGTCGGCGGCGCCAATGCCGATGCGGTTTCGGCGCTGGAAAATCTCGGCTTCAAACCGGCAATCGCGGCGCAGGCCGTGGCGAAAGCCCAGGGCGAACTGGGCGAGGGCGCGAGCGAAAGCGAACTGATCCGCGTGGCATTGAAGAGGGCGGCGGGGTGAGTGAAATGGCCCTTCATCATCATCCCCGCGGTGGGTATCCAGCGACAGGCGGCAGGTTCACGATCATGCCTGCCATCGCGGCCCACGCATTGCTGCGGCAACAAGCTATTACGCTGAACCCGTTCATATGAGCACCAACCCGGATCTTTCACCCGAACGCCAGCCGGAAGACGCGGATGCGGCGCTGCGGCCGAAATCGCTTGGCGAATTTGTCGGCCAGGCGGCCGCGCGGGAGAATTTGCGCGTCTTTATCGAGGCCGCGCGTGGGCGCGGGGAGGCGATGGACCATGTGCTGTTCTTCGGCCCGCCGGGGCTGGGCAAGACCACGCTGGCGCAGATCGTGGCCAGGGAACTTGGCGCGGGCTTTCGCGCCACCAGTGGCCCGGTCATCGCCAAATCGGGCGATCTGGCCGCTTTGCTGACCAATCTAGAACCGCATGACGTGTTGTTCATCGACGAGATTCACCGGCTCAATCCCGTGGTGGAGGAAGTGCTTTATCCCGCGATGGAAGATCGCGCGCTCGACATCATCATTGGCGAGGGCCCTTCTGCGCGCAGCGTCCGCATCGACCTGCCGCCCTTCACGCTGGTGGGGGCGACCACGCGGCAGGGCCTGCTGACCACGCCCTTGCGGGACCGTTTCGGCATTCCCGTGCGGCTCAATTTCTACACGGTGGAGGAATTGCAGCAGGTGGTGACACGCGGCGCGGGCCTGCTGGGCATGACGATGGAGCCGGGCGGCGCGCGGGAGATCGCCCGCCGTTCACGCGGGACACCGCGCGTGGCGGGGCGGCTGCTGCGCCGGGTGCGCGATTTCGCCCATGTCGATGGAAACGGCACGATCAGCGCCGAAGTGGCGGACCGGGCGCTGACCCGGCTGGAAGTCGATTCGCTCGGCCTGGATGCAATGGACCGGCGTTATCTCACCATGATCGCGGATATCTACAAGGGTGGGCCGGTGGGTGTTGAAACGCTGGCCGCCGGCCTTTCCGAACCGCGCGACACGGTTGAGGAAGTGATCGAGCCATATCTGATCCAGCTGGGCCTGATCGCACGCACCGCCCGCGGGCGCTGCCTCAATGATGCAGGGTGGAATCACCTGGGAATCACCCCGCCCCCAGGATCGCAGACGGGTCTTTTCGACGGCGGGAAATAGTCAAAACAGTTAACAGTTCATTTGGAATCGGCCGTTGGTTGGTTCCAGATCGGGACAAAGCGGGTTCGCATCCCGTTCCGGGACTGAAAAAACAGCTCCGGCAGCCCAAAAACATTGCAAAGGCAATTGTCGGGAAAGGTTTTTCGCGTGTTGGTGTGCCCAACAGGACCAGCGGCGGCGCCATTCGGGCCGATCAGCTGTTCCGCAACGCGTAAGAGAGACTGCCCATGTCGGTAAAAACCGCCCTCGCGAAACTGTCTGCCGCAGCAGCAGGTGGCGCGCTTGTCGTCGGTGGCGCCGTGCATGTTGCCGAACCGCAATCGGCCGACCTGGAATACAAGTCGGGCAAGGGCGGCAAGGTCCAGCAGGTCAAATATGTGAAGGAGAAGCCGGCGAAGCGCGTCATTCCCAAGCAGGAAAAGCCCGCTCGCCGCGTGATCGAAAAGCAGCCTGAATATGCGATGGTGCCGGTTCCGGTGCCTCTGCCGGAATTGCCGCCGGTCCAGCCCATCATCGCCGGTGGCGGCGCCCAGCCGATCGTGATCGGCGGTTCGGGTGGATATGGCGGCGGCTTTGGTGGCGGTTTCTTCGGCGGCTTCTTCGGCGGCAGTAGCGGCGGCTCGGCCAGCGTGGATATCAGCACCACCACCACGGGCAGCTCTTCGAGCAGTGGCAGCTCCTCTACAAGCGGCAGCTCCTCCACCAGCAGTTCATCTTCCAGCTCCGGCGGTGACGACGGCACGAGCAGCACGACGACGACCACGACCACCACGACATCGGGCAACGTGTCGACTTCGACTTCGACCTCAACTTCCGGTAACGTGTCGACGACGACATCCACTTCGGGCAATGTTTCGACCACGTCTTCCACCTCGGGAAATGTGTCGACCACGACCTCCACTTCGGGGAATGTGTCCACTTCGACATCGGGTAATGTCTCGACATCGACCTCCGGCAACGTGTCCACCTCCACGTCTGGCAATGTTTCGACGTCCACTTCGACATCCGGCAACGTGTCGACCAGCACCAGTTCGTCTTCGTCTTCCTCCTCTTCGTCTTCGTCCAGTTCGAGCACGTCCAGTTCGACCAGCACTTCGACGAGCAGTTCGACATCCAGCAGCACCTCGACCAGTTCGGGTGGCACCACCACGACCAGCACTTCTTCCGGCACCGATATTCCGGAACCGCCGATGTTGCTGCTGTTCGGGGCGGGTGCGGCCGCGGTTTTCGCGCGGCGGCGCAGGAAGGCCATGAAGAACAAGAAGGCTGCCTGACGGTACCTTCCGTTACCTTGCGTACCAGTCAGGTGAAGGGCGGCCCCGCAGGCCGCCCTTCTTCTTTGCGGCAAGGGCGCATCCGATAGACTTCAGCAGATATGAAAAGGCCCCGCACGATGGCGGGGCCCTTTCTGTTTTCTGTCCGGTCGGCAGGCCGATCAGGCGGCCAGCTTGCGCAGCACGTAGTGCAGAATGCCGCCGTTCTTGTAGTATTCCATTTCGTTGGCGGTATCGATCCGGCACTTGGCGGTGAAGCTGAAGCTGTCGCCATTGGGCCGGGTGACGGCCACTTCGACGTCCTGCCCCGGCGTGAGATTGGCCAGGCCCTTGATGGTGAAGCTGTCTTCACCGGTCAGGCCCAGTGTCTCGCGCGTGTCGCCGCCGGTGAACTGCAGCGGCAGAACGCCCATGCCCACCAGGTTGGAACGGTGAATACGTTCGTAGCTTTCCACGACCACCGCGCGCACGCCCAGCAGATTGGTGCCCTTGGCTGCCCAGTCGCGGCTGGAACCGGTGCCGTATTCCTTGCCGCCAATGACAACCAGCGGCGTGCCGTCTTCCTTGTGCTTCATCGCCGCGTCGTAGATCGCCATGGTTTCGCCCTTGTAGGTCGTCATGCCGCCTTCGATGCCCGGAACCATTTCGTTGCGGATGCGGATATTGGCGAAAGTGCCGCGCATCATCACTTCGTGGTTCCCGCGGCGCGAGCCGTAGGAGTTGAAATCCGCCTTGGAGACCTGGTTGGCCAGCAGATACTGGCCGGCCGGGCTGTCTTCCTTGATCGAACCGGCCGGGCTGATGTGGTCGGTGGTGACCGAATCGCCCAGGATGGCCAGCGGCTTGGCTTCGAGGATGTCGGTAACCGGAGCCGGAGTCATCTCCATGCCGTCGAAATAGGGCGGGTTGGCGACATAGGTGCTGCCGGCGCGCCACTGATAAGTGTCCGATCCGACCACGTCGATCGCCTGCCAGTGCTCATCGCCCTTGTAGACATCGGCATAGCGGGCTTCGAACATGCCGCGGTCGATGCTGCTGTTGCGCACATCGGCCACTTCCTGATTGCTGGGCCAGATGTCCTTCAGGAACACGTCCGATCCGTCCTTGGCCTGGCCGATCGGCACGGAAACCATGTCGGTCGTGACCGTGCCCTTCAACGCATAGGCAACCACCAGCGGCGGGCTGGCGAGGAAGTTCGCGCGCACATCGGGCGAAACGCGGCCTTCGAAGTTGCGGTTGCCCGAAAGGACGCTGGCCGCGACGATATCGTTATTGTTGACTGCGGCACTGATCGGCGGGGCCAGCGGGCCGGAATTGCCGATGCAGGTGGTGCAGCCATAGCCGACAAGGTCGAAACCGATCGCATCGAGATGATCCTGCAGGCCGGCCTTTTCCAGATAGTCGGTGACGACCTGCGATCCGGGCGCCAGGCTGGTCTTGACCCATGGCTTGGGCTTCATGCCCAATTCGTTGGCCTTCTTGGCGACAAGGCCGGCGGCGACCATCACATCCGGGTTGGACGTGTTGGTGCAGCTGGTGATGGCCGCGATCACGACATCGCCATCGCCGATATCGTGATTGGCGCCTTCCACGGGCACGCGGACCGGCGAATCCTTGCCGTAAAGCTCTTTCAGATCCTTGTTGAACAGTTCGTCCACTTCGGGGAGGACGACCTTGTCCTGTGGCCGCTTCGGCCCGGCGAGGGAGGGGACGACGCTGCCCAGATCCAGTTCCAGTGTCTGGGTGAAAACCGGCTCCGGCATGTCCGGGTGCAGCCAGAAACCCTGTTCCTTGGCATAGGCTTCCACCAGCGCGATCTGGTCTTCAGCGCGGCCGGTCAGGCGCAGATAATCCAGCGTCTTTTCGTCAATGCCGAAGAAGCCGCAGGTCGCGCCATATTCGGGCGCCATATTGGCCAGCGTCGCGCGGTCCGCCAGGCTGAGCGTGGAAAGGCCCGGCCCGAAATATTCGACGAACCGGCCAACCACGCCGACTTCGCGCAGCATCTGTACGCAGGTCAGCACCAGATCGGTGGCGGTCACGCCTTCGGCCAGTTCACCCGTGAACTTGAAGCCGACGACTTCGGGGACCAGCATGGAGATCGGCTGGCCGAGCATCGCTGCCTCGGCCTCGATCCCGCCGACGCCCCAGCCCAGCACGCCCAGGCCGTTGACCATGGTGGTGTGGCTGTCCGTGCCGACGCAGGTATCGGGATAGGCGACCATCTGGCCGTCTTCATCTTCGCTGGTCCACACGCACTGGGCGATATGTTCCAGGTTCACCTGGTGGCAGATGCCGGTGCCCGGAGGCACGGCCTTGAAATTGTCGAGGCTCTTCGCGCCCCATTTCAGGAAGTCATAGCGTTCGGCATTCCGCTGATATTCGAGCTCCATATTATGCTCGAACGCCTTGGGATGGCCGAATTCATCCACCATCACGGAGTGGTCGATCACCAGGTTCACGGGAACCTGCGGATTGATCTTGGCGGTATCGCCGCCCAGCTTCTTGATCGCATCGCGCATGGCGGCAAGGTCCACCACGCAGGGCACGCCGGTGAAATCCTGCAGCAGAACTCGCGCCGGGCGATACTGGATTTCCTCGCCCGTCACGGGGTTTTTCTGCCAGTCGGCAATGGCCTGGATATCGTCCGTCGAAACGGTGAAACCGGCATCTTCGAAGCGCAGCAGGTTTTCCAGCAGCACCTTCATGGAGAAGGGCAGGCGGGAAATGTCGCCGATTTTCTCCGCAGCCTTCTTGAACGAATAATAGGCGTAGCTCTTCCCGCCCACTTCGAGAGTGCTGCGAGTATCGAGCGAATTCTTGCCGACCTGAGTCATATGGGCGAGATCCTTCCTGTTGCTGATCCGGCCGTCTAGGCGCAAAGGGCGGCCCGGATTTTGCTTGGGCAGTTGCGCGTTCGCGCGCGCCTCGTCAAGGCCACATTAAGGGGAACCCGTCCGCACTGTGCCGGGTTCCCCGCACGGATAATGCAAGGGGCGAAGCGATGCAGACAGGACAGGCAGGCCGCCGGAAGGAGCCTTTGCATGTCTGGATGATGGCGCTGGTTCTGGCGCTGGCCGCGTTTGCCGGGGCCGCTTTGGGGCTGGTCTGGCAATCATCCGGCCTGGGCGATGATCCGGCCGAGGAGCGGGCGGAAGAAGAACCGACAAAGGATTAGGCGGAAGTTTGTTCCGGCCGTTTGCGCGGGGCGGCAATCCAGCAGGCGATCACGATCAGGCAGGCGCCCACCACCAGCGGCCAGCGAAGCGGTTCGGCAAAGAATAGCCAGCCAAACAGGGCCGCCCAGAGAAAGCCGGAATATTCCAGCGGAACAAGCACTTGTGCTTCCGCCCTGGCATAGGCCCAGGCACAGAGCATGGATGCGCCGACCCATAATGCCGCCGCGCCGGAAATGCCCAGCCAGATATCCCGTCCGGGGGTGACGAAGAGAAAGGGCGCGAGCAGGAGCAGGGCACCGCCCGTCACGCCATTCTGCCATGTGGCGATTTCCGCCGGCCTGGCCACCAGCGCCTGCTGCCGTTGCAGGATAAGGTTCCAGGCATAGAGTATGGAGGAAAGCAGCACCGAGGCGATGCCCTTGGCCGCTTCCGGATCGGCTGAGGGCAGGCTCATGCGGCCAGCGGCGATCACCACCACGCCGGCCAGCCCCATCAGCGAGGCATAGGCCGCCCGCTTGCCGATTCGTTCCCCCAGCAGGACGGCTGCGAGATAAAGCGCGATCAGCGGCGCGGTGAAGGCCAGCGCTATTGCCTCCGCCAGCGGGATTCGCGCGATTCCCCAGAAAAATGTGAAGGCCATTGCCGCCGCGACGATGCCCCGCACCACATGCAGTCTTTTCGCTTCCCGGCTTGGCCGTTCCTTGCGGGTCGCAAGCCAGACCGGCGTAATCAGCGCGAAACCGACTGCGCTGCGCAGCAGCAACGCGCTATAGGCGCCGATGGCGATGGTCGCGCCCTTCATCAGCGCATCCATCAGCGAAAACAGCGCCACACCGGCCAGGGTCGCCACAAAGGGCAGAATGTGATGTTCGCGCGTCATGGAACCGGCCCATAGGCGCTGGCGTTTATCGGGGAAATGCACAGCAATGCCGATTCAGGCGCCAGAAAGCAGTGGCGCTGGATAGCGGATTGAGAAAAAGGACAGAATCGCAGCGGCCGCGCGGTGGACCCGAATCCATCATCCCGGTGCGCGATATTTTACAGGGCCCAACACGAGATGAGAATTTTCCAGCGCATTTCCCTCCTCATGGCGGGTGCGGCTCTTGCCGCTCCGGCAATGGCTGCGGCGCAGGCGCTGCAGGCCGAGCAGGTGCTGGATCAGGATGCGGTGGAGGTTGTCTCCCGCCCGGTCATCCAGCCGCTGGGTGAACCGCAGGCGCCGCTATATCCGCAGGTCATGCGCTGGCCAGCCGACCGGGCCAGCGCCTTGCTGGAAGCGATCGAAGGTATCGCAGCCGAAGGGCTCGATCCGCGCGATTACCGCCCTGGCCCGCTGCGCGCCGCGATCGAGATCGGCGAAGGGGCAGAGCTGGACGCGCTGGCGAGCGAAAGCTTCACCTGGCTGGTAGAGGATCTGCGCGACGGGCGCACGCCCATGTCCGCGCGCAAGCAATGGTTCGTGGTTGATCCCGATCCGGATCTGCTGCCCACGGGCAAGCTGATGCGGCAGGCGCTGGAAAGCGGCGATGTTTCAGGCACGCTCGCCTCGCTCAACCCGACCCATCCTGACTATGCCGCGCTGAAGGCGGCGCTGGCCGAAGCCCCGGAAGACGATGCGCAGCAGCGCGCCATGATTCGCGCCAATATGGATCGCTGGCGCTGGCTGGCACGCGATCTGGGCGGGCAATATCTGATCACCAATGTGCCGGAATATCGCCTGCGCCTGACGGTGAACGACCAGATCGTCCGGTCCTACAAGACGATTGTCGGCAAGCCGGGGCGCACGGCCACGCCGCAGCTGGCGGAAACGGTGGAGGGTGTGATCTTCAACCCGACCTGGACCGTGCCGCAATCCATCGTGAAGGGGGAAGGGCTGGGGCAGAAAGTGCTCAACAATCCCGCCTGGGCGAAGGCGAAGGGGTACAAGGCCACCAGGGGCGCGGACGGATATATCGGCGTGGTGCAGCAGCCGGGGCCGGCCAATTCGCTGGGCATGATGAAGCTGGACATGCCCAACCCCCATGCAATCTTCCTGCATGACACGCCGGCCCGCAATTTGTTCGATCAGGAAGATCGCGCGCTCAGCCATGGTTGCATCCGCACGGAGCGGGCACTGGAACTGGCCATGACCATCGCCATTCTCGGCCAGGGTGCCAGCAAGGAGGAAGCGATCGAAATCTCCCGTTCCGGCACTTACACACGTGTGCCGGTGGAAAAGACCATGCCGGTCTATATCACCTATTTCACTATGGGCCGGGACGTGGACGGAAACCTGACCACTTTCCCCGACATCTATGACCGGGACGATCCCGTACTGGCCAGCCTGGATGCGCCGCGCATTGCCAACCGGGCGCGGGAAACGAAGGAAGAAGTGGTGGAGATCGTCGACGATCTCCAGATCTGACGATGACTAGACGTCTGCCCTGTCGGAGCCGCCCGGATTGATCGGCGGCTGCGGCGGGCCGGCGACGGTTTCACCGTCTTCGCCGATGCCCAGCTGGTCGGCATAAAGCAGCCGTCCGCCGGAAAGGTGCCACAAGGCTTCGCGGAAATTTTCCGGCCCCATCGCGAAACAGCCATTCGACCGGCCAAGCCGACCCCATTTCTCGACATGTGTCTCGGTCGCGTAATCGGCCGAATGCATCACGATTGCGCGGTCCAGCGCATTGGAATTATCCGGGGCCAGCCCGCCAAGGCGGATGGAAGTGCCGTATTGGCCCTTGTACCATTCCCAGGTGACATAGGGACCCCGGCTGGTCGCGTTCGATCCGACCACATTGGAAAAGCCGTTCAGCCAGCCATCATGTTCCGGATCGGACCCCGCGCCATGCGTGACCAGGAAGGAACGGACCGTGCCGTTTTCCAGATTGGCGAAATGGAAGCGCGGGATGGATGAATGGACGCCGAAATCGGCGATGCCGGCAATGTCCCGGCGCCACAACGCATCACCTGCGCGTTCAACTTCGCGCCTGGCGATTTCCAGCACACGGCGCGCGCGCGCATCGGCGGTTGCGGGCTGCGCGGCAAGGCTGCGCGGCAAGGCCAGCGCCCCCGCCGCCAACGCGGCCGTTCCCAGGAAGTTTCTTCGATCCACGGAGGAAATCATGCCTTCTCATAGCATGTTCTGTCCAGCACCGCAGATGGACGCCGCCACCTTTCGGCTTATGCCGGGAGCAGCCTGTCGATGGCATCCTGTGAAGCGCGGGCATAGGCGCCATTGCTGTAGCGATGCGTGCCTACGAAATGGATGAAGGCGGCATCCTCCGCCCAATCCTCCCCCCAGTAATTGAGATAGCGGGAATAGGGCAGCAGGACGGGCGAGGGTTCGTTGGCGATGTGGAAATTGGAGGCCACCTGTTCGGTGCCCCATGTCGCGGCGCCTTCTTCCCCGGCCATATCGGTGATCTGCATCAGGAAGGCGCGGGCAAGTTCGCGCCCCGGGCCGCCGGCGGCGAAGCCCGCAAAACCGGCGCAGCCACGCAGATAGCGCCAGCCGCGTTCCGGCGGGATACGGCCCAGGCGGCTTTCCACCACGGTCTGCACATGCCCTTCTTCAGGCCCGTCCGGATAGAAATTCTGCACGAATTGATAAAGTGGCAGCGGCCCGGCTTCCGCCTGCGCATCGCCCAGCAATGTGAAGCTGCGATTGGTGGCGATGGCGCGTTCCACTTCGGGCACAGGGCCCAATGTCACCGTGTCGCTGTCCAGTTGCAGCCAGTATTCACCGCTGCGCCGGTCAAGAATGGTCAGGAAGCGTTCCCAGCATCCGCCCTTGGGAAAATCGCCGCGTTCGACCATGTCCATCCGGATCAGTTCAGGATCGCCGCAATGATGGGCAAGGATGGCCCGGTCCTGCGCCGTCAGCGTGCCATCGTCCAGAATGGCGATGCGACCCCGGCCCAGTTGCTGCCACAGGGATTTGACCGCCACCAGATAGGGCAGCAGCACTGCCGTGCCGATCATGGAAAACAGCACCAGCCCATCCTGCTTCGCGACGATTGGCGGCGTGTCGAGAATGCGCGCGACGGCTTCGTTATGGCGCGCCGTGTCCCGCCGCGTGCGCCAGCGATAGGGGAGGATGCTGTCGATTTTCATTCTGCGTCCGGGAAGGGGGTTGGGGGTAAAACGGCCAGCCTTCGTTCCATGTCAGCTGCCCAGGATCATGCCCGAAGAATCGATTTCGACCCGGCGGACTTGCGAAAGGAAGGATTGGCCCAGCAGGGATATCGGCAGGCCTTCAGGCACGATGATGGCGCGTATGCGCTGCGCTTCGATCCCGCCCAGTTCTACCCGGTCGAGCACGATGGGCACGCCCTGCACCTGCCCGCCCGCGCCGCGCCCAATGGGGCGCAGATCCTGCGGCGTCCAGTAATGGCCCATGGCCTGCGCATCCGCCCCGGTCAGTGCAATGACCGTGGCCCCGGTATCCACCAGCATCCGCGCCGGCACGCCATCCACGGTGACTTCGGCATAGAAATGTCCGTCAGCGGCGCGAGGCAGGACGATTTCACCCGCGTTCCAGCGCTTCTGCGCCATGTCCATTGCCTGAGAGGGTTCGGGCCGGGGATCGGCATCTGCCGCCTTTCCCGCCAATTGCTGCGCCTGCACGTCATCGCCGCCCGGTCCGGCCAGTTCGGGATAGAACCAGCCGACGAGTCCGGCGGCAGCAAGCAGCAGAATGACAGGGGCGAATTTCATCGCCGCGAAGAATAGCGGGGTTGTGCTTAAGCGGGCGTAAAGTTCCCCCGCCTCCGGGCTCTATTCAGCCGGTTCCGCGGGCAGTTTGTCGGCATTGCCGGCATCGCTCATGCCGTCTTCGATCTCGGCCGCCTTCTTTTCCACCAGTGCGACGATGTGATCCAGCATCGCGTCGCTCTGCACGTGATGGTCCGTCACGCCGGACAGATACACCATGTGCTTGCCCGCACCGCCGCCGGTTATGCCGATATCGGTTTCCCGCGCTTCGCCCGGTCCGTTGACCACGCAGCCAAGGACGGACAGCGAAAGCGGTGTCTTGATATGGCTAAGCCGGTCTTCCAGCGCGGCCACGGTCTTGATCACGTCAAAACCCTGCCGTGCGCAGCTGGGGCAGGAAACCACGCGCACGCCGCGTGTGCGCAGGCCCAGGCTCTTGAGAATCTCGAACCCGACGCGCACTTCCTGTTCCGGTTCGGCGGACAGGGACACGCGGATCGTGTCGCCGATCCCGGCCCACAGCAGATTGCCGATGCCGATGGAACTTTTCACCGTGCCGCCGATCAGGCCGCCCGCTTCGGTAATGCCCAGATGCAGCGGGCAATCCACCGCATCGGCCAGCCCCATATAAGCAGCCACGGCCAGGAATACGTCGCTGGCCTTCACCGCCACCTTGTATTCGTGGAAATCGTGATCCTGCAGCAGCTTGATATGGTCGAGCGCGCTTTCCACCAGGGCTTCGGGGCAGGGCTCTCCGTATTTTTCCAGCAGATCCTTTTCCAGCGAACCGGCATTCACGCCGATACGGATGGCACAGCCATTGGCCTTTGCCGCGCGAACCACTTCGGCCACGCGATCGGATGAACCGATATTGCCGGGATTGATCCGCAAACAGGCAGCGCCGGCATCGGCGGCTTCCAGTGCGCGTTTGTAATGAAAATGAATATCCGCCACCAGCGGCACCCGCGCTGCCCTGGCAATCTGGCGGAACGCCGTGGTGCTTTCCACATCCGGGCAGGACACGCGGATGATATCCGCCCCTGCATCTTCGCAGCGGCGGATCTGGTCGATCGTGGCCCCCGCATCGGACGTGGGCGTATTGGTCATGGTCTGCACCGTGATCGGCGCATCCCCGCCAACGGGAACATTACCGACCATGATCTGGCGGCTCTGGCGGCGCTCGATATCGCGCCATGGGCGTACGGAAGACATGGAACCTTCTATAGTGGTTCAAAGCTACTGGCGAAAGTCATTGCTGGCAGGCGGAGCGGGGATTGCCTCGGGCCGCACTATCGGCGACATCATGGATATGCCCGAACAACCGCCTCTCAGCGAAGAAGCCGGCCTGGATGGGCCGCTGCTGTTCGGCCGGGTTCTGGATGGCAAGGGCGGCGGCCGCCCCATCGGCTGGGACGAGGCGAAGGATTGGCAGCCTGCGGCACCGGGCGAAGTGCTGTGGGTGCATCTGTGCCGCAACCGGCCGGGCGTGTGGGAATGGCTGGAGGACAAGCTCCGGATTCCCGAACCGACCGTGGAATTGCTGACCGGCGACCGGACACGCCCGCGTGCCTTCCGCGAAGGGGAAACACTGGTGGCGACGCTGCGGGGGATCAATTTCAACCCCGGTGCGGAGCCGGAGGATATGGTGACGATGCAGCTCTGGTCCGACGGGACGAGAGTCGTCACCTTGCGGCGGTTGAGGTTGCAGACCCCGCGCTTCGTGCTTGCCCGGATCGATGAAAAAGACGGTCCCGGCGATGCAGGCGCGCTGATCACCGAACTGACAGAGGAAATGATCACCCGCATGAGCCAGTCGATCGCCGATATGAATGACCATATCGACGAGCTGGAAGAAGCCGATCCGGAAGAGGATGCGGAGATGATCCTGGCCCGGATTGCCACCATCCGCCGCAATTGCCTGGCGCTGAAACGGCATATGGGCCCGCAGCACGAAGCGCTGGAAGCCATTTCCCGCAGCGCGCCCGCCTGGTTTGAAGATCACGACCGCCGCGAAATGAGCGAGAGCATCGACCGGCTGCGCCGTTACATAGACGATCTCGATATCAGCAAGGAAAGTGCGGTCGTGCTGATGGATGACATTCGCGGGCGGGCCGTGGCCCGCAGCGAACAGACCACTTATGTCCTGACCATCGTTGCCGCCGTTTTCCTGCCACTGGGATTCCTGACCGGGCTTCTGGGCATCAATGTGGGCGGTATGCCCGGCATGGACGATCCGGCGGCTTTCTGGATCGTGGTCGGCCTGTGCGGGGCAATCTTCCTGATGCAGCTGATGCTGTTCTGGAAATGGAAATGGCTCTGACAGCGGCGCCCCGGCGCATGGAGGTGCGGTGATGGAAGAAACGGCAGGCGCGCATGTGCTGATCGACGGTTTCATCCTGCTCGGCTTCGCGCTGGCTTCGGTGCTGCTGTTCCGGCGGATGGGGCTGGGTGCCACGCTGGGCTATCTTGTCGCGGGGGCGCTGGTCGGGCCGCAGGTTCTCGGCCTGGTCGGAGATGCGGAGGAGATCGTATCCTTCGCGGAACTGGGCATTGTCCTGCTGCTGTTCATTGTCGGGCTGGAACTGAATCCGGGCCGGCTGTGGCGGATGAAGCGGGAGATTTTCGGGCTTGGCCTGTTGCAGGTGGCGCTGTGCGGGATCGGCCTGATCGTCATGCTCCAGCTGACCACCAGCTTCACACTGGCGGCTGCAATTGCCCTGGGCCTGCCGCTTGCCCTGTCATCCACCGCCCAGGTTCTGCCGATGCTGCAATCGGCAGGGCGCCTGCGCACGCCGTTTGGGGAACGGGCCTTCGCGATCCTGCTGTTCCAGGATCTGTCGATAATACCGCTGATCACGATCGTTGCGGCACTGAGCCGGAACCCCGCCGATCTGGAAGGCCCCGCCGGCTGGGTGCTGGCATTGCTGACCGTGGCGGCGCTGGTGGGCCTGATTGCCGCGGGCCGTTTCATCATCCGTCCGCTTTTCGGCCTGATCGGCGGATTGGGGGAGCGGGAATTGTTCGTCGTCGCCGCGCTGTTCACCGTCGTCGCAGCAGCGGCATTGATGGAACAGATCGGCGTATCGCCCGCCCTTGGCGCATTTGTTGCCGGGGTCATGCTGTCCGACACGCCCTATCGGCACGAGCTGGAGGCGGATGTGGAACCGTTCCGGTCGATCCTGCTGGGCCTGTTCTTCCTTGGCGTGGGCATGATGCTGGATCTCGGGGCGATCGCCGAAAGGCCGCTTTTCGTATTCAGCATGGCCTTCGGGCTGATCGCGGTGAAGGCGTCCGTCATCTTCGTACTTGCTCTCGCATTCAAGATGGGCTGGCGGGGCGCACTCGCTCTCGGCCTGTTGCTCAGCCAGGGCGGTGAATTCGGCTTTGTCCTTTTCGCCCAGGCGCAGGATGCGCTGCTGATCAGGGACAGCGCGGCCAGCGTGTTCGGCGCCGTCATAACCCTGTCCATGGCAACCACGCCTTTCCTGATGATGGCCAATAACCGCATCAGGCGCCCCGGCGGCAAGAAGGCGGAAGCGAGCCGCGAAGGCCCCAGCGACCAGACGGCCAATGCGCTGGTCGTCGGCTATGGCCGCTTCGGCCAGACCGTGGCGCAGACGCTGATGGCGGGCGGGATCGACGTGACCCTGATCGACCGGGACGTGGGCATGATCGACACCGCGCGCGAATTCGGGGCGCAGGTCTATTTCGGCGATGGCACGCGCATGGATCTGCTGCGCCAGGCCGGCGCGGCGCAGGCACAGGTGATCATGTTCTGCATCGATCGCGATCAGGTGGAGCCCGATCTGGTCAGCGCGATGCGCGAACATTTTCCCAATGCCGCCATTTATGTCCGCGCCTTTGACCGGCGCAGCGTGATGAAGCTGCATGGCAGCGGTGCCGAATTCGTGATGCGTGAAGTGTTCGAATCCGCCCTGCGCATGGCCCGCATGGCGCTGGACCGGCTGGGCCTGTCCGAAAAGCAGATAGAAGACGCCGTCAGCATCTATCGCAACCGCGACAAGGAAAGATTGCTGCGGCAGTCGGAAGAAGGCGATCTCTACGCCGCGCGGGACATCATGCTGACCCAGCCGCAATTGCGCGGGGAGGATGCGGATCAGAGCCGCAATTCATAGAGGAATTCGTCATCCCGGTGGTCGCCGACCCAGTAATCGATATCGGCCACATGATCGAACCCATGGCGGCGATAGAAACGCTGGGCACCGAAATTCTCGCTGAAAACCGATAATTGCATGGCATCGGCGCCCCATTCCCGCGCCTGGGCAATGGCCCAGTCCAGCAGGGCGGCACCAATGCCCTTCCCGGTGGTTTCCCGCGCGCAATAAAGCTGGCTGAGGAAGACCGGCCGCACTGGTTGCGGGGCGGGCCGTTCCGCAATGCCTTCTCCCAGCACGATCAGCGCATAGGCGGCGATCCGCCCGTCTTCGATGGCAAGCTGTATCCGCTTCGCCGGGTCCGCGATGTCGGCCCGGTATCGTTCTTCGCTGCGCGCATCGGCGAAAAACGCGGCCAGATCTGCTGGCTTGTAGAGATGGCCGAAAGCGGCGTGGAAGGCATTGCGGGCGAAGAGGGCGAGCGCAGGGGCATCATCGGGCGTGGCGGGGCGCAGTTCCATCGGTTTACAGATCCCGTGCCATGCAGAGGGAGAAATCGTCCGATACGTAATCGCCAAAGGGTTCGCATTCGGCGAAACCATGCTTGGTATAGAGCGCGATAGCTGGCCGGAACGGTTCCGGCCGCCCGGTTTCCAGCCCCAGCCAGCGATAGCCGCGCCGCCGGGCTTCATCCATCAGATGCAGCAATATGGCCTGACCGGCGCCCTTGCCGCGCAGGGCAGGGGCGGCGCGCATGGATTTCAGCTCTCCGCGTGTCCCGTCAATATGCTTGAGGGCGCCGACAGCGGCCAGGTCGCCCCCGTCCCACGCGCTGAAGAAGCTGATGTCGGGCTGACGCAACCGATCCACCGGCATTGCGTGCACCTTGCAGGCAGGCGACCAGCGATGCATTTCCGCCAGGTGGAATGCCAGCAATTCGCGAACGGGCTCCCCCGCAAGATCGTCTGGCGTGATGCGATAATCGGGCATGTCCGGGATTTGCTACGGCTTGGCCATGCTGGCAAGCCCGGCCAGATGGCACGGCCTAGCTGAACTTGTCCCGCTTGCGCTTGCCGAAGCGCATATTGCTTTCCAGCCGGGCGCGCAGGGCGGCGTAGAAGGCTTCCAGGAATTCACGTTCATGGCCGGCGCCGGCTTCCCAGCCGATCTTGCGGCAGATCGCTTCCATCACTTGCCGCATCGCTTCCGGCCGGTTGGCGCGCAGCACGTCTTCCAGCACCTGCAATTCATGCTCGCCATAAACGGCCAGTTCCGCCTCGCCGAAGTGAAAAATCTGCGAACGGTCTTCCGCAACCGACATGGCCTGGGGCAGCTGTATCTTGTCCACTTCCACCACCCAGGTTCCGGCGATCAGATCCCCGGCGCGCAGATTGTCGCGATTGAAGAAGGGAAACAGCGTGAAAATGCCCAGCCAGATGAAGGTGGCGATGCCGGTGATGCCCATCCCGGCCTGCCCGGAAAGCAGGAAGGTGGCGGGCAGGAACACTTCCATGTCCCGCATAAGGTTACGGGCAATCACGGCTTCTGCCGTCAGCCGCCCGTCTCCGCCCGATCCGGGGCGGGCCGCAACCCTGATTCCCAATGCGCGCTTGCCCGGTGTTGCGCCGCGCGGGCCCAGTTCGAACCACAGGAAATAACCGAAACGGGCCAGGAACAGCAGCAATATGATCAGCACCAGCAACAGTTCCACCGCCGGGTTTTCCGCAGCGGTTCCGGTGGCGAACACCGCTCCGTCCGTCACGAACAGCAGGGCGACGAGGACCACGAAAACCACCGTCACGATCAGCACGAGATCGAGCAGCAGCGCGCCCGCGCGCGCGCCGCGGCTGGCAATGCTCAGCGGCAGGGCTATCCCTTCCGGCGTGATGAGCTGGCGGTCCCGCTTCACGTCGCGCTTCCTGGCGGTCACGGCGGTCATGCCTGCGACTCCTCGCCGCGCCCGCGCAAGGCGATGAAATAGGCCAGCCAGAACAGCAGCACCGTTCCGCCGATCGCGGCCCGGGCCCATGGATCGTCCACCAATTGCCGGGCATAGCCTTCCAGCAGGCCCGCTATCACCAGCATCAGAACGACACCGGCCATGATTTGCGCGGCGCGCCGTCCGCTGGTGGCCGCCGCTGCAAGGATCGATCGTTGCCCCGGAAACGCCATGGCACGGCCGATATGCATTCCGGCCGCACCCGCCAGCAGGATCGCGAATATCTCTGTCGTGCCATGGACGGACAGCCAGGCGGCAAATTCCCAATGCAGCCCCGCTTGCGCGAAGACCCACATCATCGCGCCCAGCACCGCCATATTATAGACCAGCAGCAGCAAGGTCGGGATGCCGAAGGCAAAGCCCAGCGCGAAAGCCATGATCGAAACGGCGGAATTGTTGGAAAAGAGATAGGCGGCAAAAACGCTCAGCCCCTCTCCGCTGTCGGTGCCCTGCAACGCTTCCTGCAGGACTTCGCGCGATGCGCCGGGGCGGCGTGTGTCGGCGAACTGACCGGGGACGAGGGCGTAATACCATTCGCTGTCGCGCGCGACGAGCAGCCAGCCGACCACCGATCCCGCGATCATCACGGCGAGAGCGATGCAGATGTCGAGCCACAGCGTGCGCACGGCCGCGCTCCAGCCGCCGAACAGGAAATCGCGCAGCCAGGCGATGAAACTGGTGCGCGTGCCATAGACCTGGAACCAGGCGCGGCGGACCAGCGATTCGAGATAGGCCAGCGTTCCCGCGTCGAGCGATGTCTCCCGCGCGACGGAAAGGCTGGAGGCGGCCTGGCGATAAAGGACGGGCAGGGCGAGCAAATCCTCGTCCGGGATCCGCCGCAAACGGCCTTTTTCCAGTTCCACGACAATGGCTTCCAGCCGCCGCCAATCGCCTTCGCGCTCCAGCCGGAACTTGTCCGACCGCAGGCTGGCCGCTTCGATATCGGGCGGCGTTTCGATCGCCGCCTTGCGGAACAGGGGGATGCCGGGGAAAACCATCAGCCGATCGCCTCCGCCCGCTTGGTCGCGAGATAGCGATCTATCAGCTGATAGCCGATAACCTGCCACGGCGCCTCTATCACGTCGACGCCCAGCCGCCGCAATTTCTGCAGCACCAGCGCGCGTTGGCGGGCCAGCCCTTCGGCGGCCACGGCGGTGGCAAGATCGCTCAGCCTGTCCGGCTCCGCCCGCGAAAGGGCGGACAATTCGCTGTCTTCCATCGTCACGAATATCACCAGATGATGGCGCACCAGCCGTTCCACGCTTTCCACCATCAGTTCGGCCGAAGTCGGATCGGTGAAATCGGAAAACAGCACGATCAGGGACCGGCGCTTCAGCCGGGCCGCCAGCGTTGCGAGGGCGAGCGTGAAATTGGGTTCACGCGCATGATAATCCAGCCCGGCGGCCGCCACTTGCAGCCGGTGGAAGGCGCGCGGTTCGGTTGCGAAAGGGGTCAGCAATTCCGGCTTGTCGGCAAAGCCGAACAGCGCGACCTTGTCCCCACCCTTCAGCGCGACATAAGCGGCGGTGAGGGCGGCCGAGACGGCCCGATCTATCCTTGGCAGGCGGTCCACCGGCTCGCACATGGAACTGCCGCAATCGAAGGCAAAAACGATCTGGTTATCCCGCTCCGCCTCGTTCTCGCGGGCATAGAGCCTTGTGTGCCGCGCGCTGGCCTTCCAGTCGATCCGGCGGCGATCCATCCCGGCTTCATATTCGCTGAGCGCTTCGAATTGCGTGCCTTCGCCGCGAATGCGCCTCGCCACGATGCCGAATTGCGCATCGCGCATGAAGGCCTGCAATACCGGGGAGCGGACCGGGCTGAGATCGGGCCAGATGCGGATTTCGTTGTCCAGCGCGCGATGGGCCTGCCGCCAGGCCAGCCGCAACGGGCCCGGCCAGCGCAGCCAGAGATCGTGCAATTGGCCAGTGCCGCGGCGCATCGGGGTGAGCTGCATCTCGCCGGACCAGATGCTGTCTGTTGCTGCGGGGCTAAGGGGGAAATTCGCCGCGCCGCTTTCCCCCAGGCGCGGTTCGAAACCCAGCGCCGCTTCCGGCAGGCCCGAAATATGGCCTGAAAATTCGGCAAGGAGGGAGATCGGCACTGGCTGCCCGATTTCCGCATCTTCCGGCACGTCCAGCGTCATATCTGCCAGTCGTCCTGCCAGCAGCCCGTCCACCATCACCAGCAGGACCAGCCCCAGCCCGGCCAGTGGCGGCAGCAGCCATGCCTGCGGGGCGATGGCGGCGATGACCACGGCGATGGGCGCGAACAGCGCCAGCATCACCAGCGCGCGGGCCGAGGGGACGATGGGGGCTTTCACTACCGGCGGTGGCCCTATTTCGGCGCTTCTGTCTGTTCGACCAGACCGGCCACCAGGTCTTCCACCTGCCGCCCTTCGATCTCGGCCGCGGGGGATAGCAGCAGGCGGTGCCGCAATGTCGCGGTGGATAGCGCCTTCACATCGTCAGGCAGCACGTAATCGCGGCCATGCAATGCGGCGCGGGCACGCGCGGCATTGGCCAGCAGCACCGCCGCTCGGGGGGAGGCGCCGCTGGCGATATCGCTGCTTTCGCGCGTCGCCCGCACCAGCGCGACCGTGTAATTGATCACATCGTCGGATAGCCTGACGATCTTCACCGCTTCCTGCGCCTGGCCGAGAGAGGCGGCATCGGCGACGGCGGTGATGCCGAATTCCGCCGGACGGGCCGGGCCGCTGCGTTCGCCGAAGCGTTTGACGATTGCGGCCTCTTCCTCGGCCGTGGGATAGGGGACGAGCAGCTTGAACAGGAACCTGTCCAGCTGCGCTTCGGGCAGGGGATAGACGCCCTGGTTCTCGATCGGGTTCTGCGTTGCCACCACCATGAAGTGGTCCGACAGGGCGTGGGTTTCCCCGTCCAGCGTCACCTTGCGTTCCTGCATCGCCTCCAGCAGGGCCGCCTGCGTCTTGGGCGGGGTGCGGTTGATTTCATCCGCCAGCAGCAATTCGCGGAAGATCGGCCCGCGTGTCAGCGTGAACTGGCTGGTCTGGAAATTGAACAGGTTGGAACCGAGAATATCGCCCGGCAACAGGTCTGGCGTGAACTGGATGCGGCCGAATTCCATCCCCGTCGCGGCGGCGAAGCATTGCGCCAGCAGGGTCTTGGCCGTGCCGGGCGGGCCTTCCAGCAGCACATGGCCCTGCGCCACCAGCGCAATCAGCAGATGTTCCACCGTCTGATCCTGGCCGACGATCGCCTTGCGGATTTCAGCACGGATGGATTCGGCCAGCGCACGGGTTTCGTCCAGCGACATGGTCATTGTTCAAGCGTCCTTTCGATAGTCCTGAGTGCGGCGGCCGCACGCAGCAATTCGCCCGGCTTTCTTGCGCGGCGCAGCGCCTCTGCCTGCGCGACATAGTTCGTGTCTGCCATGCCGCGCCGTTGCAGCATGTTTTCGATGGCCTGTTCCCGCGCCAGTGGATCCGTTGCGCGAATGCCCAGATCGCGGGCGATGCGCCTGCCGATCATTGCCGCATATGGCGGGCCGAGCAGGTGCAACCGCCTTGCGCGTTCCACCAATGCCGCGCCGTTGCGGGCCAGCTGCCGTTTACCCCGCGCCTGGGCGGGAGCTTCCGCAATGGGCGGGCCGAAACGGCGGAAACCGCGCCAGCCGATCAGCAGGGTTGCCAGTATCAGGCACAGTGTCGCGGCAAGAAATGGCGGAGTGAAGGCAAGCGTCAGCAGGTTTTCCGCGCGCCCCAGCCCGGCAATGGTCAGGTCGAAGACGATCGGCAGGTCGTAATCTTCCAATGTCGCTTCGACCAGCCGCACGGCCAGTTCCGCACGCGCCGGATCGGACAGGCCATAATTGTTCATCAGGTCCGGTTCGACCACGATCACGACCGGCCAGGCATCCTGGTCCAGCTCTGCCACCTCTTCATCGGAGAGGGGCCGTTCGCCGGCAAGTTCGGACAGTATCGGGTAATATCCGCCATTGTCCCAATATCCGGCGAAGGTCCGGCGCAGTTCATTTTCCACCAGCGGGGCAATGGCGGATGAATTGATGGCCTGCGCTTTGCCCGGCACAGGCAGGGTTCCTTCCAGCCCAAGTCCGCGCCACGAAGCGAATTGCTCGATGGCCGGTTCCTGACCCAGCGGGCCGAAATCCTTCGCCCATGAAGGGGGCATGGCGCCGGCAAGTTGCACCCAGCCGGGGCCGGTGTCGGTATCCGCTTCGCGCGGAACAGGCCCGGCCAGCCATTTCGGCAGGATCACCAGCGTCGGCCCGATATAGCGGCGCCCTTCGATCAGTTCTTCCAGATCTTCCGCATCGGAAGAATGCTGGGGCGTGATCACCAGCAGCGAATCGTCTTCCAGCCGGGCACGGCTGCGGGACAGGCTGACTTCATGGCCGCGCCGTTCCAGCAATCCGGCGAGTGCGGAAAAGCCGTTCAGCCCATTGGCCGCGGCATGGGCGCCGCCATTATCGTCCCTTCCGCCATCCCATCCCTGCGCCATGGCATAGAGCAGCAGCAGGAACACGGCCCCGCCGCCCACGATCAGGCCCAACACGGCCCGCATGGGAAAAGGCCCGGCGGCGCGGCTCATGATCCGGCGCCCTGATCGGCCAGTGCGAAATCGGCATAGGCGGCGCGCGCTTTCTGCCAATCCTCGGCGGAAAGATTGCGCAGGGCGAAAAGGCTGCGTTCCACGCATTCGGCAATAGTGCCGAAGGCTTGCCGCGCGCGGTCGGGCAATGCGGGCAGGGCGGCGATTTCGCGTGCCGTGCTGGACGGTTCGAGCAGGCCCGGCCGGGCTGCCTCGATCTGGGCGACGCTCCGCCGCAGCAGCAGATGGGCCGCTTCGTCATAATGGCCCTGGGCAGCCAGCCGGTCTGCATCCTCCAGCAGGCCCAGCGCCTGATGGGCATCGGGCGTCCAGTCAGGCTCTGCCCGTGCGGCCTGCCCGGATTTCCGGCGCATGGCGGAGGAGGCGAGGCGCCAGATCAGCAATGCGGCCAGTGCCGCACCGATAGTTGCGAGAATCCACAGGAGCGCCGGGCCTGACAGGCCGAGCGCGCGGCCCAGCGCCGTCAGTCCTTCGCCCAGCGGGCTGAGCAATTCGCCCAGCCATTTCAGCCATTCGGGCGTTTCGGGTGGAGGGGGGATTTCGACCGGGGAAAACTGGATATCGCCATTGGCACGGATGGCTTCCCAGTCCCGGGTGAAGCCGCCATTGGCGCCCTGGCCAGCTATCTCCCCCGTTCCCGTCGTCACCATATTGTTGGTGGCACGCGCGCGTCGCGGGCGCAACAAGCTTGGCCCGGCTGGCCGCCGCTGCGGTCAGGGGCGGGGGCGGGATTGCCGGTAGCTGCCCAAGATGCGCAATTCCTTGCAGTGGAAGGCCAGTTCTTCCAGCGCGCGGTCCACTGCCGGATCACCCGGCGCGCCAACGATATCGGCATAGAACATCGAAGCGGCAAAGCTGGCGCCTTCGTAATAGCTTTCCAGCTTGGTCATGTTCACGCCATTGGTCGCGAAACCGCCCAGCGCCTTGTACAGGGCGGCGGGGATATTCTTCACTTCGAAAATGAAGGTCGTCATGGCCGTTTCGCCCGACAGGGTGGCCGGATCGATCTGTTCGCGCGAAAGAATCACGAAGCGCGTCATGTTGTCCGCTGCATCCTCGATATCGCGATCGGTGACCTGCAGCCCGTACAGATCGGCGGCGAGGCTGGGCGCGATGGCGCAGACTTCCGGATCGTCCATTTCCTTCACCAGCGCCGCCGCGCCGGCCGTGTCGGCATAGGCCATGGGAATGATGCCGCGTTCGCGCAGCCAGAATCGGGTCTGCCCCAGCGCTTGCGGGTGGCTGTAGGCGGCCTTGAACGGTCCCTTGCCGACAGCCATCACCGTGTGATGAATCGGCAGGAAATATTCGCCCACGATGGACAGGCCGCTTTCCGGCAGAAGGAAATGAATATCCGCAACGCGGCCATTCTGCGAATTTTCGATAGGAATGATCGCGCTGCCGGCGCGCCCGGCATTCACCGCTTCCAGCGCATCCTCGAAGGAAAAACAGGGCAGGGGCAGGCATTCGGGCGCCCATTCCAGCGCAGCACGGTGCGAATTGGCGCCCGGGGCGCCCTGAAAGGCGATGGCGCGCGCGGGTTCGGCGGCTGCGGCCTTGCGCATTTGCTCGACCAGTGCGAGCGCCGGAGCGGGGTAGCTGTCCATGATTGAGGGCCGGTAACGGCGTGTAACAGGCCGGACAAGCCACTATCGGTCTTGCCTCCGGCGTCACCCGCCACTAGAGCGGCGCGCAAACGGGATACTGGTAGATAATTCTTCAATGACCGATCGCTTTAACACCATCGCTGGCTGGGCCCTTTTCGCGGGCATCATTGCACTCGGCCTTTCCATCCTCAGCGGCATGTTTTTCCATGCCGACAAGCCGGAAGCCCCGGAAGTGGCAGGCTATCCGATCGAGGCTGAGGAAGAAGGCGCGGCTGATGCCGGGCCGAGCTTCCTTGAGGTAATGGCTACGGCTGATGCGTCTGCTGGCGAGCGGGTTTTCGCCAAATGCGTGTCCTGCCACACGATCGAACAGGGCGGCGCCAACGGTATTGGCCCGAATCTGCACGGCGTGATCGGCGAACCGATCGGCCAGGGTGCGGGCGGCTTCGCCTTCTCCGGTGCGCTTTCCTCGATCGGGGGTGAATGGACATTCGAACAGATGGACGAATGGCTGAAGAGCCCGCGCAGTTTCGCCCCGGGCACGAAGATGAGCTTTGCCGGCCTTTCCAGCATGGAAGACCGTGCCAATGTGATCGCCTATCTCAACGCCAATGGTTCCAATCTGCCTCTTCCCGAAGTGCAGGCTGCGCCGGCTGAGGAAGAAGCTGCCGAAGCTGCCGAAGGCGAAGCAGCCGAATCGGGTGAAGAAGCCGCTGAAGGCGAAGCGGAAGAAGCTACCGCGGCCTGATGCGCGGATAAACGCTGACAAATAAGGGCCGCTAGTCGCGGCCCTTGAAATCCTGAGCGATGACATACCACTCGGACGAGCCCTTGCGGCTCGCCGGTGGTTTTGCATGTTTGACCGTGCGAAAATGCTTTTTCAGCAGGGTCAGCAATTCTGCGTCGGTCCCCCCGGCCAGAACTTTCGCCACGAAGGCGCCGCCCTTGTCCAGTGTATCCACAGCGAACCAGGCGGCGGCTTCCACCAGCCCCATGGTGCGCAGATGGTCGGTCTGTTTGTGGCCCACCGTATTGGCTGCCATGTCCGACAGGACGAGATCGGGCGGCCCGTCCAGCGCCGCTTCCAGCTTTGCCGGTGCCGATTCGTCCATGAAATCCATCTGCAGGATGGTGACGCCTTCGATCGCTTCCGTTTCCAGCAGATCGATGCCGACAATACTCGCCCTGGGGCAGCGTTTGCGCACAACCTGGCTCCAGCCGCCCGGCGCAATGCCCAGATCGACTACGCGATGCGCGTTTTTCAACAGGCCGAATCGCTCGTCCAGTTCGATCAGCTTGTAGGCCGCCCGGCTGCGATAGCCTTCGGCCTTAGCCTGTTTGACATAGGGATCGTTCAACTGCCGCTCCAGCCAGCGCGTGGATGACGCGCTGCGCTTGCGGGCCGTGCGAACGCGGCGATCGGTATCACGGCCGGAACGGCTCATTTCATGTCTTTCTTCAATCGGCGCAGGGCCGCCTGTGCTTCCATCCCGTCGGCATCGGCGGACATCATGCTGCGCAGGATGCCTTCGCGAATGCCGCGATCCGCCACGCCCAGCCGTGGGGCTGGCCAGATATCCAGTATCCCTTCCAGGATCGCGCATCCGGCCACCACCAGATCGGCGCGTTCCTTGCCGATGCAGGGCAGGGTGCGCCGTTCGGCCGGCGACATATGCGACAGGCGCCGGGAAATGTCGCGCATCGATTCCGCCGGAACGATAAGCCCGTCCACCGCATTGCGATCATATTGGGGCAGATCCAGGTGCAGGCTGGCCAGAGTGGTGACTGTACCGCTGGTCCCCAGCAGCCGCAGCTCGGGCGTGTGATGGGCGGCGATCCGTTTCGCAAACTGGGCGAAACTTTCCGATACCAGGCGCCGCATCTCCTCATAGCGGGCGAGTCGGGACGAGTGATCGTCCACCTCCGCACCGACCGTTTCGGACAGGGAAACAACGCCCCAGGGAACGCTCTGCCAATCGAGAATATGCGGCACCGGCGCACCGGGTTCGATCAGCACCAGCTCGGTCGATCCGCCGCCAATGTCGAAGATCACGGCCGGGCCGATTCCGTCTTCCAGCAGGATGTGGCAGCCCAGAACGGCCAGCCTGGCCTCTTCTTCGGCGGAAATAATGTCCAGAACGATGCCGGTTTCCTTCTGCACCCGCTCTATGAAATCGGCGCCATTATCCGCCCTGCGGCACGCTTCGGTGGCGACAGAGCGTGCCAGGTGCACATTGCGTTTGCGCAGCTTGTCGGCACAGATTTTCAGCGCGCCGACCGCGCGATCCATGGCCGCCTGGCTGAGGCTGCCGGTCTGGGCCAGCCCTTCGCCAAGCCGGACCACGCGGCTGAACGCATCGATGACAACGAAATTTTCCGCGGCGGGCCGGGCGATCAGCAACCGGCAATTATTGGTGCCCAGATCGATCGCGGCATAGGCCTGCCGGAACTGGCGATGCGGCGGGCGCCGCCACGTCGCATTCTGCGACGATGCACCATTTCCGTGCTTCTTGCCGGACTGGTTTCGGGCTGGTTCACGGGAAGGGGGCTTGCCTGTCTGGCCGCCCCATCCATTCGCGGGATGGCCCTTCCTTACGTCCGGCGGTTTTATATCCGCCATGTCTTCTACTACTTTCTTATCGTTCTCGCCCGCATGGTGCGGGTACTTGCCGCCGAGGCTAGCGAAACGATGGGACAGGAGCAAGTTCGGGTGATGCAGCGGGTTGACGACTCGCATTCGCCTTTATAGATGCCGCGCTCCGCACTGCCCCGTCGTCTAATGGTAAGACTACGGACTCTGACTCCGTCAATCGTGGTTCGAATCCACGCGGGGCATCCATTTTTTGGCCGAAACGCGCATAGCCCATGCAGATCATGGGCCGCCATTCCAGCCGATGCGGGCCTTTTCGCAGTTGCGAAAAACAGGGGAAGCCAAACGCGCGGCGATCCTGTATAGGCGTGCCAGCCATAGAGGCGATTTGACTCCCCGGCGGCCCCGATATTGCAGTTCGGGGGTGCAAGAGCGGTCACCTGAACAATTGAATCCCCCGCCCGGCTGCGCATGTGGCCCGGTTTATTCGTGAGCATCATGACGTTTTCCAATATTCCGCCAGTCCTTGGCGAAGCGCTGACCGAACGCGGTTATGCCGAACCCACCGAAGTGCAGGCCGCCGTTCTGGCGCAGGATGCAGCCGACCGTGACCTGATCGTTTCTGCACAGACAGGCTCTGGCAAGACGGTGGCCTTCGGACTGGCGCTGGCCGGCAATCTGCTGGACCGGCTTGCCGAACCCGCCGCCGCGCCGCTGGCCCTGATCGTGGCGCCCACGCGTGAACTGGCGCTGCAGGTCAGCCGCGAACTGGGCTGGCTCTATGCCAAGGCCGGTGCGCGCATCGCCACCTGTGTCGGTGGCATGGACGCATCGAAGGAACGCCGGTCGCTGCGTGGCGGCGCGCATATCGTGGTGGGCACGCCTGGCCGCCTGCGGGACCATCTTGAGCGCGGGGCCCTGAACCTGACCGCGATCGCAGCGGTCGTGCTGGATGAAGCGGACGAAATGCTCGACATGGGCTTCCGCGAAGATCTGGAAGAGATCCTGGACGCGACGCCGGATGGCCGGCGCACCCTGCTGTTTTCCGCCACCATGCCCAAGCCGATCGTGGCGCTGGCCCGCCGTTACCAGCGGGACGCCCTGCGCATTTCGACCGGCGGTAATGATCGCGGCCATGGCGATATCGCCTTCCAGGCGGTGACTGTTTCCCCGTCGGAAATCGAGGCCGCCGTGGTCAATCTGCTGCGTTTTCACGAGGCGGAAACGGCGATTCTGTTCTGCGCCACGCGCGACAATGTCCGCCGTCTTCACGCGACCTTGCAGGAACGCGGCTTTGCCGTGGTGGCCCTGTCTGGCGAACATTCGCAGTCGGAACGCAACCAGGCCCTGCAGGCCCTGCGGGACAGACGGGCACGGGTCTGCGTCGCGACCGATGTGGCTGCGCGCGGTATCGACCTGCCGAGCCTGAGCCTTGTCATCCACGTGGAAATTCCGCGCGATGCGGAGACGTTGCAGCATCGTTCAGGCCGGACGGGCCGTGCGGGCAAGAAGGGCACGGCCGTGCTGATCGTGCCTTATCCGCGCCGCAAGCGAGTGGAATTCATGCTGCGCGGCGCACGTATCGATGCGGAATGGATCGACGCACCGACGCCTGAGGCAATCCGCAAGCAGGATCGCGAGCGTCTGCTTTCCGCCCTGCTGGAACCGGTCGAGTATGACGAGGAAGATCGCACCCTCGCGCAACGCCTGCTGGCCGAACGTTCGCCAGAGGATATCGCGGCCGCGCTGGTCCGCGCGCATCGTGCCGCCATGCCGCAACCGGAAGAGCTGATCGAGAACACGCCCGAGGCGCGGCGTGCGGCGCAGCAGGAACGGCATCGTCCCGGATTCGAGGATACGGTCTGGTTCCGGATGGATATCGGCCGCCGCCAGAATGCCGATCCGCGCTGGCTGCTGCCGCTGCTTTGCCGCCGCGGGCACATCACCCGCAATGAAGTGGGCGCGATTCGCATCGGCGCCAATGAAACCCATTTCCAGATCCCACGCGCCATTGCGGACAAGTTCAATGCGGCTCTTGCCCGCACGGCGAAGGATGAAAGCGGCGAGGAAGCTGTCGGTATCGAACCGTCCGACGGCCCGCGTGAGGCTGCGCGCGGGCACCATGCAGGCAAACCGCGCCAGCACAGGAAGGGCTGGCCCAAGGGACGCTCTGCCGCACCCAATGGCAAGGGCAGGCCGAAGGACAAGGCCGGGGCGAAGGACAGGCCGCATCGCCGCAAGGATCGCCCGTCCTGACAAGGGCAGGGGCGGCACAGGCACAATGGGCGTCCACGCCCGGCTGACGGGCCGGCCGCATGACGCTATGGCGCTGGCATGGAAAGTATGAGCGATCATTCCGGCCAGCCCTTGCGGGTTGCCGCCCTCTACCGCTTTGCCCGGTTCGAAGATTGCGCCGCCCTGCGAGATCCGCTGGCGCAGCTGTGCGAGGAACAGGGCATTCGTGGCACCTTGCTGCTTGCGCCGGAAGGCATCAACGGCACGATTGCCGGCAGCCCCGACGGCATCCATGCAGTGCTGGATCATATCCGGGGCCTGCCCGATTGCTCTGATCTGGACGTGAAGTTCTCCGGCGCGCAGTCCATGCCGTTTCACCGCATGAAAGTGCGGCTGAAGCGGGAGATCGTGACCATGGGGCAGCCCGATATCGATCCGCGGGCGAGCGTGGGAACATATGTCCAGCCTGAAGACTGGAACGATCTGATCAGCGATCCGGACACGATCGTGATCGATACGCGTAACGATTATGAAGTGGCCGTGGGCAGTTTTGCCGGTGCCATCGATCCCAAAACTGCCAGCTTTCGCGATTTCCCGGACTGGTTCCGCCAGCAGCGCGACAGCTTGCTGGGCGAAGGGCGCACGCCGAAGGTTGCCATGTATTGCACCGGCGGCATCCGCTGCGAAAAATCGACCGCTTTCCTCAAGCAGGAAGGCATAGAGGATGTGTTCCACCTGAAGGGCGGCATCCTGAAATATCTGGAAACCGTGCCGGCGGAACAAAGCCTGTGGGAGGGCGAATGTTTCGTCTTCGATCAGCGGGTGACGATCGGCCATGGGCTTGCGCAGGGCAGTTATGGCCTGTGCCATGCCTGCCGCCGCCCTGTGAGCGAAACGGATCGCTCCTCTCCCCTGTTCGAGGAAGGCGTGAGCTGCCCGGCCTGCCATGGGGAACGGACAGAGGAACAACGCGCTTCCTATCGTGAGCGGCACCGGCAGGAAAGCCTCGCCGCCAGCGAAGGGCGGGCCCATGTGGGCGCAAGGATGCACGCAAAGACGGATGACTGAACGGCACGAAGCGATCCTCTACAGTTTTCGCCGCTGCCCCTATGCCATGCGGGCGCGGCTGGCCCTGGCGATCAGCCGCACGGCCTGCGAATTGCGCGAAGTGAAGCTTTCGGCCAAGCCGCCGCAATTGCTGGAGGCATCGCCCAAGGGGACTGTCCCGGTGGTGGTGTTGCCTGATGGGACGGTGATTGATGAAAGTATCGACATCATGCGCTGGGCCCTTGGCCGCCATGATCCGGAAGGCTGGCTGGAACGCGACGACCGGGATCTGATTGCCCGTAATGACGGCGCCTTCAAGCACGATCTCGACCGTTACAAATATCCCGACCGGCATGATTCCGACAGCCTGGCCCACCGGGAAAGCGCGCTGGGATTCCTGCGTGAACTGGACCAGCGGCTGGAGGCAAAGGGCCAGCTCTGCGGATCGGCCAGAGGCCTTGCCGACATGGCGATAATGCCCTTTGTGCGCCAGTTTGCGGGCGTGGACCGGGAATGGTTCGATGCCCTGCCGCTGCGGCATCTGAAGGATTGGCTTGCGGCCCACCTTGCATCCGACCTGTTCGGCGCGATCATGATCCGGCCCCGGCCATGGATTGAAGGCGACGCGCCGATAGTCTTTCCCGGGCAAGGTCCGGGCCAGTTTGCCTGACCGGGCAAGCAATGCTTCTCACATGCGCCGCAACCCCCTATTGCGCCGCCGGACAGTCATTGTGGAGATTTGAGTGAGCGACAGCGACGATCTGGATCGGTCCGAGCGGGACCTGGGCGACCGCGCCTTTTATCGCGCCGATCAGGAAGCAGGCTTTGCCGAAGCGCAGCCGCCGCAGACACCGCAGACCCAGCACCCGGCCTATCGGCTGGCATATCGGGACACGGATTTCCTGTTGCGTGAAGAATTGCGGCCGGTCCGCTTCCAGCTCGAACTGCTGAAGCCCGAAATGCTGCTGGATGAAGCGCGCGTGGGTTCCACACTCGTCATGTATGGTTCTGCGCGCATTCCGCCGCCCGAAGCGGTGGAAACCGCGCTGAAAGGCGCGGCGGACCTGCCGGTGGACGAGCGGCTGGTGGTGGAACGCCTGGCTGAAAAGGCGAAATATTACCAGGAAGCCTATGACCTGGCGCGGATTGCCAGCGAGAAATCCATAATCGAGGACGGGCAGCGGCAATTCGTCGTCTGTTCGGGCGGCGGGCCTTCGATCATGGAGGCGGCGAACAAGGGCGCTTCGGAAGCCGGGGCGGAATCGATCGGGCTCAATATCGTGCTGCCGCATGAACAGGCGCCCAACCCCTATGTGACGCCTTATCTGTCATTCCAGTTCCACTATTTCGCGCTGCGCAAGATGCATTTCCTGATGCGGGCGCGGGCGGTGGCGGTGTTCCCCGGCGGTTTCGGCACGTTTGACGAGATGTTCGAATTGCTGACGCTGATCCAGACCGGCAAGATGAAGCGCATCCCGGTGCTGTTGTTCGGCAAGGAATTCTGGACCCGGGTGATCGATTTCGGCGCCCTGGCGCGCGAAGGCACGATCTCGCAGAAGGATCTGGACCTGATTACCTGGTGTGAGACAGCCGAAGAGGGCTGGAAGCACATCTGCGATTTCTATGAGATCGCAGGGCCGCGCGTTCCGGAATTCTAACGCACGCCCTGATGGCCCATCGGGCCGTGCCCGGCGCCGAAGCCGGGCGCGGCCTGGATCGCCTTGAACACGAATTTGCGCGCCAGCCGCACGGCATGTTCCACGCTTTGGCCGTGGCCGAGCAGGGTGGCAATGGCGGAAGACAATGTGCAGCCCGTGCCATGCGTATGGCGCGTTTCGATCCGCGCATGGTCGAAGGATATGGCGGATCCGTCGGGCCGGACCAGCAAATCCACGATCCGGTCCCCTTCGGCATGGCCGCCTTTGGCCAGCACATGGCAATCATGGGCGGCGGCCAGTTCCGCCGTGGCGCGGTATATGGCGTCCCGATCGGGGCAGTCCTTGCCGGTCAGCGCTTCCAGTTCGGGCAGGTTCGGCGTTACGATAGTGGCAAGATCCATCAATCGCGCGAATCCGGCCACGGTTTCCGGGTCCGCCAGCATCGATCCGCTGGTCGCCACCATCACCGGATCGAACACGATCGGAATATCCAGCGGCGCCAGCCTGTCCGCCACTTTATGCGCGACGGCGGGGGAGCCGAGCATCCCGATCTTGATCGCATCCGCGCCTATATCGGACAGGCAGCTTTCGATCTGGTCGCCCACGAAGGATGCGGGCATGGTCTGCACGCCCTGGACCCCGGTGGTGTTCTGCGCAGTGATCGCGGTGATGGCCGTCATCGCATAACCGCCAAGCATGGTGACGGTCTTGATATCGGCCTGGATGCCGGCCCCGCCGGAACTGTCCGAACCGGCGATGATCAATATGCGGGGCGGCGCGCTCATCCGGCGGAAAAGCGGCGTTCGGTCGAAGGTGGATAGGCATCCAGCCAGCGCTTGGCGCGGGTTGGCCGGTCCACCAGCTCGCCGCCGCAATTGGGGCAGCGATCATCCAGTTCTTCCGCACATTCCGCGCAGAAAGTGCATTCAAGGCTGCAGATGAACGCCCCTGGCGCCTGTGCGGGCAGATCCGCCCCGCAGCGTTCGCAATCCGGGCGCATTTCCAGGCTCATGCCGCGGCAGCCCTCACCGCATCGCAAATATCGTCCACCACGCGTTCCACCTGGCCTGCATCGTCACCTTCGGCCATGACGCGGATCTTGGGTTCGGTGCCGGATTTGCGGATTACCAGCCGGCCGCGGCCCTGCAGCGCCGCTTCGCCTTCTTCAATGGCGGATTTGACCTGTGCATCGGCCAGTGGATCGCCGCCGGAATAGGTGACGTTCTTCAACAATTGCGGAACCGGGTCGAACAGGTGGAGCAATTCGCTGGCGCGCTTGCCGGAACGGACCAGCGAAGCCAGCACCTGCAGCGCGGCAATGCAGCCATCGCCGGTCGTCGCATGATCCAGCAGGATCATATGGCCGGATTGCTCCCCGCCGACATTATAGCCGCCCGCGCGCATCGCCTCCAGCACATGGCGATCGCCGACCTTGGTGCGGACGAGGTTGAGGCCGAGGCCGGCCAGCATCCGTTCCAGGCCGAGATTGGACATCACCGTGGCCACCACGCCGCCACCGCGCAATTCGCCCGCAGCGGCCAGGCGCGATCCGATCAGCGCCATGATCTGGTCACCGTCCACGGCCTGGCCCTTCTCGTCGATGACGATCAGCCGGTCCGCATCGCCATCCAGCGCGATGCCGATATCGGCGCCTTCTTCCACCACCCGCGCCTTGATCGCATCGAGCGCGGTGGAACCGACACCGTCATTGATATTCAGCCCGTTGGGCGAAACGCCCATGGCGATCACTTCCGCGCCCAGTTCCCAGATCGCGGTTGGCGCCACGGTATAGGCGGCGCCATGGGCGCAATCGACCACGATCTTCAGCCCGTCCAGCCGCACGTCAGAGGGGAGGGACTGCTTGATCGCGTGGATATAGCGACCGCGCGAATCCTCGATCCGGCGGGCCCGGCCGATATCTTCGCCCTGGGCCAGCGGCTGTTCTTCCTGCATGGCCCGTTCGATCGCTTCTTCATCCGCATCGGACAGTTTGAAACCGTCCGGGCCGAACAGCTTGATGCCGTTATCGGCATAGGGATTGTGGCTGGCGGAAATCATCACGCCCAGATCGGCCCGCATTTCGCGCGCCAGCAGGGCCACGGCGGGGGTGGGAAGGGGGCCGGTCATGATCACGTCCATGCCCACGCTGGTGAAACCGGCCACCAGGGCGGTTTCCATCATATAGCCGGACAACCGCGTATCCTTGCCGATCACCACGCGATGTTTGTGATCGCCGCGCAGGAAATGGTGGCCCGCAGCCTGCCCGACCTTCATCGCAGTGGCGGCTGTCAGCACCCCGGCATTTGCCCGGCCACGGATCCCGTCGGTCCCAAAAAAAGTGCGTCCCATGCAATCCCTTGGATTTCTCGCTTACTCCGTCCATTTGCCATGGCGCTTCGCGCGGTTAATGTCACGGGGCATAGGGGGCCGAATGGCGAAATCGGACGATAACGAGACACTCCAGAACATAGATCTCCCTGCCGGTTGGACATTCATGGCCCTGCTGGTGGGGCTGGCTTTCGGCTGGTTCCTGTCAGGCAGCGAAGCCGCCGGGCCCGTGCGGGCCGTGGCTGGCCCTGTGGGCACGATCTGGCTGCGCGCCCTGCAGATGACGATCATTCCGCTGGTCGCGGCATTGCTGGTCGCGGGTATCGGGCGCATGGTGGCCACGGCGCGCGCGGGCAAGATGGCGCGGCGGACCCTGCTGACTATCGCCGCCGTGCTTGCCGCCGGATCATTGCTGTCGGCACTGGTCATGCCGGTCTTGCTGGATGCCTTCCCCATTCCCGGCACTGCCCAGGCGGCCCTGATGGCAGGGGATGCGCAACCGCAGACCGTGCCCGGCATCGGCGCCTTTTTCGAATCGCTGGTGGCGCCGAACATCATCGCGGCCGCCGCATCCACGGCCATGCTGCCGCTGATCGTCTTTTTCGTGGCACTGGCGGTGGCGATCACCCGCCTGCCGGACGATCAGCGCAATCTGATGCTCAACCTGTTCGAAGCATTGGGCAACACGATGCTGGTGATCATCGGCTGGGTGTTGTGGCTGGCGCCGGTCGGTGTCTTCGCCCTGGCCATCGGGGTCGGCCTGCGTAGCGGGGGCGGGGCCTTTGCCGCGCTGGGTCATTATATCCTGGTCGTCGCCAGTCTCGGCCTGATGGTCATGATTGCGGCCTATGGCGTGGCATTCTTCGCCGCGCGGCGCAGCCCGGCCAAATTTGCCAGGGCGGTGCTGCCGTCGCAGGCCGTGGCGCTTTCGACGCAGAGCTCGCTCGCCAGCCTGCCGGCCATGCTCGGTTCCTGCCGCGCGCTCGGCATTCGCGAGACGACGGCCGATTTCGTGCTGCCGCTGGCCGTGGCGATTTTCCGCGCCACCAGCCCGGCAATGAACCTGGCGGTCGCGATCTATGTCGCCAAGCTGACCGGGATTGAGCTTACACCCGCCAATATCGCCGCCGGGGCCGCCGTGGCACTGGTGACTACGGTCGGTTCGGTCAGCCTGCCTGGCGCGATCAGCTTCGTCACCTCGATCGGCCCCATCGCCCTGGCGATGGGCGTGCCGGTTGAACCGCTGGCCTTGCTGGTGGCGGTGGAGATGCTGCCGGACATCATGCGGACGGTGGGAAATGTCACCATGGATGTGGCGGTTACCGCCTGGGTTGACCGCAAACCGGATGAGAATTGATTGCAATAGCAACCCTCGGCCAAGCCATGCGTTGCGTGCAGGAAAACGGGGCTGCATATGAGCCCGCAAACAACAGGAAGGACGGACCCAAATGGCTTTTGAACTTATGCCCCTGCCCTATGACAGCGAGGCGCTGGCACCGGCGATCTCCGCCGAAACGCTGAGCTTCCATCACGGCAAGCACCACAAGGCCTATATCGACAAGACCAATGCGGCGATCGACGGCACCGATCTGGCAGGCAAATCCCTGATCGAGGTGATTTCCGCCGCCCGTGGCAGCAATCAGGGCCTGTTCAACAATGCGGCGCAGAGCTGGAACCACGGTTTCTACTGGCATTCGCTGTCCCCGGATGCACTCGTCCCGACGGACGAACTGGCCGCCATGATCAAGGATGCGTTCGGCAGCCTGGACGATCTGAAGAGCAAGCTGGCCGATCGCGGTGCTGGCCACTTCGCCAGCGGCTGGGTCTGGCTGGCCGAAAAGGACGGCAAGCTGTCGATCGAGGAAACCCATGATGGCGACACGCTGGCCGATAGCGGTTTCAACCCGCTGCTGACCATCGACGTGTGGGAACACGCCTATTACCTCGACCACCAGAATGCCCGCCCGAACTATCTGAAGGCGGTGATTGATGGCCACCTGAACTGGAACTTCGCGGCGGAAAACCTGTCGCGCGGCACGGCCTGGACTTACCCGGCCTGATCGCGGCGCACAGCCGATGAAAATAATGGCCCGCTCCACTCCGGTGGGGCGGGCCATGTTGTTTGCGCAATCGGGGAATGTCGCGGGGCGGGGGAGTGCTCACCCTGCCAGAGAGCCGACCGGTTCTGCATCCTCGCGCTTTTCCGGGCGGATATAGATGGAAGACAATTCAGGCATTTGCGCCTTGAGGTTGCGCTCCACCTCCTCGATCAGCCGTTCGCCTTCGCCCATGGCAATATGGTCGGCAATATCCGCGCTGATGGCCACGAACACCTTGTCTGGCGCAGAATGAATGGTGCGCACATGGTTCACATGGGTGATCCAATCCTCGGCCGCGACAATGGCGCGCACCTGCTCCGTCACGCGCGGATCGGCGCTTTCCCCGATCAGCAGCCCTTTCGCCTCCCGCGCCAGGAGAACGGCGACCATGGCCAGAATCAGGCCGATCATCATGGAGGCAATGCCGTCGAGCTGCGGCGCATTGAAATGATGGCTCGCCCACACGCCCCCACCGGCCACCAGAAGCCCGGCCAGCGCTGCGGAATCCTCGAACATGACGATGAAGACCGATGGATCCTTGGATTCGCGGACGGCTTCCCACCAGCTCAGATCGCCTTTGCTTCCGGCGAATTCACGCACGGCGATGAACCATGAACCGCCTTCCAGAACGAAGGCCACTGCAAGTACGATGTAGTTGATCGTCGGGTCGCGCAGCTCCTCCGGCTCAAGATAATGGATATAGCCTTCGTAGAAGGAAATGCCCGCGCCGACGGCGAAGATCAGGATCGCGACAACGAAGGTCCAGAAATAGAGCTCACGGCCATAGCCGAAGGGGTGCCGCCGATCCGGCGGATGGGCAGAGCGATGTTCCCCATACAGCAACAGGACCTGGTTCAGGCTGTCGACAACCGAGTGGAACCCCTCAGACAACATGGAGGAGGAGCCGGTAATGCTGGCGGCAATGAATTTTGCGACGGCGATGCCGAGATTCGCCGTCAACGCCCCCAGCAGGACGAGATTCGCCTTGATATAGTTCACGGTGATGACGACGCGGGAAACGGCCAACCGTTCCTGCCAGGCGGATCAAATCCGCGTGCGCCGGGGCGGATCAGATCACCGGCCACTCGCTCGGGATCGGCATATTGGCCTTTTCCAGAACGTCCTTGCCCGCTGCCTCTGCCTCGGCAAACAGCTTCTCCTCGTCGATCAGGGTGGAATGGTAATTGTCGACCACGCGCCTGCCATCGACCCATACGCTGTGCACGCCGCGTCCATCGGCCGAGTAGATGAGCTGGTTGACCGCGTTGAAGAGCGGGCGCCATTCGGGCCGGTCACGGTCATGCAGGACGAAATCGGCTTTCATTCCCGGTGCCAGCGCGCCGATCGTTTCGCCCAATTGCGCCCCGCGCGCACCGTTCAGCGTGCCCATTTCCAGCACGCGATAGGATGAAAACAGGCTGGTATCGCGCCGCGCATCCTTGAACAGGCCGGCCGTGACGAACATGGCCCGCATCATATCGGCCGCATTGCCATTATTGTTGCCGTCCGTGCCCAGCTGGATATTCACGCCCGCCGCGGCCATTTCGGGGAAGCTGCCGGCCGCCGTGGCGCCATATCCCCCCTTCATCGCGGTCATCGGGCAATGGGTGACGCTGGTCCCACTTTCGGCAAGCAGCGATACTTCCTCTTCATCCAGATAGACGGCGTGGGTCAGGGAGAGATGCGGACCGAGCGCCCCGAGATCGGCCAGATGGGCAATTGCCCGCCTGCCCGTGGTTTCAAGATAGAATTCCGGATCCGCCGGGTCCGCACTCATATGTGCGGTTACGCCTGTGCCGCTTTCCCTGGCGAGATCGGTAGCTGCCCGCCACAGATCGTCCGTCGCCGTATTGTGCCCGACCAGGCACGGCCAGGTGGCGAGCAAAGGATCTCCGCTCACCGGATAGGCCGCCTGCTGCGCCTCCATACGGGCGATGGCATCGGCGGTCAGCTTCGCCTGATCGTCATCCGGCGCGAAGGCGCGGTCCTGCAACCACTGGCCCAGACGCCCGCGAATGCCCGTTTCGGCCAGGGCTTCCATCACGGCGTCGATATTCAGGATCGTGCCCGCTTCCACGAAACAGGTCGTGCCGGTGCGCAGCATCTCCAGCGCGGCCAGCCGGGCGGAGATCTGCTCCTGCTCCGGCGTCTGCGCCATATAGGTCGGTATCAGCCATTCGAAGACATTGGTCCGCCAGTCGGTATTATCCGGCACATAGCCGCGCGTGATCGGCTCCCCGGTGATGTGGATATGGCAATTCACGAAGCCCGGAGTGACTACGAAGCGATCCGTGCCGTCGATTATCTCCTTCGCCAGCACCTGCCGTTCCACCTCGGCCGATGGACCGACGGCAACGATCCTGTCGGCAGCGATCGCGATGGCCCCGTCGCGATAGACATGCCGCTGGGCATCCATTGTCACGATCCAGGCATGTTTGATCAGGAGATCGGCGGAAATCGGCGCGTCGGTCATACTCAGCTTCCCATGGTTGTTCCACGATGCTGGACCAGCGGAGCAGCGCCTTCTTGATCGGATGCGAATATTCTCTTGCCGCCCGTCATGCGCCGCACAGCAAGATTTGGGGTGTCATCCGGCAAGAAGCGGCGGCCTGGGCGCCATAGCTTCCCCTGTAATTTCAGAGGGGGCGAACGCTCGTGAGTTACAGCCAGTTCAGCATCGATCCCGTCACCCCGCATATGGGGGCGGAGATTTCCGGTCTCGATCTTGGGCAGCCATTGTCAGATGAAGCGGGGGAGGAACTGCGCCGGGCACTGGCTGAATATCTGGTGATCTTCTTCCGCGATCAACGGATTGGTTTCGAAGCGCACAAGGACTTCGCCCGCCTGTTCGGCGATCTGCATGTCGCGCCCGCAACCTCCGCCTGGTCCGTGCCGGGCCACCCGGAAATCGCCCGTATCCACGCCGATGGCGATTCCAAATTCGTGGCGGGGGAGGACTGGCATTCGGACATGACCTGCGATCCGGAACCGCCGCTGGGTTCGGCGCTGCACCTGCATGTCGTCCCGCCCACGGGCGGAGACACGGCCTTTTCCAACATGTTCGCTGCCTATGATGCCCTGTCGGATCGCATGAAGGCCCATCTGGAAGGGCTTTCCGCAGTGCATGATGCGGCGCTGGTCTTCGGCAAGATCGCCCCTGCGGGCACGCAGTTCAACAAATCTTCCCATCCCGTGATCCGCACCCATCCCGTGTCCGGACGCAAGGCGATCTTCGTGAACCGGCAGTTCACCGATCATATCGAAGGCATTCCCAAGGATGAGAGCCAGGCGCTGCTGGCCTATCTGACAGCGCATGTGCAGAAGCCGGAATTTCAGTGCCGGTTCCGCTGGCAGCCATATTCCATGGCCTTCTGGGACAACAGGTCTGTCCAGCATTCGGCTATCTGGGATTATTTCCCCCAGACCCGGTCCGGATATCGCGTACAGGTAAAGGGGGACAGGCCGGTATGACCCGGCGCTGGATCAGCTCCCCTCGGCGAGTTCTTCGATGAAGCGCCCCTGCGCTTCATTCTCGGGCGGAACATGGTTCGATTCCACGCGATCGCGGCCATTATGCTTGGCTGCGTAAAGCGCCTTGTCCGCCAACCGGTAGAGAGAGTGAAAATCGGCGTCCGGTCTTTCAGCCACGCCGATACTGGCCGTAACCTTCGCGCCATCCAGCAGGGGGCCGAATTCGTAGGCGGCGATTTCAGTACGCACATGATCGGCAAAATTGATCAGCGCATCGCCCTTCAGGCCTGAAACCAGCATGGCGAATTCCTCGCCGCCAAGCCGCGCGACGGCGCAATCCGGCCCTTCCCATGTCAGGAGGATTTCGGCCACGCAGGTCAGCACGCGGTCCCCCGCATCATGGCCGTGCCGGTCATTGACCTGCTTGAAATGATCCAGGTCGATCAGCAGCAACGCCACGGGCTTGCGCCTGCCCGCCGAGCGCTGGGTCATTCCGGTAACGGTTTCGATGAAGCCGCGCCGGTTGCAAAGGCCGGTCAGCGGGTCGCGCCGCGCCAGTTCGTGGGCCTGCGCCTCTGCCTTTCGGGCATTGTCCCGCTCCATGCGCAGATGGGCATATGAAGATGACGCACTGATGGAGATCCATATCGTTTGCCACGCCGCTGCACACAGGACGAGCAGATGGGAACCGCCGCCCCAAAGCATCTGCCCGGTATCTACCAGGAAGGTGGCCGCCAACATCAGCATGGGCATGGACCACGCACCGGCGAAATTGCGTGCTTCCCGGCTGCCGCTGCGCATTGCCCAGCCGATGCAAAGGGCAACAGCCAGCAGGTCCGCCAGAATCACCAGCGCCAGCACATCCGCCAGCACCATGATCGGGCCGCTGCGCATGATGGCGAGCGGAATGCCGATCAGGCCGACTGCGCCCCCAAGTGCCAGAGTGCCACCCTTCAACAAGCGCGGAACATGGTCGGAGGAGAGAGAGGTAACAGCGCTGGTAGTCGCCAGCGTAACCGCGAAGCAGGAAATGGCGGTGCTGATCTGTGCCGACGGTGCCCCTGCCATGCCCGGCAGGACAAACAGGATGAGCTGCGACCAGATCGCGCCCCACAGCATCATGCATGCGGCCCAGGCGCTCTGCCAGGCGGCGAATTGCCGCCGCGCTGCTATTGCGAAGAACAGATTATAAACCGCGCCAATGCCCAGCAGCGTCAGCGCGGCGCCAATGATGACGGAAAGGGCGGAAGATTGCCGGTTGCTTTCCGGCAATGACATCAGCCGGATTCGCAGCAGGTCGATGCTGGCCAGCCGGTCTACCCGCATGGTCACAGATTCAATCTGTGCTTCCCGCTCCGGCGCGTTGAACATGATCTGCGCCCCAAGCGCGGCATGTTTCCCAAAACTGCCACTGGCGACCTGATGCCGTTCCACCGTGCCATCGGAGAAGTTGAAGACGACCATCAGCCGGTCGAAGCGCGTATTTTGCACCACGAGCGTCAGCCCGCCTTCGGCCTTTTTTGCCGGTGTCGGCGTAACGCGAAGCCACAGGCTCGCATTCTGGTAATTGTCCGCTTTTCCTGAACAATCGAAGGCGGAGGGCGGCGTATCACCGGCCTCGATCGGGGTAACCGCGTGGCAGAATGGCTGCGCCAGCCATCGTTCTGCCGAGGCAGATGCCGACCAGCCCGCGCACACGACCGCCGCCACAAGCAGCAGCGCCCGAATCAAGCCGGTTTCTATGCGGATCAACGCGTTCATTATGTCGCCCCGACTGGCACGAGCATCACTTATATTAGGTTACTGCCCGGCCGAAAATTTCGCAGATTTCTGCGGCGGTGAACCAAATGCGGCATTGGATCAATCCGCCTCGCCAAGTTCCAGCACGTCGGTGGAAAAAAGCGGCTCCCCGAAAATGAAGCCCACCAGGTTGGGACGGCCGAGATGATCGACCAGTGCCGTTATGGTCAGCAGGATCGGCACTGAAAGCAGGGCCCCCGTAACGCCCCAGATCCAGCTGAAATAGCTGAGCGCCAGCAGGATCAGCACCGGGTTCATCGTAAAACGCGCGCCCAGGATCGCGGGGGTCACCAAATTGGATTCCACCGTGTGCAGGCCCAGATAGGCCGCGGCCGGAATCAGGCCCACAACCGGCGAATCCGCCGTGCCCAGGCCGAACAATGTCAGCAGGGCGATCATGGTCAGCGGGCCGATATAAGGCAGGAAGTTGAGCAGCGCCGCCAGCCCGCCCCACATCACCGGTGCGCCAAGGCCCAGCGCCCAGGCGCCAAAGGCCACGATCAGGCCGACGCCCAGATTGATCAGGCCCACGGTCAGGATATAGGCGGCCACACGGTCCTGCACGGCGCGCATGACGCGCGCGGCCTTCAGGCTGGCGCCGAAATGCTGGCGTTCCAGCAGCAGGCGGCGGCGCAGCCGCACCCGCGCTTCGATCATGAAGAAAGCCATCAGGAAGGTCAGCAGCACTTCCAGCACCACGCTGGGCGTGGCGAGAGCGAGCTGTTGCAGCACGGTTGGCCCGGCCAGCACGACCTGATCGTTTTGCTGGCCTCCGACAATGCCCGCGATCTGTTCGTTCAACCGCGTGAGCCAGGCCAGGCTACCCTGCAAATGGCTGAAATGTTCCCCGATCCTGGCGATCATCGCGGGAACTTCGTCGAGCATGGAAACCGCCGGGCTGAGCACCGCCGTCAGCGCGAGGGCGAGGATACCGAGAAAGGCCAGCAGGGCTGCGAAGGAAGCCAGATAGTTGGGTATCCCGAACATGGCGAGCCGGTCCGCCAGGGGCGAAAGCACGATCGTCAGGACAATGGCCGCGACCAGCGGCAGGAAGACCACCGACCCGATTGAAAGCACGAAGGGCAGGGCCAGGAAAAGGCCGATCGAAAGCAGCACCACCAGCGCGGAAATCAGCCGCAATTCCTGGGCCGCGAAACCCATGGTCCTGCGTGGGCGGCCTGTCTGCCGCGCGGAAGATCCGCCCTGCATATTGCCGGGATCGGCATCTGGCCCGGTCTGTTCCGGGTGTGGCGTATCTGTTGGAAGACTCATGCGGCGGCTCGGCACCCGTCAGGACGGCAAGGAACAATTCTGGCCCTTCACGCGGGCCCGATCAAGTCCGCCTCAGCGAGTCGGGGCCGCTTGTCCCCGGCCAGCCGCAACATCGTCCAGTTCTTCCAGAATGGCGCGATGCGCCGCGGGATCGTCCAGCGAACGGTCAGGGATGGATCCGTCCTCGATCATGCTGGTCAGCGTGGCGCGGGCGCGGCCCACGCGGGATTTGATCGTGCCGACCGCGCAGCCGCAGATTTCGGCCGCTTCCTCGTAAGAGAAACCGCCTGCGCCCACCAGCAGCAAGGCCTCGCGCCGTTCGGGCGGAAGAGTCAGCAGGGCGCGGTGCATGTCGGACAGGTGGATCGGCTCTTCCTGCCCGGCGGGGGCAGTCAGGATACGCTCGGCGGCTGTTTCGTCATATTCGCCGCGGAAACGGTTGCGGCGCATGTCGGTAAGATAGGCGTTGCGCAGGATGACGAAGGTCCAGGCGCGCATGGAAGTGCCCGGTTCGAACCTGTCCTGCGCGGCCCATGCCTTCAGCAAGGTTTCCTGCACCAGGTCATCCGCCATGTCCGGCCGGCCGCACAGGCCGCGGGCGAAGGCGCGCAGATGTGGCACGACTTCGGTCAGTTCGCGCTTGAAGGCGCGCTTCTCTTCCGGTGTGCGTTCCGGATGTTTTTTCTGAACCCTGCCGCTGCTCATCGGTGGCCATCGTCGAGCTTGGAGAGGAGATCCTTGAAGCTGTCCGGGATCGGTTCATCGACCACGGAATCGTAAAGCTGCTTCAGGCCTTTTGCCCATTCGGGCTGCTCGTCCTTGTCCCGGCCGGCCTTGCCTTTCGCCGGCTGAACCTTTTTTTTCTCGCCTGTCATGCGTTTAAGCGTTTTCCCGTCCGCAATATGATCGCTGATTGCCGCGCGCGGCAATCTTGTGTTTATGTCCTGGGCGACGTGCGCCGCAGCCCTTGCCATTGTGGGGAACGAAAACGTCCCCCTTTGGTTCCCAACAGGATCGGTTAACGGGATTGGCGCGCAAGGCCACGGGCTGGCAGGGTCGCTCGTTCAGTTCATCGGGGCCACAGGCCCCGGCAGGGGAGTATTCTTGGCACAAGCTTCGGGCAAGCGCAGCAGGACCAAGCGGTGGCTGGTTCGCTATCCTCGCGCCTTGCCGACAGCGATTTTCCTGCTCGTCACCGCGACCGCGGTGCTGAGCGTGTTCGCCATCGAAAGAGGTGAGGACCAGCGGCAGGCCGTGCAGATGCGCAGCCGTGCCATGGCGATCGGATCTGCCCTGGAACGACGCGCCAATGCCAGCAGCGCCTATTTGCGCGCGGGTGCGGCCCTGCTCGCTTCGCTGGACGATGTGCCCGCGTCACGATTCCGCCGTTTTGTCAGCGAATTGCGGCTGGATGCCGATTATCGCGGCGCAGAAGGGATCGGCTGGGCGAAAGTGGTCCATCCCGACGAGATCGAGGCATTCGACCAGCAGATGGCGGAAGAAGCGCCGGGCCGGGTGGTGCTGCATCCGCGGCCCAGCGGGCAGCAGCCCTATTCCGTGCCGGTCACCTATCTGCAACCCGACACGGAACGTAACCGCCGCGCCCTGGGGTTTGACATGTTTTCCGAGCCAGTGCGCCGCGCCGCCATGATCGAGGCGGAGCGTACGGCGCGGCCCACGGCCAGCGGCAAGGTGGTGTTGCAGCAGGAAGGCAATGGAGAGGCGCCGGGCTTCCTGATCTACATGCCGGTATTCGAACCTGCGCCCGGTGGCCGCCGCCTGCGCGGCTTCATCTACAGCCCGTTCAATGCGGAAGATTTCCTGGCCTCCGCATTGCAGCTGGAAGGGGCCGGGGAATTTGGCGTGCGGCTTTATTCAGGACAGCTGGGCGAAAGCAATCTGCTGGCCGATACGAATTTCGATCCGGCCAATACGATGCGCGCCGTGGAACGCATATCCATCGCCAACAGCCCCTGGGTGCTGGAAATCGATTCCGACAGCGGGGATCGGCTCTCCGGCCTTTCCATCCTGACGCTGATCTTCGGCCTGCTGGTTGCCAGCTTGCTGATGCTGCTGGTCCGCATGCTGACCCAGCAGGCGCTGGAGGACGAGGAGCAATTGCGCTGGTTCGAGGAACAGGCTTCGATCCGCAATTCATTGACGCGCGAGCTCAATCACCGGGTGAAGAACACGCTGGCCAATGTGCTTTCGATCATCGCCCTTACGCGCCGCCGGGCGGAAAGCCTGGATGATTTCGCCGCCTCGCTCGACGGGCGGATCCGGGCCCTGTCGGCAACGCATGACCTGCTGACCAAGTCCGATTGGGGCACCACGCCGATCCGTTCCGTTGTCGATGCGGAACTGAAGCCATATTCCTATGCTGCCGATCACGAGATCGATCTGGTCGGTCCGGAGATTGAACTGGCGCCCAATGATGCGCTTTCCCTGGGCCTTGCGATGCACGAACTGGCGACCAATGCGGCCAAATATGGCGCGCTGAGCAGGCCGGGCGGCAAGGTATCGGTCCATTGGAAGCTGACCACCGATGCGCTGGTGCGGATCGAATGGAAGGAAAGCGGTGGCCCGCCCGTGCCGCAGAAGCGCAATCGCGGTTTCGGCACCGACCTGATCGAACGGATCGTCGCGCATGAGCTCGACAGCCCGGTGGAACTGGAATTCAACCCGGAAGGCGTGCGCTGCGTCTTGACCATTCCGGTCAGGCGGCGGACCGAATTCGTGATGCGCGCCAACAGGATCAAGGCGGGTACCGAGCCTCCGCCCAAATCCGGCAAGGACTGATCCCGCCATACCGGCATGAAATCGCGGTGCTTCGCACTGGACCTGCTATATCCCGGCATATACAGCAACCTGATGAATGCTTCGCTTCATGCCCTGCGCGTGCTTGTCTTCACCCTGGCGGCGCCACTGTTCCTGTCCGCCTGCTCCGCTGCGGAACAAGGCGGCACCGGCACCGTCATCCTCGCCGCGTCGAGCATGCAGGAGGCGATGACCGATGCGGCCAATGCCTGGGCTGCTGAAGGGCACGCCGCGCCCACGCTTGCCTTTGCTGCGTCATCCGCGCTTGCCCGGCAGATCGAAGGCGGCGCGCCCGCGGACATCTATCTCCCGGCTGACGAACAATGGATGGACCGGATGGAAGGGCTGGACCTGCTACGTCCGGGAACCCGGTCCGATCTGCTGACGAATGAACTCGTGCTGATTGCGCCGAAAGAAGATGGAGAGGCGGATTGGAACATGACGCGCGGCGCCCTGCTCAACAGGCTGGGCGATGATGGCAGGCTGGCCATTGCGGACCCGCAGGGCGTGCCGGCCGGGCGCTATGCCAGGGCGGCCCTGACCCATCTGGATCTGTGGAACGCGGTGGCAAACAGGCTGGCCGTGGCCGAGAATGTCCGCGCTTCCCTTGCGCTGGTGGAACGGGGTGAAGCGCCACTAGGCGTGGTGTACAAGACTGATTCCATGGCGTCGGACAAGGTGCGCATTCTCGCCACTTTCCCGGCCGATAGCCATCCCCCGATCCGCTATCCGGTGGCGGTTCTCGCTTCTTCCGACAGCCGCGGTGCAGAGGCATTCATGGCCTTTCTCAAATCGCCCGAAGCGGGGGCGATATTTGCCCGGCGGGGCTTTGGCTTGGTGGAATGACCGGCTGGCTGACCCCCGCGGAATGGTCCATCATCTGGCTTTCCCTGAAGGTGAGCCTGGTGGCGGTGGGGTTGACCCTGCCAATCGCCTATGCACTGGCATGGCTGCTGGCCCGGCGGCGCTTTCCCGGCCGCTTGTTGCTGGATGCGCTGGTCCATCTGCCGCTGGTCGTGCCGCCGGTGGTTACGGGCTGGCTGCTGTTGCTGGCCTTCGGCCGCGCAGGGGTGGTGGGTAGCTGGCTGTATGAACAATTCGGCGTGACGCTGGTTTTTCGCTGGACCGGCGCCGTGCTGGCGGCGGCGGTGATGGCACTGCCGCTGATGGTGCGTGCCATGCGCCTGTCGATCGAAGCGGTTGACCGCCGGCTGGTGGAGGCTGCGCGCACGCTTGGCGCGTCCCCCTGGCATTCCTTCCTGACGATCAGCCTGCCGCTGTCCTTTCCCGGCGTGGCGGCGGGCATGATGCTGGGCTTCGCCCGCTCGCTGGGTGAATTCGGCGCCACAATCACCTTTGCATCCAACATTGCCGGGGAGACACGGACCTTGCCGCTGGCCATCTATACCGGGCTGCAATTGCCCGGCTCGGAAGCCCAGGTGGCGCGGCTGGCGTTCATTTCTGTCGTGCTTTCCGTGGGTGCGCTGATCGTTTCGGAACTGCTGGTGCGCCGTTCCGCCGGGAGCCGCGCCCATGTTCTTTGACGTGACGCTGCGGCACCGCATCGGGGAGCGGGAGATCGCGCTCGACTTCGTATCGGAGGATCGGCTCACTGCGCTTACCGGCCCGTCCGGCGCGGGCAAGACGACTGTGCTGAACTGCATTGCCGGGCTCGTCCGCCCGAAATCCGGGCGCATTGCCGTGGGTGGCCGCGTATTGTTCGACAGCGATGCCGGAATCGACGTGAAGCCGGAAGATCGCCGTGCCGGCTATGTGTTCCAGGATGCGCGGCTGTTCCCGCATCTGAAAGTATCGGCCAATCTCTTATATGGTGCGAAGCTGGCTGCGGCGGAGGATCGCTGGATCGGCACGGAGGAGGTGGTCGACTTCCTGGGTATCGGCCATCTCCTGTCCCGCTGGCCGCGCACGCTTTCCGGCGGAGAGGCGCGCCGTGTCGCAATCGGCCGCGCCCTGCTGGCCGGGCCGCGCTTCCTCTTGCTGGACGAGCCGCTATCCTCCCTCGACATTGCGCGGGCGGAAGATCTGCTGCGGCTGATAGAGCGGATCCGGGACGAACTGGAAATCCCGATCCTGCTGGTCAGCCACAGCCCCGGCGAAGTGTCACGCCTGGCGGGCAGGGTGATCACGCTGGATTAGCGGGCGCGCCCTTTCGCGGCTGCCCTTGTTATTGCGGGGGTGGGCCGGCCGGCGGGCGCGGGCCCCATTGCGTTGTCACGGGTTCGCCCTTCAATTCCTGGAAGGCGACATTCAGGCCGATCAGCGCGCGCGATTTGGGCGTGCCGCCATATTCCAGCCCCTTCATCAGCTCCTCACCCAAAAAGGGCTTGAAGCCGGGATTGCTTTCCAGCGCGGCCAATGCGTCTTCCGGCGTGCCGCCATCCGCCAGCGTCTTTTCCGCCGCATCCACCAGCGCGCGGTGGAAGGTGATGTAGGCGCGGAATTCGTCCCAGCTGCGGACCTGGCCGTGGCCTTCGATCACCTTGTCCACGCCCTTGATTGTATCCTGCGCCTTGCCCAGCGTGACCGGGGTGGCCAGCATGCTGCCGCCTGATGCGGGATCGATCAACGGTGCCATATACCATGCCATGATGTCGCCCGCGGCCATTGTCCGCTCCGCCGGGAAGACGACGAAAGCATCGCCATCCGTGTGGCCGGCGCCGAAATAATAGAGATTGATCTCGTCCTTGCCCGAACCGATCGTCATCCTGTCATCGAAGCTGCGGTCCGGCCGGCGGGCATTGGGCAATTCTGCCATCCGGGCGGAGGAATTGGCATGGGCGATCACTTCCACGTGACCGGCCAGATCCTCCAGCTCCGTATTGCTGCCCATATGATCGGGGTGGGAATGGGTGTTGACGATCATCGTCACCGGCTTGTCGGTGACCTTGCGCACCTGGTCCAGAATGGCCTGGCCATTGCCCGGCAGCTTGGTATCGACCAGCGTCACCCCGTCGCTGCGGACGAACACGACCGTGTTCCCGCCCGCGCCGAAGATCTTGTACACATTGTCGGAGACCTGCTCGATCGGTTCGATCCCGGGCAATCCGCCTTGCGCAGACACACCCGCTGCGGTCATTCCCGCAACCACGATCGCACCCAGTATCGCGATACGCTTCATATTCAGCCTCCCCAGAACACCCTTTCGGCGAACCAGTATGCACCCGCCAGGATCACCGCGATGGATCCTGCCAATGTGATAGCCTGCCCGGCCTTTGCGCTGCGGCGGCGAATTACCGTCAGCAGGCTGGCCACGATCAGGACCACGGCGAGCTGCCCCAGTTCCACCCCGACATTAAACGAAAACAGCGACCAGCCAAGGGCTTCTTGAGGAAGTCCGAATTCCCTGAGCACGCTGGCAAAGCCAAACCCGTGGATCAGGCCGAAGATTCCGGCCACCCAAGGGCGCAGATCGCGGCCATTTCCCTTCCGTTGCAGCAGGTTGTCCGCGCCCACCACGATGATGCTGAGGGCAATGGCCGGCTCCACCAGGTAGGCAGGGGCATTGACGATGTCCAGAGCGGCCAGTGACAGGGTGATGCTGTGGCCGATGGTGAAGGCGGTCACGATGGCCACCAGCTTGCGCCAGCCGCCGCCCAGCAGCAGCAGGCCGAACAGGAAGAGCAGATGATCGGGGCCGATCAATATGTGATGCACGCCGGAAGGGATGAATGTTCCCATCACGGCGAAGGCCCCCGCCGTCGTGCCGCGATAGAAAGTGCGGGATTTGCTTCCCTCGCCGAAGATCCACTGCTGGCTCAGCTTGCCGCCGTCATAGATGTTCACGAAGGTCTGGTGCTGCGGATCGTAGGGGAACAGGTTCATCCCCAGCGTCAGCGAAGGCGGTGGTTCCCGCGCAATGCGGAAGGATAATTGCACAGCATCATCTGCCGCCTTGGTCGCCGTGCCGCGCCATTCCACCGGGCCGGCCAACCCGCCTTCGGCCATGCGACTGGCGAGCAGGGTTTCGATTTGCGCCCGGTTCGCCCCCAGCACTGCGGGATCGAGCAATCGGTCAGGCTCTTCGATCCCCAGTTCATGGGCGCCATCGATCACATGGAAGGTCACGCGGCCATGGATCGCATCGTCATGCAATTCCACATCGACATAGCTGAAGGGGGATGGATGGGCGGAAGCTGAAGCGGCGCAGAACAGCAGGACCAGTGCCGCCAGAACGCGCCCGGCATACTTTCCCCACGCGGCACTGGGCCGCGAATCCGGCAGTCGATAGAACAAGAAAACCCCCTCCGTCCCGGTGTGGAACCTGCCGCCGCTGTCGCAGCATGTCGCGCGGCCCGCAATGCCTGGCGTCATCCGGTGCATATGGAAACGGCATCTCGCTCGCAGCCGAGTCGAATTTTCTGCGATTGTGCAAATAAGCTGTGACGGCCACAGCGATGAAATGCCGCTTACGCGACAGATTCCATCAGTAATCCGGCCGATCCGGTACAAGAATAACGCATTCCAAACCCCGACTTGCCTTATCTTGCTCGGCGAGGACGGGTCGGGAAATTATAAAATCGCGGGCTTCAGGGGTAAATCGGACAATCGTTCGCCTGCATAACATGATCGAGCGACCCTCCGCTTCTGTAATGCGGGGTGAAATGGATGAAATCGCTTGGAAAGTGTCTTCTTGTCGCTACGGCATCGAATGCGACAAGACCTTTGGCATGGCGGGCGCTGAAAAATCGGTTGCCGTCGCGCTCTACAATTTTGCGGGCCTGAACAAGGCCGCGACCTCAAAATAGCAGGACAGCGAGAGGATCCGGCCCGTCCGGGGCCGGATCCGTTCGTCCATGAAAAATCGAAGGGATCCGGTTTTGCCCGTCATATCTCTCCAGGACATCAGGAAGATCTACACTCTCGGCGATAACGAGGTGCATGCGCTTCGCGGCGTCTCTCTCGATATCGAAGCGGGCGAATTCGTATCGATCGTGGGCCCTTCCGGTTCGGGCAAATCGACCCTGATGCATATTCTCGGCTGTCTCGATCGGCCGACTTCCGGCCAGTACAGGCTGGATGATCGCGATGTCTCGTCGCTATCGGGGGACGAGCTGGCCGATATACGCAACAAGCGGATCGGCTTCGTTTTCCAGGGCTTCAACCTGCTGCCGCGCACCACGGCGGCGGAAAATGTCGAAATCCCGCTGCTTTATTCGCGCCCGGTGCTGAGCGCGGCGGAACGGCGCGAAAAGGCCTTGAAAGCGCTGGAGGTCGTGGGACTGGGGGACCGCGCAGAGCATGGATCGAACCAGCTTTCCGGCGGCCAGCAGCAGCGCGTGGCGATCGCCCGCGCGCTGGTGAACGAACCTTCGCTGATCCTGGCGGACGAGCCGACCGGCAATCTCGACACCAGGACCAGCATCGACGTGATGCATGCCTTGCAGGATCTGCGCGAAAGGCTGGGCATCACCATCGTATTGATTACGCATGAACCGGAAATCGCCGCCTATGCCACGCGCATCATCGCCGTGCGCGACGGCGGGATCCTCAGCGACGAACCGAACACGCCGCGTGAAGCGCTGGACGAAATGCCTGCAATCTCCGTTGCGGCCAGCTGAACGGGGCGGGCATGAACAATCTGCGCCATCAGATCGATCTCGCCTTCCAGGGGCTCATACGCAATCGCGTGCAGGCCGGGCTGGCCATGATCGGCATGATGGTGGGCGTGGCCGCCCTGGTTACCAGTCTCGCATTGGGGCGCGGCGCGCAGGATGCGCTGGAGGAACAATTGCGTGCGGCCGGCGCCAATCTTCTGCTGGTTACTGCGGGCAATTACCAGGTGCGGACCGGGCCGTTGAATACCGGCGATGCGACCAGCCACGGATTCGGCTGGCTGGACGATCCCGCACCGCTGCCCGGTTTCATCCCGCAGCCGGGACAGAAAATCCGCCCCGGCTTCGCTGAGGGCGAGATGCAGCCCGCCTCATTCGATGGCGAGCTTGCACCTTTGCCGATGCCGTTCTGGGATGACGAGGTTCCGGCGATGACCCCGGCCGTCCTCTATCAGGAGGAGGTTTCGAGCCTTTTCACCCGTATCCATTTCGAAAATGATCCGATGGAAGTGCATAACCATCCCGTCGCGGCCGAGCGACTGGGCGATTCCGCGGCCGGGCTGGGCGCTGCCGCCACTCTGACGCGGGAGGACGCAGAGGAAATCCGCAAGATCCCCGGCGTGCAGTTCGTGGTTTCCGGCGTGCATGAAAATGAACGGCTGAAGGTGGAAGGCAGCGATGCCGAATGGTTTACCCGGATGCACGGGACCGAAGCCCGCCTGCCCGAAGTCCGCACCGGATGGACCATGGTGCATGGTCGCTTCCTGGACCAGGACGATATTGCGGAGGCGGAACAGGTCGCCGTGCTGGGCCGGGTCGTGTCGGACAAATTGTTCGGCGAAGATGCCAATCCCGTGGGTGAAACCGTGGTGTTGTGGAACCAGCCCTTTCGCGTGATCGGCGTGGTTTCCAGCAAGAGCTGGGCCGCCAGTCCAACGCCCGGGGATGACCAGTTCGATGCCTTCTACGTGCCGATCAGCACCATCCACAAGCTTCTGAACCTCAGCCAGCTCAACAGTATCGCGGTGACCACGGATTCGGTCGGAGACACGACCGAAGTGGCAGAAAAGATCACGGAATTGCTGCGCGAACGGCACGGCATCACCGAGGAAATGGCCGACGACTTCAAGGTTGAAAGCGTCGCCCAGCAGGTTCTCGGCAAAGGGCTGGCCCCCAGCGTTGCCCGCGTCGTTTCAGGCAATATGGCGACGGTGGATGAAATGACCGTGGCCAACCTGTCTTCATCGCTGAAACGGACCAATCGCACGATTGTCGCCCTGCTGGCGGGGGTTGCCACGGTTTCGCTGCTGGTCGGCGGGATCGGGGTGATGAATTTGCTGCTGCTCTCCGTCACCCAGCGGACTCGCGAAGTCGGCCTGCGCATGGCCGTGGGGGCCAGGCCGAAAGATATCGCGGCGCAATTCCTGTTCGAAGCCGTGCTGCTCAGCCTGATTGGCGGGATCGCGGGGATCATCCTCGGCGTGGCCGCATCGGGAAGCCTTGAACAATTCTTCCACTGGTCCGCCGTGATCTCGCCCGTGGCGGCGATCCTGGCCGTGCTGGTGGCCATCCTGCTTGGCGCGATTTTCGGCGTCTATCCTGCCCGGCGCGCGGCCAGGCTCAGTCCAATCGAGGCTCTGCGATATGAATAGAATGGTCCTGTTGCGTGCCCTGGGTGTGGTCTGCCTGTTCGCATCGGCTCCACCAGCGCTGGCGCATGGCGATGAAGTCCATACCGCTCCCCATGGCGGTGTGATGGTGACCGATGGCGCCATGCATTTCGAGCTGGTGGCCGATCCCAAGGGCGGGCTGAAGATCTATTTCTCCAGCGCGGACGGCAACCCGCTTCCCGCCTCCGCCGCATCGGAAGTCGCAGTGGAAATCGAACATCCGAAAGCGCGGACCGAATATGTCGCGATGTCCATCGACCGGACCGGCGGGTTCTGGCGCGGCAATTCCCAGCCGCTGACCGATAAGGGCGCGGTGCTGCATATTGGCGTGGTGAGCCAGGGAAGGGGAGCGCTGAAGGATGTGCCCGCTTCGCAAGTCATCGCGGCGATGAACAATGCGGGGCATCATGGGCACTAATCTGCGCATGGCCATGCGCGCGCTGACGCAGAACAAGATGCAGGCGCTGCTGACCCTGCTGGGCATGAGCGTGGGCGTGGCGATGGTGGTGATCGTGTCCGGACTGGGGCGCGGCGCGCAATTGCGGATCGAATCCCAGATCGAGGCTTCTGGCCCGACGCGGATCACGATCAAATCCGGCAATCTTACCCCCGCCGGTATCAATACGGGCGGCCGTCAGGATACGAGTTTCGGCGAGGAAGCCGAAGGGGCAGTGGGCATTGGCCCGCTGGTCGGCGATCAGGTGGATGTCAGCCAGAACGAGGCGGTGATGGATGCGCGCCGGCGGATGGAAGCCGTCCGCCCGACAAGGCATCTCAACCCGCCGACCCCTCTGGGCGCGGCAGAGATCGAACTGCTCAGCCACGATGTCGAACACGTCATTGCCGTTGCCGGCTCCGTGACAGGCAATGCCAGCGTCGATCCGGATGCGGGATTGCGCATGCGCGTGGTGCGCGTGCAGGGATACGCGCCGGCATGGCCCGAGATGGATGGCTGGGACACGCTGGAAGGGGAATTGCCGGACGGGGCGAGCATTTCGGCAGGAGCGCCGGAAGTCCTGCTCGGCCCCGGCGCCGCGGCAAAATTGTGGCCCGATGGCGGTTCTCCCATCGGCAGGATTTTGCCCGTCAAAGGGGAGCAGCTTCGCGTAGTCGGCGTGATCGACGCGAAGGAGGATGACAAGGCGATCATCCCGTCGGTCTATGTTCCGCTGTCGCTGGCGCAGACGCTTCTTGAACGGGACAATTATGATTCGATCACCGTCCGCACCAGCTCGGTCGCAGTAACCAGCGCGGCGGCGGAGGAAATCGGCGAAAAGCTGCGCGTGCTGCACCAATTGCCGGACGACACCTTCGATGATTTCCGCATCGAGAGCCAGAGCGTATCTGCCCTGCCGAGCATGGGTTCCAATCCCGGCCTGGTCCGCGCGGTTCATGCCAATACGCTGGAGCTGGAAAAGCAATCCTGGGAAGAAATGGCCAAGAGCCTGCGGCAGGCCGGGCGCACTTTCACTCTGCTGCTGGCCGGTGCGGCGGCGGTTTCGCTGGCCGTCGGGGGGGTGGGCGTCATGAACATCATGCTGGTTTCCGTGGCGGCCCGCACGCGGGAAATCGGCCTGCGCATGGCGCTGGGCGCGCGCGCGAATGACGTGATGATCCAGTTCCTGGTGGAGGCGGTGACGCTGGCCGTGCTCGGCGGGTTGTTCGGCCTCATGCTCGGCGGGATCGGCCTGATGATCACCGAATATGGCCTGCACTGGGCTACGGCGGTTTCGCCCTGGATGCTGCTGCTTGCCTTCGCGATGGCGGCAATCACCGGGGTCGTTTTTGGAATAGCGCCCGCGCGGCGCGCGGCCCTGCTTGACCCGGTGGTCGCGCTGAGGGCGGAATGATGATGGCTTCGCGGCAAATCCGGAGTGCGCAATGTTCAAGCTGATACCGATCAATATCTGGATGGCCATCCGCTCTCTGAGCCGGAACCGGTTGCGCACTTTCCTGACCATGCTGGGCATCATCATCGGCGTGGCCGCCGTGCTGACCATGGTCGCGCTGGGCACTGGCGCCCGTGGCTCTGTTGAAGGGGATGTCCGCTCGGCCGGGACCAATCTCGTCTTCGTGCGTGCCGGCAATTACACGCGCGGGGGCGAAAGCGTGGGGATTTCGGCCGGGTTGGGATCGGCGGATACGCTGACCGATGGCGATGCCCGCGCGATCCGGGACAATGTGGACGGCATCATCGCCGTCAGCCCCGGCCTGTCATTGCGCACCACGGTTTCCGCCGGCGCTTCCAGCGCTTTTTCGCAAGTGCAGGGCGTGGCCCCCGAATTTGCCGAAGCCAATATGTGGGCTGTCGATCCCGGCCGGATGCTGGAGGATGATGGCAGCGAAGCGGTTATCGGCCGGACGCTCGCCAACGATCTGTTCGGCGATGGTTTCGATCCTACCGGCAAGACCGTGCGTTTGCGGGACGAGGATTTCACCATTGTCGGCGTGACCGATGACGAATCCAGCGACAATGATGAAAAACTGTTCGTGCCGTGGCGCAAGCTGCAGGCCAGCCAGAATATCGACCATCTCCATTTCATTGTCATCGCCGCGGAAGAAGCGGGGCAGACATCGCGGATCGCGGATGAGGTGAAGGCGCTGCTGCGCGAGCGGCACGGCATTGGCACGGCAGGGGGCAATCAGGGCTATCTCGGCGCGCAGGGTGGTTCTGCCAGGGCGGTGGACGATTTCACGGTCGAGACACAGGCGGCAGAGGCGCTGACCAAGGGGCTCTATACTCCTGCGGCCGCCTTTGCCCTGGCCAATCTGCCGAAGCTGGACGAAGTGACACTGACCGAAATGGCCGACACGCTGGACCGGGCAAGCGATACGATGACTGCGCTGCTCGCCAGCATTGCCGGTGTTTCGCTGATCGTGGGCGGGATCGGAATCATGAATATCATGCTTGTTTCGGTGACGGAGCGCACGCGTGAAATCGGCCTGCGTGTCGCCACCGGCGCGCGGTCCAGCGACGTTGCGCTGCAATTCCTGCTGGAAGCGATCACGCTGAGCGTGGTCGGCGGGCTGATCGGCCTGATACTGGGGCTGGTGAGTGCGCGGCTGATCGGATGGGCGCTGGACTGGCCGGTAAGCGTGCCCATTTCCGCGATGGCACTTTCACTGGGTATCGCGGCGGCTGTTGGCCTGATCTTCGGCATCTATCCGGCGCGGCGCGCTTCGCTGCTCGATCCGATCGACGCCTTGCGGAGCGAATGAATATGCCTGGCCGCTGATATGATCCGGGCTGGCCTGCGCATAACGGAATTATCCGCGAATGGGCGCCGGGCGCTCGTTCTGGTTCTCGGCCTGTTGCTGGCGGCCTGCGGTACGGCCAGGCCCGGCATCGAGGATCAGGCAGAGCGTTTCGTCACCATCGCATTGTCATATGCGCAGATCGATGAAGCGGTTCTTGACGGTTATTTCGGGCCCGAGGAATTGCGGCCTGCCCCTGATGAAGAACCGACAGTGGAGGAATTGCGGGCGCAACTGGTCACGCTGAAAGGCGAACTGGGCGATACGCCGCCAGGCGATCGCGCCATGCGCCTGCTGGCCCGTATCGAAAGCCTGATCGCGCTGATGGACAGCAAGGGGGACGATGCTGATCTGAACTTCGCGGAAGAAGCGGAAGAAGTGTACGGCCTGACCATTGCGGAGCCGGACATGGTCCCGCTCGATGCCGCGCGCGCGGAGCTGGAACGATTGCTGCCCGGCCCCAATTCGCTGGCGAAGCGGATTGCCGAATTCGAAGGCAGGTTCGTCATTCCGCTCGACCGGCGGATGCAGCTGTTCGAGCGGGCGCTGCTGGAATGCCGCAATGCAACCGCGCGTCACTGGACGCTGCCCGCGGGAGAGCGTCTGGCGACGGGCTGGACCGATGCCGCCCTTGCCGCCTGGCACCGCTATGAAGGCGGCCTGCGCAGCAGATTGCAGGTTAATCCGATGGCTGTGGCAACAATCGGTTCAACGCTCGATATCGCCTGCCACGAAGCCTATCCGGGACACCATGCCCAGTTCCTCGCCATGGAGAAGGCGGCGGGGGAGGGCGGATTGCCGGTTGAGGACAGGCTGGTACTGGTCCAGTCGCCCGGGCAATTGCTGCGCGAAGGGGCCGCTGAATACGGGCTCGGCCTGGCCTTTCCCGAGGAGGTCCGGGCCGGGTTGATGCGTGACATCCTGTTCCCGATGGCAGGCTTCAATCCCGATGCCGCGGCGAAATATACCCGGGTCCACCAATTGACGAAGCTATTGGCGGCGGCGACCACGCCGATCCTGCGCGATTATCTCGATGGCGAACTGACCTTCAGCGACGCGGCCCATGCGCTGGAAAATGATGCGCTGATCGCCAGCCCGCGCGCCCTGTTGCAATTCGTGCGGGCCAACCGCGCCTATGTGCTTGGCTATGTCGTCGCGCGAGACAAGCTGGCTGGCTGCATCGCCACGCGCAATCCATCGGGGGAGGCAGAGGGCAACTGGCAGGCGCTGGAAGATATCGTTGCGAACAGCGATTTATCCGCCTTGCGCGGCGCTGCCTGCGCCGGGTGAGGCGGCGCCGTTATTTTCAGCTATCCGCCTGCCAGCCCAGGCCAAGTGCCTTTTCAATTGCGATGAAATCCAGCGTCAAGGCCGCCCTTGCTGCGGAAAGCTGGCTGGTGGCTGCGTTGTGCGCGAGTTCCGTGTCGAGCAGTTCGCGCCGTGAGGCTGCGCCCAATTCGTAACGCTGGCGGGCATGGTCCACGATCCGTGCCGCACTGGCTTCCGCACGGGCGAGCTCGGCCACGGCCTGCCGGCGATAGCGGAAGGAGGAGAGCGCATCTTCCACATCGCGCAGGGCGCCCAGCACCGTGCTGCGATATTGCGCTTCGGCCGCGTCCTGCCGTGCCTCTGCCTGCCCGACCCGTGCGCGATTGCGCCCGAAATCGAGGAAGTTCCACTGCAGCATCGGCGCGGCGATGGCGGTGAAATCATCCAGCTGGGTGAGGTCGGACAGTTCCGTTCCGCCAATGCCGAGAATGCCGAAGAAGCTCAGCCGGGGTAGCCCCGCCGCTTTTGCCACGCCCAGATTGGCATAGCTTGCCGCCAATTGCCGCTCCGCCGCGCGGATATCTGGCCGGCGCGCCAGCAGGCCCGCCGGATCGCCAATGGCTATTTCCGCGGGTGGCAGCGGAACCGGGGCGTGCTGCGCCAGCATTCCGTCCACCGAACCGGGCACTTCGCCCACCAGAATGGCAAGTGCGTTGAGAAAGCTGTCTGCCTCGGCGCGAAGGGGTGCCAGATCGCTCCGGGCCGAAGCCAGCCGGGATTCCGCCTGATCGACGCTGGGCCGTGAAACCACGCCCTGTTCGAAACGCTGGCGTTCCATCTCCAGCAGGCTGGCCCGGTGTTCCACCGCCTGTTCAGCAAGAATGATCCGTTCCCGGCGATCGCGCAGATTGAGATAGGCCTGGGCGATGGCCGAAGTCAGGCTGACCTGCGCATCCGCCAGATTGGCCTCTGCCGCGCCGATATTCGCTTCGGCTGCTTCCACCTGCCGGCGATGGCCGCCGAACAGATCCACTTCCCAGCTGGCATTGAGGCCGAGATTATAGATGTTGCTGGAATTTGTGTCGCTGCCATTGTCGGCTTCGGCATTTTCACCATTATCCCCGATGTCCGGCACACGCAGATGCGCGGCCACGCCCATGGCGCTGAGGCTGGGGTTGCGATCGGCACGAACTTCGCCCAGCGAAGCGCGCGCTTCCGCCAGCCGTGCCTGTGCCATGGCGAGATCCGGATTGCCGGCCAGGGCACGCTGTTCCAGCGCGTCGAGCACGGGATCGCCCAGGCTTTCCCACCAGCGGGCCAGTGTCGGCTCCGCCCTGACGGTGCCGGTCTCCTCGCGGACGAAACCCTGCTCCGCATTGGCGGAATTGACCGCGGGCGGCCCATCATAATCCGGGCCGACCGTGCAGGCGGCCAACAGCAGCAGGCCGGGCGTAAGAAGGATATTGCGCATGGAATGTCTCAATGGCTTGGCCGCGAGGAGATGTCTTTGGGGAGGGGGCGCAGCAGCAGGGTCAGCGGGGTCACCGCCAGAATGCCGACGAACAGCAGCCAGAACATGTCATTATAGGTCATCACCAGCGCTTCCCGCTGGATCACGCCCCCCAATGCCCGCAGCGCGGCATCCGCACTGCCATATGTCTGGGTGAGCCGATCGACATAATCCTGCACGGCCACGCTGTTTGCCTGCAATGATTCCTCTATCCGCCGGCTGTGGAACCATTCGCGCTGATCCTGCACCGTGGCGATGGCGGCGAGGGCCAGCGAACCGCCCAGATTGCGCGCGGCATTGAAAAGGCCGGCCGCATCGCCTGCATATTGCACCGGAACGGAAGAAATGGCCGCCTGGTTCAGGAAGACGAAGGCCATCACCGTGCCCGCGCCGCGCAGCAATTGCGATTCCACGAAGATCCCGCCCGCGGATTCGTTAGTCAGCGAAGTATCCACATAACAGCTGAGGGCAAGGATCAGCATCCCCAGGCCCACCGCCACGCGAATATCGAAAATGCGCATCAGGACCGGCGTGAAAATCATCAGCGCCATGGCGGGAAAGCCTGAGATCATGACGATCTTGCCCGCCTGCAATGCGTTGTAATCGGCAATGGCGGCAAGGAATTGCGGGATCACGAAGGATGTGCCGTAAATCACCATGCCGATCATGACCGCCATGATCGCCACGCTGCCGAATGTCCGGTCGAACAGCAGGGACAGGCGGATTATGGGGCTTTTGGCCGTCAGCTGGCCGATGATGACCATCACCAAACCGATGGCGGAGGCGATCGACAGATAGACGATATGGCTGGAGGCGAACCATTGTTCGCGATTGCCTTCTTCCAGGACCACGGTCAGGCAGCCAAGCCAGATGGCGAGGCCGAACAGGCCCAGCCAGTCCGCTTCGCCCAGCAATTCCGGGCGCATCTTGTCGCGGGGCAGGCCCACCAGCAGCAGCGCCACCAATATGGCGCAGATCGGCACGTTGATCAGGAAGGCATAGTGCCAGCTGAACGCCTCGGTCAGCCAGCCGCCCAGCAAGGGGCCGATCACCGGGCCGAGAATAGCCGTGACCCCGAACAATGCCGTGCCGATCGGTTGTTGATGCGGCGGCAGGCGGGTGGCGATGATGGTCATCGCGGTCGGGATCATCGCCCCGCCGGTGAAGCCCTGCCCGGCGCGGCCGATGATCATGGTGGTGAGATTGGTTGCCGTTCCGCACAATACGGAAAAGGCGGTGAACAGTATCGCCGAGATCAGCAGGTAACGGCGCAGGCCGAAAACCTTTTCGAACCAGCCGCATAGCGGGATGACGATGATTTCCGCCACGAGATAGGACGTGGCGACCCAGGTGCCTTCCGTTCCCGATGCGCCGATTTCACCCTGGATGGTGGGCAGGGCGGAATTGACGATGGATATGTCCAGCGTCGCCATCATCGCGCCCAGCGTGCCGGCCATGACGGCCAGCCAGGCGCCGATATCGGCATTCTTGCGCCGGCCGGTTGTGGCGCCGGCGCCGTCCATCGGGGCGGCTGCGCTGGCCATCAGTCAGCGCCCTCTCCCCGGGCCTCCGTCATCTGGTCGAGCGATCCGGCCGCGGAACGCGTGTTCACCGTGACTTCCACCGACATGCCGGGGACCAGCCGGGCCAGGATTTCGGGCGTGGCGTCGATGGAAATGCGCACTGGCACGCGCTGCACGATCTTGGTGAAATTCCCCGTCGCGTTTTCTGGCGGAAGGAGGGAAAATTGCGCGCCGGTGCCGGGGGCGAAGCTTTCCACCCGGCCTTCGATTTCCACGCCGCTGAAGGCGTCAACCTCCAGCGTTACGGGCTGGCCCACGCGCATCAGGCCCAGCTGCGTTTCCTTGAAATTGGCCGTCACATAGAGCTGCTGCGTCGGAACGATGGACATGGTTCGCGTGCCCGGCTGCACAAACTGGCCCAGTTGCACGGTCTTGTTGCCGATGCGGCCCGAGATGCTGGCCTGCACCGTGGTGGAGCCGAGATCGACATTCGCGGCTTCGCGCTGCGCTTCGCCGCCTTCAGCCTGCGCCCGTGCCTGCCCCACCTGCGCTTCCAGGCTGGCGACACGGCGGCGGGCGCTGTCCAGTTCTGCCCGCGCGGCGGCAACGGCCGCTTCCGCGCGTTCCAGATCGGTCTGTCTGGTGGCGAGTGTCTGGCGCGATTCCGCGCCGCTTTCGGCCAGGGGCGTGTAACGCCGCACTTCGTCCCGTGCCAGTTTCAGCTCACTGCGTGCAGAGGCCAGCTGGGCGGTGGCGCGATCCACTGCTGCCCTTTGTTCGGCAATCTGGGCGCGCAGGCCGGCTGCGTTGGCTTCCGCCATGTCGATCTGCGCCTGCGCTTGCGCCACGCGCGAACGATAATCGCGCGCATCGATGCGGAACAGCGGATCGCCTGCTTCGACCTGCTGGTTTTCCGCGACCATTATTTCTTCGACATAGCCGCCGATCTTGGGAGAAACCACGACCGCGTCCGCCTGCACATAGGCATCGTCCGTGCTTTCCAGATATCGGCCTACTGTCCAATAGCGGACGAACCACAGGCCAAGCAGGATCAGGATCACTATCCCGCCGATCAGCAGCGCACGCCGTACGCCCTTGCGTTTCAGCGGAGAGGTTTTCGCTTCTTCTGCGGGGGCGGGCTCTCCGGCTTCGGGCCGGGCGGTCGTTTCCTCAGTCAAAGGCCGTCATCCTTCGCACGATTCGCATTTGTTTTGCCAGTTGCTCGCAATTGCAGCATATGGCAATACCATATGTTGAGGGCCCTCAATATGTCAGAACTTGAACCGCTGATATCCGCCTATGCCGAAGTCTATCTGCGCCTGACCCGGACGCTGGACAGGCAATTGGGTGGAGCGGGCGTGTCCTTTGCCCGGACGAAGCTGCTTATCTGCCTGCAGAAGCGTGGCCCGCTGCGTGGCACCGAAATCGCCGAGTTCTTCAGCCAGTCTCCACGGACCGTGACGGAGGCGATCGACGGGCTCGAACGGGATGGCTATGTCGAGCGGACACCCGACGCCACGGACCGGCGGGCGAAACTGGTCCGCATCACCCAGAAAGGGCTGGAAGCGGTCAAATTGACGGAGCCATTGCGCCGTCAGGTCATAGAGCAGACCTTCGGCGTTCTGGATGACAAGGAGAGAGAGCATTTTCTTGAAATGCTGAAAAAGATCTCATCCGCGATGGAAGATGCTTCTTGTAAAACACTTTCGCCTTGAACGCCCGGTTGGGGCTCCGGAAACAGGGGCTTTCCTGCATCGGTTCGGCGCAGTGCGATCTCCTTATGAAATAATGCCGGGCATGGTGAAGAAGCTGTAAATCTTTTCTTAGCCAGACAGGAATATCAGCCATGCCAAAGCGGCATGGCGGGCGCCCCTGAGCATCCTGCCGCCGCCAGGCGAGTAAGGATTATCATGAAGACGAGGCGTTTTTCGGTCGGCAAGCTGGCATGTGGTGTCGCATTTGCGGGTATCGCGATGGGTAATGCCGCGCCGGCCATGTCACAGGACAATGGCGCGGATGCGGGGGATGTCATCGTCGTCACGGGCACGCGCATCGCCAAGGTGACGACTTATAACAGCGCCGATCCCGTGACCGTGATCGATCCTGACCTGGCCAAGCGCGAAGGCAGGTTCGATATCGCCGCGACGCTGCAAAGCGCGCCGATGGCAGCGGGGTCGACCCAGATCACATCCGCCATTTCCTCCAACTTCGTTACCAATGGCGGGGAGGGCGCCCAAACCGTCGATCTGCGCGGGCTCGGTGCCAATCGCACACTGGTTCTGCTCAATGGGCGGCGGCTTGGCCCGGCGGGAACGCGCGGCGCGGTATCTTCCTTCGATCTCAACGCCTTGCCGATGTCGATCGTCAATAATGTTCAGGTTCTGAAAACCGGCGCCTCTTCCGTCTATGGATCGGATGCGATTGCGGGCGTGGTCAATATCGTGACCAGGCAGGATACGGACGGGCTGCAACTGGCCGTCAACGCCAATGTCCCGACCGAGGCAGGTGGCGAACAATATCGGGTGAGCGCGATCTGGGGCAAGATTTTCGATCGCGGCCATCTGACCATTGCCGGCGACTATGCGCATGTTAACGAACTGGCGCGGGGCGATCGCAGCTATCTCTCCTGTGCGGAGGCATACACGTTCCGGCCGGATGGAAGCCGTGCCGATCTGGTGGATCCGCGCACTGGCGAATATATGTGCGAAGGCAATGCCTGGGGGCATGTCTGGGTATTCAATTCCAGCGACAATCTTCAGCTGGACGATGGCACAGATACTTCCATCGGCGGCGGACCGGTGTTGCTGCAATATCAGTATCCGGGGCAGGATCTTGGCCTGCCGGCCTTCGGCGCGCCCGCTTTTCCGGGCGATTTCGGCGCCCCGGCGGGCTGGTATCCGGTTGCCTATGACCAGCAATCCACTGCGGTCGAAAACCTGTTCCACCCCTATATGGAAGAACAGACCGTCATCCCGGAGACAGAACTTTATTCAGTCTATGCCGATGGTGCCTATGACATCACGGATAATGCGGAACTGTTCGGTGAATTCCTGTTCAATCGCCGCAAGACCTATCAGAATGGCTGGCGGCAGTTCTGGACCTACGGCCCGACCGGCGATCCCTTTGGCATGGGCGCGGGCAATGCGTTCAACTATTGGGGCGGGGGCTTTACCGGGCTTAATCTGCTGAGCCCCACCGGCATCACCGACCACGATGACAGCTCTCAGGAAGTCGAATATTATCGCGGAGTAGCCGGATTGCGCGGTGATTTCGTGGCGGCGCCGGGATGGAGCTGGCAGATCCACGGCCAGTACAGCCGCAATATCGGCCATTATCGTAACGAACGCATCCTCGAAGATGCCCTGCTCACCAGCGAAAACCAGATGGCATCCTGTGTCGGCGCCGTAACGCCGATTTCCGGCCGACCCTGTATCGACCTGCCCTGGACGGATCCTTATTTCCTGGCTGGCGATCTGACGGCGGAACAGGTTGGTTTCCTGTTCGACTGGGAGGACGGGCGCACGCTCTACACTCAACTGGCTGGCGAGTTTTCGCTGAACGGCACGGTGGTGGATCTGCCGGCCGGTCCTCTCGCCCTGGCGGCGGGCGCGACTGTGCGGAAGGACCGGATAAACGATCGCCCCGGCGATATCACCCTTGCGGGCAATGCCTGGGGCAGCACGGCCGCCGGTATTACTGCGGGCAAGAGCGTGACCTCCGAATTTTTCGGAGAAATTTCCGTGCCCGTTCTTGCGGACATGCCGCTGGCTGAAGAACTGGTGCTGACCGGCGCCGTGCGCCGCACCAGCGTGACTGCGATCCGCGCTTCCGATGGTGCGCGCGATTCCGATAATGGCAACTGGACCTACAAGCTGGGCGCGAACTGGGCGGTCACGCCATGGCTGCGGCTGCGGGCAAGCTATGGCACATCGTTCCGCGCGCCTGCATTGTTCGAACAATTCCTGGCCGATGAAACGGGCTTCCTCGATCAGCGGCAGGTCGATCCCTGCTTCCTGTGGGCACCCAACCTGGCCTTTGGCGGTATTTCCCAGCGGGTGGCGGATAATTGCGCCGCCGCCGGTGTGCCGGGCGATTATGCCGATCAGAGCGTACAGGTGACTTCGGTCGCGCGGGGCGGGCTGGGCCAGCTGAAGGCGGAAACCTCCACTGCCAAGGTCGTCGGCTTCGTGCTTACCCCTGATCTTGGGGCCACCCGGCTCCGGCTCGCCGTGGATTATTTCGATATCGACGTGAAGGGCGAGATTGCCCGCCGCGGCGTGCGCAATATCGTTGAAGGCTGCTATGCCTCCGATGACGTCCCCAATGATCCGCTCTGTTCGCTCTTTTCCCGCGGGCAGCCCGGCGCGCCCTATGCGATCGGGGAAGTGGTCAACAGCTACGTCAATATCGCCCGGCAGGAAAATCGCGGGCTGGATGCCTCGCTGCTGGTGGAGCAGGACCTGGGCCGTTTCGGTTCCGTCAGCTTCTCCTCCGACATGACCTGGCAGATTCGCGACAATTACCAGCTGTTTGCCGGATCACCGCTGGAAAGTGACAATGGCGAAGTCGGCTCCCCCGAATGGGTGGGCGATTTCCGCCTGAACTGGGCCACGCCGCTGCCCGGGTTCAGCCTGTTCTACGGCATGAATGTGATCGGCGGCACGTCAAGCCAGGCCGAATTCGAAGCGAATAATGGCGGCGATCCCTGCATCACCACTCCGCTGCGCGGCACTTATTGCCCGGATCTGACGACCCCGGCGACTTTCTATCACAATCTTTCTCTTACCAAGCGGTTCGAGGACCGATTCTCCGTCACTTTCGGCGTCAACAATCTGTTCGATACCGCGCCGCCGCGCATTTCCGTGCTTAACGGCAATACCGTGCCGATGATCGGCCCGATCATCAATGCATCGCAATATCCGTTGTTCGGGCGGCGCCTGTTCATCAACGCAACGGCGGATTTCTGAATCAGGGGAAAGTGACCGCCTTCGACATGCGAAGGCGGCTGCACCTGCAGGAAACTGAAACTGTAGGAAACAGATGGTGCCGCTTAGGTGACTCGAACACCTGACCCCATCATTACGAATGATGTGCTCTACCAACTGAGCTAAAGCGGCACTGCACCGGGCCATAGAACCGTTGCAGCCGGCCTGCAATGGCCGGAATATCTGGAGGCCCGAGCCGGAATCGAACCGGCGTATACGGATTTGCAGTCCGCTGCGTCACCACTCCGCCATCGGGCCGGAGCGGGCGCCTCTAGCCTAAGGTTACGGGGTGCGCAACGCCCTATATGCCTTCTTTCAAAATCCTGGCCCGCTTGCCCCGCGCACGGCAAAAGATTAGCGTGCTAATCGATTGGGAAGGAGCGGCCATGTCAGGCGACAAACCTAAAATGCAGCGTATCGAGGGGCACAGCGAAGAACGCTTCCTCGGTTCCGACGTGTTCGAAAGCTCCGGCCGCAACCTGCCACCCCCCAATGGCGCGGGCACAGTGCGCGAGGATGCGCGCGATATCGATATCTATCACCAATGCGATGTCGCGGTGATCGGCGGCGGTCCGGCGGGCTGCGCGGCGGCATGGGCCGCGGCGAAGGCGGGCGCGGATGTAACGCTGGTCGAACGCTATAATTGCCTGGGCGGGCTTTCCACCGGCGGTCTGGTCATGTGGATCGACCGGATGACGGATTGGGAAGGCAATCACGTGATCCAGGGCTTTGCCCGTCATTTCATCGACCGTATGCCGGCTGACGGGGTGGCTGGCCCCCCGCGCGAGGATTGGGGAACCAGGGACGAGGCGAAGGCCGCCTATTGGGGCCAGCGCACCACTGCTTTCCACGGCATCGTGCAATGGGCGCCCACGCTCGATCCGGAACGGATGAAGCTCAACAACCAGGAAATGCTGTTGCAGGCCGGTGTGCGCATCGTGTTCCACGCCTGGGCCGCGCGCCCGCTGGTGGAAGACGGTGCGGCCAAGGGCGTGATCTTTGAAAGCAAGCAGGGCCGCAACGCGCTGCTGGCCAAGGTCGTGGTGGATACGACCGGCGATGGCGACATGTTCGCCCGCGCGGGTGCTGAATTCGATACCGATATTGAAGAGGGCGATGTCCACCATTCCATGAATACCGGCTGGGTTCTGGGCGGGGTCGACATGGACCGCTGGATCGACTGGAAAGTCCACAATCCCGACCAGCTGCGGCAATTCATGGAACGCGGGCGCGAGGAACTCGGCTTTTTCCAGACACCCTATGTCAGCTGGCGCCCCGATATCGCCTTGTTCCTGGGCCCAAGGCAATCGGGCCTTTCCGCGCTGGATGTGGACGACATGACGGAAGTGGAAATCCGCAGCCACCGTTTGATGGAGGGGCATTGCCGCTTCTTCCGCACCCACGCGCCGGGTTTTGAACATGTGTTCAGCCTGCAAAGCGCCAGCCAGCTGGGCGTGCGGCATACGCGGCGGCTGGCCGGGGTCGGCCGGATCGAACGCGGCAATTGGGGCAAGGGCACGCCGGCGGCGGACGAGGTGGGCATCAGCCCGTCGATCAGCCCGAAATTCCCGGTCGTTTCCGTCCCCTATGGCGCGATTGTCCCGCGCCAGCTCGATGGGCTGCTGGTCGGCGGGCGGCACGTCTCCTGCGATGCGAACAGCCACGGCTTCATGCGCGAAATCCCGCAATGCTGGCTGACCGGCCATGCGGCAGGCGCCGCGGCGGCGGTGGCGGCCAATCGCGGGGTGCAGCCGCGCCATGTCGATGTGGGAGAAATCCGCGGCATATTGCGCGAACAGGGCGCGCATCTTTCTGACGACATCGAAGTGGCCGCCGCCGGTGCGGCCGAGGAAGTGGCGGCCCAATGATCCGCCCCTGATCGCAAGGGTTTTTGGCGATCGCCTGGAACACTTGGAACACTGTCCTGATCGATAATTCCCGCAGCGATTATGCGCGCCTTTACAAGGGGGTAGCGCAGGCGGGCACGATTGGAGCATCGCGCCTGTCTGGCATGGTCCGGATCATGTAGGAAAGCGGGTGCCGGCAGATGGCGCGTCTGGTCAATGACTGGTCAATGATCCCGGAGGTCAGCTGGCCGCGCTTTCCTGCGCAATCAGTTTTTCCAACAGCCGCCGGGCGCGCGTGCCACCCTGATCAATTCCCAGCGATAGTGGTTTTTCCGACCAGAAACTGCCACCCGATTCCAGATTGGCTTTCACATTGGCATAGGCAGCTTCGATGATGGGTTTGTCCTCTTCATCGAATGCCTGGCGGAACATGGCATGAAGTGCCGCATCCAGCGCCGTATCATCTGTGTCGTTCGGGCGGCTGGATGACCAGAAATAATGGGTCTGATGATCATTGGCGGGTGTCAGTATATGCGCCTGCGGCAGTTCGAACCCGGCGTCGCGTCCTGCGCCATGCGGGCACACGCCGATATTCAGGCGCATTGAAGCCGGCGCATCCCAGCGCATTTCCAGCCAATGATCGACCACGGCATCCTCGGGAAAGGCGGATCGCGCCACGGAGGGGGGCGGAATCCCCGGCATCCACCAGTTGGAATGCAGCGTGTTGCCATCCTGACGCACGGAATGTTCGCCCGCGAAGATTACCCCCTGGCCGGCAAAACTGCCTTTGTGCACAAATTCTATATGGCTGAGATCGAGCAGGTTGTCGGTCCCATATTCGTAATTCGCATCCATTAGGGTGTACCCGGTGATGGTACGCCAGCCCGGCCTGTCAGGGACGAAGGAAAAGTCTGGAATCAGGTCTGGATCGGCGCTTTCCCGATCGCCTCCCCAGAGCCAGATAATCCCGTCATTTTCCAGGACCGCAAAGGTGGGAATGGATGCTGCGGCCGGAATACGGTCTGAAAAGGGATTGCGGTTGCACTTGCCATCGGGGCCGAAACCCAGCCCGTGATAGGGGCAGATCAGCGTATCCCCATCCCGCGTGCCGAGCGAGAGTGGCGCGAAGCGGTGCGGGCAGCGATCCGTAATCGCGGCAGGATCTCCGTTCTCCAGCCGGTAGAAATAAATCCGGCGGCCGCGGATTTCACGCGTGAAGCCGGCCTCGCCAAGCTCTTGCGACCATCCGGCCATGTACCAGGCTGTGCGGAGATAGGTCATCGATCCTCCTATATGTACCACTGGTACATATAGGATTCAGGGCAACGATCAAGCTTTGCCTGTCTGGCCCAGCGCAGGCACGAACAGGGCTGCTGTCGAATGCGCCCGCGCCTTGATCTCGGCCGCGTCGGGCATATCGGGCGAAAGGCCGATCAGGGCGCGTTCGTATTTTCCGGCGCGAATGGCGTGAAGCATCTGATCGGCAACTTCCGCGGAATTGATCGCCGGATGGACATCCCGGCCTTTGCGGGCGTCGAGAAGATCGGCCAGGGCCTGGACGATCACCTGGTGCCCGTTGCGATAGAATCCGGCCGATGCCCTGCTGTCCGCAGCGCTCACCACGGCGCGATACAGCGCGATGGAGCCCGGAAGGAGGTAGAAGCGCAATATGCCGCCAAGGAACCGTTCGAGCGCTTCCTGAAGCGGTAGCGCGTTTGCGGTTTCCAGCGCCAATTCCTCCACCGCGTGCTGCGCCTCGAATCCGATGGCGGCTGCAATCAGGCCATTGCGATCGCCAAAATATTTTACGAGCGTTGCCTTCGATCCCCCTGACTGGCGCAGCACTTCGTTAAGGCTGAACCGGTCGACGCCCACGGCCATGATCTGATCGCGCGCATGCTGCAGCATCGCATCGCATCTTTCATTGGCGGCCCGCTGTTTGGCATTGGAACGGATGGTCGTCTGCGTGGCGTTCATGATTGCATTGTGTGCGGGGAATGCAACCTCTGCAAGCAATCCGATTTACCGAGATTATTAGAAAAACGCCTTTGTGAATATCACGATATTTTATGAAATATGTCTGTAATTCCAGGGGAATGGAAGCCCCGATTTTTTAATATGTCAGCTGTAATAATCGGCAAATTTCGTAATGGCGGTGCATCTATGTTATAGGATGCCGGAACGCGCCCGTTTTGCCGGATGCCATATAATATGGCGCGCGCGTGACATGGGAAAAATCCCAGCCAATTAGCCGGAGATATTATGAAGCTTACGCAAGACCAGACCGACCAGATCCAGCAGAAGACCGGGCTTGAACCCGTGCCGACGGAGATTGCCCAGCAATCGGGCCTCGCCAACCATTTCGGGGACGAGACGTTCTATCTCAATGCCGACGGGATCTTCGTGTTCGAACAGGGCCGGGATCCGTCTGCGGAAGACAGCGGCGATGCCGGTGCGGTGACGGCGATCAAGATTGCGTCTGTCGAACAGGTCGGTGAAGCCAATGAAGTGGCTGTCCGCGCGATCGAACCGCAGCAGACCACGCTTACCGTCGAACTCGCCTGAGCGGTTCGCCCGATAGCGAATTGGGAAGAGCGGGGTGCGGCATCGGCCGGGCCCCGCTTTTTCATGGCTGCCCAGCCTGCCTAGGCGTCGCAGGCGCAGCCTTTGCCCTTGGTGCAATTCCGGTCCCGGGCAATGCACGTGTCGCCGCAGGCCTTGCCCTTCTTGCAGATCTTGCAGCAGGCATTGGCATAGGCCGTCCCGCATAAGGGCGCGGCGGCCCCGGTGATGCTCGTGGCGGCCAGGACGAGGGCGGCCAGGGTCGTTTTCATCGCATCTCTCCCCGATGGATCGGGCAGAGTGGGCCATCCAAATATTTATAATCGTTTAAAAAATATACTGACCGCGACTATGATCGTTCGGGCAGCAACACGCCGCCCGTGCTCATGTCGCGCACGTCGTGGCGGAATGTGTCGAGATAGCCGTGGGCCGGGATGCGCAGGCCGGGGCCTTCGCGCCGGGCCAGTTCCTCTGCCGGTACATCGATATCCAGGCTGCGGTTTTCCACGCTGATCGTAATCCTGTCGCCATCGCGCACCTTGCCGATTGGCCCGCCTGTTGCCGCTTCGGGGTGGACTTCGGCCACGGTCAGCCCTTTCAGGCACAGGCCGGATAGCTGGCCGTCGGTGACGAAGGCAGTGGTCTTGGCCAGACCCGCAGCGTCCAGCGCGAACAGCACCATGGAGGCTCCGCCGCCCATGGCCGGGCCGCCCTTCAGCCCCTGATTACGGGCGATCACCACATCGCCTTCCTTCACCTTGCCGTCCTCGATCGCCTGCAGGCATTCCATCGAATCTTCGAACACGCGGGCAGGGCCGGAAAATTCTTCGGGCCGGGATCCGTCGCGAATGCCCAGCCGGACCACGGCGGTTTCGGCAAAGCTGCCGCGCAATATGGCGATGGCGGGCCCTTCGCTGACCGGATCGTCAATCGCATGGATCACGTCCGGGCCGGGGATCACGTAATCCTTGAGATTTTCGGCCATCGTCCTGCCCGTGCAGGTCAGCACATCCCCGTCGATCCGGGTTTCCAGCCGCTTGAGCACGGCGCGCGCGCCGCCCGCATCCTCGAACGCTTCGATCCGCACTTCGCCCGTGGGCCGCACGGCGGAAAGGATGGGGACATCGCTCATCTCCTCCCACAGGGTGAAGATGTCGATATCCGTTTCCGCCTCCACGGCCACGGCCTGCAGATGCTTGATCGCATTGATCGAGCCGGAAACGGCGAGCACGGTGGCAATGGCGTTGCGGAAGGCGCCTTCGGTCATGATCTGGCGCGGCTTCAGATCCTCCCCCACCATTTCCACGATGCGGTGGGCGCAGGCGCGGGCATTGGCCTGCATCTTCGGGCTGTTGCCGCGCACTGGCGCGTGGCCGGGCAGGGTCATGCCCAGCGCTTCCACCACGCAATGCATGGTGTTGGCCGTGGCCATGCCAGCGCAGACGCCGGGGCCGCGAATGGCGTTTTCCGCCATGTCCGCCACGGGGAATTTGGGTTTGCCGCCAAAACGCTCACCCACGGCGCCAGACCAGACATCTTCCACGTCAACCGGCTCGCCATCGATTTCGCCCGCCTGCTGGTATCCGCCGATCACGAGGATGGTGGGGATGTTCAGCCGCGCGGCGGCCATCAAATGGCCGGGCGGGGTCTTGTCGCAGCTGGTCAGGCAGATCATGCCGTCCAGCATCGCCGCTTCCACCTGCACTTCGATATCGTTGGCGATGATGTCGCGCCCGGCCAGGATATAGGATCCGGCCTTGTTGGCGCCGGTGATGAAATCCGATGGCGCCGCGGTGCGCACTTCGAAGGGCACACCGCCGGCCTTGCGGATTTCCTCCTTCACTATCTGCGCGATGCCATCGAGATGGGCATAGCAGATCGCCAGTTCGCTGGAGGAATTCACCACCGCGATCTTCGGCTTTTCCATGTCTTCGGGCGACAGACCCAGCGCTTTCCAGTTTGCGCGGCGGCCGGGTGAATTGGCGGAAAGGCTGCGAAGTTTCATGCCTGCGATTCCCTGGCAGTCAGGTTGATGGGATGGGCGGCGCCGTCAGCTTCGTCCCGCTCATCGGCCAGGGCCTGCTCCGCCTCACGTTCGGCCACCAGCCGTTTTGCGAATTGCGACAGCGCGAGGATGCAGACGATGATCCCGGCCAGGCAGGCGGCCGAGAACAGATAGCCGTGCAGCACTTTCTGTTCGCTGCCAAGGAACAGGGCGGCGCCGACCAGCGGAGCCGCCACTGCGGCGAACTTGGCCATGAAGCTGGCCCAGCCGCCACCCGTGGCGCGGGCGGCGCTGGGGTAATAGACGCTGGTGATGGAAATCACCCCGGCATGGCCCGCGCCGACCAGGACGCTGCCGATGAAGATCACGGGAATGAACAGCGCCCCGTCCAGGATGATGCCAAGGCCGACCAGCAGAAGGAACGGAATGGCCACTGCCGGCGCCAGCGTGATCCATGCCGGGCCGCGCTTTTCCGTCAGGGCCAGCAGGGCAACACCGGCAATCGCGCCGGTCAGGCCGCCGATCGATCCGATCCAGGTCGCGCTCTGCACCGAAAGGCCAAGCTCTTCGAGAAACAGCACGCCGAAGCTGGATTTGAGGTAGATCGCGAAGCTGGAGAAGAAATAGGCCGCCCAGATCAGCGGCGTGATATAGGCCAGCCAGCCCTTGAACAATTCGCCAATCTTGTTGAGCGGATTGTCCGACTTGCTCGAACTGCGCTCATCCGAAAGATAGAAGCTGTGATAGCGGCTGAGATCCGTGCCCGGATCGAAGCGGCTGAGCAGCGGCATCACCGTGGCGGCAGGCCTGCCCTTGGCCACCAGCCACCGAGCCGATTCGGGCAGGGTGAATTGCAGCAGGACGGCCAGCGCCAGGGTCAGCGCGCCGCATACGAAAAATACATAATGCCAGCTGAGCAGCGGGGCGATCCAGTTGGTGATCCAGCCAGCGGCCGCAGCGCCGGTGCTGAAGCCCAGCATGACGATGGTGACGGCAGTGGCGCGCTTGCCCGCCGGCATCGCCTCCACATTCAGCGACCATGCAGGTGCCAGCAGCCCGCCGATCGTCAGGCCGCCCAGAAGGCGCAGAAGCATCAGCATTTCGGGCGTCTGGGCAAATCCGGTGACGAAAGTGAGCACTGCGCTGAGCACGGTGCACCAGAGAATGACGGGCCTGCGCCCGATCACATCCGCGATATAGGATCCGACCAGCGATCCGATCATCTGGCCGATGAAGGCGGCGGCGCTGACATTGCCCATCATCGCCTCGTTCAGGCTCATTTCGTCCCGAATATAGGGCAGGGTGTAGGCGATCAGCGAAAAATCCAGCCCATCGAAAAATGTGACCAGGCAGGACAGGATCAGAATCCGCCGGTGAAACGGCGTGAAATTCAGCCCCTGGAGGAATTTTGCCACATCTAGCGAGCCATCCGCTGCGCGCATCTCCGGTCCTCTTCCCATATTATTAGCAGGCTAAGCTTATCGCTGATTACCTGCCAGCGCCAGACCCATCGGCAGGCGCCCTGTTTTGTTTCGGGAATGGGTATTCCAGAAGCCAGCGCCGCGCAAACAGGATCGACCAGACGCGCGCCACGCACGGCAGAGCGCCCGCCTCCCTGGGGGGAAGCGGGCGCTGATATGATTTATTGCCGGGTGCCGGGCCCGTCCGTGGCCCGGCCGGATCAGGCGGCGGAGCTGTTGACGCCCATGCTCTGCAGGTAACGCTTCACATTGCGTCCGGCCTGCCGCAGCCGCTGTTCATTTTCGACCAGGCCGATGCGGACATAGCCTTCGCCATCCTCGCCATAACCGACGCCGGGGGCGACGGCGACTTCGGCATGGGTCAGCAATTGCTTGGCGAATTCCATGCTGCCCATGTCCTTCAGGCCCGGCGGAAGCGGGGCCCAGGCGAACATGGAAGCGGGTGGCGGCGGGATTTCCCAACCGGCGCGGCCAAAGGCTTCCACCAGCACGTCGCGCCGCTTGTGATAAAGCTGGCGGTTCTTCTCCACAATGTCCTGCGGCCCGTTCAGCGCGGCCACGGCGGCCGCCTGGATCGGGGTGAAGGCGCCGTAATCGATATAGGATTTCACCCGCGTCAGCGCGGCGATCAGCGTCTGGTTGCCGACCGCGAAACCCATGCGCCAGCCGGCCATGGAAAAGGTCTTGGACAGGCTGGTGAATTCCACCGCCACATCCTTTGCCCCCTTCACCTGCAGGATCGAAGGTGTCGGCTTGCCGTCATAATAAAGTTCGGAATAGGCAAGGTCGGACAGGATCCAGACCTTGTTCTCCTTCGCCCAGTCGACCAGCTTTTCATAGAATGCCAGATCGACCACTTCGGCCGTCGGGTTGGACGGGTAATTCACGATCAGGATGGTCGGGCGCGGCACGGTGAAGCGCATCGCCTTTTCCAGCGCATCCCAATAGCGTTCATCCGGCGTCGTCGGCACGGAACGGATCGTCGCCCCGGCGATGATGAAGCCGAAAGTGTGGATCGGATAGCTGGGGTTGGGCGCCAGGATCGTATCGCCGGGCGCGGTGATCGCGGTGGCAAGACTGGCCAGCCCCTCCTTCGACCCGAGCGTGACGACCACTTCGCTTTCCGGGTCCAGTTCGACCCCGAAACGCCGTTCGTAATAGGCAGCCTGAGCGCGGCGAAGGCCGGGGATGCCCTTGGACTGGCTGTAGCCATGGGCATCGGGCTTCTGCGCCACTTCGCACAATTTATCGATCACGTGCTGGGGCGGGGGCAGGTCCGGATTGCCCATGCCGAGGTCGATGATATCCTGACCCGCCTGACGGGCCGCGGCTCGCATCGCGTTGACTTCGGCGATGACATAGGGCGGCAGTCGCTTGATGCGGTAGAATTCGGTTTCCATGACCTCTGTTTAATCCAAAGCACGCGGGCAGGATTGCGCGCGGGCAACAGTAATTGTGGCCGAATCAGCGCAGCAGCGCAATTGTACTCTGCGCGTTTGCCTCTCCCATTTGTAACAATCTTGCCTATGATGGCCTGCAATGAGTGTGAAAGACGACTCCGCCGGACAGGCCGCCGACATTTTCACCGAAATGCTCCGCATCCAGGGAGAGGCGGCGCGACAGGTGATGGAAACCTTCCTTCCCGAAGCCGCGGAAGCCGTGCCGGGGGACGAGGTGCTGGCCGATTGGGGCGCCTCCGCCATGCGCATCCAGCAGATGTGGGAAGAATTCCACCGCAACCAGCAGACGCCCGAATCGCCGCTGCCCTTTTTCGTCGATCCCGCGCAATGGATGGGGCTGATGCAGGGCTGGTATCAGCAGATGCCGCTGCTCGATCCCGAACGCCAGCGGCAGATCTTCGAAGAAGGCATGGCCTTGTGGGAGGATATACTCGCCCGGTTCGAAGAAGGCGGTGAAGGCGGCGCCCCGGCCCAGCCGCTGGACCTGCCGCGCAAGGACCGCCGTTTCGCTGCGCCCGAATGGCGCGAAAGGCCGGTCTTCGCCCTGATCCACCAGACCTATCTGCTGCTGGCCGAACGGATCAGTGAAGCGGTGGACCAGGTGGAAGGGCTGGACGAGCAGGAGCGGGACCAGTTGCGCTTCGCGACCCGCAGCGTGCTGGACGCGATGAGCCCGGCCAATTTCCCGCTGATGAACCCGCTGGTGCTGGAACGCACGATTGACACGCAGGGCGAAAACCTGGCCAGGGGGATGGAACGGCTGGCCGCCGATCTGGAAAAGGGCCAGCTGACCCATACCGATTCCGGCGCTTTCCGCCTGGGCGAGAATATCGCCTGCACACCGGGCAAGGTCGTGCATGAAACCGAACTGTTCCAGCTGATCCAGTATTCGCCCACCACGGATGAGGTGATCGAAACGCCGCTGGTGATCTTCCCGCCCTGGATCAACCGTTTCTACATCCTCGATCTCAATCCGAAGAAGAGCTTCGTCCGCTGGGCGGTGGATCAGGGGCTGAGCGTGTTCGTGGTCAGCTGGCGATCCGCCGATGCCAGCCTCGCCCACATCACCTGGGACGATTATATCCGCGCGCAGATGGAAGTGATCGAACTGGTGCGCCAAAGGCTGAAAGTGCCGAGCGTGCACACGGTCGGCTATTGCGTAGCGGGCACGACGCTGGCCGCCACCCTCGCGATCCTCGCCCGGCGCGGGAAGGCGGATCATGTCGCCAGCGCCACATTCCTGACGGCGCAGGTCGATTTTGAACGGGCCGGCGAATTGCGCGCCTTCATTGATGACAAGCAGCTGGAACTGATCCGGCAGGCAAGCAAGGGCGGCTATCTGGATGGCCGTTACATGGCGGCGACCTTCAACCTGCTGCGCGGCACGGACCTGATCTGGAACTACGTGGTCAACCACTATCTGCTGGGGGAGGATTATCCGGCCTTCGACCTGCTGCACTGGAATGGTGATGTCACCAATCTGCCGGCAAAGTGGCACGAATCCTATCTGCGCGATCTCTATCGCGACAACAGGCTGGCCGAAAAGGATTCGCTGTCGGGCGACGGCACGCCGATCGACCTGACGCTGATCAAGACGCCGGTCTATGTCCAGGCCGGGCGGGAAGATCACATCGCCCCGCCGGAAAGCGTGTTCCGCATGTTGTCGCATCTTTCCGGCCCGGCGCGTTTCGTGCTGGCGGGCAGCGGCCATATCGCCGGTGTGGTGAACCCCCCGGCTGCGGGGAAATACCAATACTGGATTGGCGATTCCTCTGCCGAAAACCTGGGCGATTTCGTGGAGGGAGCGACGGAGCATCCCGGCAGCTGGTGGACCGACTGGATCGGCTGGCTCGAGTTGCTGGACGGCAAGCGCGTCCCCGCTACCGGCAAGCGCAAACCGGGCGGCCGGGGCGACCGGGTGATAGAGGATGCGCCGGGGCGATACGTCGCCATGCGCTAGGAAACGCCTGCCTTTCGGGGCGGAATGTTTCAGTTATTGTGCGCTGCACAAAAACGCCTTGACATCCACCATCGTTTCTCTATTTTGTGCAATGCAGCAATCGCGTTGCGGCGCGATGTAAACGAAGCGCAGCTTTAGCGAGGAACGAATGGCCGATTCTCCGGACAAGAAGACCGAAGACAGCGCCGAAAAAGCCTATGCCGCCGCGGCTTCGGAAATGAAGCCGAAGGCTGCCGCTGACCCAAAGGCATCCGAACCCGCGCCGGCCAAGGCCGAACCGAAGACGGAAGCCAGGAAGGCGGAAGGCGGGGAGCCGGCGAAGCAGGCAGCGCCTGCCAAGGTTCCGGCAAGGAAACCGGCTGCGGCCAAGAAAACCGCAGCGAAGAAAGCTGCTGCCAAATCCGCGCCCAAGCGCAAGGCGTCGGCTAAAAAGGCCGCGAAGGTTCCCGCGCCGAAACCCGCTGCTGAACCGAATATCAGCGCAATGGCTGCGAAGAAGCCGGCCAAGGTAGCGCAGCAGGCTGCGAATACTCCCCAAACCACCGTCAGCGAATTGAAGGACAAGATCATGGCAACCGCCAAGACACCAGATTACAGCAACATGCTCACCGAAATGCAGTCCAAGGCGAAGGAAGCCTATGACAAGGGCACCGAAGCCATGGGCGAAGCCAGCGAATTCGCGAAGGGCAATGTCGAAGCCCTGGTTGAAAGCAGCAAGATCCTGGCCGGCGGCCTGCAGGACATGAGCAAGACCGTGGTTGACGAAGCCAAGTCGGCTTACGAAACCATGACTGCGGACATGAAGGAAATGGCCGCGGTGAAGAGCCCGACCGAACTGTTCCAGCTGCAGGGCAAGATCATGCGCCGCAATTTCGATGCGCTGGTCGCCACCAGCTCGAAGAACAGCGAAACCATGATGAAGCTCGCCAATGAAGCGTTTGCGCCGATTTCCGGCCGCATGAACATGGCGGCTGAAAAAATGTCGAAGGCTGCCGCCTGAGGCGCCGCCTCGCAGCAGACTAGCTGACGCATCCGCCGGGGCTCCTCTCCTCTTCGGCGGATCTGACGGGCCGGACGGTTCAGACCGTCCGGCCCGCTTGCTTTTGGAGGCAGGGCAGGGCGCCAATTGCCATGCTTACCCTGCGTTAATCGACACGGATTATGAGGCGAATTGAGCCGCGCACCTTGCAGCGGCGGGGGCCGATACGATATTTGCGCTGCTATGCACCGAATTCCCGCTTTCTCGCCCATGGGGGCCAAGGCCGTTCCCGAGCTGCCCATCCGTTCGGCCGGAGAAGATGACGAAAGCGGAACCTCTGACGGTGAAGGGCAGATCGGCCTGGCAACGCGCACCAGGGCCAAGCCGAAAAAACCCAGCCAGTACAAGGTGCTGATGCTGAATGACGATTATACGCCGATGGAATTCGTCGTCATGGTGCTGAAGCGTTTCTTCCGCATGGATCTGGAACAGGCGACGCGGGTGATGCTGCATGTGCATCAGCGCGGCGTGGGCGTTTGCGGCATCTTCCCCTATGAAGTGGCCGAAACCAAGGTGAACCAGGTCATGGATTTCGCGCGCGAAAATCAGCACCCGCTGCAATGCACACTCGAAAAGGCCTGAAGGTCACACCCCGCGACCGAAAATTCAGGAACCAAACTGGGGGCATGACCTTGGATCAAGTGCGGGTTATAGCGCTTTGCAAGTTCCCGCCACCGCGATTGCCGCCAGTTTGACATTCATCACCGCCATAGACCGCTATATTTTCCGGCTCGTGCTGGTGCCGATGCTTGGCGTGTTCGCGCTGGCCGCATCGCTGCTGATGCTGGAAAAGATGCTGCGCCTGTTCGAATTCGTTTCGACGGAAGGCGGGCCGATCACTGTCGTGTTCCGGATGCTGGTCAACCTGATCCCGGAATATGCGGGGCTGGCGGTTCCGCTCGGCCTGTTGCTCGGCATATTGCTGGCCTTCCGCAAGCTGGCGACTTCCAGCGAACTGGACGTGATGCGCGCCGTGGGGTGGAGCTATACGCGCCTGCTGCGCGTCCCATACATGATTACCTTCGTGCTGGTGGCGCTGAACTTCGCCATTGTCGGCTATCTCCAGCCGCTCGCGCGGTATGGCTACGAGGAATTGCAATATGAATTGCGATCCGGCGCGCTGGGGGCTTCGATCAATGTCGGGGAATTCACCACGCTGGAAGATCGCGTGGCGTTGCGGATCGAAGAAAGCCGGGATGAAGGGCGCCAGTTGATGGGAATCTTCGCCCGTGTTTCCGATGGAAAGGGGCAATCGCTGGCGATCACCGCCCGCGAGGGACGCTTCCTCGCCAACAGGGAAGATCGCAACACGATCATCCTGCGCCTGCTGGACGGCACGATCGTGCACGATTTGCCCGATGATACGCCGCGCGTGCTCAGTTTCTCCCGCCACGATCTGCCGATCGACCTGCCCGCCATAGAACGTTTCCGCGATCGCGGGGACAAGAGCCGCGAATATCTGCTGCCCGAACTGTTGCGTCTCGGCTGGAGCCCGGAAGCCACCCCGCAGGAAAGGGATGCCGGCCTTGCCAATTTCAATTATCGCATGGTCGAAGTGGTGATGATGCTGATGATGCCGCTGCTGGCCGTGGCGCTGGCCATACCGCCCAAGCGATCGACCAGTGCGCTGGGCGTATTCGTGTCGATCATACTCGTCGTCTCCTATCACAAGGTGAACCAGTATGGGCAATCGGTGGCGGAACTGGGCCGGATCGATCCCTGGATCGGATTGTGGGGGCCATTCGTGGTTTTCGCCGCGCTGATCGGCTGGATGTATTACCGTGTCGCCTTCGTGCCGGGCGGGCAGGCCATCGGCGCGCTGGAAACGGCCTTCGCCAAATTGTCCAAGCGTTTTTCCGCATTGATGAAATGGTGGTCACGCAAGCGGCATCCCACTGGCGCGCCGCCAGTCGCGGCCCGCGAGCCGGAGGAGGGCAGCGATGGTGCTTGATTTCTTCCCCTCGGCCACGCTGACCAAATATCTGGCCAAGACATTCATCCTGCGGATTCTGGCCGTGCTGGTGATGCTGGTGCTGGTGCTGCTGATGCTCGACCTGCTGAGTAACAGCGCCGATATTCTGGCCTATCAGGGCAATGGCCAGGGCGAATTGCTGACCTATGCATCCTTGCGGATCCCGCAATTGATCGCCCGCTTCCTGCCTTACTCCATCTTGCTGGCGACGATCATCACGCTGGCGACGATGAACCAGAATAGCGAAGTGATCGCGATGAAGGCTTCCGGCCTTTCAGCGCATCAGATCCTCGCGCCGCTGCTGCTGACGGCAATGGTGATCGCCGGTTTCTCCTTCCTGTTCAACGAAAGGGTCGTGACACGGGCGACGGCAACGCTGTCAGCCTGGGAGAAGGCCGAATACGGACCTGTTCCCGACGATCCGGATACGCGCACCACGGTCTATCTGGCGGATGGCAATGACGTGCTGCTGGCATCCACCGTGCGGGGGCGCGGCGCGGATACGGTGATGGAGGATGTCACCTTCTACCAGCGGGACGATAACGGCATGATGCTGCGTCAATGGCGTGGCAGCCGGGCGACCTATGCCAATCCGGGCTGGATGTTGGAAGATCCGGAAGTCTTCAATGTCGGCCCGGCGGAAGAACGCGCGCTGGACGAACCGACCCTGATCGCGCCCGAACTGGGGCTGGATCAGCTGGAACTGCGCACGGTCAATCCCGATGCGGAAAGCCTGCCGCAATTGTCACGTTCGATAGAGGCGCTGGAAGCTGCGGGGCGCCAGACATCGGAATTGCGCGGGCGCTGGTGGCACAAGATTTCCGGGCCCTTATCGGCCGTTCTGATGCCGCTGCTGGGTGCGGTGGCCGGTTTCGGGCTGGCCCGGTCAGGCCATCTTTTCGCCCGCGCCGTGATCGGCATGGCGCTGGGTTTTGCCTATTTCGTGGTCGATAATGCGGCGCTGGCCATGGGCAGCTTCGGCGGATATCCGCCGCTGCTGGCCGCATGGGCGCCGTTCCTGCTGTTCTTCCTGATTGGCGAGACGGTGCTGGTCCGCACCGAGGAATGAGCCCCGGCGCCTGACCTTATCGACGGACCATGGTGCTGCGCGCGATGCGCATCACCAGCACTGTCATGCTGCCATAACTGGCGCGTTCATAAGTCGATTCCGTGCCCAGGCGCGCACATATCCGTTTATGCGCTTCACCCAGCGAGTGATAGGGCAGGCTGGGCAGCAGGTGATGCAGCGCGTGGTAACGCAGGCCCACCGGCGCCCACAGCGCGGCAAAGGGCGATGGGGGCGGCACATTGACCGAATCCAGATACTGGCCGGTCACCGTCATCACTTCGCCCTCATTCTCCCACAGATGGGCCACCAGCGTGCGCAACTGGTTGAAGATGGCGACGGCGGACATGATCGCCATGGCGATCAGCAACGGACGCCAGCCCAGCACGAAGATGCTGGCGATCAACACCATGGCCCAGGCGCTGGCCCCCACTTCCTGCCAGAAGAAACGGCGCTTCATCTCGCCTTCGGCAGGGCGGCGGCGGAATGCCGGGTTGATGGCAAGTGCCGAAAACCGTTCCCACGAGAATTTGCGGATCGGCGGGATGATGGCGCCCAGCGGCGTCAGTATGCCGAAACGGATGATGAGCGCCGGCGGCGCCAGCAGGGCGACCAGAAGGAAGACCGGCAGCGACCACGGCTTCATCAGTGCCAGCGGCAGATATTCCGGATCTTCCACCGTGCCATAACGGGTCCGGGCATGATGCAGCGTGTGAACGCCCTCATACATGAAGGACGGCGTCAGCAGCGGCACGCCGACCAGCGCGTTCCACGCGGTGCGGAAACCGGGCAGGGCGTTGCGGTGGAGATGGGAAATCTCGTGGATAAACAGCAAGGCGCGATAGAGCGCGATCACGGAAACGACCGCGCAGGCCACAGCCAGCCACGCATTGTCGATCAGGATTGCCCCGGCCATGGCGCCATAACCGACCAGCGCGGACAGCAGCATGTCCGGCCAGTATATTTCCGGCCGAGCCTTGTTGATATCGCGCGTAAGTTCCGCCGCGGCACGCAGCATGTCCTTGTCATCCGGCGTGGCGGAAAGCGCCACGCGCCGGGATGGCTGTGCCGCTGTGGCGGCTGCGTCTAGGGTTTGGGTTGCTGGCATCAAATAAGTTTCCGAATACGCCCCTGGCCGGTAATCGCAGCGACCCGACGGGCCCCTGCGCGGCCATATGCGGCTCGCTTGACAACGGCCCCGAAGCATACGCAGGGCTAATCGCGAATGAACGAGGACCGATAGTGTCTTACGACAAAATAGATATTACGCCGGTCACCGGCAAGCGCGACCTCAATGAATTCGTCGATCTCGCTTATCGATTGAATGAGGCAGATCAAAACTGGGTGCCGCCTTTGCGCGCCGAAGTGATGGAACTGCTGAACCCGGCGAAGAACCCGTTTCACGAACATGCGCGGATGCAGTTGTTCCTCGCCCGGCGTGGCGGGAAGACGGTTGGCCGCATCTCCGCCCATATCGACGAATTGCAGCTGAAACAGCCGCCGGAACAGGGGATGGGCCCGGGCACCGGCAATTGGGGCCTGCTGGAGGCGGAGGACGCGCAAACCGCCCATGCGCTGATCGCGCGCGCGGAAGACTGGCTGCGCGAACAGGGAATGACCCAGGTGGTCGCGCCGGTCAGCCTGTCGATCTGGGAAGAACCGGGCCTGCTGGTCCATGGCCACGACCACCCGCCAATGGTGATGATGGGCCATAATTCGCCCGAATATGAAGGCTGGGTGGAAACGGCCGGCGGCTATGACGTGGCCAAGCGGCTGTTCACTTATGAATTGCGGGTGGACAAGAGCTTCCCCGATCTCGTCAACCGGATCGTCGCCTCGGGCGAGAAGAACAAGCGGATCAATGTCCGCACGGTGGACTTCAAGCATTTCGAACGCGAGGCGGCGATCATCATCGATATATTGAACGATGCCTGGTCGACCAATTGGGGCTTCGTGCCTTTTACCGAGAATGAGAAGGCCTATGGCGCGAAGAAGCTCAAACAGCTGATCCTGCCGGGCGCGAACATGATCGCGGAGCTGGATGGGGAACCTGTCGCCTTCATGATCGCCTTGCCGGATGCCAATGCGAAGATTGCGAAGATGAAGGGCAGATTGTTCCCCTTCAACTGGATCAGGTTGTTGTGGTGGCTGCGCAATCCGCAGCCCGCGGATTTCCGCGTACCGCTGATGGGCGTGAAGAAGCGTTTGCAGAATTCGCGCCTGGCGAGCCAGCTGGCCTTCATGATGATCGAATATATCCGCCGCTATGCCGTCAGCGACCACAATGCGAAACGGGCCGAGGTGGGCTGGGTGCTGGAAGACAACCAGGGCATGGTCGCCATTGCCAAGGCGATCGACAGTCATATGAACCGTGAATATCGCATCTATCGCAAGCAATTGTGATATATTGATATTCAAGGGAACGGCGGAGAGTTTTCGCGCGTTCGGATTTCATACAGCCCGCATTCTGCAAACAGGGCCCCTATGCACGGTGAAAAGGAAGGCATTGTCGGTAAATCGCGGCTCGGCCGCGTCCTCGTGGTGGAGGACGACACTGTGCTTGCCCTGCATATTGAACAGGCCCTGCTGGATGCCGGTGCCACCAAGGTGGAAATCTGCCCGACCATCGCCTGCACGATGAAGGCGCTCGATGCAGGGCCTGCGCAGGCCATGGTGATCGACGTGCATCTGGCGGATCGGGACGATGGCTGGGCCTTGGCGGAGCTGGTGACCATGCTTGGCCCGCAACGCCCGCGCATAGCGTTCTCCACCGGATCGCCCGAGGATATTCCGCCTGAAGTGGCGGAGCTGGGCCCGATCTTCGAAAAGCCATATGATCCGGCGCAGCTTGCCGAAGTGCTGGCCAGCGGCAGGAAGGGCGGCCTGTTCGCCCGCCTGCGCGGCGCGCTGGGCTGACCCGCTTCCCCTGCATCATGCACTGCAAATCGCTGGATGCGCGCGCTGCCTGAATGCGGCGCGTTTTGCATGTCCCAAAACGAAAACGGCCCCCGCTCTTGGAGCGGGGGCCTATCGGGATCGTATCACCAGCCGCTTGGACGGGAGGGGGGTCTCGGCGGTGACAGAGGTGTAATGTCCCGCAAAAGACTGTGTTCCCGCATCTGCGAAAAATTTTGAAATTTTTTATGCCGCCGGGATTGCGCCTGCGCAACGCTACGCCAAATGCTGGTGCTGTTCAGGCGGGTTGCCGACTTGTGGCGGGTTCAGGAACCATCCCGAATCTGCCGCGTTGAACGCCCACAATATCGGGAAGGGTATCTATGTCGATTGGGGCCGAAGTCGCCGCTCATTTGCCATTTCTTCGTCGTTACGCTCGCGCGCTGACCGGGTCGCAATCGACCGGCGACGCGTTTGTTCGCGCCACTCTGGAAGCCGCCCTTGCGGATGAGGAACTGGCCGATTCCCTGCGGGGCGGGCGTGTTCCGCTATATCGGGCGTTCAACAAATTATGGGCGAGCGCCTATCTGGATGTCGGGGCGGAAGTTCCGGCGGCAACCCCGCATGAAGATGGCGCCCAGGCGAAGCTGAGCAAGGTCACGCCGCTGAACCGCCAGGCGCTGTTGCTGACAACGGTGGAAGATTTCACCCGCGCGGAAGCGGCGGAGATCATGGATATCGCGGAAGACGAGATTGCCAGGCTCGTGGCCGAAGCGGTGGACGAGATCGAGCGTGAAAACACCACCAGCGTCCTGATTATCGAGGACGAGCCGCTGATTTCGATGCAGCTTGAAGATCTGGTGCGTTCGCTGGGCCACGATATTTGTGGCACGGCCGCCACCCGCACCCAGGCGCAGGAAGTCGTTGCCGAACAGACGCCCGGCCTGGTGCTGGCCGATATCCAGCTGGCTGATGGTTCTTCCGGCCTCGATGCAGTGGACGATATCCTGGAAATCAGCACGATGCCGGTGATCTTCATCACGGCCTATCCGGAACGTCTGCTGACGGGCGACAGGCCGGAACCGACCTATCTGATCACCAAGCCGTTCCAGGAAGATACGGTGCGCGCAGCGATCAGCCAGGCGCTGTTCTTCAATTCCGGGCGCCCGCTCGGCTGATCGGCATTTCGCTGCTACAAGGCCGGCATGGCCCGGCTGAAACTCAAGCTCCAGCTCTATTGCGACGATGAAGTCGCAATGGGGCCGGGCAAGGCTGATCTGCTGGAAGCGATCGGCCGGGAAGGCTCCATATCCGCCGCCGGGCGTGCCCTCGGCATGAGTTATCGCCGGGCATGGTTGCTGGTCGATCAGATGAATCGCTGTTTTCGCAAACCGCTGGTGGAGACGCGGCCGGGTGGCGGCAAGGCTGCGGGCGCCAGCCTGACGGCGGAAGGGGAGGCGGCCCTGTCCGCCTATCGCACGCTTTCCGCACGGCTTGCGGGCGATACGCAATGCACGGCCTTTGAAGATCTGGAATCCGCGATCAGGGCCAGGCCCCGGCCCCGGCCGCGGGAATAATGTCCGCCCACCCGATCCGGCGGGGGGAGGTTCAGGGCGCGATCAGCACCTTGCATTGCGGACCGCGCTGCTTGAGGCTTTCAAACACTTCCGGCGTTTCGTCCAGGCTGATCGTATCGGTCACCAGCAGGCGCGGTTCCATTGCCCCGCGCAGCAGCGCCTCCAGCGCGGCTTCATATTCCTGCCGCGTGAAGAAGGCGCTGGTCACCAGTTTCACCTGCTTGCTGAGCATGGCGAAAGTGTTGAGCGTGTCCGGCTTCGTGCACAGGCCGAGCAGGCAGATCGTGCCGTCATTGCGCACCTGTTCCACGCCTTGCTGGATCAGGCCGGGAATGCCCACGCATTCGAACACCACATCCGCCTTGCCGCCCAGCGCTCTTTCCGCGCTTCCCACCGGGTCGGACGGATCGACCACGAAGATATCCGCCCCCATGTCCAGCGCGCGGTTGTGCTGGAATTCGGCAATGTCCTGCACCGCCACCCGGGATGCGCCGAACCTCTTGGCCCAGAAGGCAACGGCCAGCCCGATAGGTCCGGCGCCGAGCACCAGCACCTTGTCGCCCGTTTTCATGCCCGAAAGATTCACGCCGTGCAGCGCCACGGCCAGCGGTTCCACAATGGCGCCATCCGCGATGGAAACATCCACCGGCAGCTTCACGCATTGATTGGGGCGGGTGAGGGCGAATTGGGCATAGCCACCGCCCTGCAGGCCGAATTCTTCGCACCATTGCACTTCGCCGCGGTGGCAATATTCGCAGGTGCCGCAGCTCATCAGCGGGATGACGGAAATGAGATCTCCCGTCTTCAGCCCTTCGACCTCGCTGCCAAGCCCGACCACTTCGCCGGCGAATTCATGGCCGAGGATATCGCCATGCTTGCAGCCATAGGCTGCATCCTCGGTCATGTGCAGGTCGCTGCCGCAGATGCCGCAGCGGCCGACCTCCACCACGACCTGCCCGGCATCCGGCACCGGATCGGGCAGGGTTTCCACCTTCAGCGGTTCATGCAGGGCCTGGAAGGTCGCGGCTTTCATGGAGTCAGTCCTCGGATCCGATCTTCAGCACCGGCTTCACCACTTCGCCGCTTTCGCTGGCTTCGATCGCCTCGTTGATCTGGTCGAAATTGAAATAGCCGATCAGTTTTTCGAACGGGAAACGGCCTTCCTGGTGATAGGCGATGAGATCCGGCAGGAAGGTGACGAGATCGCTGTCCCCGCCCAGAATGCCCATCACACGGCGGCCGCCGCCCATGAATTCGGCTTCGTTGAAGGTCAGATTGTCCGCCGGGTCCGACGCGCCGACAATGCCGCAAATGCCCATTGGGGCGAGCAGGCTCCAGGCATCCTGGATGACCTTGTTGATCCCGGTCGTGTCGAAAACATAACCCAGGCCCTGCGGGCACAATTCGCGGATCTTGCCGATTGCATCGTCCTTCGCGTTGAAGGCATGGGTGGCGCCCAGTTCCTTCGCCACTGCCAGGCGATTGTCATTCACGTCCACGGCGATGATCGGGTCAGCCCCGGCAATCTTGGCCGCCATGATCGCGGCCATGCCAACGGTTCCGGTGCCGAAGATGGCTATGGGCAGGCCGGCGCGCACTTTCATGCTCCGCAATACCGCGCCCGCGCCGGTCATAAGGCCGCAACCGATGGGGGCGAGCCGTTCCAGCGGAATGTCTGCTGCGCTTTCCGGCACTTTCACCACATTGCGTTCATGCGCGATGGCTTGCGTGGCGAAGCTGGACTGGCCGAAGAAATTGGCATTCATCGGCTCTCCATCCGCGAACAGGGTGGGGCTGCCATCGGCGCGCATGCCCGACCAGTTATGCGGAAAGAATTCATAGCAATAGGTTGGCGCATCCACGGCGCAGCTGGGGCAATGGCCGCAGCTGTTGAAGCTCATCACCACGCGGTCGCCGGGCTTGGCCACTGTCACGTCGCTGCCCACTTCTTCCACGATGCCGGCGCCTTCATGGCCCAGCACCACCGGCAGCGGCACGGGCAATTGCTTGTCCCGCACCGCCAGATCGGTGTGGCAGATCCCGCAGGCGACCACGCGGATACGCAATTCTTCCGGCCGCAATGCGTCCAGCGTTACGTCCTGAATGGCGAAAGGTTCGGAATTTCCGCGGCAGATCGCGGCGCGGGCATGAATGGGGGACTGATCGGTCATGTTACCTCACTTTCGCCTTCCGGATGGACGCAGTGCCCGTCGCAATCAAGGACATGGATCAATCGAGCGGCTTGATCGGGCCAAGCTGCATCCCGCCGTCGATCATCACATGCGCGCCTGTCATGTAACTGCCTGCATCCGATGCCAGCAGCAGGGCCAGCGGCTTGATCTGATAGGTTTCGGCCATGCGGCCCACGGGCACCAGATCGTCCCAGGCCTTTTTCGCGGCGGGGTTCTTCTTGACCCAGCCATCGCCGATATTGGTGACGAAGGGGCCGGGCGCAATCGCGTTCACGCGGATACCGTATGCGGCCAGTTCATAGGCGGCATGGCGCATGAAATGCTTCACCCCCGCCTTGGCCGCCATATAGGGCACGCCCACGATCGCCTCGTTCACTTCGGCCGCGTTGGAACTGGTGATGACGATACTGCCGCCGCGCCGGTCCGTGTTCGCCTTCATCGCCCGCGCGGCTTCGCGCACCGTGTGGAAACAGCCGGTCAGGTTGATATCGATCGACTTGTCCCAGCGCCATTTGTCATAAACGTCGATCTGGCCATCGGGATTGCGCTTGTTCTCCGGGCTCCAGAACCCGTTGCCCACATCCAGTCCGGCATTGGCGAAGCAGATATCCAGCCCGCCATAGGCATGTACATGGGCATCGATGGCGGCGGCAACCTGATCCAGATCGGTCACGTCGCAGGCTTCCCAGCGGACTTCATAACCTTCGTCCACCAGCCTCTTCGTCTCGCGCTGGGCGCCTTCGGCATCCACATCGGTCAGCGTTACCCTGGCACCGGCTTCGGCCATGCATTCGGCATAGGCCAGGCCGATGCCGCTGGCCGCCCCGGTCACGAAGGCGGATCTGCCGGCAATGTCGAATTGATCGAGAGTTTTCATCGCCACCTCAGAGATAGAGCTTCGGATTGATCTCGATGCCCTGTTCCTTGCAGTAATCCTCGTAGTGATTCATCATCCAGAACACGTCGACCGTCTCGACGAAGTTCGCATCGCCATCATAGAAATCGATCGGGCCTTCCATCCAGCCGAACAGCTTGCAGCCTTCGGGGTGGTCGGTCACCAGAGTATGGCTTTCGCCCGGCACTTCCAGGATCAGGCCGCCGGGCGATGCCACCCAGTCATATTCCAGATATCGAACGGAACCTTCCAGGCAGACCATGGTGATCGTGCCGCGGTGGAAATGGGTGCCGACCACGCCCGGCCCCTTCACCCACAATATGTTGGAATAGAGATTGCGCCGCACGTCAAAGGCCAGGTGCTTGATCGCGGCGCTGTCGCCAAAGGGCACCCACGGGCTGTCCACGTCTGTCTGCGCGTCGATATAGCGCCCGCCGGGGGACGTGCGCTCCACCAGATCGCGATAGGCATAGGGAATGTCGACGATTTCGGCCTTGTCGGACGGCGGGGCCTTCATTTGCGTTGCCATGGCAGTTCCTCTCAGCGGATCAGTGTATCGACATAGTCGGCGCCCAGGCCGACCTTTTCGTAATGTTCGCGGGCATCGCGCATGTAATCGAACACGTCGTAATGGCCGACGGAATTGCCTTCTTCGTCCAGCCACATCAGCGGGCCGGATACGACGAAGAAGACCTTCATCGGATCCGGGTGTTCGTAGGAAACGAGCGTATGGCTTTCGCCCGGCGTTTCGAAGATGAAATCGCCGGCCGTGGCGGTCCAGTCATGTTCCAGATACGCCCATTTCCCGCTGATCGTGTAGGCCCAGATCGGCTTGGGGTGATAATGCCGGTTCACGATGCACGGCTTCTTCGCCATCAATACATCGGCCCACATGTTCAGCGACGGGCTGATCCAGACCGGCTTGGAATAGACATCCTCCACGATCGGGACCCACAGCTTTTCATCCCCTTCCGCGATCTTGGCCATATAGGCTTCGGGCTTGGCGTCCGGGCGCAGGGCGTGGGGGACGGGAGGAGTCCCGGCCCACGGTTCCGTTGTCGGTGCTTCAGGCATTTCTTCTCTCTCCCTCCGGCTCTCAGAACTCGAACCCGAGCCGGGCATACCATTCGGCCGGACGGCTATAGGTGCCATAGATCACACCGCCGCCGATCTGCGCCTGTCCGGTAACCAGATAACGCTCGTCGGTCAGATTGGTCCCGCCCACGGTCAGGTTCCAGCCCGCCAGATCCGGCTGATAGGTGACGCTGGCATTCACGATATCGGTGGAAGGCCGCATCAGCAGACGGGTGCCTTCCGTGTCGTTGCGCATGCTGGTGGTGTGGGTCCAGTCCGCCAGCACGATCAGCGAACCTGCGCCGAAGGGCACTTCCAGACGCGGGGAGATATTGATCTTCCAGTCCGGCGCCTTGGGCAGGCTGGCACCGGCAAACACGCCCAGTTGCAGCGGGTTCGGGTCCACCTGGGCCGGGCCGTCCACGCTGGTGTAATAGGCATCGACATAGCCGATCGACGCATTGACCGTGAAAATATCCGACGGGGCGGCCTGCGCTTCGATCTCGAAGCCCTTGATCCGCGCATTGCCGGCATTCTTCACTGTCGGCGAAACGCCTTCCTGGAAATTCAGCTGGATGCCTTCATACTTGGTGCTGAAAGCCGCCAGGTTGAGCTGCAGCAGGCGGTCGATCAGGGTCGATTTCACGCCCGCTTCCCAGGTTTCCGCCTCTTCCTCGCCAAAGGTTGGCGCCACCATCAGCGGGTTGGAAAGACGCGTGGTCCAGCCGCCCGTCTTGTAGCCCTGGCTGAACGAGCCGTAGAACATGATGTCCTCGGTCGGGTAGAGCTGCACGCCGGCCTTGAAGGAGAAATTGTCGAAGCTCTGATCGTTCGGTTCCGTCGGGTAATAACGGAACGGCTCGCTGGGGATCGGGAAGCCCAATGCGGCGGCGCAGGCTGCGCTCGGATTGCCGGTCTGCGGGTCCAGATCCATGCAGCCCGCCAGCTTGTAATTGATGCCGTTCAGGTCCGATTGCGCGCCGATATAGCTCTTGTCTTCCTTGGTATAGCGGCCACCAAAGGTCACGCCGATCAGGTCCGACAGGCGCCAGTCCACCTGCCCAAAGGCGGCATAGGCGGTGGTGTCGATCTCGCCCGGGCCATCGACCTGCAGCAGCCCGCCCGCGAAGGTCACGAAATCGCGCAGGTCGCCCTTTTCATTGAAGACATAACCGCCAAGCACGAAGTTCAGCGCATCGTCCAGGAAAGAGCCGGTAACTTGCAGTTCCTGGCTCCACTGTTCCTGGTCCACCGTGAAGCTGGTCTGCAGGATCGGCAGCGGCGAATTGTCGAGATCGACCCCGGCGGCAAAGTCGATCTTCCGGAAGGAGGAGATCGATTTCAGCATCACGTCCGGGCTGACATCATATTCCAGATCCAGCGCGACGCCGCCCTGTTCCAGCTTGGAGAAATTATTGCCGGTGGCGTAGCTGGTATCGATATCGTCATTCACCCAGCGATCGTCATAGGGGGCGATATCGTTCAGCGGATCGGCATCGACATTGCGGCTGGCCAGCCCTTCGATCGTGTTATAGCCGCCCGATCCGTTGCGCGGGCCGCAGACGAAGGTGAGGCCAGCAGCGCCGATTTCCGCCGCGGTGGAACTGATGCAGGTGTTGAACAGGCCGGAGAAGAAGGCCGCCGGATTATCATCCAGCACGTCCAGCACCGTATTGGCGGTGGATTCCTGATCGATATTGGTGAAATCGCCCGTCAGCGTGGCCCGGAATGCGCCGCCATCGTCCCAGCGCAATTTGCCGCGCGCGCTCCACGTGTCATCGCCGCCCTGCCGGTCGGCATTCTGGTAACCGGCTGCCGGGAACTGCTCCCACGAAGTGTAATCGCCTACGAAGCCCGGATATTCCTTGCGCTTCTGATAGCCGTCGCGCTTCATCATGCCGAAGGCGAGGGAAGAGGAAAGCCCGGTGGTGATCGGCAGTTCGACCATGCCGCGCACCTGCATACGCTTGAAGCTGCCCGTGGTCACATCGCCGGTGACGCGGAATTCATCGCCCGGATTGCGGGTCACGATGGAGATCGCGCCGCCAATCGTGTTGCGGCCGAACAGCGTGCCCTGCGGGCCCTTCAGCACCTCGATCCGCTCCACATCGAGCAGGTCCTGATTGGCGCCGATGGAACGGCCGAGATAGACGCCGTCGAGATAGACGCCCACCGCCGGGTCGATATTGAAGGCGAAGTCGCTCGACCCGATGCCGCGGATCGTCGCGCCCAGAACCGCGCTGGAGCCGGAGAAGGGCGTCGATGCGTCCAGCGTCACGTTCGGCGTGATGGCGGACAGGGAAGATACGTTGCCGATGGCGCGTTCCTGCAGCGATTCGGCATCGAAGGCGCTGATCGCAATCGGCACATCCTGCACGTCTTCCGCGCGCTTCTGCGCGGTGACGACGATTTCCCGGATACCGCCTGTCCTCTGCTGGTCTTCCTGACCGGCCGCATCACCTGCCTGCTGCGCGTCTTGGGCATAAGCGGGCGTGGCAAGGGCAAAGGCCAGAACGGCGAGCGAAACCTGCGTGCATTTCATCGTGTCTCTCCCAGGGTGTTCTATCGTTGGCGCGGGCCGGTTTTTCGGCTCCTTATCCTTCACGATAGATCATGGTGACACGCGGCGCTTGGACCCGTGCGCAGCCGCGCTTGGACTGAAACGCAACGGGGGGACTTAATGCGCCTGGTCGCGCAAATGGCCGGTCAATCGCTGTTGCCCATCCGCCAGTCGCGCGGGGAAATGCCGAATTTCTGCCGGAAACAACGCGTGAAATAGGCGCTGTCATTGAAGCCGTGGGCAAATGCGATGTCCGTTATGGTCGCCTTCGGATCAGTGATCAGCCGTTCCGCCGCCCGTTCCAGCCGCCGGTTGAGAATGGCGGCGGATGGCGTCGTTCCCGCCTTGGCGAACAGGTTCTGCACGCTGCGGACAGAAGTGCCCAGTTCGCTGGCGATGGTGGCGCTGCGCAGGTCCGGATCGTCCAGCGCAGCGTCAATCACCGCTTCGGCATGGCGGCGCAGGCGTATTTCCTGTTCCGATACGGGGTTTTCCCGCCCGGCATCGCGGATCGCCATTGCCGCCAGGTCATAAAACACGCGGTTGACGCCTTCGGTCCAGTTTCCATCCAGCGGATCGGTCCCGTCTGCCTGGCGCCACAGCGACATCAGGAAATCGTTGAACACCCGCGCTGCGGCGGAATTGCCCGAAAGGCTTTTGGCCAGCCTGTCTTCCAGATCGGGCACGCGTTCCAGCAGGCCCTGCTTCGGGAATTCCACCACCATCATTTCATGCGGGGAGAGATCGAACTGATAGGGGCTATGCGGGGATCCGATCACGAAATCGCCGGGGCCGAGCTGGGTTTCCTGCCCTCTTTGCCTGTGCTGCCCGGTGCCGCGCCACTGCATGTGCATGATCACGCGTTCTTCCACCGTGTCCAGCGGGCGGCGCCCGACGGAGGCAGTGACGGATCGCGTGCGGATCATATCCAGATCGCCGACGCTCCAGCTCCACAGCTCGCCTTCGAAACGCTGGCTTTCGGCATTGACGAATGTTCCGCAGAACACCTCGTCCGCCACGGAATTCCAGTATCGCAGCCGGTCGTCGGCAGCGACGCCGTCGGTCACGAATTTCGCAATGGAACTCATTGTCCGATATCCTTCTCCCTTGGTCCCCCGTCCTTGTCCTTGCTAGCGCGCGCGCCGGGCGAGCACGGCAGGCGCTGTTTCCTTCAGCCCCAGGGCCACGATGCCGCTGACCAGCGAAAGCCCCATCAGCAGCCACAGGAATGCCGAAAGGTCGAACGCATCGTTCAACATGCCGGCAATGGTCGGGCCGAACACTCCGCCCAGAACCTCGCATGATCCCATGGCGAGGCCGAGCACGGTGGCGTGATGGCGCTGGGCGAATGTTTCGGAAGGGATCGTGGCCATGAAGATCGGAAAGATCCCGTTCACCGCCCATCCGACGAAGAAGATCGCGGCAAGGCTAAAGGCCGATCCTTCATAATACAGCGCGCCCAGCGGGCCGGCCACGGCAAGCAGGGGCAACAGCACCATCACCGGCTTGCGCCCGATCATGTCGGACAGGCCGGACACCACGATGGAGTAGATGGCAGCGGCAATGCCCAGCGCGCCCATCACCCAGCTCATCGTGCTGGGGTCCAGCCCTTTTCCCTGCACCAGATAGATCGGCATGAAGGCCCAGGTGATCACGAAGTGGCCGACCATCAGCACCCCGACGACGACGCAGATCCACATATTGCGGACCTTCAGCGCCTGCAGGATCGACATGCTGTCGCCGGCATGTTCTTCCTGCACCGGGGCCGGTTCGGGTTCCTTCAGCATGAACCAGATCAGCGCGGCGCTGAGAAGGCCCGGCGCGGCGGCCAGATAGAACGCCTCCCGCCAGCTGAATTGCATGGCGAACCACACCAGCACCACGGGCGCCAGGAAGCTGCCGAGAAGGTTGGAACCGAGATTCTGCGCCACGCCCTGCGCAAGGCCGCGCCGCCGCGGGTCCACTTCGCTCGCCACCATGGCATGGCTGATCGGCATCACGCCGCCTTCGGCCGCGCCCATCAGCAGGCGGGCGGCGAACAGGAACAGGAAGCTGGTGGCCAGCCCGGAAAGGAACGAACACAGCGAAAAGGCGATAGTCGACAGGATCAGCAGCAGCTTCCTCTTGCCGAGGCTGTCCGACAATTTGCCGACGAAGAAGGCCGCAATCGCCCAGGTGAAGCTGAGGCCGCTGGCCAGCAGGCCGATCTGCGTGCCCGAAAGCTGCAGCTCCGGCTCCACGAAAGGCATCAGCGCATTGATCGCCTGCCGATCGAAGAACACGATGCCGAAATTCAGGCTGAGCAGGAAAACCAGCAGGAACTGGTAGGCGGGCGAATTTTTCGTCCAATTGCCCTGCCGGGCGGTGCCGCTTGGCTGCATTATCGTCTCTCCCGGTCCGCGATTCTGTTGCCGCGGCCTTTATTGTTGTTGCCCCTCCGTCAGAGGAATGGCCGTACCGGATCGCTCCCGTCCCAGTCCCGGCTGGCCTGCCAGAACCGCGTGAAGGCCTGGTCCATGCCCGGTGTCACGGGTAACAATTCCAGGAAGCCCCAATCCGCGCCCGTGCCATTGTCGAGATAGACCACTTCGCCCCCGGTCGGCACGGCGGCGCGGAACGCCTCTTCATATCCGCGCGCCTGGTAATCCCGGCTGGCTGCGTCCACATCGGCGCAGGCAATGCCGAAATGGTGGAAGCCATATCCGCGCTTGCCGATCGTTTCCTGATAAACGCTGGGATTGGCATCCAGCGGCTGGATCAGTTCGATAAGCATGTGCCCGGCAAAGCCCATGGCGATGGTGATATCGGCCGTGCTTTCCTGCCCGCGATAGGTCTGCCCTTCGACAAGGAAGTGATCGAGCACGAAGAACGGGCCTGCGCGCATGTCCACGATCCAGCGCTGGATCGCCTCCTGCAGATCGGGGACCACGAATGCGGTTTGCGCCACGCCGCCCATAGGCTGGCCATAGCCAAGCGTTTCAGTCATCTAACCCTCCCAGCCGGCTTTGCGCCAGTCTGGTCTTATGGCTCGTCAATCGGCGCGACAAAGTCAATCATAACGTGTTAGAAACCACGCGGGACAAAGAGGAGAATGCCATGGCGACCCAGCTGAAACGCGGGGCCGAATGCAGCGATGCGGAATGGACCGCGCGGCAGGAACTGGCCGCCTGTTATCGGATTTTCGACATGATGGGCTGGTCGGAATCGATCTACAACCACATCACCCTGCGCGTGCCGGGGGAGGAAGCCTTCCTCATCAATCCCTATGGCCTGTTGTGGGACGAGGTGACAGCGTCCAACCTGGTCAAGATAGACAGCGACGGCAACAAATTGTGCGCCAGCCCCTATCCGGTGAACAAGGCGGGTTTCACCCAGCACGGCCTGTTCCACAAACATCTGGATTGGGCACATGCCATCGTCCACACTCACACGCCCGATACAATGGCGGTCTGTTCCTGTGCGGACGGGCTGACGCCCACCAATTTCTATGCCTGCTTCTTTGACGGGCAGATCGGCTATCACGATTTTGAAGGCATTACCGTCCGCGCTGAAGAGGGGGAGCGTTTGCTGGCCAATCTGGGCGAGAACCGGATCCTGATGCTGCGCAATCATGGCCCGGTGGTGCTGGGCCAGACATTGTACGAGATGTTCTTCAATTATTACATGCTTCAGCGCGCCTGCGAGATACAGGTGAAGACCGCGGCCCTTGGCAATCCGATCCGCGTTCCGCCCGAAGTGGTGGCCGTGCATCAGCGTGACCGCGACGAAGTGGCGCTGAAGGATTTCGGCAAGGCCGATTTCGAAGCCTGGATGCGCAAGCTGGATCGTATCGACACCGGCTGGCGCGAGTAGTAAGCGCCCGGCCATGTCACGCATGACGGTCAATGGCCGGCCGGTTCAGTTCGATATGGACCCGCAGACGCCGCTGCTTTGGGCGCTGCGCGATGCCGCCAATCTGACAGGCACGAAATATGGTTGCGGCGCCGGCGATTGCGGCGCCTGCATGGTGATGGTGGATGGCGCCGCCTTGCGCAGCTGCCTGGTCACCATTGCGGAGGCGGAAGGCCGCTATGTCACGACGATAGAAGGGCTTTCGCATGATCGCTCGCATCCGGTGCAGCAGGCGCTGGTGGCGGAACAGGCGATCCAGTGCGGGTTCTGCACGCCGGGCATCGCGATGGCGGCGGCCGCCCTGCTGGAACGCAACGCCAATCCGGGCGAGGCGGAGATACGCGAAGCTATCCCCAATCTGTGCCGCTGCGGGGTTTATCCCCGTCTGGTGAAGGCGATAGAGCGGGCCGGGCGCGTAGCGCGCCGGGCCGAAAGGATCAGCGCGGCACCCGCGCCGGGCATCGATGCGCGCGACGCGGCGAGCGCGGTGCCGGCCATGCGCGCGCCGGACATTGAAGGAGAAATCGAGTGAAGGCGACCATCTGGCACAACCCGAAATGCGGCACTTCGCGCAAGACGCTGGCCCTGCTGGAAGAACGGCCGGGAATCGATGTCGAAGTGATCGAATATCTCAAGTCGCCGCCGGGTAAGGACAAGCTGGCCCAGCTCTATCGGGATGCAGGGATGAAGCCGGCTGAAGGGCTGCGTATGCGTGGCACTGACGCGGCGGAGCGCGGCCTGCCCGATGCGGGCGATGACGATGTGCTGGAAGCAATGGCGGCCGAACCGATCCTGATCGAACGCCCGCTGGTGGAAACGGAAAAGGGCGTGCGCTTGTGCAGGCCGATGGAAAAGGTGGAAGAAATCCTTTAAACAGGTGCTGGCTCACGCTGTCCTGAAACAGTCGAGCTTGCATTGATGTTTCATATTTGCCAACCGATTGGCATTCCCAAAGGCGCTTTGTGCGCCATGCGCAGACAAGGGGGCGCGACTATTTCATGAGTGGCAGTGAGTTGGCCGAGGGCCGTCGTCCCGGGCTTGTGCAGCGCATTTCCCGGGCCATGGGTCCAGCCGGCGTCTTCTTTCGCGGGTTTGTGGAACATCCCGTCATGGTCGGTTCGATCATTCCTTCATCGAAGGCAACGATCGAACGGATGCTGCGCCCGGTGGACTGGGCCAATTGCAAGCTCTTCGTGGAATATGGCCCCGGAGTCGGGACTTTCTGCCGCCCCGTGCTCGACAAGCTGCCGCGCGATGGCGAACTGGTGGTGATCGACACCAACCCGATGTTCATTGATTATCTGAACAAGACGATCCGCGACAGCCGGTTCCACGCCGTGCTCGGTTCGGCCGAGGATGTGGAGGAAATCGTCCGCTCGCTCGGTCATGAGAAGGCGGATTATGTCCTGTCGGGCCTGCCATTCTCGACCCTGCCGGAAGGCGTGGCGCCTGCCATTGCCGCCGCCACCCACCGCGTGATCCGCAAGGGCGGTGCTTTCCTGACTTATCAGTTCAGCACGGTCGCGCGCGATTACACGGCGCGCCATTTCCCGCGCGTTGAAACCGGCTTCGTCTGGCGGAACATTCCGCCCTGCGTGCTGGCCTGGGGCTGGCAGGACTGACGGGCCGGGCATGTCCCGGCCGGGGGCTCAGCCCCGGCCGACCATGATCTATCCTATTCGAAAGTCTGGCTGACCGCGCTGGCCGAAGGGCCGGCCAATTGCCGGTGCGCTGCCGCTATCACCGCCACGAACACGATCGACAGGCCTGCGCCGATCAGGCCCTGCGCCACTGCGCCGACAAAGGTGAAAGCCGTATCGCCCAGCACGAAGACCAGTGCGGACAGCAATACGCTCAGCACGATGGCGATCACGAAATAGACCAGATAAATCAGGAAATAGAACAGGAACAGCCGCACGCTGTTTCCCTTGGTCAGTTTCCAGCTCCGCGCGAGGATCCTGAACGGGTTGAACACTTTCTCGATCGCGATGACGGCTGGCGAGAGCGAGATCTTCACCATCGAATAGATCATGCCGACAAACAGCAGCATGGAGGCGATAACCGCCAGCACCGGAAGGCCGGATGCGGCGGACGCGCCGACCAGAAGGCCGCCGATCAGCGAAAAGCCGATCACGAACAGCAGCAATGCACCGATGCCCGGCAGCAGCCCGATTGCCCCGGTGCGCAAGGCATCGCCCACGGTCGGTTTGGAATCGTCCCGCAGCAGCGCCAGCAGCGCCAGATAGCCGACAATCTGCGCAAAGAAGACCAGGACATAAAGCCAGGCATAGCCGCCATAGGCGGCGATGATCTGCGCCTGCATGGCTTCCGGATCTTCCAGACCGCCGACAACATCCTGCAAATTGGGCGAAACAATCCCGGAAAGCAGGCTGGGAAGGAAGAAGAAAATACCCGCAACGATCAGCAGGACCTCGCGATTGGCGCCCATCATGGATGTGGCTTCGCGCCAGGCGGCGCTCATGTTGAATTTCATTCCTGGGTCCCTCAACTTTCCGAACCCTCTTGATAAGCGCCTTTCCTGTCGCCACGCAATCAATTGACATGATGGAGATTCAGGAAATCGCCGAGACCGGGCCCGAATGGCGCCTGTCCTACGAACAGGTGCCCTATCGCGAGGCGCTGGAACAGCAGGAGGCGCGCAACCATGCGATCGCCGCCGGGGATGCGCGGGAATTGTTCTGGATGCTGGAACACCCCCCGGTCTATACGGCGGGCACCAGCGCGGCCCCGGCCGATCTGATCGATCCGCGTTTCGACGTGGTGGAGACGGGGCGGGGCGGACGCTACACTTATCATGGCCCCGGCCAGCGGATCACCTATGTCCTGCTGGATTTGAAGAAACGCGGGCGCGATGTCCGCTGTTTTGTCCACGGGCTTGAAAACTGGGTCATCGCGACTCTGGCCGATTATGGCGTGGAAGCATGGGCCGTGCCCGACCGCGTGGGCATCTGGACGCGGGATATTGACGGGAGCGAGGCCAAGATCGGCGCCATCGGCGTGCGCGTTCGGCGCTGGGTCACCATGCATGGCTTTGCCGTCAATCTCGATCCCGACCTTTCGCATTTCACCGGCATCGTGCCTTGCGGAATTTCCGAATATGGCGTCACCAGCCTTGCCCGGCTGGGCATATCGGTTGCGCCGCAGGAGTGGGATGAGGCATTGCAGCGGCGCGCCGGCGAATTTCTTGCCGCGCTAACCTGTTCGGAGTGAAGCGCGTGTCCTCACGATTATCCGTCACCGCCCTGCTGCCACTGGCATTGCTCGCCGCTTGCGGCGGGGGCGATGATGCCGCCGCGCCCGAAGGGGATGGCCGTTCGGCATCGGGGGAAGTGCTGGAAGGCACGATCAGCGATGCCATGCTGCCTTATGGCGAAACCACTTCGCAGCCGCCATTGATGGCGCCGCCGCCCCGCACGACATCCGCTGAAAGCACGGAAGAAAGCGAAACGGACGAAAGCATTGAGGGCGAGGGCGATGTGGAAGGCGCCGAGGAGGCTGCGTCTGCACCCCCACCGGCGGCCACCAATGATCCCGCCGAATAGATAGGTTCAGCGCAGGTTTTCCAGCAGCTTGCGCGCCTGTTCCAGATGTGGCTGGTCGATCATGCGGCCATCCAGCTGCAAGGCGCCAGCGCCGGGATTGGCGGAAAAGGCGTTCACGATTGCGCGGGCCCGGGCAATGTCTTCTTCACCCGGCGTATAGGCGGCATTGATGATCGGCACCTGGTCGGGGTGGATTGCCATCATCCCGTTGAACCCGTCGGCATAGGAATTGGCGGCGATCCGTTTCAATCCTTCCGAGTCGCGGAAATCGGCATGGAGCGTGTCCACCGCCAGCACGCCGGCGGCATGGGCTGCCAGCAACACATTGGCGCGGACCATGCGGAACGCATCGGTCCATTCGCCCTGGCTGTCGCGCTTGCGGCTGGCGCCAATCGCGGCGGACAGGTCTTCCGCCCCCCAGGTCAGGCCCGCAAGGCGCGGCTGCTGCGCATCGGCATAGGCGGGAATGCCCAATGCCGCCGCGGGGGTTTCGCTCACCAGAGGAAGGATCCGCGTGGTGCCCGGCTGGATGCCGTTGCGCTGTTCGTGCTGCAGCAATTCCGCCGCCAGCAGGCGCAGCTGGTCAGGTCCGGCTGCCTTGGGCACCATGATGCCATCGGGGCGGGCGGGCATGACGGCGGCCAGATCGTCCCGCCACAATTGCGTGCCCAGCGCATTGATGCGCACCCAGCGGCCATGGCCGCCACCGGCCAGCAATTGTTGCTGATGGGTGCGCAGCCAGTCATGCGTCATTTGCCGGGCAACCGCCTTTGATTGCGGTGAAACGGCATCTTCCAGATCCACGATCACCACGTCGGCGCCGCAGCCGGCAACCTTGGACAGCTTCTTCTCGCTATCTCCGGGAACGAATAGCCAGGACCGCATTGCCATTGTCGAACCTCTCACAAAATTATTTGGCGCCCTCATCGCTCCCTATAGCCAAGCATGGGGCGCACGCTAGGGGTGGGCGATGACAGTTTCCGATCACGGGGGCACGCATCCTGCCCGTTTTCTGCCTATCGCCGCGCTGGTCGCCGGTAATGCGGCCCTGGCGCTCGGCCCCTATTTCGTGCGCCTTTCGGATAGCGGACCCGTGGCAGCCGGTTTCTGGCGGGTGACCCTGGCGCTGCCTTTCCTTGTCCTGCTGGCCCGCTTCAATCGCCAGCCGATCATGGGGCTGGGGCGGGGCGTGGTGCTGGCCGTGATGCTGGGCGGCGTGTTTTTCGGGCTCGATCTGGCCAGCTGGCATGTCGGCATCGGCTCCACCCGTCTCGCCAATGCGGTATTGTTCGGCAATTCGGGCAGCCTGATCCTGATGATCTGGGGCTTTATCGCTATCCGCCGCCTGCCGCATGGCGCGGAAGGGATCGCCGTGCTGGCCGCGCTGGCGGGCTCTGCGATCCTGCTGGGCCGTTCGCTGGATATTTCCACCCAGACGCTGGTGGGCGATCTGTTCTGCCTGCTGGCAGGCGGGCTTTATGCCGGTTATCTGCTGATCCTGCACGATGCCCGGCGCGAACTGGGCGGGTGGAGCCTGCTGACCTGGGCCTGCCTTGCCGCTTCGCCCGTCCTGCTGGCAATTGCATTGCTGAAGGGGGAGCCGATCTGGCCCGGCGACTGGCGGCCGCTGTTCGGCCTCGCCGCGTCCAGCCAGCTTCTGGGGCAGGGTCTGCTGGTCTATTCCCTGCGGCATTTCTCCCCGGTGGTGATAGGCATCGCCCTGCTGACGCAGCCGGCGGTGGGAGCGCTGGCCGGATGGCTGGCCTTTGGCGAGATACTCGCCCCGCTGGATTTCCTCGGCATAATGCTGGTGGGCGGGGCGCTGGCCATATCGCGCATGGCCCAGCCTGCCGCGCCGTCGACGCCGCCGGGGAAGGGTGATGCCAAAGCGGGGACATAGGCAGGGGAAGGCGCCGCGAATTGCTGCGCCGTGGATCCCCCCGTTACCCCCATCGGCAGAACCTGCCACCCGGCGGGCAGTGCTTCTCGCCTGTTAGTCAGGGGGTGTGCAGGAACGCCTGGCTGAAGCTGACATGGCGCGCTTCGACCTCCTGCAGATCGGGGCCGGTCAGTGCATTTCGCGCCTGTTCCAGCAGCCGGTCTCCTTCCCGGCGAAGCAGGGCCTGACGGCTTTCGTCCTGGATCGGCGCGGCCGCATTGCGCAATGTGTCGAGCATGACCAGCGCGGCGATGCGGCTGGTGGCAATGGCGCTGCGCATCACGCCGAAACCGCGATCCACGTAATGTTCGAAATCATCGGGAAGGGGGATCACGCTGCGTTCCTCCGGCTCGTCCCCGCCCACGCGCTTGCGCAGGTCGCGCCGGCCCAGTTCGGCGGTGGCGGCACCCAGCCAGTGCAGGGCGGTGATCGCGGTGAAGGGATCGTTGATGCCCGGCGAAAGGGCGCGCAGGCCGATTTCAACCAGTTCATCGATCAGGAATTGCGGATCCTGTTCCGCCGAGCGCGATGCGCCGACGGAAAAGGCGGCACGCACATCATCTTCCAGCCCTTCCTTCGGCTCGCCCGAACAGACACGGGCCAGCGCCATGCCGGCATGGATGAAATCGCCCGTCCGCACTTCCAGCGCGATGCGGCAGCCGGCATCGTCGGCCGCGCGCTTTATCTCGTCAAAATCGATCAGGCGGACATAGCCGGTCTGGTCCGCCAATATTGGCGGGCCATCGGGCGCGGCCTTGTCCTCTGCGCCATTGGCGTCTTCGGGGAAGGCATCGGCAATGTCTTCAAGCAGACGCCGGCCAATGCCCTTCAGAACGGTATTGATACGGATGCTGGCCGGAATGTGATTGAGGAAGAATACCAGCACCGCGATGGAAAGGCCCATCAGCAGAAAGGCGATAACCAGCGACAATTGCGGCACGAAGCCGGGCAGGGAAGTGGCCGAGGAATCGAGCACGGCGGCGGCCGCTTCGTCCTCTGCCCGCACGGCGCGCAATGTGATCAGCGCATAAACGAACGTGCCGATGAAGGTGGCCAGGCTCAGCTGGTTGCCCCGATCCTCCATGAAATTGGTCAGCAGGCGGGGGCCGTAATTGCCGCTGGCATAGGCAACGGCGGCGATGGTGATCGAAAAGACGGTGGAGGCGACACCGATCATCGACCCGGCGATCACCGTCAGCAGGTTGCTGGCACCTTCGGGCCGGGCGGGAAGAATCCAGTTGGTATCGTTAAGCCACTGCGCCGCGCCGCGATGATCGAGCCACACCGTGCCAAAGGCCAGCACCCCCGCGCCCAGGGCGAACAGGGCGGGATAGAACCAGTAATTGGCGTTGAGGCGTGACCAGAGCCAGCGGATTTCGGCCGTCATGCGTCAGTTAACGCGCTGACGGCCGAAGGGTTGCATGGCGGCGATATTTCAGACCCTTCCCAGATCACCCTTGCCGATCGTTCCGCTCGCCATTTCCAGCATACGGTCCAGGCTGGCCTTGGCCTTCAGGCGCAGCCCTTCCTCGATCTCGATCCGGGGTTCCAGATCGCGCAGGCAGGTATAGAGCTTTTCCATCGTGTTCAGCGCCATGTAGGGGCAGATATTGCAGTTGCAGTTGCCGTCTGCCCCGGGCGCGCCGATGAAATTCTTTTCGGGCAGGGCCTTTTCCATCTGGTGGATGATATGCGGTTCCGTCGCCACGATCAGCGTATCGCCGGGGAAGGTCTTGGCGAATTGCAGGATCGAACTGGTTGAACCGACATGGTCCGCATGGTCGATGATGTGCGGCGGGCATTCCGGATGCGCGGCAACCGGCGCATCGGGATGCTGTTCCTTCAGCTTCATCAGTTCCCGCTCGCTGAAGGCTTCATGCACGATGCACACGCCCGGCCACAACAGCATGTCCCGGTTGAACTTGCGGTTGAGATAGCCACCCAGATGCCGGTCCGGCCCGAAGATGATGGGCTGGTCCTTCGGGATCTGCTGCAGGATCGTTTCGGCGCTGGAACTGGTGACGATCACGTCAGACAGCGCTTTCACTTCGGTGGAACAATTGATGTAGGTGAGCGCGATATGATCGGGATGCGCTTCGCGGAAGGCCTGGAACTTGTGCGGCGGGCAGGAATCTTCCAGCGAACAGCCCGCATCCATATCCGGCAGGACCACGATCTTTTCCGGGCTCAGGATCTTGGCCGTATCGGCCATGAATTTCACGCCGCAGAAGGCGATCACATCCGCGTCCGTATCCGCCGCCTTGCGCGACAGTTCCAGCGAATCGCCCACGAAATCGGCCAGATCCTGCAATTCCGGTTTCTGGTAGTAATGGGCCAGGATCACCGCATTGCGTTCCTTGCGCAGGCGGTTGATCTCTTCCAGCAGGTCGGTCCCGGTCGGTGGCTTTGTGGCAACGCTCATTACGGTTGTGCTTCCTCTCCGTCGAAGCGGACATTCACGGTGACATCGCCATAGCCGGCGACTTGCAGCGGTATAGCCAGATTCTGGCGGATTGCATCTTTTGCCGCATTGCGGGCGAGGTCCATCAGAACGGGATTGGCCGCCTGTTTCACCGCCTGCTGTTCGGCCAGCCGCGTATTGTCGCGGGTCAGCTGGTCCTGCGCATCGCGGCTGATCCAGATGCCTTCGCGCAGATATTGCGCGCGGCCTTCATCCAGATTGGGGCGGCCGACCTCGATCGCGGGCAATTGCACGTCCAGCGTCCGGCTCGCTTCATCCCAGCTCAGGCGGCTGGCATCCACTTCGGACAGGTCCAGCGTATAATTCACCCGCGCCGGAATCACCGCCACCTGCCTGCTCTGGATCGCGCCGAAAAAGCGGCTGTCCTCGCTCGCCACCACGGGGGAGAGCTGGGCGCTGAAAACGGTCAGGCGGTTCTGTTTTTCAAAGGCGACGAGGCTGGTGGCCAGCGGATCGCCATAGTCCCGGGGGCCAAAGGCGCGCCATGCCAGCCATGCCGACAGGGCCAGCATCAGGATGAAGAGCAGCCATGGCACGGCTTGCACACGCGCCAGCGCCCGCTGCCGTTCGGGCACGGGTTCTTTCTGGAGCGGCTGGGTGCCCTCCTTCTCTTCGGTCAGCTTGCGATCGCCCATATATCCCCCGAACGGCCAACCAGGCCGCGACGTTCCAGATCGAGCAGATGGGCCAGAACCGATTGCCCTGCCGCCGGCCACAATCTTTCATTCACCCCCTTGTACATGACGGGGACGAGGCCGGTAACACTGCGTTCCTCTTCGCCCAGCAGCCGCAATATCTGCCGTTCGCGCTGGCGCCGGTGCCCGATCATGCCGCGCAGGAATTGCCGGGGGCGGGTGACAGCCGGACCATGGGCGGGATAAAATATGCGGTCTTCCCGGCCATAGAGCCGTTCCAGGCTGGCCATGTAATCGGCCATGTCGCCATCGGGCGGCGCCACCACCGTGGTGGACCAGCCCATCACATGATCGCCGGTGAATAATGCGCCGCTTTCCTCCAGCGCGAAGCAGAGATGGTTGGATGTATGGCCGGGCGTGGCAATGGCTGACAGGGTCCAGCCGGGCCCTTCGATCTGTTCCCCGTCCCGCAGAACGCGGTCGGGGCTGTAGCTGCGATCGAAAGGTGCGTCGGCACGGATCTCCCCCGTGTCCAGTGCCAGCGGGGCGCAGCCGAGGATCGGTGCATCCTTGCGCCGGGCCAGCGGAGCGGCACCGGGCGAATGATCGCGATGTGTATGGGTGCAGCAGATTGCCAGGACCGGGGCATCCCCGATGGCGGCTTCCAGCGCCGCGAGATGGCCGGGTTCGTCAGGGCCGGGATCGATAATGGCCAGTCCGCTATCGCTGCCGACCAGATAGGTCTGTGTTCCCGTATAGGTGAAAGGCGATCCATTGGGCGCGAGCACGCGGCGCACCAGCGGTTCCAGTTCTTCGCATTGGCCTGTGGGCCAGGGTTTCGGCGGCAATCCCATGCGCGCCGATATGGGGATGGCGGCTTGTGCTGTCACGCCTTGGAAAGAAAACCGGCACGATGTGCGGCTGGAAACTGCCTCGGCTGCTCCCGGAACGGCCCTATAGGCTCATTACGGCGGCGCCCAGCCTTTCGCGCAGGCGCTGGATGGCGAGCGGTTTCATCGCGTAGCGATCGCGCCATGCGTGATCCAGTCGCTCGACACGGGCATAGAACCGGCTGGTGCGGCCGATAATTTCCTGCAGATCATCAGGCAGAAGGGAAATCTGATCCGGATCGCCATCTTCCTGCGCCGGGGGCAGGCGGCCATAGCGGCGCAACTGGAATTCGCTCAGCTCGCCCGCGAAATAGGCCCGCTGATTCAGTAGCCAGGCGATGGAATGCATCATCCGCGTGGTGGCGCGCAGCGCCTCGCAAGAGAGCGCGATGCGCGCAAGATCGGGGTTCTCGCTCGTTTCTTCCAATCGCCCCGAAAGGTCGAAGGCGCAGCGCGCTTCGTCCGCGAGCTCCAGCGCCTCGTAATAAAGCGAGTCGATGATCGTCGGGCTGAGATCGGCGGGGCTGGACATTACGGGCAAGAGCTAACCCGGAAACGCTTCCTTGCGCCAGTAGACGAAAGTCCATTTGCACCGGATATCCACGAGTGTCCCGGAGAGGTACGGACTGTGCGGCATTCCCCTGCGATCAGGCGATGATGTCCGGCGTAAGGTGATCTTCGATTATCGAGATCTGGTCGCGCAGCCGCAGCTTGCGTTTCTTGAGCCTTGCGATCTGTAGCTGATCGTCGCCACCGGCGCCGGTCAGGGCGGCGATGGCGGCATCGAGATCGCGATGCTCGATCCGCAGTGCGGCCAACCGCTTGCGCATCTCCTCTTCGCTCAACTCGTTCCCTTTCATTGCATCGCCGGCGTGTCTCGGATTGTCGCAGGCCGGGTTTGCCGATCTATGTCTATTATGATTTGATGACAATCGCGCGGCTCACCTTCCGCGGCGAGTCGTGCGCATGGCCGTCCCCGGGCTATCCCGGAAGAGAGGAGAACGCGTATGGAATCGACACATGTCGCCGCATTGCAGGCAAAGCACCATGGGCTTGAACAACGCCTCCGCGACGAGATGAACCGACCGGCTCCCGATAATGTAGCCATACAAGCGATCAAGAAGCAGAAATTGCAGATCAAGCAGGAAATCGCCGCGAATTGAGGCAACCTGCATTCCGGACTGGCGGGTGCAAATATGCGCCCGTCATCCCCGGTAACATTTCCAAGACCAGACATATGCGATAGGCGTCAGGCATGAGCGCCGTCGCAGCAGCACGATCCATCCTCACCCGGCTTCACGAAGTCATGGCTTCCCGCCTTCATGCGCAGGGCAAGCTGAACCAGGTCGTGGACATAATCGGCGAGGCGCTGCACAGCGAAGTCTGTTCGATCTACCTCCTGCGGGAGGGGATGCTGGAACTTTTCGCCACGCGCGGCCTGAACCAGAGCGCGGTGCACGTCACCCGGCTGGCAGTGGGCGGCGGCCTTACCGGCACGATCGCCCAGAATATCGAAACGCTGAACCTGGCCGAGGCGGCGACCCATCCCGAATTCCAGTACCGGCCGGAAACGGGGGAGGAAAAATTCCATTCCTTCGCCGGCGTACCAATCGTCCCCCGCGAACGCGCAATCGGCGTGCTGACCGTGCAGCACACCGATCCGCGCCGTTACGAGGAAGTGGAGATCGAAGCGCTGCAGACCGTCGCCATGGTGCTGGCGGAACTGATCCACAATGCCGGCCTGGTGGATGACGAAGTGGCGGACGGGGCCGAATTCCGTTCCGAACAGGAAGTGCTGGGCGGGCTGCAACTGGTGAAGGGGCTGGCGATCGGCCAGGCCGTGTTCCACCAGCCGCGCATCAATATCGAACAGACCGTGGCGGAAGACACGGAGGCGGAGCGGCAGCGCGTCTACATGGCGTTCGACAAGATGCGCGAACAGATCGAACAGATGTCCGGCCAGGCCGAATTCGGCGTGGGGGGCGAGCATGAACAGGTGCTCGAGACATACAAGATGTTCGCCTATGACGAAGGCTGGAGCCGCCGCATCAATGAAGCGATCGATTCCGGCCTTACCGCGGAAGCCGCGATCGAACGCGTGCAGCAACGCACGCGGATGCGGATGCGCGAAATCCAGGATCCGCTGTTGCAGGACCGGATGCACGATCTGGAGGATCTGGCGAACCGCCTGCTTCGCATCGTGTCCGGCCAGCTGGGCACGGCGGCCAGTGTCGGCCTGCGCGGGGATTCGATCCTGATCGCCAAGAATCTCGGCCCGGCCGAACTCCTGGAATATGACAAGCGCCGGCTGAAGGGCGTGGTGCTGGAGGAAGGTTCGCTCACCGCCCATGTGGTGATCGTTGCCCGCGCCATGGGTGTGCCGGTGATCGGCCGCGTGCGCAATGCGCGCGGGCTGATCCGCGAAGGCGATGAATTGCTGCTGGACGGGGACAAGTCCCAGCTGACCGTGCGACCGGCGCAAAGCGTGATCGAAGCGTTCGAAGCGCGTTTCGCGCGCAATCGCGAAAAGCAGGCGGCCTATGCCAAATTGCGCGATGTCGAACCCTTCAGCCGCGATGGGCAACGCGTCGAAGTTATGATCAATGCCGGCCTGCGTGACGACATGCCGATGCTGAGCCTGACCGGCGCGGACGGGATCGGCCTGTTCCGCACGGAGTTCCAGTTCCTTGTCTCCGCCGCCCTGCCTCGGCGCGACCGGCAGACGCGGCTCTATCGCGATGTGCTGGAAGCGGCGGGGGACAAGCCGGTGATCTTCCGCACGGTTGATATCGGCGGGGACAAATCGCTGCCCTATCTGCGCAGCGAAACCTCGCGAGAGGATGAAAATCCCGCCATGGGCTGGCGCGCATTGCGCCTGGCGCTGGAACGTGCGGGCCTGCTGAAGGTCCAGGCGCGGGCCCTGCTGGATGCGGCGGCTGGGCGGACGCTGAATGTCATGTTCCCGATGGTTGCCGAACCGTGGGAATTCGACGCGGCGCGCGAAGTGTTCGAAAGCCAGCTGGCCTTCCTGAAGCAGCGCCGCCGCAAAGTGCCCGAAGCGGTGCATTACGGCGTCATGCTGGAAGTGCCTGCTCTGGCCGAAGTGCTGGACCTGATCATGCCGCGCCTGTCCTTCATTTCTATCGGCACCAATGATCTAACCCAGTTCCTGCTCGCGGCGGACCGGGCCAATCCCAAGCTTGCCGAACGTTATGACTGGCTGAGCCCGGCGATCCTGCGTTTCCTGCGCCGGGTGACGGAGGCGACAGCCGGGGAAAATGTGGCGCTGGGCGTTTGCGGTGAAATGGGCGGCAGGCGGCTGGAAGCCATGGCGCTGCTGGGGCTCGGCATCCGGCGGCTTTCCATTACGCCGGCGGCGGTGGGTCCGATCAAAAATCTGGTGCGCCAGCTGGATCTGGTGGAAATCGGCGCGGCCATGGCCGGCTGGCTGGCCAATCCGCCGGCGGATATACGCGCCACCATGCTGCAATGGGCCACGGAACGGGGGATCGATGTCGATTAAGCCGCCGCGCCCCAATGGCCGCTTGACTTGAACTATGCAGACCAGCTTTTGTGCATAAAGAGGGTTTCGCAAACAAGGACCGGCGTTTGGCTGGAAATCAGATGACGGAAGAAGTCGAGCGAGAGGACAATCCGGCCCAGCCGGAAGGCATCGGCCCGCAATTGCGCGCCACGCGGGAAGCCCGCGGCCTGAGCCTGGATCAGGTCGCCGCTGAAACCCGTATTCCCGTGCGCCATCTGGAAGCGATCGAACAGGGTGATTTTGCTGCCTTGCCGGCTCGCACCTATGCCGTTGGTTTTTCCAAGACTTATGCCAAGCTGGTCGGGCTTGATCAGGAAGACGTGGTCGCCATGGTCCGCGCCGAACTGGAAGCGCAGGAGCCGGAAGGCACCTATCGCACCGCCAGTTTCGAACCGGGCGACCCGGCGCGCGTTCCGTCTTCCCGCCTGGGTCTTTTTGCCATTTTTGCGCTGGTCCTGCTGCTGGTTGGCGGCTTCTTCTTCATGCGCACATTATTCACGCCGGCGGCCGAACTGCCCTCCCTCGTCGCGCAGGAAGAGGCGGCCGAACAGGAACGGCAGGCAGCCCTGGCCGCTGCCGAACAGGAACCCGAGGCCGAGGCAACTCCGGCCGGGCCGGTGGTCTTTACTTCGCTGGAAGAAGGCATCTGGGTGAAGTTCTACGATGCCGAAGGGCGGCAGTTGATGCAGAAGCTGATGGCCGAAGGCGAAAGCTACACCGTGCCTGCCGATGTGGAAGGTCCGCAGATATGGACCGGGCGGCCCGATGCGCTGGCGATCACCATCGGCGGGCAGGAAGTGCCCAAACTGGCCGAAGATGACATGGTCATGCGCGATATTCCGGTGACTGCATCGGCTCTGCTGGCTCGTAACGAGGAAGCGGAGGGAGCGTCTCCCACAAGCTAGCGGGCAAGCCCGCTCGACAACGGATTCCAGCATTGGCACAGTATCGTTCAGCCGAGGTTCGTGCCGATTGCGGCACATGCGGCGCACCGTGAATTGGGAGGAACGCTTGCACATGGGTAAGGCGTGGATGACACCGCGTAAGGCAATGAGTGGTATGGTTCTGGCCGGGCTGGCCGCGGGGCTCGTCCCCACACAGGCCGCGGCGCAGGACGATTCCCGCCTGCGCAAGCTTGAGGCCGAAATCCGCGCCTTGCAGCGGGCTGTGTTCCCCGGCGGGGATTCCCGCTATTTCGAACCGGAAGTGGATACGTCCCGCGCGCAGCCGCAGCAGCCGCCCGTCGGCACGCCTTCCAGCACGGCATTGACCGATGTGCTCGCCCGGCTCGAAGCGATCGAGGCGCAGCTTGCGCGGCTGACCGCGCGGAGCGAGGAAAACGCCAATGCGATCATGCAGTTGAACGAAGAAATGGAGATGATGAAGAACTCCTCCGGTTCTTCCATCCCCTCCGGCTCTCCCTTGCCGCCCTCCGGCGCGACGTCTTCCGGATCGCGGCCGAGCGGCGTGATCCCCGTGCCCGAACAGGGCGGCGGCGAATTGCCGGCAGTCGCGCAAGGTGGATCGCAGCCCGCCAACGCACCGGCGCAGGCTGGCCCGAGCCCTGAAAGAGTGGCGGCGGTCAAGGCCATAGCCAAGCCGTCCTCCGGCGATGCCGGGGAAGACGAATATGTCTATGGTTTCCGCCTGTGGGATGCCAAATTCTATCCCGAGGCAGAACAGCAGCTGGCCCTGTTCCTTGAAAAATATCCGGATCATTGGCGTGCCAGCTATGGCCGCAACCTGCTGGGCCGGGCCTATATGGATGATGGCAAGCCGCGCGAAGCGGCGCGCTATTTCCTCGATAATTACCAGGCGGACAAATCCGGTGCCCGCGCGCCTGACAGCCTGCTCTATCTGGCGGAGGCGATGACGGCGCTGGGCGATACAAGCCGGGCCTGCATCGCCTTGGCGGAATTTGGCGATACCTATCCCGCGCTCGCCACGGGCAGGTTGCAGAAAGAATATGAAAACAACCGCGCCCGGGTCGATTGCAATTGAAGGCCCGCCGCGCGGCGCGGTTGATCGTTTTGCGCGGGCGCTGACGGCTCTCTGGCCCGAAGGCGGGCCGATCGGTCTGGCTGTATCTGGCGGGGCGGACAGCCTTTCCATGCTGCTGCTCGCCCATGCCGCAATCCCCGGCGGTTTCGAAGTGGCGACGGTCAATCATGGATTGCGCGCCGCCAGCGCCGGGGAATGCCGCATGGTGCATGGCCTTTGCGCCCAGCTGGCCATTCCCTGCAATGTGCTGGCAGTAGAGGTGGTGGCAGGCAATCTTCAGGCGAATGCGCGCGCCGCGCGTTATCGCGCGCTGGAAGGCTGGGCTCGTCAGCATGGGCTGGGCGCGGTGGCGACTGCCCATCAGTCGGATGATCAGGCCGAAACCTTTCTGATGCGCCTCGCAAGGGGCAGCGGCGTGGCCGGGCTGGCGGCAATCCGCGCACGCGGCACCGTGCCTGATGGCGACATGCCGCTGTTGCGGCCGCTGCTGGGCTTCACCCGTGAGGAATGCGAAGGGATCGTTGCCGGGGCGGGGCTGGATCCGGTTCGCGATCCGAGCAATGAGGATCAGCGTTTCGACCGGGTGCGGATGCGCCAATGGCTGGCCGCTTCGCCTTTGCTTTCTGCCGAAGCGGTGCGGGCAAGTGCGGCAAATTGCGCCGATGCCGCCGATGCGCTGCGCTGGGCGGCCGAGCGGGAATGGGCCGAACGGGTCGAACAGGGCGACCGCGAAATCCGCTATCGCCCGCAGGCCCCGCGCGCAATTGCCCTGCTGGTCGCGGAAAGGGCCGTGCGGCAATTGGGTGGGCAGCCGCGCGGAACTGCGCTGGCGGACCTGCTGGACCGCCTCGAAAGCGGGCAGGGCGGCAATCTGGCCGGGGTAATGGCGCGCCCGAAAAACGGGGAATGGATCTTCACGCCGGAACCGGAACGGCGCCCGGCCTGACCGCGCCGATCAGCTGGAAAGCGGCGTGCCGATACCGGCAGCGACGCCGCGTGTGATGATCACCCGGTCGCCCTTGCTGGCAATGGCGTAGAGGCGGGAGACGAAATCATCCGGAGCGCCGATGCAGCCATGGCTGGCATAGCCATTTTCCACTTCCGACCCGCCATGGATGGCAACGCCATCCCATGTTAGACGGAGGGTCCACGGCATGGGTGCATTGCCGTATTTCTCCGACACATTGTGCCGTTCCTTGGACAGGATCGGGAAAGTTCCGGTGGGGGTCGGATGTTCCGGCGTGCCCAGCAGAACCGCTGCCGCGCCGATTTCGTAACCATCGCGGAAGACGGAAAGAACGCGGGCTTCGAGATCGACTGTCATCACCAGCGGGCCTTCGGGCACGCCTTCATCGTCCCAATGCCATTCGCCATATTTGATCGGACCTTCGATCGGCAGGATGCGCTTGATGATGAAGGGGCTGTCCGCTTTCGGCTGGGCCTGCTGTTCGTCAGCAGGTGCGGGGGCCGTTTCGGCGTTGGGCTGGGCATCCACGATATCGCGGTTATCGGCCAGTGCTTCCTCTCCGGCGAACCACGCATTGGGATCAGCGGCGGAAGGCGCTTCTTCCGCTTCGGAGGAGCAGGCGGCCAGCAGAGCGGCGGCCGCCAAAGCCAGCATGGCGCGGGCGCCGAAGATTGATCCTGCCTTGGTCATCGGCGGCATATGTGGCGCGATATTGAAGAATTCCATCGTCCGGCCGCGCCTGTCCCGCCGCGATACGACCGGCCTCGCATTTGCGAATGCCTATCCATGGGCGCCGAAATGATTGGCGATGGTGGTGGTGATGCGCAGGGAAAGCTGGTGCGCCTTGTCGATCGGATCGATGAAATCGCGGCGTATCGCCTCGTAACCTTCATCCCCGCGATCCGGGAAATCGGTCGGCTGCGTAAGGTCGAAATCGTCGATCTTGGGAAAGCTGGTGGGGAAGGCCCGGCGTAGTTCAACCAGCGCATCGTCCACGCGCAGGGTGAAGATCATTTCCAGCACGTCTTCGCGAGAAATATCGTTCGCCCGGCTGAAGAGCGGGATGGAAACGGCCCGGATGAACATGTGCTGGAACAGCGCCAGGCGCAGTGCCTGGCTTACACCGATGGCCCGGCGCACATTCTCCCGGTCTTCCAGCGGGTTTTCATTGGGCACCATCGCCAGCAGGCGGTGCAGTTTCAGCGCATCCACCCGCAGGCGGGACGCAAGGCGGCGGAACACGCCGATCCGGTCATCCTTGATCAGATATTCCGCCAGTGCGCCGCAGGGTGCGGTCAGATGGCTTTCCGTGCCGCGATAGGGGCGGCTGGCCCAATAGGCGGAATTGAACAATTCGCCATAGGCGGCAACCGTCTTCACGCTGGCCAGCGCATTGGCCGCGCGGGCAAGGCGGATCAATTGCCGCCCACGTTCGCTTTCGCGCAGCAATGCGGCCAGGTCTTCATAATTGCCATCCGCCGCGCTGCCGATCCCGGCGATCACATTCACCGGATAGCCGAGCTGTTGCAGGATCGCATTATGCGGGATGGCGCGGATCTGCCGCAGGCTCATTTCGCGGTCGGCGGACAGATCCGACTGGCGGCGGGAAACCCGGCTGCCGGTGGAATTGAGCATACCCAGCCCGAAGGCGGTGATCGCCCGGCTATAAGTGCGGCTTTCCAGGTGATCACGCTGATGATCGCGGATCGCGCGATAGAAATCGAGGCTGAGATCGGTGCGGCGATAGAACGGATCCTTCGGCGCATCGGGATCGGTTTCTGCCGGACGAATCTGGGCGATCCGGGTCAGCGTGGCCAGCGCAAGTTCGGGCGTATCGAAGAACAGATAGCCATCGCCGCCCTGGAAGCTGACTTCCGGTTCCAGCCTGATGCCTGCCCGCACGAAACGCCGCCGGGACCACGGGCTGAGCGGCCAGGCCAGACGGTCGGCAAAGCTGGTGGGATGGGCGCCGCGGCCCATGCTTTCGCCATGCGTATCGAAGATCAGCGCGGCGACATCGGTCAGCCCGTTCTGTTCCATTGCCCGTGCCAGCCGGCCCTGTAACCGTTCGATTGCAAGGCTGGCGGGGATCTGCCCGACGAAGCGCCCGGCATCGGAAAAGCCGGTCTGGATCGCTACCCGCCCGCGTTGGCGGGCATAGTCGCGATAGATATCCTCCTCCAGCAGCGCATCGAGAAAACGGCCGCCATGTTCCAGCGCATTTTCCGTTTCGAACAGGGGGGAAATATCCACCTTGTCCTGAATGCCGAAGAGTTTGGCGAAATAGAGCGCGGCCAGAACGGTTGCCGGTTCTTCGCATTCTGCGATCAGCATGCGGATCGGGGTGTCGGCATCCACGTGTTGCAGGATCTGCGCCATGGCCAGAAACTGGCGGATTGCCGTGCTGCTTTCGATCGCCAGCGCGGCGAAGTTCGATTTCAGCGGCTCCACCTGTTCTATCGCCTTGCGCAGATGGACGATGGCGCCCTTGCTCGACAGGTCGATCTGGCTGTCCGGGTCAAGCCGGCGGCGGATCGCATTATGCAATTGCTTGGAATTGACGCGGAAATGGATCCACCCCATTCCCAGCCCATCGGCACGCATGGCTGCGGCCAGGGTTTTCAGCCGGACCCCGCGTTCCCCGCCGCAATCCTTCGCTTCCGTTTCCAGCGCATCGATATGGCGTTTGAGCGACAGGACCTGCCGCGGATCATTGGCGGTCAGCCGGTTGGCCGCGACTGACAGGGCCGCCGGGTCGGACAGGTCGGCGGCGAAATCATGCGCCCGGTCTGCGGCATAGGCTGCTGCCGGCTGCAATTCGCGCAGCAGCGGATGATTGGCGTCGATCTCTTCCAGCGTGGCGACATAGCGGCCGAGCCGCTGCGCCTTTTCAGCCAGGCGAAAACCGATGGAATTGGCCCAGGTAATATCGGTCCGCCCATCCATGTCGTAACCGACCCAGCTGGCGAAGCGGAAGGGCAGGGGGGCCAGATCGCTCCATTCCTGCGGCCATTCCTGCTGCGCGTGGGTCAGCACTTGCGACACGATCCGGTCGCGCGCGTCCTGCGCATTGGCGATCGCCTTCATCGCCTCCGCATGTTCATGGGACAGGGTGATTTGCGGCCGTTCCGATGTGGCGGTGCACACGCTTTCGTCGATCGCATCGTCGCTGCTGGCGGCTTTCGCCACGGCTTCGGTCTGGTTCGGGGACAGCAGGAAGGTCGGATGCGCGGTGAATACGGCGTGCAATTGCGGGCTTTCCCAACGCTTGCGAAAGGCCGCAAAATCATCCTCCGCGAAATCGTGCCGCAATGCCGCGTCATTTGCGGAAGGCGTGACCGGGGCAACAAGATTGCGCAGTCTTTCGGCCCGCGCGGCCAGCGCATCGCATTCCAGTTCCGCTATCAGCCTGTCGCAATCGAACAGCGTCATCTCCCCGCTTTCCAGCAGGCGGGAAAGATCGAGGGAGAGCTGGAATACGGGATTGAAGAGCGGCGTCTCCTCCGTCCGTTTATGCAGGCTCTGCAGGCGTTCGGTGAGTTCGGAGACGGTCTTCAATGTCACGTGGTGAGCCCCGCTGCCTCTCGGGCCAGTTTCTCGATCTCGGATCTGTTCGGCTTGCCCCTGGGGGCGATCCAGCTTCCACCCACGCAGAGCACGGGATCGAGCGCCAGCCAGTCCGGCGCCGTTGCGGCGGAAATGCCGCCGGTCGGGCAGAATCGGCACTGGCCGAACGGCGCGGCCAGCGCCTTCAGCGCTGGAATGCCGCCCGCCGCCATGGCCGGGAAGAATTTGAAATGGGTCAGGCCCAGATCCAGCCCGCGCATTATATCGCCCGCAGTGGCCGTGCCGGGCAGGAAAGGTACGCCCGCTTCCAGTGCGGCCTTGCCCAGCGGTTCCGTCAGGCCCGGAGAGACGATGAATTCGCTGCCCGCAGCCAGCGCCTGCTCCAGCTCTGCCGCATTGGTGACTGTGCCTGCACCGACGATCGCACCTTCCACCTGCTTCATTTCACGGATCGCATCCAGTGCCGCCGGGGTGCGCAACGTCACTTCCAGCACGCGCAATCCGCCTGCAACCAGCGCTTCGGCCAGGGGCAGGGCATGGGCCGCATCGTCGATCACCAGAACGGGGATGACGGGGGCGGTGCGCATGATGTCACCGATTGCATTCATATTCAGGCTGCTCCGAGATGTTCGTGGGCGAAGGCGGCCGCGGCGCCGAACAGGCCGGGTTGCGGATGGACGATCAGCTTCACCGGAAGGCTGGACATAAATTGTTCGTAACGGCCCTTGAAACGGAAGCGGCCGGCAAAACCGGATCGCGGCAGGCGTTCGCGCAGGCGATAGCCGAGCCCGCCCGCAATCACGACTGCACTTGCACCATGGCCGAGGGCGAAATCCCCGGCCACGCCGCCCAGTGAAAGGCAGAAACGGTCCACCGCCGCCGTGGCCAGCGCATCTTCCCGGTCAATGCCGAGCTGCCAGATGCGGCGATCTTCCATTTCCGGCACGGCGCGCTTTTCCAGCGCGGCCAGCGCTTCGTAAATGGCGACGATGCCGGGGCCGGAGACGACCCGTTCCACCGAAACGCGGCGATGCTGCTGGCGCAGGCGCTGCAGGATCAGATCGTCGATATGGTCGATGGGCGGAAAATCGACATGGCCACCTTCGGTCGCCTGTACGTGATATCCGGTGGCGAAGCGGTGGAAATGGGCGACGCCCAGCCCGGTGCCGGGGCCGATCACGCTGATCGTACCCCTGTCGGGCAGGGGCGTTTCGGGGCCGGTCAGGTGGATGAAGGCATCTTCCGGCGCCCGCGCCACAGCGTGGGAAACCGCAGCGAAATCATTGATGACGGTGACTTTTTCGAGCCGCAATTGTTCATCCAGCGCGCCCGTGTGCAAGACCCAGCTATTATTGGTCATGCGCACGGTTTCGCCGGTCACGGGCCCCGCAATGGCGATTGCCGCCGCATTGGGAACCGGCTTGTCGCAGCGGCGGGCGAATTCTGCCCACGCGGTTTGCAGGCTGGCGAAATCATCGGTCTTCAGCGTGACCGGTTCCTGCAGGTCGATCCTTCCATCCGAAGTCACGCTCGCCAGGGCGAAGCGGGCATGAGTCCCGCCGATATCGAGGGCGACGAGATCCGTCACAGGCCAGCCATCGCAAGCATTGCCGAACCACCTTTCTCCGCTTCGTCCGCATTGGCGCGGAACATGCCGAATAATTCGCGGCCCATGCCCTGTGCCGGCTTGGGCGCTGCTGCCGGTTGGCGCGAGGATAGGTCGGCGGTGGTGGAAAGCGTGCCATCCTCGGCCGAAAGGCGCACGATGTCGCCATCGCGCAGATAGGCCAGCGGGCCCCAATTGCCGCCGCTGTCGCCCAGCGCCTCGGGGCTGACATGGATGGCTGCCGGAACCTTCCCGCTGGCGCCCGACATGCGCCCGTCTGTGACCAGCGCGACCTTGTATCCGCGATCCTGCAATACGCCCAGCGGTGGGGTCAGCTTGTGCAATTCGGGCATGCCGTTGGCGCGCGGGCCCTGAAAGCGCACGACCACGATCACGTCCTTGTCCAGCTCTCCGGCGGCGAAGGCCTTTGCCACCTGCGCCTGATCGTCAAAGACGCGGCATGGCGCCTCGATCGTCCAGCGTTCGGGCTGGACCGCGCTGGTCTTGAAACAGGCGCGGCCGAGATTGCCTTCGACCAGCCGCATCCCGCCTTCGCTCTGGAACGGTTCGCTGGCCGGACGTAGCATTTCCGCGTCGCCCGACGGCCCGACATCGCGCCACGCGACCTTTTCGCCATCCAGCCAGGGTTCCTGCGCATAGGCAGACAGATCACCGCCGCCGACAGTCATGATATCGCGATGGGCAAGTCCGGCATCGAGCAATTCGCGGATCACGAAGCCCATGCCGCCAGCGGCGTGGAAATGGTTCACATCGCCCGATCCATTGGGATAGACGCGGCAGAGCAGAGGTACGACCTTGCTCATTTCCGCAATATCGCCCCAGTCGATCTGCACGCCCGCGGCACGGGCGAAAGCGGGAATATGGATCGCGTGATTGGTCGATCCGCCGGTTGCCAGCAGGCCGATGGCCGCATTGATGATGGCCTTTTCATCCACGCAATGGGCCAGCGGGCGATAATCATCGCCATCCCGCGTGATGGCGGCCAGCCGGTGGACCGCGGCGCGGGTCAATTGCTTGCGCAGCCCGCTGTCCGGCGTGACGAAGGCGGCGCCCGGCATATGCAGGCCCATCATCTCCATCATCATCTGGTTGGAATTGGCCGTACCGTAGAAGGTACAGGTGCCGGGCGAATGATAGCTCTTGCTCTCGCTCTCCAGCAATTCGGCGCGGGTCGCCTTGCCTTCGGCGTAAAGCTGGCGGACCTTCTGCTTTTCCTTGTTGGCGATGCCGCTGGGCATCGGGCCGCTGGGGATGAAGATCGTGGGCAGCCAGCCATAACGCAGCCCGCCGATGAGCAGGCCGGGCACGATCTTGTCGCAAATGCCCAGCATGGCCACGCTGTCATACATGGCGTGGCTGAGGCCGACGGATGCCGCCAGCGCGATGACATCGCGGCTGAACAGGCTCAGTTCCATGCCATCCGCGCCCTGCGTCACCCCGTCGCACATGGCGGGTGTTGCGCCCGCCACCTGCGCCGTGGCGCCCACTTCGCGGGCATAGATCTTCATCTGCGGCGGGTAGGCGCCATAAGGCTGATGGGCGGAAATCGTATCGTTATAGGCGCTGATGATGCCGATATTCGGCCCCCGCCTCGTGGCGATGCTTTCCGCATCCTCACCCGCCGCGGCGAAGCCGTGCGCAAGATTGGAGCAGGGCAGGGCGGTGTTACGGTCCCGATGCCGTTCGCCCTCTATCTCCATCAGTTCCAGATAGGCCCTGCGGCCGGGGCGTGATCGTTCGATCACCCGGTCGGTCACGCGTTCGATGACTGGATGCAGTTTACTCATGCCAGCTTACCCCGTCCCGCTCGGTCAGGGCGATGGCCGCGCTCGGCCCCCAGCTGCCGGCGGTATAGCTTTTCGGGGTCAGCCCCTCCTTCTTCCATTCGCCACGGATCGCGTCGATCCAGTTCCATTGCGCCTCCACCTCGTCCCGGCGGACGAACAATGTCTGGTCGCATTCGATCAGGTCCAGCAGCAGCCTTTCATAAGCGATGCGGCGGTGCTGGCCGGTAAAGGCATCGGGCATGGAAATTTCCAGCGGGACGGAGCGCAGGCTCATCCCTTCGCGGTCCAGCCCCGGAACCTTGGCCATCAGCGACAGGGTGATGTTTTCTTCCGGCTGGATGCCGATAACCAGGCGGTTGGGCACGGTCCGCGTGCCGTTGAAGATGGAATGCGGGATCGGGCGGAACTGCACGACGATTTCGGTCACGCGCCGGGGCATTCGTTTGCCCGTGCGCAGATAGAAGGGCACGCCCTTCCAGCGCCAGTTGTCGACATGGGCCTTCAGCGCCACGAAGGTTTCGGTATTGCTTCCACGGCCCAGTTCTTCGTCATAACCGGGCACGATCGCGCCGCCCACGGCGCCCCCGCGATACTGGCCGGTCACGCTTTCGCCCGGCCCGATCGGGCGCAACGCGCGCAGGACCTTCACCTTTTCATCGCGCACGGCGCTGGCATCGAAACTGGTGGGCGGTTCCATCGCCACCAGCGCCAGCAATTGCAGCATGTGGTTCTGCACCATGTCGCGCAGGGCGCCCGCTTCGTCATAGAAATCGACGCGGCTTTCCAGGCCCACCGTTTCGCCAACGGTGATCTGCACATGTTCGATATAGGAGGAATTCCATAGCGGCTCGAACATCACATTGGCGAAGCGCAAGGCGATCAGATTCTGGACGGTTTCCTTGCCCAGATAATGATCGATACGGAAAATCCGGCTTTCGGGAAAAGCTTCCGCCACGGCATCGTTGATTTCGCAGCTGGATGCCAGATCCACGCCCAGCGGCTTTTCCAGGCTGATGCGCGAACCTTCGCCTGTCAGCCCGGCTGTTTGCAGGCCCTTGATAGTGGTTTCAAACAGGCTGGGCGCGGTGGACAGGAAGATGGCTAATTGCCCGCCGGGGCCGCCGACCTTTTCCGCCAGGGCGGAAAATCCGGCCGGATCCTTCACGTCCAATTGCTGATAACTCAGGCGGTTGAGGAAATCCGCCGTGCCGCCGCGGCGATTGGCGGGCATGAATTTTTCCAGCGCCCCGCGCGCGAAATTGCGGAATTCGCTGTCCGTCATTTCCGAACGCGCGGTTCCCACGATCCGCATATCGGGTTCCAGCAGGCCGTCAGAATGAAGGGCGCAGAGCGAGGGAAGCAGCATGCGCTGGGCAAGATCCCCGGTCGCGCCGAACAGCAGCAAAGTGTTGGCTGTTGAACTCATGAAATTGCGTCTCTGCGCGGTGAATACATCCATCAGACCTTTTGTTCGTACCCCGTTATGCTGCACTGCGTCAGGCCTTGCGGCAAGGGAAAGATCAGCCGCGCCTGCGGACCGATACCTGCTGGTTGCCGAATTGCGTCGGGCCGAACACAGTCATGAAGCTGACATCGGCCGCATCGCGCCCGACCCCGATCTTCACCGCATCATCCGGCCCTGCCATGCGTGTTGCATCGACAATATACCATGCTCCGCCGCCAGGAATATCCGGATCTTGCAGAAATACTTCTGCCACAGCGTGAAAATCGGCCGGATCGACCTCTGGCGCATAGACGCTGACATATCGGGCGGGAATTTCCGATGCCCGGGCGAAGGACACCATCAGATGTGCATAGTCGCGGCAGATGCCGCGCCGTTCCACGAAACTGTCCAGCGCGGTGGTGTTGCTGTCGCTCGTGCCGGGCTGATAGCGGATCTTGCGCGTGATCCAGTCGCGCATGGCCAGCACGCGCCGGCCGCCCGTCTTGCCGCCGAATTCGGCCTCCACGAAGGATTGGAACCGGGTTGCCGCGCAATATCGTGAATCGAACAGATATTGCACGGTTTCCGCCGGGAGGTTGTGCGGGTCCAGCCGGCCAAGATCGTCCAGCCCCGCCTGCATCCGTTGCAGGCCGATCCGGGCGGAATAATGGACGTTGAACTCCCCCTGGCAACGCAGCCAGATCCGTTCCCCGATATTGTCCTGTGCGGCGACGCGGGCGATATGCTCCGCCGGATCCATCCGCGTCTCGCAGGACAGGATTTGCTGTTCCGGAATAGCCGCCGCCTCGAATTGCAGCAGCATGTCGGTGCTGGCTTCGGCGGTGAAGGAAAAACTGCTCTCGATCTCGATCTGCATACAGGTCCGCAACGCGCCGCAAGGCCGTGGGTTTCGTCTTACTCCCCGATTATGTGCACCACGATATTGCGGCGGTGGGACATGCTGCGATGTTCCACCAGATAAATGCCCTGCCAGGTGCCCAGCGCCATGCGCCCGCCCGATACCGGAACGGTCAGGCTGTTGCCGGTCAGCATCGACTTGATGTGGGCGGGCATATCGTCCGGCCCTTCATCGTCATGTTCGTAATGGCTGCCTTTGGGCACAGCCTTGTCCAGCCACCGCAGCAAATCGCGCCGCACGGCAGGGGCCGCATTTTCGTTGATCGTCAGCGATGCCGAAGTGTGGCGGCAGAAAATCGTCACCAGCCCGGTGACGATGCCTGTGCCGCGCAGCCAGTTGTCGATCTCGTCGGTAATTTCAACGAGGGTGGCCCCTCCGCTCGATACGCCGAAGCTGGTTTGTTCCTGTCTCATGCGCGCCCGTATAACGGCGGCTGGCCATGGGCGCGAGACGTTCGGGTGTCGGCGCAGACAGCGGACTGAACAGGCTGCCGTGGAGCCGAGCAGGAATGACGCCTACTGAATGCGTTTGACGCGGACGCCGGGCTGGCCGGCATAGCGGAGCATGAAGCTCCCCAGTGCGGCGCGGCTGATCTCCACGGTGGAGCCGCGCCCCGGCGGATTGTAGGAGAAGGGGACGGCTTCCACGAATTCCCACCGGGCGCCATCCTCCAGCGTCAGCAGGTAAATGCCGGGGGAACGCCTTTCCACCGATGTCAGGCGTGCCTTTATTGATTGCGGGCGCTGGTCCCTCCCGTCCCCGGCCGTCTGTCTCTGGCGCACGCTCTGGGCGCCGAAGCCGCCCGGCTCGACCGGGGCAGGGGTGCCGGAGTGGCGACCCGTTCCGAGGGGGATGCACTCTCGGCCTGTCCATTGATCAGCTTTTCCGCGCCAATCGTATTATCATAGCAGGCGACGCGTGCGGCCATGTCCCCAATCCTGGCGCATTCGCGCATGATCCGCACGATCGCTTCGTAATCGGTGGGCTGCGCCGCCCCGGGCGTGGCGCCGGCCAGAAGAATGGCCGAAATGCCGAACGTGCCGATGCTGCATCCTGTTTTCGAAATCATGCCTGTCCGTCCTGCAACGAGCAGTGGCGGCAGGTCCTTTTGCACTGGGAGGGGACCCGCCGCCACTGTGGCGGACCCGGCGGCCAGCTTGCCGGGCCCGCTTCCTGATTGGCCTAGAGCTTCACATTCACCGCCAGGAAGAAGCGGCGGCCGAGAACGTCGTACTGGCTGGGATAATAGGGGTTGGCGGCCCGGCCGAAGCGCGGCGTGCCGTCCCCGATGACGTCATCGGTGAAATAGCCGACATAGGGCGGCGACTTGTCGAACAGATTGTCGATACCGCCCCGGATGGTCACATTGTCCGTGATTTCATAACGGCCTGTCAGGTTGAACAGGTCGTAGGCCGGGGCGCCGGCGACATTGGTTGTTTCATTGGTCGCTGCCGCAACGGAATCGATCGAGGGCTTGTGCTGCCATTGCAGGGCAATGGTGGCCGGGCCGACCGAATAGTTGAAACGGGTGAACAGCTTCCAGCGATAGGAACCGGACTGCGTGCCGACTTCGCCGCCGCCCAGCGTACCGGCATAATCGGTCAGCGGGATGGCCACCTGGTCCGGCGTGGTCGCGAACCTGTCCAGATAGGTGAAGTTCACATTGGTGGAGAATGTGCCGGGAATGCCGATGCCCACATCCTCGAATGTGATGCCCCAATCCATCTGCACATCGACACCGGATGTTTCGACCGCGCCCTGATTGTCATAATTGACGGTGATGACCTGGACATTGCCGTCGGTATTGTCCCGCTCGATCCGGGCGCAGGCATCGTTCATTTCGAAATTCGGGTTGAATTCCGTCGTGAAGCACTGGCGCAGCACCGAATCCAGGCCTTGCTGCGATATGCCGTCGGTCAATTCGATATTATAATAATCGACCGAGAGGCGAAGCCGCCGCAGCCACGGATTTTCGCTGGGCGAGGTGATGACCGCACCGATCGTATAGGTCTTGGCGGTTTCTTCCTGCAGGCCATTGGCGCCTGCCAGAAGCGAGGTGAAATATTGCCCGCCAAGGAGGAAATCGTCCCGCCCTGACGCGTAATATGTGGCTGCCGCATCTGCGCCCATCATCTGTTCGCACAGGCCGCGCACCTGGGCCGCCGTGCCATTGTCATTGGCATCCGGATTGGCGGAATAATTGCCATAGAGCAGCGGCGACGTGTTGTTTTCCAGCGAACAGGGATCGCCATCGCGGGCATAGGACAATTGGTTGGTCCGCGCCGTGAACAATTCGCCCAGATTGGGCGCGCGGCTGGCCTTCTGATAACCGCCCCGGAAGCGCAGCCAATGGGTTGGCGCCCATTCGCCATTGATCTTGTATGTGCCGATCGTGCCGACTGAATCGTAATCCGACAGGCGATAGCCGAGTTCGAGATTGAGATCTTCGACAAAGGGCATGTCGGACAGGACCGGGATCAGCAATTCGCCGTAAAGTTCGCGGACCGCCGTCGATCCTTCCGTGCTCGCCTGCGGGAAGGTAGTCGTCGTTTCGTAAAAGGAAGAACCTTCGAAGGCTGAACTGTCGGAAGTGAATTCGATCGAATTCTTCCGATAGGCAGCGCCCAGGGCGAAGCGCAACTGGCCGCCCGGCAGTTCGAACAGGCCACCCTGGAGGTTCGCCTCCACGAGCTCCTGCGCGATGCGGTTTTCAAATTGCAGGTCAGCGCTGGTGGCCGTGTCGCAATCGGAACTGAAGGCGGAGTCGGGGATGAACACGCTCAGCCCTGTTTCGCAGCTGGCGGTGGAACCGTAACGCGCGCCATTATTGCCCAGGGCAAAGAAATTGCGACCGTAATTGGGCGAGGTCAGGATCGTACGGAACCGTTCGAGCGAGACCAGCCCGACGAGATTGGTCTTGGCGACCGTTTCGCCATGCGAAGCGATCACGTCCCAGGTGAAATCGGTGCCGGGGATTTCGCCTTCGAAACCGAGCTGGATCTGGAAAGTGTTGTTGAAAGTGTTCACGCCGCGGCGCCCGAAGGCATCGAGCGAATAGTTGGACATCCAGGGCGCATCCGGATCGTCGCGGCTGTTCAGCAGCGTGGCGATATTGCCCGGAACGGGGAAGACTTCCCTGTTGGTGCAACCGCCGACCGGGCCGCAATTGAGCCCGTAACGGCCCCCGGCCATGAAATCGGGATTGGTCGGGTTGTCGGTCAGATCGTTCGGCGTGCCATCGGGCAGGACGGACGATATCTTGAAATTGGCCGTTTCCGGCGCATAGGGGCTGCCCGTGTAGATCTCGTCATCATACGGGATTTCCGTGCCCGTGGAGGACAGCAGGACCGTGTTGAAGGAAACCGACCGGGTTTCCGTCCGCGCGAAATAGGCCTGGCCGACAAAGCTCAGCCAGTCATTGATCTCGTAATCCCCCTTCGCGAAGAAGGAATAGCGATCCTGCGGTGATGACAGGATACGGTCCGGATTGTTCTGTTCCAGCAGGCCCGTATCCAGGATCTTGCGGGTCAGCCCATTATCCGTGCCGCCCTGATAGTTGAGCAGCAGCGGGTAATAGACATCGTCGATCGTGACCGAATTGTTCACCCACAGCGAACCGTCATCGTTGAAATAGACGGCGGAGGTGCCGGGCACGGCGACCGGGGCGTTCGGGAAGAAAGATGTCAGCACGTCTTCGTCGAACGGGTTGGAGCCTGCCGTCGAGACATAGTTTTCGGACAGGAAGAACTCTTCCCCGCGAACCGTCGGATCGGCCCGGGCGCGGCGATAAGCCTTGCGATCCTGCCGCAGCAGTTCTTCGCGCTTGTAATATTCCATGCCCAGCAACACCGAGCCGCGGCCATTGTCCAGTGAAGTGCCGACAAGGCCGGACAGGCGATATTCCTCGCCCCCGCCATCGGGCGAGAAGCTGACCTGCCCATCGAAATCGACGCCGGTGAAATCGTCCTTCAGGATGAAGTTCACGACACCGCCCACGGCATCCGCGCCATAGGTGGAAGATGCGCCGCCAGTGATGATTTCCACCCGCTGGATGGCGGCGGAAGGGATGGAGTTGATGTCGATCACGCCAGTGCCGTTGATCGGCGTGGCGCGGCGGCCATCCAGCAGCACCAGATTGCGGTTGGAACCGAGCTGGCGGAGGCTGACAGTCGAAATGCCCGGCGTGCTGTTTGCATTGGGCTGGATATCGGCAGTGTCGAACTGCGTCAGCGCCGGGCTGAATTGCGGCAGCTTGTTGAGATTGGCTTCCAGGTTAACCGCGCTGCTCTGTTCGATGATGTCGGAATCGACTGTCACGATCGGACTGGTGGCGGTGTAATCCGGCCGCGCGATGCGCGAACCGGTGACGATGATCTGCGTCGGCGTCTCGCTTGCCGCTTCGTCCTCGTCCTCTCCCTGCGCTTGCTGCGCGAAGGCTGGTGTCGCCATCGCGATGCCGCCGGCTGCACCAGCCAGCAGCAGCGCCCTGAACAATTCCTCTCTCTTCTGCATTGTCATGACACTCCCCAGTCATGGCGCTTCCCCGCAGGCCTTGGTTTTGCGGATGCAGGTTGCGCCTGATTATCCGTCGGGAGAGGCCGATCGGGCTTCCTCCCGCATGTCGGGATGAGGAATGGCGCGATGGGCCCGCTGGCGGCGCAATGCGCTGCGCGGGTCGCGCGTGTCAGAATGCAGCTTTCCCCGTTTGCAATGAGCACAGCACGCTCTCCCCTCCCAGGACTCCCCGCGCTCGCACGGCCCGGGTGCTGTCCGATGCCTTGCCTATCAGTGCAAAATGGTTCTGTCGATAAATGATTTATATATAAACCATTACCATAGAAACGGTTTTAAAAACGTACCAGTTTTATGGCGCGCGCGCATATGGCGGCCGACCGTGCCGCGCAAATCGCGCGTGTAAACAAGGCTTTGCAGGGATTGTTCGAGGCCTGGCGGCCGCGGGGTCTATCGGTCGATTACGCCGAAGAGATCATGTGCATCGGCATCTTCGACCAGAGCCGACACGAAATCACCCGGTTTCAGATCGGCCGGGACGTTACGCAGATAGACCTGACCGTCGATCTCCGGGGCATCCGCCTGGCTGCGCCCGGTGGCGCCGATATCGCCATCCTCGTCCGGTTCGCCGACCTCGTCGATGATGACCGGCAGGCGGCGGCCGATCTTGGCCTGCAGCTTGGCCGCGCTGATCCGTTCCGTCACTTCCATCAGCCGGGCGTAGCGTTCTTCCTTCACCGCTTCGGGCACGGGATCGGGCAGGGCATTGGCCGCCGCGCCTTCCACCGGTTCGAAACGGAAACCGCCCACACGGTCCAGCTGGGCTTCTTCCAGCCAGTCCAGCAGGTAGCGGAAATCATCCTCCGTCTCTCCGGGGAAGCCCACCACGAAGCTGGAGCGGACAGTTATGTCCGGCGCGATTTCACGCCATTTCTTCAGCCGGTCGAGCACCTTCGCTTCATTGGCCGGGCGTTTCATCGCCTTCAGCACTTTCGGGCTGGCATGCTGGAACGGAATGTCGAGATAGGGCGTCAACAGCCCTTCCGCCATCAGCGGGATCACCGCATCGACATGCGGATAGGGATAGACGTAATGCAGCCGCGTCCACGGCACGTCGCCTTCCGGGGTGCGCAATTGGCCCAGTTCACGCGCGAGATCGGTCATATGCGCGCGGACTATATGGCCATGCCATTCGCGTTCCTCGTGCCGCGTATCGACGCCATAGGCAGAGGTATCCTGGCTGATGACCAGCAATTCCTTCGTCCCGGCGGCAACCAGCTTTTCCGCTTCGCGCAGAACGGCATCGATCCGGCGGCTGGCCAGCGTGCCGCGCAGATCGGGGATGATGCAGAAGGCGCAGGAATGATTGCAGCCTTCGGAGATCTTCAGATAGCTGTAATGGCGCGGGGTGAGCTTCACATCGGCCTGCGGGATAAGATCCATGAACGGACCCTGCGCGGGCGGGGCTGCTTCATGCACCGCCTCCACCACGTCTTCATATTGATGTGCACCCGTGATCGCCAGAACCTGCGGGAAGCGGGCGCGGATCACATCCGCTTCATCGCCCATGCAGCCGGTCACGATCACGCGGCCGTTCTCGGCAATCGCCTCGCCAATTGCTTCCAGGCTTTCTTCCTTGGCGGAATCGAGGAAGCCGCAAGTATTGACCAGCACGACATCGGCACCGGCATAATCCGGGCTCATCGCATAGCCATCGGCGCGCAGACGTGTGAGGATACGCTCTGAATCGACGAGCGCCTTGGGGCAGCCGAGGCTGACCATGCCGACCTTCTTCTGGTCGGGAATCTTCGTTTCGGGGGGCAACGTGGCCATAATTTTCGCGCCCCTACACCCGGGCGACGCTTTCCGCTAGGGTTACGATATCCGGATGAGGAGGGTTGCGATGGGCGAAGTGAACCTGCTGGCCGTATTTCTTGGGGCGCTTGCCTTCTTTTTGATCGGCGCGATCTGGTACGGGCCATTATTCGGCAAGAGCTGGCGGGAACTGAACGGCATTGCCCCGCTGCCCCCATCTGCCACCGGCCCGCGCCCGGGCCAGCACCCTGCATGGCTGATCATGGTGCTGGCATTCCTGTTTGAAATGCTGATTTCCCTGATGCTGGGCCACAATATCGCGCGGACGAACCCGCCGCCTTACGTGATCATGATGATGGCGGTCGGGTTCGGCGCCACGATCATGACACCGGCCATCGGCATCCATTACCTGTTCCAGATGCGGCCGGGGAAGCTGTTCTTCATCGATGCCGGTTACTTCATCGTCGGCATGGCCGCGATGGGCGGCGTGTTCATCGCCCTGGGATAGGAAGGCGCCGCCTTATTTGCTGGCGAAGACCGAATAATGCGGTTCCAGCGCCGTGACCTGATCATTGGCGAAGCTGATTGCATAAGTGATGCTGCCGCCGCTTTCTGCCGGGACGGAAACATTCCAACGATCGCTGCCATCGTCCAGAGCCGCAGGATCGGGGTGGAAGCCGGCAATCTTGGCGCGCACCGCATCGCGGCTTTCACCCACTTCAAAAGGACCGGCCGGGCCGCTGGTATAGGTTTCGGTGAAGCCCCACAGGCCTTCATCGGCAGAAAACCACGCCGCCACATCCGGCCGTTCCCGGCCCATGCCGGATCGCATTCCGGTGGTGAAGGTGAAGGCGACTGCAAGGAAACAAACCGTCGCTGCGGCGAACAATACTGAGCGGCTCATGCCTCTCTCCCCCATAATGCCGGCAGTGGCCGCGTCTTGCGCGCGGATTCGCCGTTCATGATTTTGCGGGCGATCCTTGTTTCATCTGCAGCAATTCGCAAGTGTTAACTTGCGGCCGGAAATCAGGCGACGATTTCTTCGTCCGATTCCACTGGCGCATTGGTGGGGCGGACTTCCACGATAATATCGCCCGCCTGCAATGCTGAAACTTCTGCGTCCCAGAAGCCATAGGCCACGCCATTGCGATAGATGCGCAGGCCTTGCCCGCCAGTTGCCAGCTGGCTCAGCGGTTTGGCAATTTCTTCCGGGCGAACGGGCCGTTCCACCAATTGCACCCTGCCGCTGACGGAAGCGAGATCGGCCAGATAGTCCGCAATATGCGCGCCCTGTGCGCTGCCGGCCAGCAACAGGCCGGTGAAGCGAACCGGGTTTATGACATTATCGGCGCCTGCCTGGTGGGCGAGAATCTCGTTATCCGCGGCGCGTACCACGACGCTGATCGGCACGTTGGGCGCCAGGTGGCGAACGGTCAGCACGATCAGGATGGAGGCATCGTCCCGTCCGGCGGAAACCAGGACGGTGCGCGCTTCCTTGATGCGCACTGCCATCAGATGTTCATCGCGCGAGGCATCCGCCTCTATCACGTTGCAGCCAATGGCTTCGGCCTGGGCCAGCCGTTCCTCGTCCGTATCCATCACCACGATGGAACGGGGATCGGTGCCGCGTGCAATCAGCTCGCCCACGGCTTCCGAACCGGATACGCCGAAGCCCAGCACGACCACGTGATCAGACAGATTTTCCTGGATGCGGGCCATGCGGAACTTCTCCCAGCTGCGCTTGATGACGAAATTATAGGCGGCGCCGACGAATATGAAGATCACCGCGAAACGGATCGGCGTGACGATCACCGCTTCCACCATGCGCGACCGGGGCGTGATCGGCGCAATATCGCCAAACCCGGTCGTGGTGATGGAGATCATGGTGAAATAGACCACGTCGAGGAAACTGACATGGCCATCGTGATTGTCGATCAGTCCGTCACGATCGAACCAGTGGATCATCACCACCAGCATGACCAGCGCCAGCGCCGCGCCCAGCCGCAGGCCGACATCGGCCCAGACGGGGACTTTCAGCGCACGCCGCAGGGGCGTGAAATTGCGCCGCCGGATCGCTTCCTCATGCCGGTTGGAACGATGCGAGCGGGCCATGATCAGCCGCCTCCTGCCGAAAACGGGGAGGGGCGACAGATCATTCGCCGTAACATTCCGCAAGCCGGCCGATCGCCGGGTGGTGAGTCAGGTCCAGCTGCAACGGGGTGACGGCAACATAGCCTTCCGCCACGGCTTCCAGATCGGTGCCGCTGTCCAGCGTGTGTTCCATGTCTTCCAGGCCGAACCAGAAATAGGGCCGGCCGCGCGGGTCCATCCCTTCCACCAGCGATCCGCGGCTGTAATCGTGGAACCCCTGCCGCACCACGCGCACGCCCTTTACCGCATCGGCGGGCAGGGCGGGGAAATTGATATTGACCAGCGTGCGCCGGGCCATCTGCACTTCCAGCAGCGGTTTCAGAACCCTGGCCGCCCAGCCTTCAGTGGCGGCAAAGCCATGGTCTGCGCCGCGCAGGGCCTGGCTCAGCGCAATGGCCGGAATACCTGCCAGCGCGCCTTCCATCGCGGCTGAAATCGTGCCGGAATAGGTGATGTCGTCACCCAGATTTTCACCATTATTGACGCCGGAAATCACCAAATCCGGCTTCGTGTCGGGGAACAGCTTGCGCAGGGCCAGATTGACGGAATCGGTCGGCGTGCCGGTGACGGCAAAACGCTTCTCGCCATGCTGCTGCAGCCGGACCGGGCTGTGCAGGGTCAGCGAATGGCCGGCGCCGGATTGTTCTTCCGCCGGGGCGCAGACCCAGACATCGTCCGAAAGCTGCGCCGCGATGCTTTCCAGCACCCGCATTCCGGGGGCGTGAAAGCCATCGTCATTGGTCAGCAGGATCCGCATCAGGACGCCGGCACCAGCTTGTCCAGACCGCCCATATAGGGGCGCAGCACGTCCGGCACAGTCACCGATCCGTCTTCCTGCTGGTAGTTTTCCAGCACTGCCACCAGCGTGCGGCCCACCGCCAGGCCCGATCCGTTCAGCGTGTGGACGAAGGCGGTCTTCTTTTCGCCTTCCGGGCGATAGCGCGCATTCATCCGCCGCGCCTGATAATCGCCGCACCAGCTGATCGAACTGATTTCGCGATAGGCGCCCTGTCCCGGCAGCCATACCTCCAGATCGAAGGTCTTTTTCGCCGTCGCGCCCATGTCCCCGGCGCAGAGCAGCATCTTGCGATAGGGCAGGCCGAGCTGTTGCAGCACAGCCTCCGCGCTTTCCACCATATGTTCATGCTCTGCCATCCAGTCATCCGGGCGGCAGATGCAGACCAGTTCCACCTTCAGGAACTGGTGCTGGCGGATATAGCCGCGCGTATCGCGCCCGGCGGCCCCCGCTTCGGACCGGAAGCACGGCGTATGCGCCGTCAGCCTGATCGGCTGGGCCAGATCGCCGAGGATCTGTTCACGCACGGAATTGGTCAGGCTGACTTCGGCCGTGGGGATCAGCCAGCGGCCATCGGTCGTCTGGAACAGGTCGTCGGCAAATTTGGGCAATTGCCCGGTGCCGAACACGGCTTCGTCCCGCACCAGCAAGGGCGGGGCGCATTCGGTATAGCCGCGCTCCCCCGTCTGGAAATCGAGCATGAATTGCCCGATCGCCCGTTCCAGCCGCGCCATCTGGCCGCGTAAAAAGGTGAAGCGCGCGCCGGACATTGTCGCGCCTGTTTCAAAATCCATGCCGAGGGCGGGGCCGAGATCGGCATGTTCGTTCGCCTCGAAAGCGAATTCGCGCGGTGTACCCCAGCGGGAGACTTCCTGATTGGCCTCCTCATCCTCGCCTTCGGGCACGCCATCGGCCGGGATATTGGGCAGGCCCGCCAGCATCGCATCCAGCTGCGTGCCCAGTTCCCGCTCTTCCTCTTCCAGCCGCGGCAGGCTTTCCTTGATCTCCGCCACTTCGGCCTTGAGAATTTCGGCGCTTTCCACTTCGCCATTGCGCATGGCGAGGCCGATTTCCTTGCTCGCTTCGTTCCGGCGGCCCTGCGCTTCCTGCATCCGCGTGGTGACCGCGCGGCGCCGTTCGTCCAGATCGAGTATTTGCGAACTGACCGGATCCAGACCGCGAAGGGCGAGGGCGGCGTCGAATGCTTGCGGGTTTTCCCGGATGGCGCGCAGATCGTGCATGGGCCCGGCCTATCACGCAGCGGGGGGCGGTTGTCCAGTGGGCTTGCCAGCCGAAGCAGTTGAAACGCGGGGAACCGGGTTGCGGGTCAGGGGTAAACCTTCCTATGCCGTTGCAACGCGATTGTCCGGCGGCCAGGCGCAGCAGTCGAGGGGGGCGAGAATTGACCGACAAAGTGCTGCGCCCGCCGCGGCGTACCCGTTTCATAGATGGGCTGAACAGGGGCATGGCGCTGGCGCGGAGGGCAGGCCTTGCGGACCGGCCGGTGCTGGAAAAACAGGCGCTGATGGACCGTGCGCGCGCCTTCACCGGGCTGGAGGATTTCGGCGATCCCTGGTTCGAACGTCCGCTGGATGTGCTGCTGGAAGCGGTGAAGGGCGAAGCGCGGCTGAACACCGCCGGGGAATGGGCGGCGCGCGCGCAATTTGAAAAAGTGCTGCATGACCGGCTGTGGGCCCGGCAATGGTTTGCCAGCCATCCCGAAATCCTGGAGCGGCGCCTGCCGCATCCGGTGATCGTGGTCGGGCCGATGCGATCCGGCACCACGCGGATGCACCGGCTGCTGTCGTCCGACCATCGCTTCACCCATATGCGCAGCTTTGAAACGATCAGCCCGGTGCCGCGCCCCGGTTTCACTTTCGGGGAGGCGGATAGCCGGGCCGTGCTGGCCAAACGGATCATGCGCGTGGCGCGGCTGGCCAATCCGCGCACGCTGACCATTCACCCGACCGGCCCTTATGAACCGGAGGAAGAGCTGGGCCTGCTGGTCAGCAGCTTCTGGGGCATGAAGCACGAGGCGCAGTGGTGGGTGCCCAGCTATGGCCGGTGGTGCGAAGGGCAGGACGCCGTACCCGCCTATCGCCAGATGGCGCAGCTGCTGAAACTGGTCGGCTGGTCGCAGCAGGCATCCAGCCTGCGGCCATGGATATTGAAAACACCGCAGCACATGATGGATTTGCCTGCCCTGTTGCAGGTGTTCCCCGATGCGCGGCTGATCTTCACCCATCGCGATCCGCTGTCGGTGGTGGGCAGCACCGCTTCGCTCGCCTGGAACCAGACGATCATCTATTCCGACCACGCCGATCCGCACGCCATTGGGGAGGAATGGCTGCGCAAGACACGGTTGCAGATCCAGCGAATGCGCGCCGCGCGCGACGATATCCCGCGCGAGAGGATGATCGACGTGCATTATGAAGAAATGGAAAGCGATTGGCGCGGGGCGATGCGGCGCGTCTATGATTTCCTCGCCCTCGATATCGAACCGGCGCTGCCGGCGATGGAGGCCTATCAGATGCGGGCGGCCGGGCTGAAACATCGCCCGCACCGATACAGCCTGGAGGAATTCGGCCTCTCGCCGGAAAGGGTGCATGGCGAACTGGGCGATTACATCGCCACTTACGGCATCGCGAAGGAACACCGGGCCAGCAGACTGGCATAGCCAGGCGGACGAGCGCTCGCCCGGCGGCGCCAAATCCAACAATCTGGAACAGTTGGAACACTGTCCTGAAGGACAATTCCGCACCTTGCGCGCAAGGCGTTCATACAGGGCCGAACGGTTGGAAAGAGCGTCCCGTCCATATGCGGGAGATGGCGATGTAGGACAGCATCCCGATCAATTATGATGCAAGGATGCGCAGGCACTCGGGTTAGCTCGCTTGATCGAGCATCCCCGAAATCGCCAGGCAGCCTACCCTTCGGGGCCATTGAACCGGGCGCCAGACCAAGCCATCGCTTGGGCAACACTTTTTAACCTCGGTCATTCAGGACACTCAAAAACTTCCGGGGTGCACTTGGCGCAGATGTCGAATTGTTCGGCAAACAGAACAGAAGGTGCGACTTGGCTCTGCAATTCAGCGACATTGACTTCCTCATCATCGGTGCCGGAAAATCGGCCACGACCTGGCTGCAGACGCAGCTGCAGGCGGATCCAGCGGTCTATATGGTCGACCCGGAGCTTCACTATTTCTCGAGGGAGTACCATCGGGGGGATGACTGGTACCTGTCGCAATTCAGCGAAGAAGGTATCGGAAAAGTCGTGGGCGAGAAGTCCAATTCCTATATGGACGAGCCCGAGGGTGCGGCCCGCATCCATCGCGTCCTGCCCGATGTGAAGCTGATCGCGCAGCTTCGCGACCCCGTCGAACGGGCCTATTCCCATTATTGCATGTTTTTCCGCCGCGGTGCGGTCGGGCCGGATATCGAAAACTACCTCGATCCCTCCAGGTCCAGGAACGACCGGCTTCTGAATATCGGGAATTATGCCGCACACCTGCGCAACTACATCGACCTTTTTGGCCGCGAAAAGCTGCTGATCCTGTTTTTCGAAGGTGTGGCAGCCGACCCCGAAGGGCAGATGTCCCGCGTGCGAACCCATCTGGGTTTGCCGCCGCGCCCGCTTGCAACTGCGGCACGCAGTATAGTGAAGGACAAGACATCGCGGCGCGTGCCTGGGCACATGCGCCGGCGCCTTGCCTGGATGAAGCCCATAGTGCGCCCTCTGCGCGGCACATCCGCGTTCGAGGCAATCCGCGGATCATTTGTGCAAGAAATCCGGTATCCTCCGCTGACCGACGAACTGCGAGAGCGCCTGAACGACTATTACGCGCCATCCATCGAGGCGCTGGAAGAAATGAGCGGCCAGTCGCTCGGTCACTGGTGCAGGCAGATGGCTTGCGCAGACTGATGAGCTTCCATTGGCATTTATCCCATCGATCATGGTTGGTCCGCTGGTGCAAATACACCGCGGAATTGGTCGATATCCCTGCCATGGCCTAGGCTGCAGCCAGCCATGGCTTGGTATTTGAGATTAGATACAGGCGATTAGAATGAAAAAAATCATCATCACCGGCATCCAGATGAGGAACAAGGGCTCGCAGGCCATGTTCCTCTCGCTTTATTCCGCCTTGCGGAGGCTCTACAAGGATTGCGAGGTTATCGGCTTCGCCTTCAAGACGGATTCGCCTGAACAATATGCCTTCAAGCTCTTGCCTCATGATGATTATACTCGTCTTGTATTCAAGTATCGCCTGAACAATATTCCATTTCTCACTCCTTTTCTTACCCGCTTCGCGGGGATGGTGAGAAAAACCGACAAATGGAACGGCAAGATCGCGGAAATGGACAAGGCGCTGCGCGAAGCAGATCTTGTTCTGGACGCCAGCGGCTACACGCTCGGTTCGGGCTGGAGCAAGAAGGGCGGCGCCCAACTTCTCGACACGATCAGGACCGCCAGGCGCTACAACAAGAAGATAGTGCTCATGCCTCAGAGCTTTGGCCCGTTCGACTGGGGCGAAGACGATGATGCGCAGTTCCTTGAAGAGGTCAAACGGGAACTGGCCTATTGTTCAAAGATATATGCCCGCGAAACAGAGGGTTATGAATGCCTGAAGTCCCTCGGCCTCGACAATGTCGAATTGTCTGCTGACCTGGTTATCAGGGAGGAGGCATTTCCGAAGGCAAGCGAGATTTTCGTTTCCGGCAAGTCCCAGGACATCGACTATCCCGAGCGAGGCTCTGTCGGTTTTATCGTCAATGAAAACCTCTTCAGGATCGGCGATCCGGCATCGGTTCGCAGGCTTTATGCGCAAATGCTCGACAAGCTGGTAGAGAAGGGCGAGAAAGTATATTTCCTGAATACATCGACGGCAGACCTCAAGCTTACGGAAGAAATACTGAGCGAAACCCAAAACAGGGACAAGGTCAGCGTCATAACCGGCGACTATTCGAGCCCAGAGCTTATCGACATGATAAGCCGGTTCAAATATGTTGTCGCCTCACGGTATCATTCGATTGTTTTCGCCTACAGAAGCGGCGTCCCCGCCATCATATTCGGATGGGCGGTCAAATATACCGATCTGGCGGCGCATTTCGGACAGCAGGACTACGTCTTTGACGTTAGAAATCCGAGCCTGGAACAGCTCATCAAGAAAATTGATGAAATGGGCGAAAGGCATCAGCAGGAATCGCAGCTGATCAAGCAGCGACTGGACGTCATGCAGTCGAGTTCGGTTGTGAGAAGCGCGCTGGACGAATTGGGGCTTGGGGCCGAGGTAAAAGTGGAATTCAAGCCCACTCAAAAGAGCAGGGCTCAAACGAAATCCATGATTCCGTCAGTATAATATTTTCGGCACGAAGCCCCAATGGTAACGGTGCAGCCTCACGGTCTCACCGTTCGCAAGGTTTGCCCTGATACTGGCTTCGGTGGAGCTTGTATTCGTTCCCGTCCCAGCGGATCACGGGCATGCAGAAGCCGGGGCCGCCCACTTCTATATCGGGAAAGCCATCGGCGCCGGTGGTATCCAGGAAGTTGGCATAGCCGATCGTGTCGACCATCTGTTTCCAGCTGCCATCGGCCTGCTGGCTGAGCAATTGGAAGCCCGCGCCCGATCCGCCGAAGCAGAAGGTGCCGCCTTCTGTCACCAGCGCTTCGGGCAGGCCATCGCCATTCAGATCGCCCGGCAAGACCACCGCGCCGGGTTCATAGCTGGGCGTGCCGGGATCTTCGCAGCGTTTCCATTGCTCGCCCTGACGGGTGAAGCCGGCAGCGCGGAAGATCGCGGCTTCGTCGATTTGAGGTGGGGATTCGGAGGGTGAGGCAGGCTCGGCCTGTGCCGCATCCTCTTCAAAACATCCGGCAAGGGGCAGGGTGCAAAGCGAAACAACGAACAAAAACCGGCGCATGGGCAGGCTCCCGCAGAGTTGATGCGGGATGATATCATTTTGCCGCCGGGGGAATAGCCGGTTTGTGCCACCTATTTCGGTTTCCTGCAGGTCGTGATGCCGAACAGGGAATAGATCGGGCACATGCGGAAAATGCCCGTTACCAGCGGGATGATGCCGATCAGGCCCAGCGGGGTCTGCGGGCCGACAAAGGCAAGGGACAGCAGCATAACGCCAATGGCGATGCGCAATACGCGGTCGATCCCGCCGACATTGATCTGGAACATTCCACCTACTCCTCGCCTATTATCATGCTCGCCCGCAATCGGGATGGCTTTGACGGCGATCAAGCTGTCGGAAAACCGGGGGCAGGGCAAGGATTGAACGCGCGCCATTCACGGGCCGGGCCACCCCGGAAGGCCTGCAGGCATCGCTTCGGGAAAAGCGATTAACAAAGATCAGTCCGGGAAACCGTTTCAACCCTGAAGCGTAAGCCTTGGACCATGTCGGAACTGCGCGAGAAGAACGAAAAGCGGATGTTGCTGGATCTGGACGCTGCGGCGCTGGATGAAAGCCTGCGCCGCCATGTCGCCGAACCGGATTTCCCCTGCCTTGGTGCGAAATCGGCCGCGGCGCGCGGTAAATTGCGGGTGGAAGCGGCCTGGTCGATCACCAGCGCCTGGGATGATGTGCGCATCCATGACGAGCTGATCGAATGGAGTTATGCCTATGCATCCGACCCGGAAGGATTGCGCAGTTTCGCGGTGGTTTTTTCCGGCCCCACCGATCTTGACGAAGAAGCCTTTGAAAAGGCGATGTGGGAACGGCTGCAATCGCTGGCGGACAAGGATGCGTGGCGCGGGCAGCCTTACAATCCCGGCGTGGTGAGCGATCCGGGCAACAGCCATTTCTCGCTCAGCTTCGGTCAGCAGGCCTATTTCGTTGTCGGTCTGCATCCCAATGCCTCGCGCCCGGCCCGCCGCACCCCGCATCCCACGCTGGTATTCAACCTGCATGATCAGTTCGAACGGCTGCGCCATGAAGAGAAATACGAACGGATGCGCGAACGCATTCTGGACCGCGATCTGAAGCTGGCGGGAACGCCCAACCCGATGCTCGCCCGGCATGGGGAGGGCAGCGAAGCGCGGCAATATAGTGGACGCATCGTAGGAGAAGACTGGAAGTGCCCATTCAAGGATCCCCGCAGCGGGTCGAACCGAGAAGCGGAACGTCATTCACGCTCGAAACCGGGGACGAGCTGACCATCATCGATCCGCTGGGCGGGCAGGTGAGCGATCTGGTTGCCTTTTCGGCGGAGGATCGGCGCGAAGCGCTCTCCAACGGGCGCACCTTCGATTATGAAGAGACGATCAGGCTGAGCCGGGGGGATTTCCTCTGGTCAAATCGCTCTCGCAAGATGCTGGAGATCGTGGAGGATACGGCGGGCAGCCACGATTTCCTGCTGACGCCGTGTTCGGTCGATACGTTCACCCATTTCTATCCCGACAAGCCCGTTCATCGCGGATGCTTCGGCAATCTGGCGGAAGCGCTCGCGCCTTATGGGATAGAGGAGGCAGACATACCCACGGCCTTCAACGTGTTCATGAATGTGCCGGTCAACGCCGTCACCGGTAAGATCGAGGTCAAGCCGCCCGTAACGCGGGCGGGCGACCTGATCCGGTTCCGCGCCCGGATGCCGCTGGTGATCGGGATGACGGCCTGTTCGGCCTATGCCTCCAACGGGGGCAGCTTCAAGCCGATCGATTATCACGTGCAGCGGGCAAGCGCCTGACTGCCCGGACACGCACCGGGGAAACGCTTTTGCACCTGGCCGTTGGAAGAGGTGAAAGGAAAGATTCTTGCCAATCACCATCAACGATCAGACCCATGAACTGCCGGATGATCCGCGTGTCAGCCTGCTCGATTTCCTGCGGCACCATCTTGGGCTGACAGGATCGAAAAAGGGATGCGATCATGGCCAGTGCGGGGCCTGCACCGTGCTGGTGAACGGAATGCGCATCAATAGCTGCCTGTCCCTGGCCGTGACCCATGATGGCGACAGCGTCACCACGATCGAAGGGCTGGGCACGCCGGCGCAACCTTCTGCCCTGCAGCAGGCCTTTGTGGATCATGATGGATACCAGTGCGGATATTGCACGCCGGGCCAGATCTGTTCAGCCACCGCCATGTTGCAGGAACTGGCGAATGACTGGCCCAGCGATGCAAGTGAAAGCCTGACCGGACCCGTCGAAATCAACGGGGAGGAGCTTCGCGAACGGATGAGCGGCAATATCTGCCGCTGCGGGGCCTATGCCAATATCATCGCCGCGATCCGCCACGCGTCGGAAGGGGAGCGGGCATGAGGCCGTTCGATTATCAGCCGGCCCGGCGCCTGGAACATGCAGCGCAGCTTTGCGGTGAAGAAAATACGCGGGCGCTGGCAGGCGGGACCAATCTGATCGACCTGATGAAGCTGCAGGTGGAAACGCCGCGGACGCTGGTTGGCATCGAAAGATTGCCGATGGCCGAAATAGAGGATCTGCCGAATGGCGGCCTGAGGATCGGCGCAAATGCCACGAATACGGCAGTAGCGGTCCACCCGAGGATCCGCGCGGATTATCCGGTGCTTTCACGGGCGATCCTTGCCGGAGCCACCCAGCAATTGCGCAACAAGGCGACCACTGCGGGCAATCTGTGCCAGCGCACGCGCTGTTATTATTTTACCAATGTGGACCAGCCCTGCAACAAGCGGGAACCCGGATCGGGTTGCGGGGCGATTGACGGGATTTCGCGCAATCACGCGATATTGGGGACCAGCGATCGGTGCATCGCCACCTATCCCGGCGACATGGCAGTGGCGATGGCGGCGCTGAACGCGATGGTCGAAATCGCGAATGCGGAAGGTGAGCGCAAAGTCATCCCGGTGCGGGATTTCCACCGCCTGCCGAGCGATACACCGTGGCGCGACAATAAACTTTCGCCGGGCGAGATCATTACCGGCGTAACGCTGCCCCCGCCAACTGGCGGAACCCAGCTTTACCGGAAGGTTCGCGAACGGTCGTCCTACGCATTTGCGCTGGTTTCCGTGGCGGCGATCGTGACGATGGAGAACGGGAAGATAGGGCGGGCGGAACTGGCCTTTGGCGGATTGGCGCACAAGCCCTGGCACGATCCGCGCATCGGGCAATTGCTGACCGGACAAGCGCCAGCCGCATCGCTGTTCGATGAAGCGGCGCACCTGCTGCTGGAAGATGCCCGCACCCATGGCGGCAATGATTTCAAGATCAAGCTGGCGCGCCGCACCCTTGCAGCCGTGCTGGCAGAAGCGACGGGAGCGGAAGAATGAGCGTCCGGTTGAAGCAGGACAAGCCCGATACGCGCAACATATTGGACAAGACGCAGCAGAAGGTGATCGGCAAGCCGGTTTCCCGGCCGGACGGAATTGCCAAGACAACCGGAACCGCACCTTACGCTGCTGAATATGCCATCGAAAACTGCGCGGAAGGGGTGCTGGTGACGGCCCCGTTCACCCGCGGTGAAGTGACCGGTATCGACGCATCTTCGGTCATGGACATGCCCGGCGTGATCGCCGTGATCGATGATGACCGCCTGACCGCGCGCCCGGCCCAGGGAACGGCTGCCAAAGCGCCGGCCCAACCGGCAAGGAAGGTGGGCTATTTCGGGCAGCCGATCGCTCTTGTCGTGGCGGAAAACTTTGAACAGGCGCGCGATGCGGCCCGGCATCTGAAGGTGCAATACCGGGCAGATGCGCTGTCTGACGTGCCGCTGGATCCGGAAAATGCTGGCGCTGAATCGCAAGGCGGCACCAGGCAGGGCGATCTCGCCCATGCGATGAAGATCGCGGCCCATAATGTCGATGTGACCTATCGCACGCATGGGCATTCCAGCGCCGCGATGGAGCCCCACGCCGCCATCGCCCAATGGGATGGGCAGCGCCTGACCGTGCACGCTTCGCTGCAAATGCTCAAATTCAACATTGCCGAACTGGCCGATTGCCTGGGCCTGGAGGAAGACGATATCCGGTTGCTGGCGCCCTATGTCGGCGGCGGTTTCGGATCGAAGCTGGGCATCAGCCAGGAAACCGTTGCCGCATCGATTGCTGCGATGGCGCTGCAGAGGCCCGTTCGCGTGGTCTTGAGCCGGCAACAGGTGCTGCAATGCGTGATGCGCCGGTCCGAAACACGCCAGCGGTTGAGGCTGGCCTGCGATGAGGACGGGCGGTTGATCGGCTTCGGCCATGAAGCGCGCGTTTCAAACCTTCCGGGCGAATCCTTTGCCGAACCCGTGCTGCAATCCAGCGAATTCCTCTATGCCGGGGAGAACCGGCATCTTGAACTGGAACTGGCCCGTATTCACCGGATGACCGCCGGTTCCGTCCGCGCCCCTGGCGAAGCGGTGGGAATGCCTGCCCTGGAAGCCGCGATGGATGTGCTTGCCGAAAAGGCAGATATCGATCCGGTGGAATTGCGGCTGCGGAACCTGCCGGAAAAACACCCGGCCAGCGGCCTGCCATTCTCTTCCCGCAAATATGCCGAATGCCTGCAGGAAGGCGCCAGGGCGTTCGGGTGGGAGAAGGGCGGATGGCAGAAGGGGCCGCGCCGCCCACGGCAGAAGAAAGAGGGCGAATGGTGGATCGGCACAGGCATGGCCGGTGCCGCGCGTGTGCACAATGTGATGGAAGCGAAGGCCCGCGTTCTCCTCCAGCCCGATGCCACTGCCGTCGTCCAGACGGACATGACGGATATCGGCACGGGCAGCTATGCCATATTGCGGCAGGTCGCGGCGGAAATGCTTGGGTTGGAGCCGGAAAAAGTGCTGGTCGAACTGGGCGATACGGATTTTCCGCGCGCTTCGGGTTCGGGCGGCAGCTGGGGCGCATCCTCTGCCGGATCGGCCGTGTTCGTGGCGTGCGAGGATCTGCGCGGCCGGATCGCGAAGCTTGCCGGAACATCAGCCGAAGAGATTTCGCTGAAAGACGGCATTGCGAGCTGGCACGGCGGCAGCCTTCCGCTGGATCAATTGCTGGATGGCAAACAGCTGGAGGCCGAAGGGCATTACCAGCCAGGCGATATTACCGATGATTTCACGGCCGCAGGATATGGTGCATTCTTTGCCGAAGTCCGGGTGAATGATTTTACGGGCGAGGCACGGGTCAACCGGATGCTGGGGGCCTTCGGCTTCGGGCGCGTCCTCAACGAAAAGACCGCCCGATCGCAATGTCTTGGGGGCATCACCTGGAGCATCGGCGCTGCGCTGACAGAGGCGCTTCTGTTCGATCCCGTGGATGGCCATCTGGCGAATTGCGATCTGGCGGAATATCACGTCCCCGTGCACCGGGATGTTCCCGATCTCGACGTCTTGATGATCGAGGAACGGGATCCGGTGGCCAGTCCGATCCAGGCCAAGGGCATTGGCGAACTGGGCATGTGCGGCGGGGCGGCTGCCATCGCCAATGCGATCTACAATGCATGCGGTGCGCGCCTGTTCGAATTTCCCATGACGCCCGACAAGGTTCTGGCCGGCTTGCCGGACTGAATTGAGCGGCTGCGCGCTTCCCCGGCGTGCAAGCACCGGGAAGCGGTCAATCGCGGCGAATATTCGCCAGCAACAGTTTCAGCGCGGCCGCCACGGATTCTTCGCAGACGGCCCGGCGCCCGATGTCACCGAAATGGCATGTCTGCCGCTCTCCTGCCGTTTCCCGTTTCGCAAGGGCGATATGCACCAGCCCGACTTCCTCGTCATTCTCCTGCGGGCCGGCAAAGCCGGTAATCGAAATGCTGATATCGGCGCGGCTGCGATCCAGCCCGGCCTGCGCCATCTTGTCCGCCAGTTCGGGGCTGACACCTTCGCAAGCCTCCACCTCCGCGCGGTCCAGCCCCAGCAAATCGCATTTCGCCTCGTTCGAATAGACGACAAAGCCGCGTTCCAGGGCGCCGCTCACATCCGGGTTCGCGACAAGGGAGGAACAGAACATGCCGCCGGTGCAGCTTTCCACCACGGCAAGGCTGGGACCATCCGAACAGCGGGCTTCGCCCAGCTGGTCCACCAGATCGGCAATGGTTCTGTTCCGGCTCATCCATATGTCCCTTCTGAAACCCGGCAGGAGGAGTGATTTGTTGGTTCAGCCCGAGAAACGATCTGAAATTCAAACCGTTGCAAGCGGGAAGACCAAAATCGGCAAGAGGATGAAAAACATGTCGGATCTTACCGCGATCGCGCTGAACGCAACGCTGAAGAAAAGCGGAGGGGACAAGTCATCGACCGATGCGATGATTGCCGTCCTGGAAGAGAAACTGCAAAAACAGGGCGTGAAGCTGGCGGAAACCATTCGGCTGGCCGATCATGACATGAAACCCGGCGTAACATCGGATGAAGGGAAGGGGGATGACTGGCCCGAATTGCGCAAGAAGATCCTCGCCCATGACATCCTGATATTCGGCACGCCCATCTGGATGGGGCAAATGTCCAGTATCGCGAAACGGGCGCTGGAACGGATGGATGCTTTTACCGGCGAAACCGATGAGAACGGCCGTATGCCCAGCTATTCGAAAGTCGCCATCGCCGCGATCGTGGGCAATGAAGACGGCGCGCATTGCGTATCGGCCAGCCTGTTTCAGGCGCTGAACGACACGGGATGGACCGTGCCCGCCGTGGCGGCCTGCTACTGGGTCGGGGAAGCCATGGGCTCAACCGATTTCAAGGATCTTTCCAAAGTTCCGGACAAGACCGCCCAGACAGCCGAAATGGTGGCGTCCAATGCCGCCCATCTCGCAGGCCTGCTGAAGAAGAGCCCCTATCCGGGATGATGCCGCCATGACGGAAAAATGGTCTCAAAACGTTACCGAAGGTTCGGACTCGCTGGATCTGGAAGAGGGCGTTTTCACCTGGAAAGATCCGAAGGACATCGCCAGATCGCTCAAACGGTCTGCCGAACAGAGCAAACGGCGCAAGGGAACGCCGCTGCAATCGGCAATGAGCATGCTGACTTTCTACATCAACCGCGCCGGCGGCAATCTGTCGAAAGCAGACAGGGAAAAGCTGGAACGGGCAAAGGATGAATTGCGCGCCCTGTTCGGCAAGAACTGAACTGCGGCCCGCCCTGACCACCGATCCGGGTGGAAACAATGGATTGCCGGGGCTATCGCTGGGGCGTGAAAGAGAAATTCCCCGTCGGACAGGTCGGGATCATCGGAACCGGCCGGGTGGCACGCGCGCTTTCCTGCGGGCTCGTGCGGCGCGGCATGGGCGCGCCTGTTCTCTGGGGCCGCTCGCCCGATAGCTGCAGGGCCGCCGCCAGTGAGACCGGAGGCCATGCCGAAGCCTCGCTTCCCGCTCTCCTCGCCCGATCCGATGTGATCGCCATCGCGGTGTCCGACGATGCCATCGCCGGGATCGTCCGGACGATTGCCCAGGCCCCGGTGCAATGGCAGGGCAAGCTGGTTTTTCACGTCAGCGGCGGCAGCGGAACGAATATTCTGGCGCCGCTGCTCGCCCTCGGGGCCGAAACCGCGGCGATCCATCCGGCGATGACCTTCACCGGCCAGCCGGAACTGGAAAGCGCGAGAATGGCAGGCGCCCGCTTTGCCATCACGGCCGCGCCGGAGGAAGCGACCGGCCGTGCCCGCGCGATTGTGGAGGCTCTGGAAGGTGTGCCGGTGATGATCGATGAAGATCACCGGACGCTGTATCATGCGGCCCTGTGCCATGCGGCAAACCACCTCGTCACACTTCTGAGCGGGGCGTTGGATGCGCTCAGAACGGCCGGAGTGGACGATCCGGCCAGCCTGCTTTCCCCGCTCGTTCACGCTGCCCTGGACAATGTGCTGGCCAGCGGTTTCGACGCGCTTTCAGGCCCCGTGAAGCGCGGAGATGCAGGCACGATCCGCGATCACCTGGCGACACTGGAAAAACACGCCCCGGCCCTGCTCCCGACATACCGAGCCATGGCCATCGCCACCGCCGAAGAGCTTGCAAGACAGGACAACGAGCCAGCAGGCACCTCGCTGCTGCTGGAATTGCTTGGCGGTTCTGCGGATGGGAGTGTGTCCGGGCTGGAGTGATGATGTGGTGGTTCTCGTTCGTGACACAATAAGCGATGGTCAACGCTAGGCCTGCGGATCGACGTTGACGCTGCTCGAAGTCGCGTGAGCAACGCGGGCCATGACACACATGGGGACAAGCGCCGGGACGTGCATGGCGAGCCCATGCCGACCGAGACCCGGCCTTGCCTCCGATGCCGCAAGCCCTTCGAAAGCGAGGGCTCGCACCATCGGCTTTAAGGAATTTCTCGAGGAGGCCGGTATCAGAATCGAGCACCCAATTACGAATGAGCGCCAATATTAGCTTGGAAAAGGCGTGCCCCATAGGACGTCAGCGTCTGGGGCTCCACCGTACTAGTTCGTGCTGACCGTTACGATGCGTGGCGGTTCGGAACGCGTCCTACTTCATAGGCCGGTGGCGACTGTAGCCACAAGTCCTCGATGTCTCGTCGCATAGGTCGCAAACGTCCTATCGTATCGCTTGCAAATCGCTCTGTTGGGCGCATTATCAGACCATCGAAAGGCGGTATGATGAGCGACAATACCAAAAACGACACCGAGGCCAAGGTCGTCGACTTCGTCAACCTTCTGGCGATGGCCGGTAAGCCCGACACACGCAAGGCCTCGGAGAAGAAGTTCGGCAAGCCTGTGATGGACGTAGGCTTTTGCATCACGCCCTCTATGCTGATGAAGGCGCAAGCGAGGATCGGGCTCAACCCCGTCCAGTTCAACATCGTGATGCAGCTCCTCGATCAGTGGTGGGCTGCGGAACGGAGGCCTTGGCCGTCGAAGGCGACGATTGCTGAGCGTATGGGAATGAGCCCGCGTCAAATTCAGCGACACATCGCCGAGATGGAAGGCGCAGGTCTGATTCGTCGGATCGGGCGAACCAAGCCCGGCAAGGGCAAGACCAGCAACGAGTACGACCTCTCGGGACTGGTGAAGAAGATGCAGGAGCTCGAGCCTGAGTTCACGCAAGCGAAGGAGGAGGCGAAGGCTCGGAGCAAGGCACTCACGCAGCCCAAGCACAAACAATCGGCTTAAGTCCCGACGCGGCGTTCTTCGCCAGTCGAAGCCTTGTACGTAGAAACAGCCCCGGCGAACGCCGGGGAGAGGTATCCAAGGCTATGGACCGAAGGAAGCGGCTCGCAGGACACTGCGGGTCGCTTTCTTTTCACTACCCCGAAAATACCCCTGAACGAAGTAGTGGGGCCATCTATTCAGCTAAGTATCTGAAAAGATGGTGGGCGCGGCAAGGATTGAACTTGCGACCCCACCCGTGTGAAGGGTGTGCTCTACCACTGAGCTACGCGCCCGCCTGAACTCTGCGATTCTGGCAGGGGCGCGCCTTTGCCATGGTCGGGCGGCGCTGGCAAGCATTCTGTGGCTGTTCAGTCCAGCATCAGGCGCGCCGCGATCCGTTGCAACAATGTGCCGCTGCCCGATGTGCGGCGCGATCCGGTTGCGATGATGGGCGGGCATTCGAGGCAGCGGGCCTGCGCACCGCGGATTTCCAGCAGGCCGGACAAGTCATCCGCCACGCGATCCGCCAGCGCGCCTTGCCGGCGGGCCAGCAATGCAAACATGTCCATGCTGGCGGTTTCGCGCGTGTTTTCCCCCAGCAGCCGTTCCAGCATGGGGGCGTAGGGATCGTCTTCCGCGCCCAGATAATCGGCATACCAGGCGCCGTCCTTCAATTGCGCCTGCTGCGCCGCCCAGGCGAGGGCGACCTGCAAATCGCCAAACTGGTCCACCAGGCCCATCTGCCGCGCAGTGCCGCCATCCCAGACACGACCCTGGCCGAGCTCATCCGCCCGTTCGCGCGTGATCCCGCGAGATCTGGCGACCAGCGACAGGAAGGTTTCATATCCCGATTCGATGGTCAGCTGCATCACGTCCGCCGCTTCCGGCGTCAGCCCGCCCAGCACGTCCGGCTGGCCGGACAGGGGCGTGGTGCGCACACCGTCGGAGTGGACATCCCATTCGGCCAGCGCGTTTTCGAAAGTGGGCAACACGCCGTAAATGCCGATCGACCCGGTGATGGTTTCCGGTTCGGCAAAGATGCGGTCGCCCGCGGTGGAAACCCAATATCCGCCGCTGGCCGCGACATTGCCCATGGAAATCGCGATCGGGATGTCCTTCGCCTTGTGGCGCAGAATGGCGCGGCGGATCGCTTCCGATCCCGTAACCGTGCCGCCGGGCGAATTGACGCGCACCACCAGCGCTTTCAGATCGTCGTCCAGCGCATCGTTCAGCAGGCCGACGATCCGTTCCGCGCCTGCTTCGCCGGGGCCGGCATCCCCGTCGCTGATTTCGCCGGAAATGGTGATCACCCCGATCCTGCCGCCCGATCTGGCGGGCTTGTTGGCGGCCAGCCAGGTCTTGAGATCGGTCGCGGCGAAGGCGCCCGGTTCACTGCTCCAGCGGTCCTCGCCCGCGATCTGGGCCAGCCGTTCCCCCCATTCCACGCGGGTGCCGGTGCGATCCACCAGCCCGGCCTGCAGCGCCGCCTGCGCCAGATTGCCGCCAGCAGCGCGGATCAGTTCCGGCGCGCGCTGGGCCGCCGCTTCCAGATCGGCCTTGGGGCGGGCCTGTTTCACATTCGCCTGCCATTCGGTCCACAGCGAACCATAGAGCGCCTGGTAATTTTCGCGCGCTTCGGGCGACATGTCGCTGCGCATATAGGGTTCGACCGCGCTCTTATACGTGCCGACGCGGAAGACATGGGCATTGATCTTCAGCCGTTCGATCAGGCCGCCATAGAACAGCCGCGTGCCGCCGGGGCCGGTAAGGGCCGCGCCGCCCATCGGATCGACCCACACCTCGCTGGCATGGGCGGCCAGCAGCATGGAATCGTCACTATAGGCCACGGCATAGGCCAGGATCGGCTTGCCGGCCGCGCGGAACCGGTCCAGCGCTTCGCCCACTTCCTGCAAATGCACCTGCCCACCGCCGAGGAAGCTGGTCATGTCCAGCGCCAGCACCTTGATCCGTTCGTCCGCGGCGGCGCCGTCGATCGCGCGGATCAGATCGCGCGCGGCATATTCGCGCGTGGGCAGGGCGGAAGACAGCAGCACTTCTACCGGATCGATGGGGGAAACTTCCTCCACCACGGTGCCGTCAAGGTCCAGCAACAGCGCCCCTTCGCGGACCGTGCCGGGGCTTGGCCGTGCGCTCAACACGCTGAACAAGGCAAGGAAGAACAGCAACAGGAAGATAAGAGCCAGCGCATCCTTGATGCCGACCAGCAGACGCCAGACCTTGCCTGCGAAACTCATAAATGCCTCGACCCCGGAAAATTTCTGTCTGCCCAGACTAGGGGCAAGCTGGCCCGCGTTCCACCGGAAAGCGCGCAACAGGCACCAAAACTCCTTGAGCAGTCGAAACCGCTCTATTAGGGGCTTGGCTTTAATGGCAGCATCAGACATCCCCCAGGCAGGCTCCCGCTATCCGGCGGGTGCAAGAGCCTTTCCGCACCGCAGCCTGCTGGGTATCGGCCAGCTGGAAACGCACGAGATTCTCTATCTGCTGGACGAGGCGGAACAATGGGTGGCGCTGAACCGGCGGCCTACCAAACATGCCGATGCGCTGGCCGGCCTCACCATCATCAATGCCTTTTTCGAAAATTCGACGCGCACGCTGCTGAGCTTCGAAATCGCCGGCAAGCGGCTGGGCGCGGATGTGGTCAACATGCATGCCGCGCAATCCAGCGTGAAGAAGGGCGAAACGCTGATCGATACGGCGGTGACGCTGAACGCGATGCGCGCCGATGCGATCGTGATCCGCCACGGCAGTTCCGGCGCGGTGCAGCTGATCGCGGACAAGGTGGCCTGCCCGGTGCTGAATGCCGGGGATGGGCAGCATGAACATCCGACCCAGGCCCTGCTGGATGCGCTGGCCCTGCGCCACAAATTGCGGGAACGCGGGCGGCAGGAATTCAACGGTCTGAAAGTCACGATCTGCGGCGATATCCTGCATAGCCGGGTCGCCCGGTCGAACATCCTCTGCCTGCAGGCGCTGGGTGCCGTGGTTCGCCTTTGCGCACCGCCCGCGCTGATGCCCGCCGGGATCGAACAAATGGGCGTTGAGCCGCTGAGCGATTTCGACACCGCGCTGGACGGCGCGGAAGTGGTGATGATGCTGCGCCTCCAGAATGAACGGATGGACGGGCAGTTCATCCCGTCTCCGCGCGAATATCGCCATTTGTTCGGGCTGACGCTGGAGCGGCTGCAACGCGCTGCGCCGGATGCCATCGTCATGCATCCCGGACCAATGAATCGCGGGGTGGAAATTGACAGCAACGTGGCTGACCTGCCGCAATCGATAATCACCGATCAGGTGGAAATGGGCGTGGCGATCCGGATGGCCTGTCTCGATGTGCTGACGCGCCGTGCGCGGGGCGTGCAGGGCTGGGGCGCAGGGCCGGAAGGAGAATGGGCATGAAACAGATGCGCCCGTTGACCATTACCGGCGGCCAGCTGGTCACGCCTGAAGGTTTGCGACCCGGCGCGGTGCGCTGTGTCGAAGGGCGGATCCAGGCAATTGGCGATGTGGATCTGGCAGAAGATGACGAAGTGGTGGACGCCGCCGGGAAACTGGTGGCGCCGGGCCTCGTCGATTTCGGCGTTTTCGCGATAGACAAGCCGGCCTTCCATTTCGGCGGGATCACCCGTGCGGCGCTGATGCCGGACCAGAACCCGGTGCTGGATCACCCGGCGCGGGTCCGGTTTGCGGCGCAGAGCGGAAAGCCCGACTTCTGGGTTCATCCGCTGGCCGCGGCCTCAAGGGGGCTGGAGGGCGAACAGATGGCGGAAATCGCCCTGATGCGCGAAGCCGGTGCCAAGGGCGTGGCCACGGGCCGCCAATGGATAGGCGATAGCGGCGCAATGCTGCGCCTGCTGCGCTATGCCGCCATGCTGGACCTGGTGGTGGTCAGCCATGCGGAAGATGGCGGCCTGGCCGGGAAAGCCGCTGCAACGGCGAGCGAGATGGCCACGCGGCTGGGCCTGCCCAGCGCGCCGAAAGAGGCGGAGGCGCTGGCCGTGGCGCGTGACATCGCATTGGCGGAACTGGCCGATGCAAGGCTGCATCTGCGGCAGGTTACGACGCGGGAGGCGCTCGCCCTCGTGCGGGCAGCGAAGGCGCGCGGCGTGGCGGTGACTGCGGGCGTGACCCCGGCGCATTTCATGCTGTCTGACCTGGCCCTGATGGATTTCCGCACCTTTGCCCGGCTTTCGCCGCCCTTGCGGGAAGAGGCGGACCGCCAGGCCGTGATCGAAGCGATTGGCGATGGCACGATCGACGTGGTTTCATCCGGCCACGATCCGCGCGGCCCGGAAGACAAGCGCTTGCCCTTCGCCGATGCGGCACCGGGCATGGCCGGGGCGGAAACGCTGCTGGCCATGGTGCTGACGCTGGTGCGCGACGGGGTGATCGACATGGCGCGCGCCTTCGATCTGGTGGCGGCCAACCCGGCGCGCCTGCTGGGCGTGGAAGCGGGTGCCCTGCGCCAGGGTTGGGAAGCGGATCTGGCAATCGTCGATCCGGAAAAACCATGGGTGGTGGATTCTGCCCGGATGGCCGCCTTTGCCGGGAATACACCGTTTGACGGCCAGCCGGTGCAGGGCCGGGTCACGGCCTTGTGGAAGGGCGGCGTGGCTGCCGGAGACTGATCGCCGCCGACAGAAACGAAAACGGCCCCGCCGAATGATCGACGGGGCCGGATTGACCTGTAATTCGTGACCGGCTTCAGCGGCGCGCCATGCGCACGCCCGCATCCACCGAACCGGGCAGGGATCGATCCGCGGCATAGGCGAAGCAACCGTCTCCCCTTGATTTCACCGTGCCGCACATGGAACGGGAATCCGTCCGGCCGAAGCCGGCAGCGGCCACGCGCCAATAGCGTTTGCCCTTCACCATGGCTTCGCTGATGATCATCTTGTGGCCGGCCAGTTCGGGGTAGCGCTTGGTATAGATGCCCCATGCACGGCGCGCGCCCTGTTCGCTGGAGAAGCTGCCCAATTGCACCATATGCGTGCCATCGGCCTTTATTCTTGCCGGGGCGGCAGCCTTGGCGGGCGCCTCCGGGGCGACCGCGGCAACCTTCGCCATATTTGCCGGGGCGGGCTGGGCTGCCTTAGCCGAGGTGGGGGCGGGCGCGGCAAAGCTGGCCGCATCCAGCTTCACTGCCGCCGGGGCGGCAAAGGCCGATTCAAACTTTTTGGCGGGTGCCGGCGCGGGCGCTGCGGGCCCTTCCGGTTTCACGTCGGGATCGATTGAGACGATCTTGGCGGCGGGTTCCTTCGCCTCGGCTTCCGGCATGGCGGCCAGTTCCACTGGCGGCAATTCGTCCTGAGCCGGGATGTTTTCCAGCGCGCTGGCCTGCGCGGCAAGCTGTTCTGCCTGCGGATTGTCGATCAGCGCCAGCATGGTTGGCTGGCCGCCATCGGCAACACCTGCGGGCACTTCCAGCAAATTCGCCACACGTGCCTGCCAGGCATTGGGATTGGACAGCAGGGCCCATTCCTGCATCCTGTCGCCCACCTTGTCCGCCGGGACATCCTGCGATGCCATCAGGCGGGCTTCACGCCAGCGGCCCGCCATCGCATAGCTGAAAGCCAGGTTCTGGCGCATCTTGGCGGTATTTTCGCCGCCACGGATGGCGTTGGTCATCAGATGGATACCGCGTTCCGGCTGGCCGGCAATAGTCAGTGCCAGGCCCAGGTCGGATACGGGAATTTCGCCTTCCCAATCGTTGAGCAGGGCAGCGGCCTCGCCATGCTTGCCTTCACCCGTAAGGGCTAGAGCGAGGCTGAGCGCGGTGCGCGCGGTATTGTCCCCCAGCCGCATCGCATCGTCAAAAGATGTCGCGGCGGAGGCAAATCGGCCCGCATCCAGATAGGCATTGCCCAGCATGGCGCGATATTCGGCATTGCGCGGTTCAGCCATGACGGAGGCCTCGGCATAGTCGATCGCCTTGTCATGCTTGCCTTTGGCCAGCGCGTTTTCGGCCTTGCTGGCGGACACATTGGCCGCGGGCATTGCACTGGTTGCGCAACCGGCCAGGAGTGCCCCGGTCATTGCGCTGGTAAGGGCAAGACCCATCGCGAAGCTGGTGCTGGAATTACGCTGCATGGCCTGTCTTCCGTTGATTAGGCTTTCCTGGAACCGCGATTGACCTGCGCGGCGAGGGCATCGAGTTCGGGGAGTTCAGCCAGGAAGCGATCGAGTGCTTCCGTTACCAATTGCTGCGCGCTGCGATTGCGCACCGTGCTGGCAAGACGCAGCTTGAGATGGCGCTGTTCGTCAAGGCGCAGGGTAAAGGCGGCGCGGCGGCCCTGGTCGATCGCACGGCGGCGCTGGCTGCGCTTCGGTTTTGCCTGTTTGCGCAGCGGCTGCACAATCGCGGCCTGTTCCTGCGATTCCTGCGGCGCGGCAACCGGCGAGACTTCGCTTTCCCAGCTATTGTTCTGCCAGGATGCAATCTCGGGCTGTGTTGTCTGGGCCAGTTGTTCGGGCGCGGCTTCTGCCTGGGCAACTTCGGCACGGGCCAGTTCATCGTCGGCGCGCGCTTCGGCCTCGGTCTGCGGATTGCTGGGGGACGGGGTTAGCGGCAGAACATTCGCCTCGCGGCGTTCATGCTCTTCATGGCCCATGTCGTTCCAGCCGAGATCTTCCAGATCGGGGTTGGAACCGTCGGCCGACAGCGCTTTTGCGCCTTCTACGCCAAGCGCGCCCATGGTCGCGAATTGTGGGCGCATGGCCGGGCGGGCACCGCCCTTGCGGGCCAGCAATGTCGCGCCAAGCGAAGCAAAGGGTTTCGGATCGTTCATCCTGTCCGCCTGTTACTGCGCAACCCGGCGGCCGAAGCCGCCCTGCGCGCGATGAATGCCGGGAACCTGCTGCATGCCGTTGGGAGCAGCGAACACGGTGCGGCGGAAATTCCGTTCCAGCCGATCGGCCACGTAATTCCACAGGCCGACCACTTCCTGCGCGCTGCGGCCATTGGGATCGACTTCCATCACCGTGCGGCCGTCAATCATGGAAGCGGCGAAATCGGTGCGGTGATGCAATGTGATCGGTGCAACCGTGCCGTGCTGGGAAAGGGCCACGGCTGCTTCGGACGTGATCCGCGCCTTGGGCGTCGCGGCATTGACCACGAAGATCAGCGGCTTGCCCGCACGCTCGCACAGATCGACCGTCGCACCCACGGCGCGCAGATCGTGCGGGCTGGGGCGCGTCGGCACCACGATCAGTTCGGCCACGGAAATGACCGACTGGATCGCCATGGTAATGGCCGGCGGCGTATCGATTACGGCCAGCTTGAACCCCTGCTGGCGCAGAATCGCCAGATCGCTGGCAAGGCGGGCCACGGTGGTCTGGGCGAAGGCGGGATATTCCGCCTCCCGCTCGTTCCACCAATCCGCCAGAGAGCCCTGTGGATCGATATCGATCAGTACGACCGGGCCGGCGCCGGCACGCTGTGCCTGTACCGCCAGATGACCCGAAAGTGTCGTCTTGCCGGAGCCACCTTTTTGAGATGCCAATGCCAAAACCCGCAAGGCCGTTTCCCCTGATTTCAGGCCGGGCAGGAATGGAACGCCCGGCAATTCCTGAATCGGGGATCGCAGATCACCCTAAAATTTGAGTTAACGGGCGGCGTGTTGCGCATGGTTGTGTAAAGACTTGGCCTGGCGACAGTAATTCGGCCGGGGCTATAAAGTTTTTGCTAACGACCCGTTCACTATGTCAGCCTGCGAAACCACTGGGATCCATCGATTGAGGGCAGGCATGAAGGCATCGGGAAGAGCCAGGCCAATCTGGGCGATCGCCGCCATGCTGTCCGCATTCATGCCCGGCCAGGCGCTGGCCGATGTGAAGGATGGCGTGGATGCATGGACTCGCGGGGATTACGCCGCGGCTGTCCGCGAATGGGAAGGGCCCGCCGAAGCGGGCGATCCCGATGCGATGTTCAATCTGGGCCAGGCCTATCGGCTGGGGCGCGGCGTGCCGATGGATACGGCCCGGGCGGAACAATTATATGCCAGGGCGGCCGCGCTGGGCCATGTCCGCGCTGCCGATACCTATGGATTGATGCTGTTCCAGGACGGCAGGCGCACGGCCGCCCTGCCTTATGTGCAGGATGCAGCGCGCAGGGGCGATCCGCGATCCCAATATCTTCTGGGCATCGCCCATTTCAACGGTGACATCGTGCCCCGTGACTGGATTCGCGCCTATGCGCTGGTGACATTGGCCAATTCCACCGGCCTGCCACAGGCCGCGCCGGCGCTGGCCCAGATGGACCAGTATATTCCCCTTCAGCAGCGCCAGCAGGCGGCCAGCCTTGCGGTGGACATGCGGCGAGAGGCGGAGGCGGAACAGGCGCGGCAATTCGCCGCTGTGGATCTTGGCGGCGATGCCGATACGGGCGTTACCTCCTCCGCCGCTGCTGCTCGGCCCGCACCCAGTTCATCCATGAGCGTTCCCCGCCCGATCCCGACCACAGCAATTTCGCCCTCCGTCGCGGCGGCCCGCGCGGCGATAGAAGAAGCGCGTAGTGCAACGGGCACGAACAGCCCGGTCGAAGCTGGCGCGACCTATGCCCGGGGCGAGGCGCCCGCCAGTTCCCCGCCAGTCCGCCAGCGGGCCGAAGCACGCAGCGAAACGGCACCCGCAGTGGCAAGCAGGCCAGCGAAGGCGGAGCGCGGCTCTGCCCCCTGGGCGGTGCAGTTGGGCGCCTTTTCGGTTTCCGGCAATGCCGACCGCCTGTGGACGAAGCTGAGCGGCCGTGCCGAACTGGCCGGCGCGCGCAAGGAGCTGGTGCCGAGCGGGCGGGTGACGCGGCTTCTGGCCACAGGCTATCCCAGTCAGGCGGATGCCAATGCCGCGTGCCGGGCCCTGAAGAAGTCCGGTCAGGATTGTCTTGTTACGCGCCCTTGATGCGGCATAATACGGCCCGAGGGGGACGGGCATGAATATCAATGAATCCAGCGGGCTGGCGCATGAAGCTGGCCATGGCGCGGCGCCGGATCAGCCGGTTTCCGGCACCGATCGGATCGTCTCGCTCGATTTCCTGCGCGGAGTGGCGGTGCTGGGCATTCTCTTCGCCAACATCACGGCTTTCGCCCATCCCATGCTGGTCTATTCATGGCCCGGTGCGATGCCGGGCGGGGAACAGCCGGCGGATGGCTGGGTCTGGCTGTTCCAGTTCGTGTTCGTGGATGGCAAGTTCCGTGGATTGTTCACGCTGCTGTTCGGCGCGGGCATGTATATGTTCGTGGAGCGGGCATGGTCGCGCGGCGGATCGCGGCGATTGCAGCTGCGGCGGCTTATATTCCTGCTGATCTTCGGCCTGATCCACTATTTCCTGATATTCGTGGGCGATATTCTTGTCCTCTATGCGGTTTCCGGCTTCATCGCCCTGTCGATGCTGCATTGGACGGCGAAGACGCAGTTGAAGGTTGGCATAGCCTGGTACCTGCTGGGATCACTGTTGCTGACCGGCGCGCTGGGGACGCAGGCCGCGCTGGAAGCCATGCCCGAAGCGCGGGCCGAAGCCGGTGAAGCCTGGACGCAAATGTCGGATGAATGGGACAAGCAGATCAGGGACGCCTCGGCAGAACGTGAAGTGATGCAGGGCGGCAGCTATCCGGCAGTGGTCAGTTTTCGCGTGACCGAACAGGGCACGGATTTGCTGCAGATGCTGCTGATCGCCCTGGTTGAAACCATTCCGCTGATGCTGATCGGAATGGCCCTGTTCCGGCTGGGTTTCTTTGAAGCGGCGGCGGGCCGGGCGAAGATGAAGCGCTGGGGCTGGATCGGCTTTATCGGCGGGGCAGGGGTTTCCGCCGCGCTTGGCTGGATGGCGCTGGCGCAGAATTTTCCGCCATTCCTGACCCAGTTTGTTTTCAATGGCCCATCGGCCTTGCCGCGTCTGGCGATGATCCTGGGGCTGGCTGCCTTGCTGGTGCTGGCAGCAGATGCGGCATCGCGCGGCTGGCTGGGTGCACGCTTCATTGCCGCGGGCCGGATGGCCTTCAGCAATTATATCGGCACATCGCTGGTGATGATGCTGATCTTCCAGGGCTGGGCAGGGGGGCTTTATGGCGAACTGCACCGGCTGGCCCTGCTGCCGGTCGTGCTGCTGGGCTGGGTGCTGATGCTGGGCTGGTCCAGGCCGTGGCTGGCCCGCTTCCGCTATGGCCCGTTGGAATGGCTGTGGCGCTGCCTGACTTATGGAAGGCTTTTCAATATCAAGCGTTGAACGGGCTTGATATTGCAACCTGTTCGCATTAACAATCTCCCTCAGAGGAGATTCGCCGACATGTATGTCTGCATCTGCAATGCAATCCGGGAATGCGAATTACGCCGCGCCGCGCGCGCCACGGATGGTGACGCGGACAGGGTGTACGAAACATTGGGCAAACGGCCGCAATGCCGCCAGTGTCTGGACGATGCCGAAGATATCCTGAATGAAGAACGGGAAACATCGCTGGTCATGGCGCTCGCCGCAGCCTGATCCTATGCTGCTTTGCATTCGCAGCAGCGCGCTTTTCTGCCAGTTTCGCCCCTGAAAATATGATCGTGCCCTTGCATTGGGCGCCCGCCGCGTCGCAAATGCGCGCATAGCGAAGGCGGAGAACAGAACATCATGAAGGGCGACGAAAAGGTCATCGAGTTCCTGAATCAGGCACTCACGAACGAACTGACCGCCATCAACCAGTACTGGCTGCATTACCGCGTGCTGGACAATTGGGGCGTGTCGCGACTCGCGGCGAAGGAACGCGAAGAATCAATCGACGAGATGAAGCACGCCGACGCGTTGGCGGACCGGGTGTTGTTTCTCGACGGGCTACCGAATTTTCAGGCCATCAACCGTTTGAAAGTCGGTGAGACGGTGGAAGAAATCCTGAAGGCCGATCTGGCCCTGGAAATGGAAGCCATCCCCCTGCTGCGCGATGCGATCGAATATTGCGAAAGCGTGCGTGATTATGTCAGCCGCGAATTGTTCGAGGACATCCTCGAAAGCGAGGAAGAGCATGTCGACTTCCTCGAAAAGCAATTCGACCAGATCGAGCGGATGGGCCTGCAGAATTACGTCCAGTTGCAGAGCAAGCCGGTGGGCGACGAAGGCGAATAGGGCCAACCCGGCCGGGCCCGGCTTTGTGCAGGGCCCGGCCGGTTTCAGTGCGGATCGCCTCAGCGGGCGTTGCGATCCACCCAGACATCGCGATCGAGGTGCCATGCCCCGTCTTCGCCCAGGATCCAGATATGGGCGAACCGGCCTGCGCCAAGCGGCACACCGTTCGTCCGGTCCAGCACCTGATAATTTCCGTGGACCAGCATCATTTCGCTGTCCCGCACGGAATCGGTGACATTCAGCACGGTGATGGGATTGCTGCGATTGACATCGCCCAGCCAGTAATCGCGAATTGAATCGCGCCCGACATAACGCCCTTCATTATGGATGTAGAGTTCCGCATTCGGCCCATACAGGGCCGCAATCGCATCCACATCCGCCTGATTATAGGCAGCCGTCCAACGATCGGCGAGATCCTGGACAGTCACCTCCTCCTGCGCGGCGAGGGGGGCGGATTGCAGGGCGGTTGCGATTATCGCCGCAAGGGCAAAACGGGTGATCTTCAATTTTCTCTCCCTCATTCAAGACGCAGGCGGAACCGGAACCCGCCGTCCCGCAATCGGATGGGAGCAGCTAAGTCAGGCCGCACCTACTCGTATTTCTACGTAAACGGGTTCTTCGTGCTTTTTAACGTCAGGCGGACTGGCACGGCACCAAAGCCGAGATCGCGCCTGATCCCGTTCACCAGATAGCGTTCATAGCTTGTCGGCAAATCCGACAGGCGCGTGCCGAAGACCACGAAACGCGGCGGGCGTGTGCCGACCTGGGTGATATAGCGCAGCTTGATCCGCTTGCCGCCCGGCGCAGGGGGCGGATTGGCCGACAGGGCATCATCGAACCAGCGATTCAGCGCGGAGGTCGGGACGCGCCTGCTCCAGTCCTCGCGCACGCGGAAGGCGGCGCTCAACATCTGGTCCAACCCCTTGCCTGTCATGGCCGATACGGCAAGCAGAGGGACACCTTTGAGCTGAGCCAGCCCTTCATCCAATGCGGTGCGCACTCCGTTGAACAGGCTGCTGGGATCTTCCGCCACGTCCCACTTGTTGATCGCGATCATCAATGCGCGGCCTTCCTCGATCACCATGTTGGCGATCTTCAGATCCTGCACTTCCAGCCCGCGCGTGGCATCCAGCAGCAGGACGACCACTTCGGCATAATCGACCGCGCGGCGGGCGTCGGCCACGGAAAGCCGCTCCAGCTTGTCGTTGACCTTGGCCTTTTTCCGCATTCCGGCCGTATCGACCAGTTTGATCTGGCGCGTTTCGCCTTCGGGGGTGGTCCATTCCCAGTCCACGGCGATGGAATCGCGCGTGATGCCCGCTTCCGGCCCGGTCAGCAGCCGGTCTTCCTGCAACAGGCGGTTGATCAGCGTGGATTTGCCAGCATTGGGGCGTCCCACGATTGCCAGATGCAGCGGCGCGGTGGGATCGGGTTCGTCCAGCTCCACAACGGGCGGGGCATCGTCCGGCTGCTTGTCGCCGATCAGCGGAAGCAGCGCCTCGAACAGATCGGCCACGCCTTCGCCGTGTTCCGCGCTCATCGGCACAGGATCGCCCATGCCGAGCGAATATGCTTCCATGATACCGGCATCGCCGGCCGTGCTTTCGCATTTGTTGGCGACCACGATCACGGGCACCGCTTGCCCGCGCAACCAGCGGCCGATCTCTTCATCCAGCGGCGTCAGCCCGACACGGGCATCGATCACGAATAACGCCGCATCGGCGCCTTTCAGGGAGACTTCCGTCTGCGCGCGCATTCTGCCGGGCAGGCTTTCCGGCTCGTCATCTTCCCAGCCGGCCGTATCCACCGCCTCGAATTCCAGACCGAGCAGCCCTGCCGAGCCGAAGCGCCGATCGCGCGTGACACCGGGCTGGTCATCGACCAGGGCGAGCCGTTGGCCCACCAGCCGGTTGAACAGCGTGGACTTACCAACATTGGGGCGGCCGATGATGACGACCTGGGGGAGCTTACCGCGAACCATCCCGCGCAGGTGGCCCTTCCCCCGCGAATTGGCAAGTGAAAGCGGAATGAGACGATCCGCGATCCGGGCTGCCATCTGCCGTCTTGCCATTGCCACAAGAAAAGGCCGGGCGCTGAAAAAGCGGCCCGGCCTCTTCGTTCTGTCTGATTTGGTCGGCCGCGCGGCCGGGCCGGTTGCTTACCAGCTGCCGGTATTTTCCATGCTGGCCCAGGGTTCGGCCGGTTCGAGCGAGCCGCCCTTCTGCAGCAGTTCCACGGAAATACCGTCCGGCGTTTTGATGAAGGCCATGTGGCCGTCGCGCGGGGGGCGGTTGATGGTCACGCCGGCATCGGACAAGCGCTGGCACGCATCGTAGATATCGTCGACCTCATAGGCGAGATGGCCGAAATTGCGGCCGCCATCGTAGGTTTCGGCGGGGCTGCCGTCTTCGGCGGGCCAGTTATAGGTCAGTTCAACTTCGGCATCGCCTTCCTGGCCGGGCGCGGCGAGGAAGATGAGAGTGAAGCGCCCTTTTTCGCTTTCCTGCCGCCGCACCTCTTTCAAACCCAGCAATTCGAAGAACCGGATCGTCGCATCCGGATCGGTTACGCGGATCATGCTATGAAGATATTTGACCATTAGTCGGATCGCTCCATTCGTCTCTATTCAAACACGGTTCATCGCCGCAATCGCAGGATCCGGCAGTTCATTGAGGAGAACCGTTCATGTCCAATAATAGCCCCGGGGACACAGCTTCCGCCACCGCTTTTTGGCGTTTGCCAAATAGTCGTGCGCTGCTCGCATCGTCGGCCATCCTTGCCGTGGGCGTGGTGGCGGGCGGCTATTTGCTGGGCGACGGGCTGACGCGGGCGCGGGTGGCGGACAGGTCCGTGACGGTGCGCGGCCTGGCGGAACGGGAAGTGACGGCCGATCTTGCCACATGGACCATCGCCTATTCCGCCACGGCGGCAAATCTCGGCAGTGCGCAGGCCAGCGTGGATCGGGATACGTCCTCCATCCGCGCCTTCTTCGGCGATCTGGGTTTTCCCGAGGATGCGCTGCAGACCACCGGCGTGAACGTGTCCACCTATACCCAGAACGGCATCACGAATTACACGGTGCGCCAGCGCATGACCTTGCGCACCAACGATATCGAACGGGCGGAACGCGCAGTGCGCAACCAGTTCGATCTCGTACGGCGCGGCGTCGTGCTGGAGGAAGGATCGGGCATGTCCTACACCTTCACCAGGCTGAACGATATCAAGCCGGAAATGGTGGCGGAAGCGACCAGGGATGCACGCGCTGCCGCCCAGCAATTTGCCAATGACAGCGGAACGGGCGTGGGCGGCATCAAGCAGGCCACGCAGGGCTATTTCTCGATCGATGCGCGGGATGGCGATGGCGGCGGCTGGGGCGTGGCGGAAACGCCTTACAAGAAGGTCCGCGTGGTCACGACCGTGGATTTCTACCTGCGCTGAAATCTTCCGGCATTAACGAAAAGGGCCCGCGCCTTGCGGCACGGGCCCCGAATTTCCGCTGATACGATGGATCAGAAGGACGCGGACAGCGTCGCCACGACCGTATCGTCGGTGAAGTTATAGGCGCCCGGCGCATAGTTGCCTTCGGCACCGATATAGGCCACGCCGACCGACAGATTGTCATTCAGCGCAAGATCCGCACCCAGCGACCAGTCGAAAGCCTTGGCATCGTTGGTATAGGTGAGGAAGCCGTCGGTATAACCGAGGTGAGCCGACAGGCTGATCGGGGTGTTCGGGATACCGACGCCCAGATCGCCATAGATGTAGAAATTGTCGGTGCTGCCCAGCGAATCCTGATCGGGCGCATAAGCGATGCCGACAGTGGCATCTGCCGGGCCGAACGTGGCGCCGAGCGAGCCGTAGAATTCGACATAGTCATAATCGCCGGCACCCGCATTCGGATACAGATAGGCGATCACGCCGACATCGGCGGAAACCACGTCGGACAGGCTGCCGCTCCAGCCGCCATAGATGTCGAGCTCGGTGTGGCCGTAGCCCACGGTGTCCTCGTCCAGCGAGGAGCCCCAGGTGCCGACGTAGAAACCGCTCTCGTGACCCACGTCGATGCCGCCCTGGATGGCGATATCGCCGCCGGAAAGATCGACGCCGCGGAAACGATATTCGGTCACCACGGCAGCATTGGCTGACACGGAAACGGAAGAATCGCCATTGGCAAGTGCCGGCGTGGCAGCAAAAGCAGTTCCGGCGATAATAGTAGCGGCCATCAGACCGCGAATGGACGTAAGCATTGGCATTTTCCCTCAAAATTGCCTTGGATAATCGTGCCTCGTCCCACCTGCGCGCCGAGATCCAGTCTCTATTGGACGGACTGTTTTCTACGAACGCGCAATTAACCTGCACATTCATGCTGCTGTGCACAAGAATAATTGCGTCAGTTCTCTTGCAGTGTGAATTTGTGTGGACTTTCCGCATCACATTCAGCGGTGCGAAAGGGTAATCGCGCAACGCGTCTGGAGGTCTGGCCCCAACTTGCCACATCATGCATTAGGGGTAGATAATTGGTCGCGGACATATGCTGCAAACACTACGTAAACTCATAAATCGCAAGGAAACGGCCTCCGGGTCGGTCAGGGCAATCGTGCCCGAAGGGCAGCGCGCCTATGCCGTGGGTGATATCCATGGACGGCGGGATCTGTTCGAAGCGCTGATGATGGCGATCGAGCAGGATGACGCCGCCGCGCCGCCTGCCGAAACGACCGTGGTGTTGCTGGGCGATCTGGTCGATCGCGGGCCGGACAGTGCGGGCGTGATCGCTCTCGCACGGGATTGGCAGGCGCGCCGCAAGGTCGCGATCCTGGCGGGCAATCACGAGGAGATGTTTCTCAACAGCCTTTCCGACAAGGAAACCATGCGCCATTTCCTGCGCCATGGCGGGCGGGAGACGATCCTCAGCTATGGCCTGGATCGCCGAAAGTACGAGAATGCCTCGCTGGAAGAAACGATGGAACTGATGCGCCAGGCCGTGCCTGCGGAAGACATCGCCTTCATCGAAAGTTTCGAGGACATGTACGCCATTGGCGATTACCTGTTCGTCCATGCCGGGATCGAACCGGGCATTCCGCTGGAAGAACAGAAACCGCGCAGCCTGCGCTGGATTCGTGAACCCTTCCTGTCCCATGCGGCCCCGCACGGCCATGTGGTGGTGCACGGACACACGATCCGCGACGATCCTGAAGATCGCGGCAATCGCATCGGCATCGATACGGGCGCCTATGTTTCCGGCAGGCTTACGGCGCTGGTTCTGGAAGGGGACCGGAGGCGTTATATCGAAGCGGTCGAGGAGAATGGGCAGGTCAGCACGCGCCATTCACCGGCCAATAGTGCGCCGCATCTCGTTTCAGCCTGACGGTCCGGTTGTGCCGGGGAGCCTGTAAGCCGGGTTCTGTACCGCGGACGGTATCCCATGCGGGACCGTATCCGCGGTGGCAGCCATTCATCTGGGCGACCTGTTGCCAGGCCGCTCTAGCAACCAACCCGGGCGACTGACGCGAAACACGCCTGCCGGCACGAAACCGACGCGCCGCCCCTATTCGGTCTTGCTCCGGGTGGGGTTTGCCATGCGGTGACCGTTGCCGGCCCCCCGGTGCGCCCTTGCCGCACCTTTTCACCCTTGCCTGTGAGCTTCACGCTCCATCGGCGGTATATTCTCTGTGGCACTTTCCCTGGGCCCGGGTGCAAGCCCCGTACCCGGCGGGCGTTACCCGCCACCCTCGTTTCGTGGAGCCCGGACTTTCCTCGCCCCCGACCTGCTCTTCCGAGCTTGTCGAAGCACGCGGCTGCCCGGCTCCCCGGCACGGGGCCTATCTAGTATGACCGCGGTCGCGATCCAATAGGAGCTGGAACAGGATTGCCCGGATTTCCCCGTCTATCAGCCCGTCGATCCGGTCAGGCCGCCAGCGCCGCTGGAACGCTTCCACCACCTTGTGCCCGTCCGTTATGTCATAGCCGAAGCGTTCAAGCGCGAGATAGAATGCCCCGTCATTGTCGAACGGGTCGCCCAGATCCAGTTTTGCGGGGCGGGGCAGGCACAGGCGATATTCGGCCAGCCATTCCCACGGAAACAGTTCGCCCGGATCGATCTTGCGTGCGGGTGCAATGTCCGAATGGCCGACAACATTGGCCCGGGGGATGTCATATTGCCGGACGATACGGTTCAGCAGCGGGACCAGCGCTTCCATCTGCGCATTGGTGAAATTGGTATAGCCCAGCGCATGGCCGGGATTGTCCAGTTCGATCCCGATACTGGCGGAATTGATGTCCCGCAGGCCGCGCCAATAGCTGACGCCGGCATGCCAGGCGCGCTTTTCTTCCGGCACCAGCCTGGTCACTTCGCCATCCTGGCTGACCAGGTAATGCGCGCTGACCTTGGCTTCCGGATCGGTCAGCCGGTCCAGCGCGGCTTCGGCCGATTCCATTTCGGTGTAATGCAGAACCGCCATCGTCACCGGCAGCGACCGTTCGTCCCAATTGGGGGAAGGCTGCTCGCGATGGACCAGCTCGTCAGCCATCGGGGAGGATCGCGCCCATTATCAGCGCCTCGTCCGTCAGCGCATATTGCACGCCGCCGCCGCATTCGGCGGCCAGCAGGCGGATCAGGTGGGCCGGTGCCGTGCGGCCGGACAAATCCGCTTCGTCCAGCAGGCCGTCCAGCGCCTTGCCGATATTGGCATCGAAGGCGATTCGCGGGCCTGCCGCGCGGATAGCGATTTCAGTCGCCCCGTCGCGCTTTTCCGCGCCGATCGCCAGCGTTCCGCCGCGGATCAGCGTGTCGATCCCGATCGCCGCGAGATTGAGCAGGACTTTCACCACGGGCTTGGCCAGCGTTTCTTCCGCGACTGCCCATTCCAGCTTGAGCCGTTCATTGCCGGCCACCAGCCCTTCAATCAACAGCCGGGGTTCTTCCACCGGTACGGCTTCGCCGAATCCCCCGGCCGCGCCATAGGCCAGGCGGAAAAATTTGAGCTTGTCTGCGCTGATCTGTGCGCTCTGTTCCAGCAGTTCCAGGCAGCGCTTGCGCATTTCGGGATCGGTTTCGGCCGACAACAGCTCCAGCCCGTTATTGAGCGCGCCAATCGGGCTCAGCATGTCGTGGCACAGACGGGAGCAGAGCAGGGCAGCAAGGTCGGTAGAAGAAGTCATTCAGTGTTCCGAAGCCTAGTATGAATACGGGTGCGACACAATCGGCAGTCTGCCGTCCGAAGGGGCTTAAGCGCATGTCGCGGATCGTGAGCCCTCCCGGCAGCCGGAAAGCCGAGGCCGCGCCGCTTGGCGGTATTGCGCCCTTAGCGTTCCCGCAGGCGGCAGGAAAGGCGTAGAAATCCCTCTTCGCCGTCGCGCCAGAACGTCACATCGTCTTTGCCGATTATGGCCCAGATCCGCCCGTCGCCCGATGCCATGGCCCGGTCCGTCGCGGAAGGGAATGCCGGCCCCATGGGATGGGAATGATAATAACCGGCCACTTCCGGCCCGCCCGCCCGTGCAGCCCGGTGAGCATCGACGAGGGTTTGCGGGTCCACTTCGAAATGGCGGCGCGGATCCTGCGCCACATTGGCGGCGGGCAATGCATCGGCGATGCTGTTTCCCCCGCCCAGAAGGATGCCGCAACATTCCTCCGGCGCGGCTCGTTCCGCTTCGCTTCGCAATCGCTTCAGCACGGCGCTTGTTACCTCGATCTCCATCACCCACATATCTAGCATGGGAGCAGGGGAGGTCATCACCGGAACCGTGAGCGTCGCGTCGCGCCTGGACAAGGCGCTGGCGGAGGCGAGCGGCCTTTCGCGGGAACGGGTCAAGGCGCTGATCGCCGAGGGTAAGGTGACGCTGGGCGGGAAGGCCGCCACCAGCGGATCTGCGAAGGCGGCAGCAGGGGCGGCGTTTGAAATCCATCTGCCACCCCCAACCGATCCACAGGCGCTTCCACAGGATATCCCCATCCCGATCTTGTATGAGGACGATCACCTGGTGGTGGTGGACAAGCCCGCCGGAATGGTGGTCCATCCCGCTGCCGGCAATCCTGACGGCACGCTGGTCAATGCCCTTCTGCATCACTGCGCGGGTGGATTGTCCGGAATTGGCGGGGTCGCCCGTCCAGGTATCGTGCACCGGATCGACAAGGATACGTCGGGCCTGCTGGTCGTCGCCAAGAGCGATGCCGCCCATGAAGGGCTTGCACGGCAATTTGCCGATCACTCGCTGGAACGGGCCTATCTCGCCGTTGTGAACGGGCAGCCCCTGCCGCCGCAGGGCACTATCGAGACGCTGATCGGGCGTTCCGATGCCAATCGAAAGAAAATGGCAGTGCTGCCCAAGGAATCCTCGCGCGGCAAACGCGCGGTTACGCACTATAAGACGATTCGAAATATGGGTGGATGTTCGCTCGTCGAATGCAGGCTGGAAACAGGCCGGACGCACCAGGTGCGCGTTCATATGTCGTCAATTGGCTATGCGCTATTGGGAGATCCTGTCTATGGGCGTGCCAATTCGCAGATTCGTCCGGTTCTCCAGAGGCTCGGCTTCAGCCGGCAGGCGCTTCATGCGGCCATTCTCGGCTTTACTCATCCGGTCTCGGGGGAGACTTTGCGATTCGTCAGTGAATTGCCGCCGGACATGGCCAGTTTAATCGACGAAATCGGTTGCTGAGATCGACGAAATGCAGCCGCAAACCGGGATAATCCGGTATAGAAGAGCGTTATGGAAGTGGATTGGGGTGGTGTGGCCACATCCTGCGGATGCCCGGCAGGGGTCCGCGAAACAGGAAGGCCGACAAAAGAAAGGTTTGGGAAAAAAGTGAGCAACGCGAAGATCAAGAAGGGAATGTCGGTTCCGGCACTTGGCGGCGAGCAGAGCCTCAACCGTTATCTGGCCGAGATCAAGAAATTCCCCGTGCTGACGGCGGAGCAGGAATATATGCTCGCCAAGCGCTATCAGGAACATGAAGATCCGGAAGCTGCCGCGCAATTGGTGACGAGCCATCTGCGGCTCGTGGCGAAGATCGCCATGGGATACCGCGGATATGGCCTGCCGGTGAGCGACCTGATTTCCGAAGGCAATGTCGGCCTGATGCAGGGCGTGAAGAAGTTCGAGCCCGATCGGGGCTTCCGCCTCGCCACCTATGCAATGTGGTGGATCAAGGCCAGCATCCAGGAATTCATCCTCCGCTCGTGGTCGCTCGTGAAGATGGGCACCACCGCCGCGCAGAAGAAGCTGTTCTTCAACCTGCGCCGGATGAAAAAGCAGCTGGAAGCCTATGAAGACACTGACCTCAGCATCGAGGACGTGACCAAGATCGCCACCGATCTGGGCGTGCCCGAGCAGGAAGTGATCAACATGAACCGGCGCATGATGATGGGCGGCGATGCTTCGCTGAATGTCAGCATGCGCAGTGACGAGGAAGGCTCCGGCCAGTGGCAGGATTGGCTGACCGATGACCGCCCGTTGCAGGACGCGGTGGTTGCCGATGCGGAAGAGGCCGAAGTGCGCCACGGCATGCTGGTGGAGGCGATGGACAGTTTGAACGACCGCGAGAAGCATATTCTCACGGAACGGCGCCTGACGGAAAATCCGCAGACGCTGGAAGAGCTGAGCCAGGTCTATGCAGTGAGCCGCGAACGCATCCGCCAGATCGAGGTTCGCGCCTTCGAAAAGCTGCAGAAGGCAATGCAGCGGATTGCCGGCGAGAAGCTGCTGCCGGCGGCCTGAATTGCAAAGCCAAGAGATGGGCTCAGTCCTTGGGGACTGGGCCCGTCTTGGCTTTGAGGCGTCAAAAGGCGTAGTCTATCGCTTGACCTTGGGCCCAGATCCAAACGGCGAATGCGATTGCGCCGCCCCAAGAGATCAAGGCTGCAACTGCCGCATTCCCGTTCAGCTCGCCCTCGGTGTTGCGAAATCTGGGATCGGCTTGAAATTCCATAGCTTTTACGACCAGATAAAAGCACCCAAGCCAGCCGACAATTTGTACCATGACAGTCTCTCCCTCTTATCGTTAGGGGTGCTAGCATATTGCCGGGTGAAGAAATAAAAAAGCAGCATGGCGATCCGCATCCTCCGTTTCCTGATCTGGGCAATCGTGCTTTTCGTGGCGATCAGCCTGTTGCTGGTCGTGATCTTCCGTTTCGTGCCGGTGCCGGTGACGGCGACCATGCTGATGGACGAAAATTCGATCACCAAGGATTGGGAGCCGTTGAGCCGCATCGACCGGAACATGGTCAGCGCGGTGATCGCCGCCGAAGACGGGAAGTTCTGCAGCCATAATGGTTTCGACCGCGAAGCGATCGAAAAGGCGATGGAACAGAATGCCAGGGGCGGCCGCATACGCGGCGGTTCCACCATCAGCCAGCAGACGGCCAAGAACGTGTTTCTGTGGCAGGGCGGCGGCTATTTCCGCAAGGGGCTGGAGGCCTGGTTCACTCTCCTGATCGAGAATATCTGGGGCAAGCGGCGGATCATGGAAGTCTATCTCAACGTCGCGGAAACCGGGATCGGGACCTATGGCGTGGAGGCCGGGGCGCAGCGTTATTTCAACCATTCCGCCGCGCGGCTGAGCCGGATGGAGGCGGCACGCATGGCGGCGGCCCTGCCGCTGCCGAAAGAGCGCCCGGTGGTGAATCCGACCGGGTTCACCCGCCGCTATGGCAATACGATCCAGGCACGAATTGGTGTCGTCAGGCGTGACGGGCTCGACGCCTGCGTCTATGACTGAATTACATGGGGGCCGCACACTCACATAGCCACGGGCATTCGCACGGTCATTCGGCCGGCCATAGCCACGCGCCGGCCAGTTATGGCCGCGCCTTTGCAATCGGCATCGTGCTCAATTCCGTGTTCGTGGTGGTGGAGGCTGGCTATGGCTTCATTTCCGGCTCCATGGCGCTGGTGGCCGATGCCGGGCACAATCTGTCGGACGTGCTCAGCCTGGTGATCGCATGGGCCGCCTCCATCATGGCGGCAAAGCCTGCAAATGCCCGCTTCACCTATGGCTACAAGGCCAGTTCGATTCTGGCCGCGCTGGCCAATGCCGGCCTGCTGATGGTGGCGCTCGGCGCGATCCTGTTTGAAACCATCCACCGCTTTTACGACCCCGCGCCGGTGCAGGGGATGACCATGATCGTGGTCGCCGGGATCGGCATCGTGATCAACACCGCCACCGCGCTGCTTTTCGTCGGCGGACGCAAGAGCGACATCAATATTCGCGGTGCCTTCCTGCATATGGCGGCGGATGCGCTGGTAAGCCTGGGTGTGGTCGTGGCGGGTCTGCTGATCCTGCTGACCGGCAGGCTGTGGATCGATCCTGTCACCAGCCTGCTGATCGTGCTGGTGATCGGCTGGGGCACCTGGGGCCTGCTGAAGGATAGCGTGAAGATGGGCCTGCTGGCCGTGCCCGACGATATCGACGAAGGCGAAGTGCGCGGCTTCCTGTCACAGCTTGATGGAGTGCAGGCCGTGCACGATCTGCATATCTGGCCGATGAGCACGACGGAAACCGCGCTGACCGCGCATCTGGTCATGCCCGGCGGCCATCGCGGCGATGCCTTCCTGCACGAAGTCGCACATGGGCTGGAGGAGCGTTTCCATATCGGCCATGCCACGATCCAGGTGGAAAGCGGCGCGCAGGCGGATCACTGTATCGACTGCGCCTGAGCGCGCATCTCCGCATCTTGCCCTCGGCATCTGCGCCCTGCGAGACGGAGCGCTCGGCTGGAAGAGGAGCTTTAGTCTCTACTGCCTACGCTGGGCGAGATAGAAGCCCTGGCACCGCGCGCCAGTTCATGGCCGGATGGCGGCATTGCTGCCATCCGGGTTCAGCTCTGATGGGGTAGGCGGGGAAGCGGCGGCTTTAAGCCGCCTCTTCCTTCTTCTTGCCTTCGCCGGAAACTACGCGGATCGGTTCCTTGCGGCCGTCCACCACTTCCTTGTCGACCACGACTTCGGTCACACCTTCCATGCCGGGCAGGTCGAACATCGTGTCCAGCAGGATCGCTTCCACGATCGAACGCAGGCCGCGGGCGCCGGTCTTCCGCTTGATCGCCTTCCGGGCGATGGCTTCCAGCGCCTCGTCCGTGAAGGTCAGCGCAACCTCTTCGATCTCGAACAGGCGGGCATATTGCTTGACCAGCGCGTTCTTCGGCTCCTTCAGGATTTCCACCAGGGCCGGAACGTCTAGATCATGCAGCGTGGCGATGACCGGCAGACGGCCGACGAATTCCGGGATCAGGCCGAATTTCAGCAGATCTTCCGGTTCGCATTTTTCCAGCATCTGGCCGATGTCGCGCTTTTCCGGATCGGCGACATTGGCGCCAAAACCGATGGAGCGCTTCTGCAGGCGGTCGCTGATCACCTTTTCCAGGCCGGCAAATGCGCCGCCACAGATGAACAGGATGTTGGTCGTGTCCACCTGCAGGAATTCCTGCTGCGGATGCTTGCGTCCACCCTGCGGGGGGACGCTGGCAGTGGTGCCTTCCATCAGCTTCAGCAGGGCCTGCTGCACGCCTTCGCCGCTGACGTCGCGGGTGATGGACGGGTTTTCCGCCTTGCGGGTGATCTTGTCGATCTCGTCGATATAGACGATGCCGTGCTGCGCCTTTTCGACATTATAGTCGCTGGCCTGCAGCAGCTTGAGGATGATGTTTTCCACGTCTTCACCGACATAGCCGGCTTCGGTCAGCGTGGTTGCATCGGCCATGGTGAAGGGCACGTCAAACGTGCGCGCCAGCGTCTGCGCCAGCAGCGTCTTGCCCGAACCCGTGGGACCGACCAGCAGAATGTTGGACTTCGCCAGTTCGACATCGCTGGTCTTGCTGGAATGTTTCAGCCGCTTGTAGTGATTATGCACGGCAACCGACAGCACGCGCTTGGCGCGGTCCTGCCCGATCACATAATCGTTCAGCGTGTTGCAGATTTCCTGCGGGGTCGGGACGTCGCCTTCCTTCTTGCCGGCAAGGCCGCCCTTCGTTTCCTCGCGGATGATATCGTTGCACAGTTCCACGCATTCATCGCAGATGAACACGGTGGGACCGGCTATCAGCTTGCGCACTTCATGCTGAGACTTACCGCAAAAACTGCAGTAGAGAGTGCTCTTGCTGTCAGATCCGCTCAATTTCGTCATACTCTCGTCCTGTTCCGCGGAGGGCACACCGCGGGAATCGCCCGTTGAATGTAATCACGGGCGAGACAATATCAATCAAGACATCCTTAATAACCCCCGGCTTGCCATTGGCTGAAGGGGCAAGGTTGCCAAATTCCTACCGTTGCCGGGCCCCCGAAGGGGCCAGGCGCAACGGCATTACCTATTCGGGGGCACCCCCCGAACCGCTTTCGTCCCCGGTTGCCTGGTCCTTGGGACGGTGGGCAAACACCTGGTCGACAATGCCGAACTGCTTCGCTTCTTCGGCTTCCAGGAAGGTGTCGCGATCCAGGGCCTTCTCGATATCGGTCAGGCTCTGGCCAGTATATTTCACGTAGAGATCATTCATCCGGCTGCGGATACGCAGGATTTCCTTCGCCTGGATTTCGATGTCCGAGGCCATGCCGCGTGCGCCGCCGCTGGGCTGATGGACCATGATCCGCGCATTGGGGAGGGCAACGCGCATCCCCGGTTCACCGGCCGCGAGCAGGAAACTGCCCATGGATGCGGCCTGGCCGATGCAGACGGTCCGCACCTTCGGCTTGATATACTGCATCGTGTCATGGATCGCCATGCCCGCAGTCACCACGCCGCCCGGCGAATTGATGTACATGGAAATGTCCTGCGAATTCTCGCTTTCCAGGAACAGCAGCTGGGCCACGATCAGCGAAGCCATATTGTCTTCCACCTGGCCGGTGACGAAAACGATGCGTTCGCGCAGCAGGCGGCTGAAAATGTCGAAGCTGCGTTCGCCGCGGCTCGTGCTTTCAACGACGACGGGAACCAGCGCGCCGGTGAGCGGGTCCGTGGTGAACTGGCCTTGGGGATTGTTGTCGCCGAACACGTCGATCATGGAATTCCTCTTAAAATGTCGGAGCGCCTATGTCGCCCCTATGGCACATATCTTCAAGTGTATTGCGTGCACTGTGTTTCAAAGTCGTCTATCGAACGGAAAAAGCGCTCTGCAGAAGCGCTCACCTTTCGGGAACGCAAGGAACGACAACGCTCAGATGGACAAGACGTTATCCCTTGGCCGGGCACGGCGCGCAGGTGGTTTTTCCGGCCTGCCCCCGCTTCTGCTTGCCATACCCATGGCCGCCTGCTCGCCGCAGACGGCCGATGCACCGGTGCCCGAACCGCTCGAACTGCCGGGCGTGAAGGGCGCCTTGCTCTACATGCCGGAACAATTCACATATTTCGCGCCAAAAAATGCGCATGACATGCTGCGCCACGTGCCCGATTTCATCATTCGCGGGAATGGGCAGGGGCAGGGCAATGTCCTGATCGATGGCGAATATGTCCCCGGAGACGAAGGCAATGTCCGGGCGCGCCTGGCTGAAATTCCGGCTGGAGAGGTGCTGCGGATCGAGATTATCGATGCTTCGTCGCACGGTATCCCGGGCGCTGGCGGCCTGCTGGCGAATCTTGTCCTGAAGGAAGACGATTACGCCCGCGATCATCTGAGCTGACGGTGCTTCGGGGCCAAGGGGCCCTGTCAGGCGGAGACCCGGCTCGTCCGGGCGATGATATCCGGCACGCTTGAGGCCGCAAGCGGGCGGCCGAAGAAATAACCCTGGCCGACATCGCAGCCCTGCCGGATCAGGAACGATGCCTGTTCCGGCGTCTCGATCCCTTCCGCCACGGTCTTGATATTCAGTTTGCCGGCAAGGCCGAGCAGGGCGCAGACGATTGCCGTATCGTCCGTGTCGCGGACGAGATCCCGGATGAAGGAACGGTCGATCTTGATCACGTCCACCGGGAAATTCTTGAGATGGGAGAGCGAGGCATAGCCCGTTCCGAAATCGTCCAGCGCGATGGCGATGCCCCGCGCCTTGAGCGCCTGCAGCGCCGCGCCGACATGATCGGCCCCTCGGCCCAGAAAAACCGTTTCGGTGACTTCGACCTGCAGGTAATTGGCGGGCACACGGGCGGCATCCAGCTTGTCCAGCAGGCGTGATGCAAAATCGTTGCGGCTGAATTCGGCGGCTGCGGCATTGACCGCTACATGGCCAAATTCCAGCCCGTCTTCGCGCCATCGGCGCATGTCGTCGATGATGCGGTCCTGCATGCGTTCGCTGATTTCATGGGCCAGTTCCAGATCGGCAAAGGCTGCTTCGATTTCCGCAGGGGCGTGCAGGGCGCCGTCTTTATCGCGCCATCGCAGCAGGGCCTCGAACCCGTCGACCTGGCCGCTGCGCAGGCAGATTTGCGGTTGGTAGAACGGTTCCACATTATCTGCCCGCAAGGCGGATCGCGCTTTCGAGATCATGGCGCTGCGGCGGTCCAGTTCGGACCGGAGAGAGCTTTCATACAGCAGGATGTTGTTCCGCCCGCGCGACTTTGCGGCGTAAAGCGCGGTATCGGCACTTTTGAGCAATTCGTCGCGCGTATTGCCATGCTGCGGGAAGATCGCGGCGCCGATGCTGACCCGGCAATCGAGTATGCAGCCGCCATGCGGAATGGGCTGGTTCAGGGCAGCTATGATCCGTTCGCCCAGTTTCGGAAGAACCGTATCGTCCGGAATGTCCTTCAACACTACGGCGAATTCGTCCCCGCCCAGCCGCGCAACGAAATCGCCTTCGCGCAGCAGGCCCCGCACGCGCGTGGCCAGGGTCTTCAGCAAGGCATCGCCCGCATCGTGGCCCAGCGTGTCGTTCACTTGCTTGAAATCGTCGACATCCAGGGCGAGCAGCCCGATATTTTCCTTACGGAGCCGCGCCTGATCGATCAGTTCGTCCAGCCGGTGATCGAAGGTGTTTCGGTTCGCCAGGCCGGTCAGCGTGTCATGTTCGGCGGCCCAGCGTATGCGTTCGGATTGTTCGCGCAGTTCCGTCACGTCGCGGGAAATGGCGAGAAGGCGGGTTATTTCACCATGTTCGTTCATCAGCGGAGATACGACTGCGTCCCACCACCTCCTGGTCCCACGCCTGACTGCGCCGCGGGCATTGAAACGGCCCGTCGATCCTTGCGCCGCGTCGGCAATGGCCGCTGCCACATGCGCCCTTGCTTCTGGCGGCCACTGATCGGGCCAGTAGTGGCCGATCAGGGAGTTTTCATCATTGATGCCAAGCGCTTCGCGCCCTCTCTTGCTGATGAAGCGCAGTCTTCCGGAAATATCGAGAACCATGATGCAGTCGGGGCTGGAATCGACAATCCCGCGATTCAGCATTTCGGTGCGGCGCAATTTCAGCGCGGCGGATTTCGCTTCGGTAATATCGATATGCGCGCCGGCGATACGCAGGGGCCTGCCTTGCCCGTCCCATATCGGGCGGATGCGGGAAAGCATCCATCGTTCCTCGCCATTATCGGCGCGATAGATGCGATATTCCATCTCGTGGTAATCTTGTCTCTCGGCGATAACGGCGTCGATATTGGCGCGGACCCTGTCCCGGTCTTCGGGATGATACAGCCGGGCACGCATTTCATGCTCGAGAATGCCGGTGTCGGCGGGCAGGCCCAGATTGCGGAAGAACTGTTCCGAACCAATGGTCACGCCGCCGGGTTCGGTCATGAATGTGCCGATCCTGGCGGCTTCCTGGCTCAGCCGGAGCAGGCATTCGCTCTCGCGCAGCTTCTCATCCGCCTTCTTGCGCTCGCTATCATCATAGATCAGGCCCACGATCTTTTCCGGCAGACCGTCCTCTCCGTTTACCGCGCATCCGTGAATCCGCAGCCAGCGTTCGCCTTCGCCCAGATCGCGAACCTTGAATTCGGCCATATGCGGCTCGGTCGATCCAATGAAACGATCCAAAGTCCCGGCCATATCGGCGGCGCTTTCGGGGTCGATCAGGGAAATCCATTCATCGCGCGTCATCGTGCCGGGGTGGTCCGGCGGCAGGCAATACATGCGGAGCGCCGCTGGCGAGAGGCGGAACAAATGCGGCTCGTCCAGCCGTATCTCCCAGGTCCCGGCACCCGCGCTTTCCAGCGCCAGGGCCAGCACTTCGCCGGATTGTTTCTGGGGGTCTTCGGTCTCCCGCCAATCGGTGATGTCTTGCAAGGTGCCGATAAGTGCCTGTTGTCCGTCCGGCAGCTGGACCCGGCTCGCCGTCAGTTCGAGCCATCCCTCCACGCCTGCCTGCGCGAACCGGCGGAATGAACGATGGATCGGCGTGCCCATCTGCGAACAGAGCTGGATGCGCACGCCAATATCCGGCCGGTCCTGCAAGGCCACGCAAGCCAGCAGGTCCGCGGCATTACCCGAACGGGGAAAGGCTTCACCGGCGCCGAGCAAGCGGGCTGCCGTTTCATCGCAGCTGAATTCATCCGTTTGCAGCAATAGCTGCCAGGTGCCGATACCCGCATGGGCCAGCGCCTGCATTCGCAGGTCGTCGCCAGCCTGATTCGTGCCGGGCCAGGTGGCGGTTTCACGCTCCGACCCGGGCATTTTCGCGGTGTCGGGCATGTTTTCGATGGGTCTCCTCATTTCCTGCTGCAGCCAGGATCATGAAGGCTAATGTCAGAACGATAACAAACCCTTGATAGTATAAGGAGAAATGTGGGCGACCTGGCATGTCCAGGGCTGCTGACCGCAGGAACCGGCACGCGGAAGGCGCTCCGCGCGGTTCAGGCGTCCCGGTGCGATGCAGCAAAGTCCGATGGGCTAAGGCGGCCCGGCCTGTTAGGGGCCGCGCATGATCACGATCAACGATATCGTCGTCCGGCTGGGCGGCAATACTATCCTCGACGGGGCGAATGCGTCCATCAGACCGGGTGCGCGTGCCGGTATCGTCGGCCGCAATGGTGCCGGCAAATCGACCTTGATGAAGGTTCTGATCGGCCAGATCGAACCGGATGCCGGTTCCATCGACATGCCCCGGCGTACGCGGATCGGCTATATCGCGCAGGAGGCTCCGGCCGGGACGCAGACCCCTTTCGAGGCGGTTCTGGCCGCCGATGTGGAACGGACAAACCTGCTGGAGGAAGCGGAAACTTGCGAGGATCCGGACCGGCTGGGCGATCTCTATGAAAGGCTCATCGCGATCGACGCCTATAGCGCGCCGTCGCGCGCGGCGCGGATCCTGCTCGGCCTTGGTTTTGACGAGGAGATGCAGGGCCAGCCGCTGGATAGTTTTTCCGGTGGCTGGAAGATGCGCGTGGCACTGGCCGCGCTGCTGTTTTCCGCGCCGGACGTGCTGCTGCTGGACGAACCTTCCAACCATCTCGATCTCGAAGCGACCCTGTGGCTGGAGAATTTCCTCAAATCCTATCCCGCGACATTGATCGTCATCAGCCATGAACGCGATCTGCTGAACAATGTCGTCGATACGATCCTGCACCTGCAGGGCGGCAAATTGTCCGTCTATCCCGGCAGTTACGATGATTTTGAACGGCAGCGGGCAGAGCGTGCCGCGCATCTGGCGGCGGCCAAGGCATCGCAGGATGCGCAGCGGGCCCGGCTGGCGGATTATGTCGCGCGCAACAGCGCCCGCGCTTCCACTGCCAAACAGGCCCAGTCACGGGCCAAGATGCTGGCAAAGATGCAACCGATCACGGCACTGGCAGAAGATCCGAGCCTCAGCTTCGATTTCCCGCCGCCCGATGAATTGCGTCCGCCGCTGATCACGCTGGACCTTGCGGCGGTCGGTTATGGCGAAAAGCCGGTGCTGCGGCGACTGAACCTGCGGATCGATCCGCAGGACCGCGTCGCCCTGCTGGGCCGCAACGGCAATGGCAAGACCACGCTGGCGCGGTTGCTGGCCGCGCAATTGCCGCCGATGGAAGGGGCGATGAACGCATCGGGCAAGATGCGCGTCGGCTATTTTACGCAATATCAGGTGGAAGAACTTTCTTCCGACGCGACCCCGCTGGATCACATGACCCGCGCGATGGAAGGGAAAAGCCCCGCGGCAGTGCGTGCCCAGCTTGGGCGGTTCGGCTTTTCCGGCCATCGGGCGACGCAGAACGTGGCGAAGCTTTCCGGCGGGGAGCGGGCGCGGCTGGCGCTGGCCCTGATCACCCGCGATGCGCCGCATCTGCTGATCCTGGACGAACCGACCAACCACCTCGATGTGGATGCGCGTGAAGCGCTGGTGCAGGCCATCAATGACTATCAGGGCGCTGTCATCCTTATCAGCCACGATCGGCACATGGTCGAACTGACGGCGGACAGGCTGGTTCTGGTCGATGACAGGAAAGCCGTGGAATATGACGGCTCGATCGAGGATTACATCGATTTCATTCTCGGCCGCCAGCAATCGAAGAAGGATACGAAAAACGGATCCGGCAAGCAGGCCGGCAAATCCGGCAAGCCTTCCGCAGAGGAAGCCAGGCAGGCGCAGCAGGCACGGCAGCAGGCCTTCGAGGCGGAAAAGACCATGGAACGGTTGCAGGTGCGGATCGACAAGGTCGATCGGATCCTGCTCGATCCCGATGTCGCGGCGAACCGATCCCGCGAGCATGACCTGGAAGAGCTGAGCCGAAACCGGGCAGCCCTGGCCAGGGAACTGGCCGATGCGGAGGAATTGTGGCTGGCGGCGAGCGAGAAGATCGGCTGATCGGGCCCGCCGCCTGCTGATTTCAGCTATTCCTAGTGCGCCGGGGGGAGGAACGGATAATCCGTGTATCCTCGGGTTCCGCCGCCATAAAAGCTGTTCTGGTCCGGTTCGTTGAGTGATGCGCCGATGCGGAAGCGTTCGGGCAGGTCCGGGTTGGCGATGAACATGCGGCCGAAACTGATCGCATCGGCATCGCCTGCGCCAATCGCGCGGGCGGCGCGTTTGGCATCGTAGGAACCATTGCCGACATAGACGCCGGAATAGAGGCCGCGTAGCCGCTTCAGCAGGGCGCGGTCCTGTTCGCTGCTGTCCTGGCCATAGAATTGTTCGATCACGTGGAGATAAGCGAGGCCGCGTTCGTCCAGCATACGGTAGGCGGAAGAGAAGGTCGCTTCCGGATCGCTATCGCCCATGTCGTTTGCCTGGCCCAGCGGGGACAGGCGCACGCCCACCCGGTCTGCCGGAAAGGCATCGCATACGCGGTCCAGCACTTCGCGCAGCAGGCGCTGCCGGTTCTCAACGGAACCGCCATATTCGTCCTCCCGCAGATTGGTGCGGTCCTGCAGGAATTGATCGAGCAGATATCCATTGGCGGAATGCACTTCCACCCCGTCGAATCCGGCGGCCAGCGCGCAGCGCGCGGCCTGGCTGTAATCGTCCAGCGTGCGGGCGATGCCGTCCGCATCCAGGGCGACAGGTTCCGACGTGTCGGCAAAGCCATCAGCGGTAAAGGTCTTGGCATTGGCGCGCACCGCGCTGGCCGAAACCGGCTGCGCCCCGCCGGGCAGCAGGGAAGTGTGGCTGATGCGGCCGACATGCCATAGCTGGCAGACTATCCGCCCGCCTGCGGCATGAACCGCTTCGATCACGGGTTTCCAGCCTTCGACATGGGCATCGGTGTAGATACCGGGCGTATCGATATATCCCTTGCCCATGGCGGAAATCTGCGTCGCTTCGGAAATGATCAGTCCGGCAGAGGAGCGCTGGCGGTAATAGGCTGCGGCCATCGGTTTCGGCGTGCCGTCAGGGCGCGCGCGGTTGCGCGTCAGCGGTGCCATCAACACCCGGTTGGGCAATTCGAAGGCCCCCGCCCGCAAGGGCCGGAAAAGAATGCTGGTGTCAGTCATGGAAAGGTCCTTCTGATTCATGCGCCCGGTGGGGCGCCGGTATCCTGGTCAGCCGGAAGATCGATCGGGGTGGCGGCGCAGATCGTGCGCAGGGCCTGTTTCAGCCCTTCCTCTATCGTGGGATGATAGAAGGGCATTTCCAGCAATTGGGTGGCGGTCAGCCCCTGCTGGATTGCCCAGCACAGCAAATGGGCAAGATGTTCACCCGCCGGGGCGGCCATGTCGGCGCCGATCAGCCTGCCGTCCGGCGCAGCGGCATAGAGGGTGAGACGCCCCTGGTTGCGTCCTTCCACGCGCGCGCGGCCCTGGTCGGAGAAATCCGCGGTCCCGGTCACGGCGCCGTCATCTTCCGATTTGCCGATGCTGGCGATTGCAGGTTCGGTGAAGATGATGCTGAAAGCCACGTGCCGGTCGGTCCGGATCGGGGCGGGCAGCGCCGCGGCATTGCGGCCGGCAATGGCCCCGTCATGCGATGCTTCATGCAGCAGCGGCAGATCCGCGGCGACATCCCCGGCGATGAAGATCGCGCTGTCTCCGCAGCGCATCGTCGCCCGGTCATGGCGGGGCACGCCATACTCATCCAGTTCCAGCCCGGACCGTTCCAGATCCAGCGTATCCAGCACCGGCGGGCGGCCGACTGCGACCAGCACCTTGTCGAATTCCGCCGTGCCTTCTTCCTTGCCGCTCCAGCGCAATTTCACCCGGCCATCGGCCGATTCGGGCTTCACATCGACGCCCAGATGCAGATCCATGTCCGCTTCGATTATGTCGCGCAGGGCGGCATGGACGCGGGGGCAACGGATCTTGCCCATCGTTTCGCCCCGGTCGAACAGGGCAACCTCCACGCCCAGACGGGCGAAAGCCTGCGCCAGTTCGAGCCCGATTGCGCCGGAGCCGACCACCGCCAGGCTGCCGGGCAAATCCTTCAGTTCGAACACGCCATCGCTGGTGATCGCCAGATCGCCCAGTTCGGCAAAGGGTGGCGGCAGGGCCGGGGCGGAACCAGTGGCAATCACGATCGCGCGCGCTTCCACCACATCGCCATTGTCGAGCAGCAGGCGGTCGGGCCCGTCGAACCGCGCGCGGGCGCGGATGGTCACGCCTTCGGGCAGGTTCCCGATCTTTTCGCGGGTAAATCCGGCAAAGCGGTCCCTTTCCGAACGCACGCGTTGCATAATTGCAGGGCCATCCACGCGCATATCGGCAATTTCGATCCCGAACAGGTCCGCCTGCCCGATCCGGTGCGCTTCCCGCGCGGCGGCAATCAGCAGTTTGGATGGCATGCAGCCCACATTGGCGCAGGTCGTGCCGTTGAATTCGGGATCGATCAGCAGGGTGCTTGCGCCATTCCTGCGCGCCGCCCGTTCTGCGGCCAGGCCGGCCGTGCCCGCGCCGATAACCGCCACGTCGCAGCGATGCGTATGTCCTGATGCGTTCTCAGCCATTATTCGCCCGATGTTCGCCCAGCGTTTTCTCCACGTCTGACAAGGCGCGCAGCACTTCCTCTCGCCAGCCATCGGGCTGCAAATGGCGGATTGCGGAATGGGCCGCGCAAACAATGGGCGTGCCGGCCCAGTCTTCCGCCAGTTTGCGGGCCCAGCCCGCAAATTCATCCGCGGCGGTAAGCGTCGGCTCCAGCGCCTTGGCCAGCATCGGGTGAAAACGCAGCCGTGATTGCGGAAACAGGGGCTTCAGCAGGCCCGGAGCGGCAAAGACGTTCAGCGTGTCATCGACATGGACGATGCCGCTCCTGCGATGGCGGACCAGTACGGAGGAGACATGAACGCTCTCGTCGGTACTGATGAAATCCACCCCGGCGGGAACGGAAAAATCCACGTCTTCCGCGAATTCGGCCTGCGTTGAGGGATCTTCGATCAGGCCGGTTTCCCAAGGCAGTTCCGGAGCCTTGTCCCGGTGGCGGCGCGTCCCGATCAGCCGGGCGTGCGGGGCAAGTTCATGCGCCGAACGGCAATGCAGGGTGTGGAAGGGGTGGACGTTCAATATCGCCTCGATCGCCCGGCCATTATCGGTCAGCGCCAGCAATTCGCGCCGGTCCGACCCTTTCAGCGAATAGCTGTCGATCATCAGGAAGCGGCCATTGGCACGGCGGATCAATGACATATGCGTGCCGACATCGAGGATTTTGGCAATTCTGAACGTCCCGCGAAAATTCCAGAAATCCTCGGCGAGGTGATTCATGACTCTGGCTGCTCCTTCTTGCCCCGGCCCAGGGCGGCCCTTGGTCTGTTGAACTATGTGCAAACGGAATGACCGACGGCGGCATCGGTTCCATTGTGCACAATTAAATTGTATGCAATATATTTGGTCGCTTCGGCAAGGTCGCGAATTTCTGCTAGCTTACAGCCAAACAGGGTCTGGCAAATATGTGCTTTCGGGCACTCGGGAGCGATGGAATGACGGTAGCCACCGGGGATATGAGAGGAGGCGATCCGCTCCTGTTGGACCGGCAGCTGTGTTTTCAACTCTATGCGGCGAGCAATATGGTCACGCGGCTTTATGGCCCGGTGCTTGCCGATCTTGGCCTGACCTATCCGCAATATCTGGTCATGCTTGTCCTGTGGGAAGAGGATGGGCAGACCGTCGGCGCGCTCGGCAAACGCCTCTATCTGGACAGCGGGACATTGACCCCGCTGCTGAAGCGGATGGAAGGGCGGGGCCTGATCGAACGCGGGCGCGATCCCGATGATGAACGGCGGGTGCTCGTGACCCTGACAGAGGCGGGCCGTGCCTTGCGGGCGCAGGCGGTGAAGGTGCCCGAAATCATGGCCGGTGAAGACGCTGATCTGGAAGCGATCGAGACATTGCGCGAGGCAGTGCGCGGATTGGTGGACAAGCTGGCAGAGCTGCACGCCGAGGCGCGCTGACCGGGCTATTCGGTCCCGGTCTTGCCGATGCCATGCTGCAGGATGGAATTGGCGATTGCGGCAATATCTTCCACCGGCTTGTCATCGCTCAGCACGGCGTATTTCAGGCCGAGAAAGACGTTCATTCCCATGATTGCCCAGGCATGGGCTTCCGTCAGGTCATCCCGCAATTCGCCTTCCCGGGCGCCCTGTCGCAGGCGTTCATGAATGCGGGCGGCGGTAGTTTCGTAATGCTGGCGGAAACTGGCGGGATCGACGAATTCAGCCTCGTCGATGATGCGGTAGATTTCCTTGTGGTCCCGCGCGAAGGTGAGGAAGGCTGTGAGCGCCGCCTGTTCGGCCTCCAGCGGTCGTAGATCGCCGCTCAGCGCGCTGCGCGCTTCGCTGCCTACCCGCGCGCTCAGATCGTGGACCAGTTCGCGGAAGATCGCATCCTTGGAATCGAAATAGGTGTAGAAACTGCCCAGCGCGACGCCGGCCCGCTGGGTGATCCCGCTGATCGATCCTTCGTGAAATCCCTTCTCCCCGAATTCTTCCGCTGCCGCGTCCAGCAGGCGGCGCAAGGTCCGCCGCCCACGTTCGGTGCGCGGTTGCTTGCCTGTCGGCGGTGAATCGGGAGCCGGTGCCGTACCCATTGCCACTGGCTAGACATGCGGCGGCGCCTTGGCAAAACTAAAAAGTTGAAACCCGGTTCAGTTTTCAATATCCAGTGAGAATAATAAAAGCACGCTGGGAGAGTATCGATGATCAAGGCCCGTTGCCGGCAGGTGTCTGCCTGTGCGCTGTTTCTCGCCACCACTGCCATGTCCGCCGCATTTGCGCCCGCGCACGCCCAACAGGCGGAAACCGGCAGCACGGCGGAAAATGATGCAGGCGAAGGTGCGATTATCGTCACCGCACGTCGCCGCGAAGAACGCTTGCTGGATGTGCCGATCGCCGTCAGTTCCTTCGGCGGGGAACAGCTGGAACAACGCGGTGCGATCGATCTGACGGAAATCGCGCAGATCACCCCCAACACCACGCTGGAGGCATCGCGCGGCACCAATTCCACCCTGTCGGCATTCATCCGCGGCATTGGCCAGCAGGATCCGGTTTCGGGCTTCGAACAGGGCGTCGGCATCTATCTCGACGATGTCTATCTCAACCGCCCGCAGGCCGCCGTTCTCGACATTTACGATGTGGAACGGATCGAGGTGCTGCGCGGGCCGCAGGGTACGCTTTACGGCCGCAACACGATTGGCGGCGCGGTAAAATATGTGACCCGTCTGCTGCCGCAGGAATTCGCGCTGAAGGTGAAGGGAACGGTCGGCACTTACGACCAGGCGGACGCCATAGTCAGCGCATCTGCCCCGCTTGGCGATGTCGTCCGCATTGGCGGATCGGTGGCGCGCCTTTCGCGCGGTGGCTTTGGCGACAATCTGACCACGGGGGAGGAGAATTATAACAAGGATGTCTGGGCCGCGCGCGGAACCCTGGAACTGGGCGATTACGGCGAACCCTATTCGATCCGCATCTCCGGCGATTACACGCGGGACAAGAGCAATGCCCGCGGCGGCCATCGGCTGATCCCGGCCGCCACATCCAGCGCGCCGGTGCTGGACGATGTCTTCGATACGCGCGGCGGCCTGATCGATCCGGTGCAGGATGTGGAAGCCTATGGCCTGTCCATGAATGCTTCGCTGGATCTCAGCGATGCCATCATGCTGCGTTCCATCACTGGCTGGCGCAAGGATGACAGCGCATCACCGATTGATTTCGATGCGCTGCCAGCGGTCGATCTGGATGTGCCCGCTTATTATCGGAACGAGCAGTTCAGCGAGGAACTGCAATTGCTCTATGACGATGGCGGCGCGCTGACCGGCCTTCTGGGTTTCTATTACCTGGATGCCAAGGCCGATACGCAGTTCGACGTGCGGCTCTTCACCGCATTTGACGGCTTTACCGCCTTTACCGAAGCGGATGTGGACACGGAAACCTATGCCGTTTTCGCAGATTTCTCCTACGACATCACGGACCAGCTGAGCCTCGCCCTGGGCGGGCGCTACACCTGGGACAAGCGCGAGGCGCAGATCCTGCGTCAGAACTATCTTGGCGGCGGTTCCCCCGTATTCGGGGGCGAGGGCATTCCCTTCGGCACGCCCAGCACGGATTTCGACGGATCGGCCAGTTTCGACAAGTTCACGCCGCGCGTTTCGCTCAGCTATCAGCCGAACCCGGACCACAATCTCTACGCCAGCTATTCCAAGGGCTTCAAAGGCGGCGGGTTCGATCCGCGCGGCGTGGGCGTGAATGCGCCGGATCTGGACGACAATGGTACGCTGGAGGACAGCGAGATCGCGGCCTTTCTCAGCTTCGAGCCGGAAACGGTCGACAGTTACGAACTGGGCTACAAGGGCAATCTTCTCGATGGTGCGCTCTATGTCGCGCTGGCCGGGTTCTACATGGACTATACCAATGTCCAGATCCCGGGCTCGGTTGCCTGCAATGTCGGCGGACTGGCCACTTTCTGCGGTGTCATTTCCAATGCCGGCAAGGCGGAATTCAAGGGCGTGGAACTGGAAACCAATGCCCGGCTCGCCCGCGATCTGTTCAGCGAGAATGACAAGCTGAGCCTGATCGGTTCGGTCGGCTTCATCGATGCGGAATACAAGGAATATATCACCGATATCGGCGGCGTGCCGACCGATGTTGCCGATTATCGCGAAGTGCAGAACACCCCGAAATGGAGCGGCAGCGCAACGCTGGCCTATGATACCTATCTCGGCGATGGCAGCCTGTATCTGGGCACGACTGTCTCTTTCAGGAGCAAGACCTACCAGTTCGAGATTCCTAACCCCTATCTCGATCAGGGCGGATATGCGCTGCTGGATGCCAGCATCGTCTATACCGCGCCGAACGGGAACTGGAGCGTGGGCCTGCACGGCAAGAACCTGACGGACAAGCAGTACAAGACGTCGGGCTATACCTTCGTGGCCGCCGATCCGACCACGGGCGAACTGGTGCTGGATGGCGGGGGGATGCCAATCCCCACATTGGGGACCGAAGGCACGCTGACCGCATTCTATGGCAATCCGCGACAGGTCTTCCTGACGGCCAGCTTTGAATTCTGATTGCTGGCCGGGAAGAATCATGATCGATTACAAGCGCATCGGCTACCGCAGTGCGGGCGGCGATCTGGAATTGTTTGCCCGCGATTATCCGGGTGACGGGCCGCCATTGTTGCTGATGCACGGCCTGACCAGGAACAGCGCCGATTTTGTCCCCCTGGCGCAGCATCTGGCGGGCCGATATCGCCTGATCGTGCCGGACCAGCGGGGCAGGGGATTATCGCAGAACGATCCCGATCCGGCCAATTACCGGCCGGACATCTATGCGCGGGACATGTTCGCCCTGCTGGACATGCTGGGTGTGGAACGGGCTGCGCTGATCGGTACGTCCATGGGCGGGCTGATGGCCATGATCATGGCCGCGACCAGGCCGGAAGCGGTTTCGGCCGTGGTGCTGAACGATATCGGCCCGGTGCTCGATCCGGCCGGGCTGGCGCGGATCGCCGGCTATGTCGGCCCTTCGGAACCCTTCGCGGACTGGGAAGAGGCGGCTGCGAATTGCGCGGCGATCAATCGCGATGCCTTCCCCGGTTTTGCGGAGGCCGACTGGCTGGCCTTCGCCGCGCGCACTTGCCGCCAACGCGCCGATGGGCGGGTGGAATATGCCTATGATCCGGCGATCGCCGCGGGCTTTGCCGATAGCGGCGATACGCCGCAGCCCGATCTGTGGCCCCTGTGGGAAGCGCTGGCCGGCAAACCCGTTCTGCTGTTGCGCGGCGCCTTGTCGGACCTGCTTTCACCGGAAACGGCGAAGGAGATGGAACGGCGCCATTCCGGGCCGTTTACGCTCGCCGAAGTGCCGCGAAGGGGCCATGCTCCGTTGCTGGACGAGGAGGCGGCGATTCAGGCGATCAAGCCTTTCCTGAAGGAATATGCGGCATGAGCGCATCGGCAGCCATTCCCGCGCAGCCCCGTTCGCACCCCAACATGGTGCTGGGGATGCTGCTGCTGGTCTATATCTTCAATTTCGTCGACCGGCAGATACTCGCCATCCTGGCCGCACCGATCCAGCAGAATCTGCAGCTCAGCGATGGACAGATGGGCCTGCTGGGCGGCGTGGCCTTTGCCTTGCTCTATTCCACGCTGGCCGTGCCGCTGGCGGCCCTGGCCGACCGGACCAGCCGCAGCTGGGTCATAACTATATCGCTGGTTCTGTGGAGCGGCTTTACCGCCCTGTGCGGGCTGGCGCAGGGTTTCTGGCATATCTTCCTCGCCCGTCTGGGCGTCGGCATCGGCGAAGCGGGCGGGGTCGCACCGTCCTATGCGCTGATCGGTGATTATTTTCCCAGCGAGCGCCGCGCGACTGCATTGTCGATCTATTCGCTGGGCATCCCGCTGGGCTCTGCCATCGGGGTGCTGGCGGGCGGATATATCGCCGCTACGGTTGACTGGCGGCTTGCGTTCTTCGTGGTCGGGCTGGGCGGTGTGGTCATCGCGCCCTTGTTCAAATTGCTGGTGAAGGATCGCCCGCGTGTTCCTGCATCCTCCGTTCCTGCCTCGCCTGATCGCGCCACGGTGCCGGACATGCCCGGCTTTCGGGCAACAGCCGGGTTGCTGGCGCGCAAGCCATCCTTCTGGTTCCTGTCATTCGGCGCGGCCTGCTCTTCCATGCTGGGCTATGGCATCGCCTTCTGGTTGCCCAGCCTGCTGCAGCGCAGTTTCGGATTCGACCTGGTACAGGCATCGCAATTCTTCGGCGCCTTGCTGCTGATTGGCGGGATAGCCGGCGTGCTGGGCGGCGGCTGGCTGGGCGATCGGCTCGGCCACCGGGACCGGGCGTTCTATTCCTGGCTGCCGGGGATCGCCTTCTTCATCGGGGCGCCGCTATTCGCGCTGGGTATTTCCAGTTCCAGCGCGTGGATGGCCTTTGTCCTGTTCCTCATCCCGCAGGCGCTGGCTTATGTCTGGCTTGGCCCCGTGCTTTCGGCGATCCAGCATCTGGTGAAACCGGCGGAACGGTCCACCGCTTCCGCCCTGTTCCTGCTCATCAACAACCTGATCGGTCTGGGCGGCGGCATCTATGCACTGGGCGCCCTCTCGGAATTCCTCGTGCCCTATTACGGCGATGAGGCGTTGCGTTATTCCATGCTCTATTCGCTGGCGCTCTATGGCGTTGCCGCATTGCTGATGGGCCTGGCCGGCCGCAGCCTGCGCCGCGACTGGGTAGAGGAATAGAGCCTGCCGGGCTTGTTGTGCCCGCTTGCAATCGCCGTCGGGCAGGGCAAGCATGCAACTATGAAGAGAGCTTTCCTCCTGGCGGGCCTTGCCCTCCTCGCCGCGCCGCTTCGGGCCGATCCGGCTGAAGACGCGCAGGTCTATCTCGATCGTATCGCTGCGCTGGACGATGCGGGGCCGCAGCTGAACGCCGTGATCGCCTTCAATGCCGATGCGCCGGAACTGGCACGCCAGGCCCAGGGCACATTGCTGGGCGGCCGCACCGTGCTGGTGAAGGACAATATCGAAACGGTCGAATGGCCGACCACGGCGGGCAGCCTGGCGCTTGCCGGCAATGATACAGGCCGCGATGCCCCGCTGATAACGCGCCTGCGCCAGGCGGGCGGGGTTGTGCTGGGCAAGACCAACCTGTCCGAATGGGCCAATATCCGCTCCACCCGATCGACCAGTGGATGGAGTGCGGTGGGCGGGCAGACACGCAATCCACATGCCACTGATCGCAATGCCTGCGGTTCTTCTTCCGGCAGCGGCGCGGCCGTGGCGGCGGAGCTGAGCTGGGCGGCAATCGGCACGGAAACGGACGGGTCCATCACCTGTCCGGCCAGCGTCAACGGCATTGTCGGCTTCAAGCCGACCGTGGGGCTGGTCAGCCGCACTCATATCGTACCGATCAGCCATTCGCAGGATACGGCCGGGCCGATGGCGCGCAATGTCGCCGATGCTGCATTGCTGCTCAATGCCATTGCCGGAACGGACCCGGCTGACGCGGCAACGGCCGATGCGGATGCCCATGTCACGGATTTTACCGCCGGGCTGGAAGCCGCCTCTCTATCCGGGGTTCGGATCGGCGTGATGCGCAAGCAGGTGGGCGACAGTGCCAAGGTCGCGGCGGTGTTCGAAACCGCGCTGGAGGATTTGCGCAAGGCAGGCGCCCAGCTGGTGGAGATCGATTATGATTTCCCGAACGAGCTTGGCCGTGATGAATTCCAGACCCTGCTGTTCGAACTGCGGGAGGATCTCGGCGCTTATCTGAGCGGATCGCCCGCCGACATCCCGATCCGCAGCCTGGCCGATGCGATTGCCTTCAATCAGGACAATGCTGACCGGGAAATGCCGTGGTTCCGGCAGGAGATATTCGTGCAGGCGGAAGCGAGCACGGATCGCAGGGCCTATGAAGCGGCAAGGCGGAACGCCCTGCATCTGGCAGGCGAACGCGGCATCGACAAATTGCTGCACGAAAATGATGTGGCCTTCCTGATCGCGCCGACGACAGGTCCGGCCTGGCCGATCGACCTTGTGATGGGCGATGCCTATGAAGGATCAATCGGGGCGGGGACGCTGGCGGCTGTTTCCGGCTATCCGCATCTTTCCGTGCCGATGGGCGCCGTCCACGGCCTGCCGATCGGCCTGTCCTTCATCGGTGCCAGGTGGGAGGATGCGGCAATATTGCAGGCAGGCGCCGCTTACGAGCGGGCGCGCAGTGCCAGCATACCCAGGCCCACCTTCCGCCGCTGGCAGGAACAATGAGCCCCTGCCTTCTTGCCTGCCGGGAAGGGGCGTGGCAAAGGCTCCGGCGATGACCGAGGCCCAGAACCGAATTCAGGCGAATTATTGGCGCTCCTTTTAAGGAGCGGCACGTCATCATTTGTGACCAATGCCGCCGTGTTCGCGGCAAATGGTCATCCAGATCCAGAAGTCATGCAGCGCGGCGGTTCTTGACGGAGACTGCCAGTGTTTTTCCCCTTCCGGACCCTTTCGACCGCGCGATGCCGGATCGATCCACTGCGCGCGGAAGATGCCGAGGAATTGTGGGCGATCACGGATGAATCGGTGACGGCAAAGGTTCATTTCCTGCCCGATCCCTTCACCCTGTCGGATGCCCGCGCCCTGATCGCCGGCTGTTCGAAGCATGATTGCTTCCTGGCGGTGCGGGATCGGCGGCTTGGCCACTTGCTGGGCGTGATCGGCGCTCATCGCCAGGCAGGCAGACGAATTGAGATCGGCTACTGGTTCGCTGCGACCGCGCGGGGCAGGGGGCTGGCGACAGAGAGCCTGCGCGCCGCAACAGGGCTGATCGCCCAGCGTTTCCCGACCTGTCGGCTGGTGGCGGAATGTCACCCGGAAAACGGCCCGTCGCGGGCATTGCTGGAACGGATTGGCTTTGCATCCAGCGGAGCCGCAGGAAAGCGGCCAGGGCGGCAATTGTTCAGCCAGGCCGTGTCCGCGATGCGAATCGACGTTTGCTGAAAAACAAAGGGGCGCAGGCCATGGCCCGCGCCCCTTGCATAGGTTCGGCTTGGCCGGACCTTACTTGTCAGCCTCGCCCTTCTTGGCTGCCGGCTTCTTGGCGGCGGCAGCCTTTTTCGGAGCGGCTTTCTTGGCCGGAGCCTTCTTGGCAGCGGGCTTCGCTTCCGCCTTTTCGGCGGCGTCATCGCCTTCGGCTGCCTTCTTGGTGGCGGCGGCTTTCTTCGGAGCGGCCTTCTTGGCAGCAGGCTTTTCCGCCTCGTCCTTGTCGGCAGCCTTCTTCGGCGCGGCCTTCTTGGCCGGAGCCTTCTTCTTGGCGGCGGGCTTGGTCTCTTCCTTTTCGTCCGCTTCGATCGCGGCTTCCAGTTCCTCGCGCGTCACTTCGCGTTCGGAAACTTCGGCCTTGTCGAACAGGAAGTCCACGACCTTGTCTTCATACAGCGGTGCACGAAGCTGGGCCTGGGCCATCGGGTCCTGACGGACATATTCGACGAACCGTTCGCGGTCTTCCGGGCGGTACTGCTGGGCGGCCTGCTGGATCAGCATGCCCATTTCCTGCTGGGTGATTTCCACGCCATTGGTCTGGCCGATTTCGGACAGAAGCAGGCCCAGACGCACCCGGCGTTCGGCAATCCGCTTGTAATCGTCCTTCTCGGCTTCGATTTCCTTCAGGCCTTCTTCCGGATTTTCTTCCCGGGCGACTTCAGCCTGCAACTGCTGCCAGATCTGTTCGAATTCGGCTTCGACCATGCTCGGCGGCACGTCGAAATCGTAATCCGCGGCCAGCTTGTCCAGCAGCTGGCGCTTCATCTGCGTGCGGGTAAGCCCGGCAGTTTCCTGCTCCAGCTGGCCCTTCAGCAGTTCCTTCAGCTTGTCGGCGCTTTCCAGGCCGAGCTGCTTGGCGAAATCATCGTCGATCTTGGTTTCGGTTTCGATCTTCACCTGCTGAACGGTGACGTCGAATTCGGCTTCCTTGCCGGCCAGGTGCTTGGCCGGATAATCTTCAGGGAAGGTGACCTTGATGGTCTTCGTGTCGCCGGTCTTCACGCCGGTCAGCTGATCTTCAAAGCCCGGAATGAACTGGCCGGAACCGATCACCAGCGGCGCGCCTTCGGCCTTGCCGCCTTCGAATTCCTCGCCATCCACGCGGCCGACGAAATCGATGATGATCTGGTCGCCTTCGGCAGCCTTCTTGGTCTTGGCCGCGTCTTTGTAGCTCTTCTGGTTCTCGGCAATCTTACCCAGCGCTTCGTCCAGGTCGGCATCGGAAACCGGCACGACCAGCTTTTCCAGCGTCAGACCTTCGATGGAGGGCGCTTCGATTTCCGGCAGCACCTCCACTTCGACGGTCAGTTCGGCATCCTTGCCCTGTTCATAACCGTCGGCAATGTCGATCTTGGGCTGCAGGGCCGGGCGCAGCTTCTTTTCCTGGATCAGCGAATCGACCGATTCGCGCAGGGAAGCGTTGAACGCATCCGAATGCAGGGCCTCGCCATGCATTTTCCTGATCAAATTGGCGGGAACCTTGCCCGGGCGGAAGCCCGGCATGCGCACCTGCGGGGCCACCCGCTTCACTTCCGCATCAATCCGCGATTCGATATCGCTGGCCGGAATCGTCAGCGTATAAGCGCGCTTGAGGCCCTCATTGGTGGTCTCTACGATCTGCATTTCAAACAGCCTTCCAAATACTCATGCTGCCCGGGGCGCCAGGGAACTGGTGCGGGCGAAGGGACTCGAACCCCCACATCTTGCGATACTGGAACCTAAATCCAGCGCGTCTACCAATTCCGCCACGCCCGCGGCCCGACGAACTCGCACAGGTGCTAACCTGCGAAACAGGCAGCCGCCCTTATAAGGCAGCGCTGAAAAGGGCAAGCGGCACGGCGGGATCATCGTTCATCAGGAACGGCAGGGGCGGCCGGTTCGTTCTTGGAACAGGCAACGAGGACAGCATCATGGACCGAGAACATACCTATGGCGACCAGCGCCATTCGCATATTCCGCCCGCCACGCCGCCAGTGGTGAATTCGCGGGCGGATCAACATGATGCGGCGGAACTGGCACCGCCCGACGGGGATGCTGATGCACCCGGCAGCGCTGTCCAGCCGCGGGGTGGCGAGCGCGCTGACCAGGTGAAGCCCGGCAAGGCGCCGGACGAATTCAGCCCCGACAAGGAAGACACGGATAACCCCGGAAAGGGGCCGGCGGAGATCGGTCCGGGGCAGGGCGACACGGATGGACCGGATGTTTCCCCGCCGGAAACACCGGCCGTGCCCGGCACGGCGCCGGTCGAAACTCCGCCACCTCCGGATTGATTTTGCCTGAAAGCCGTGGCTAAGCGCCCTTCATGAGTGACGAACAGAACCCCGCCGAACCGGAAACCGCAGCTACTGGCGCGGATGTGCCGCCCGATCATCTGGCGATTGATCCGCGCAGCAAGCATTTCAATGGCGAATTGCTGCGCCGTGGCATCGGCATCCGTTTCAAGGGAACGGTGCGCAGCAATGTCGAGGAATATTGCATTTCCGAAGGTTGGGTCCGCGTCCAGGCCGGCAAGACCATGGATCGCCACGGCCGCCCGCTGACCATCAAGCTGAACGGCCCGGTGGAAGCGTGGTTCGAAGATCTGGGTGAAGACGCCCCGGTCGCCAGGAAAGACTGATCGCGTCATTCGTCGCAGGGGAAACGGGCCATGCGGACTGTTCCCCCTGCTTTCTCCAATACCTGGTTTCGCCTGTTTCAATCGGCCCGGCGTTCAGGAAGAGGTGATTACCCTAATCCAGGCTGGCCGCTAACCGGCCTGGCACAGGGCAAGCTTGGCCGTTCCGGCTTCCGCTGAAATTTTCTCTTTCCCGGCACGGCCGGACCAACCTCCTCAGATCCCGAAATATTTGCCGGCTTGCGCGGCAAAGTCGCCCGCTGGTTGCCCGTTCAAGCCGGATCGGCCGGTTGCATTTCCGGGCGAAGCAAGTAGCGTTAACCATAGGGATCGCGGGCTTTCGGGCCTTACAGAACAGGGTCGTTGGGGGCGGTGACCATCTTCGAAATCTTGGCGCAAGCCGAGTACGAATTGCTATTGTTCGCGGGCACGTTCTTCCTGCTCGGGGCATTGGATGAATTCGCAATGGATCTGGTGTGGATCTGGCTGCGCCTTTCGGGGCGAGCGCGGAGCATCAGGATCAACCGCAAGCGGGCACGGGAACGGGTTCTGTCCGGCCCGGCGGCTGTATTCATACCCGCCTGGCGTGAAGAAGAAGTCATTGAATTGACGGTGGCGCACGCGCTGTCGGCCTGGCCGCAGGCTGATCTGCGCCTTTATGTCGGCTGTTATCGCAACGATCCCGGCACGGCCGAGGCAGTGATGCGCGCGGCATCGGGCGATAGCCGCGTCAGGCTGGTTATCAATGACCGGGACGGGCCGACGACAAAGGCCGATTGCCTCAACCGTCTTTATGCCGCGCTGGAGGAGGATGAACGGCGCAGCGGGCGCGAGTTTTCCATGGTCGTGCTCCACGACGCGGAAGACATGGTCGATTCGGCTGCCCTGGGCCTGCTCGATCATGCGCTGGAACGGGCCGAATTCGTGCAATTGCCGGTCCTGCCGGAACCGCAACGCCATTCGCGCTGGGTGGGCAGCCATTATTGCGAGGAATTTGCCGAATCGCATGGCAAGGAATTGCTGGTGCGATGCGCGCTGGGCGCGGGTTTGCCTGCTGCGGGCGTGGGCTGCGCCTTCTCGCGGCCCGTCCTCGCCACGATCGCCCGCCGGATGAATGCAAGCGGTCCGTTCTCGCTCGATTCGCTGACGGAGGATTACGAGCTGGGGCTGAGGGTGAAGGCTGCCGGAGGGCGTGCGCGTTTGCTGCGCGCAAGGGGGGAAGACGGGCAATTGGTCGCCACGCGCGCTTATTTCCCGTCGCGGCTGGATCAATCTGTCAGGCAGAAGGCGCGCTGGGTGCATGGCATTGCGCTTCAGGGCTGGGACCGGCTTGGCTGGTCCGGGGGCGCAGGTGAATGGTGGATGCGCCTGCGGGACCGGCGCGGACCGCTGAGCGCCTTTGTGCTGCTGTCGGCCTATGGCTTGCTGCTTCTGTCAGGCATCCTGTTCGTGGCGCGCGGCTTCAGCTTCGTGCCGGCATGGCATGCCGATCCCGTGATCCTTGCCCTGATCGCCGCGAATTTTGCCAGCCTGCTCTGGCGTGCGGGAATGCGGTTCCTGTTCACCGCGCGCGAATATGGTTTGATGGAGGGGCTGCGCGCAGTGCTGCGATTGCCCATGTCCAATATCATTGCGATCATGGCCGGGCGGCGCGCTGTCTTCGCCTATCTCGGCACGCTGGCCGGCGCCCCGCCGCGCTGGGACAAGACCACGCATGATGCACATCCCGCATCGGCAGCGATCCTGCAGACCGCACGATGAAACCTGCAAAGTCGGAAGGCGCGAGCTTTCGCGGCCAGCCCCTGTTGCTGATCGCCTTCGCTCTGGCAGGCTGGATCGGATTGCGGGCGGGCCTGCTCCAGTTTCCCGGTTTCGTGCAACAGGGTGCCTTCACCAGAACGGCTCTGGCCGTGCAGCAGACACCCTTGCCGGCAGTGATCGCCCCGTTTCGCGTCCTGTCCGATCTGGCGCCACATGCGGCAGCGGCGGGCAGGAACATTGGTCAGGACGGCGGGCAATATTTCCTCGCGGAACCGGCGGCGTTTATGGCTGGGGAGGTGGCGGGCCACATCGGGCCGATGGCGCATCCCGTCGCGGCTTCCACTGCGCGGGCTGCGCCAAGCCCCGGTATCCCGCTGGCCGCCAGCCAGCCCGTTCCATTCACAGAACGGGCCGAAGGGGCTGCGGAAAGGCACTGGCTGGTCGATAGTTGGCTCTTGCTGCGCGATGGCGGCGGGCCGGCCCTGGCTGGTGTGCCATCCTATGGTCGCAGCCAATAGGGTGCGGTAGTCCGTTATCGCCTTGCCGGGGGCAGCGGCCATCGCCCGCAGGCCTATCTGCGGGCCAGCATGGCGATTTCGGGCCCGCATGAGCGGGAACTGGCGGCAGGTCTTTCCGCACGCCCCTTGCCCGGCATCCCCTTGCGCCTGGCCGCCGAATTGCGCGCCAGCGAAGGCGCTTTTCATGACGAGATCCGGCCTGCCGCTTATGTGGTCAGCGAGTTTCTGCCCATGCGGCTGCCCCATGGCTTGCGGGCGGAAACCTATTTTCAGGCGGGATATGTCGGTGGGCGCTACGCCACGGCCTTTTTCGACGGACAGGCCCGGATCGAGCGTGAATTCGCCCAGTGGAAGGATTTCCGCCTTGGCGCAGGCTCAGGGGTGTGGGGCGGCGCACAACAGGGCAGCAGCCGGCTGGATATCGGCCCTGCCGCCACCGCCACATTTCCGCTCGGCCCGGCAAGGGCAAGGCTTTCGGCAGAATATCGTTTTCGCGTGGCGGGCGATGCGAAACCCGATTCCGGCCCGGCATTGACTCTTTCTGCGGGTTTCTAGCTCCCTAATCTTCAATAGTTGCTCCGCTTGGGTTACTCGGCGGCATGGACGTCTACCTCCCGATTGCGAACCTTGCAGTGAACGGGGTGGTCATCATCCTCCTGGGTGCGGCCACGGGTATTCTTTCCGGCGTCTTTGGCGTGGGCGGCGGCTTCCTCACGACGCCGCTGCTCATTTTCTACGGCGTGCCGCCCACCGTTGCCGCCGCTTCGGCTGCAACGCAGGTAACAGGCGCCAGCGTTTCGGGTGTGCTGGCGCATAGCCGGCGGCAGGGCGTTGATTATCAACTGGGCGCGGTATCCGTTGCGGGCGGCGTGATCGGCGCAGCCATCGGTGCCTTGCTGTTCCGCCTGCTGGAATCGGTCGGCCAGATCGATACGGTGATCAGCATTCTCTATGTCGTATTGCTGGGCGGGATCGGCGGCCTGATGGGGCGGGAGGCGATCCAGGAACTGCGCCAGTCCAAGGGTGGCAAAAGGCCCCGCGCGGCGAAGCGCCGCCATCACCCGCTGGTTGCCAGCCTGCCCATGCGCTGGCGATTCTATCGTTCCGGCCTCTATATCTCTCCGCTGGCGCCGTTGTTGCTGGGGGCCGTGGTCGGGATGCTGACCATGCTGATGGGCGTGGGCGGCGGTTTTATCCTCGTGCCCGCCATGCTCTATATTCTGGGCATGAGCGCGAATGTCGTGGTCGGCACGTCATTGTTCAACGTGCTGTTCGTCACGATGGCGTCCACCATGATGCATTCGCTGACGACCAAAGCGGTCGATATCGTGCTGGCCGGGCTGTTGCTGATCGGATCCGTCACCGGCGCGCAGATCGGTACGCGGGTGGCACAGATGCTCAATCCGGAAAAATTGCGCCTGCTGCTGGCGGCCATCGTTCTTGCCGTGGCCCTGCGCATGGCATTCGGCCTCGGCGTGCGTCCGGATGAAGTCTATACCGTGGTGCCGTTATGACGGGCGTGCGCATCCGCATCGCACTGGCGATCACGGCCTTCCTTGCGCTGACCGCGCAGCGCGATCCGATCCTCGTGCCCGAGGTATCCCAGCATGAAATCCAGGTCCGCCAGGGCTTTACCGGCACGGAATTGCTGTTGTTCGGCGCGATCCTCGATCCCGATGGCAGCCGGGCGAGCGCGGATTACGATATTGTCGTGGTCCTGAAGGGGCCGACGGAGGCGGTGCGCCTGCGTGAAAAGGAACGGCTGAAATGGGCCGGCATATGGGTCAATGCCGATTCCTCATCCTTCAGGTCCGTGCCTTCCTTCTATGCGGTCGCATCCTCCAGTCCGATCAAGAATATCGTGGATGACCGGACTGCCGCCATCTACGAACTGGGGCTCGATTTCCTGCAATTGTCGCCCACCGGGCCCATCAACCCGGCGGAACAGGCGCGCTTTGCCGCCGGGCTGGTCGATCTGCGCCAGCGCGAAGGCCTCTACCAGCAGGTGCCGGGCGGTGTGACCATCCGCGACAAGGTGCTCTATCAGGCGCGTATCGCAATCCCGTCCAATGTTCGCACAGGCCAGTATACGGCGGAAACATTTGCCATCACCCAGGGCCGGGTCATCGCCTCGGCCACGGCAGAGGTGGAAGTGAAAAAGCTCGGATTTGAAAGGCTTGTCGCCGAACAGGCGGAGGAATCCTCCGTGCTGTATGGCCTGTTTGCGGTGATGCTCTCGCTCGTAATGGGTTGGGGCGCGGGGCGGTTGTTCGCACTGGTCTAGGCGACGATCTGCGGCAATTGACGCGATCTTAACCCAAGTCGGACGAAAATCGCCGTCTAATCGGAAAGACAGCGAGCAAGCGCATGAACGACTTCTCAAGGCCGCAGCAGTTCAACACCTTTAATCCAGCCGATGAACCGGGTGCGGTGGCGCTGAACCGTGGCAGCCAGTCGGAACATGCGGAGCAAGCCGAAACCGATAATGCCACGCAGCCCATCGGTGTCGTGCTGGAGATTGCCGGTTCCGGATCGCAGATCGCGCTGGACCTGCAGCGCCTGGGCGAGTGCATGCAGGATAGCGATCCTTCCATTGCGCTGGCTGGCCAGGTGGGCAGCCAGGTAAAGATCAAGACGGCCGATGGCTGGCTGCTGGCCAGTGTGCGAAATCAGCGCCAGGACCGGCGCGGGGATGCCAATGCCGTGCTGGCCAATATCGATTTCATGGGCGAAGGCAGCGAGGAAAAGCTGACCGGGCGCATCCACAGCTTCCGCCGCGGCGTGACCCGCTATCCCATTCCCGGCGCGCTGGTCTATCCGGCGACGACGCAGGATCTGCGCCAGATCTATGCCTCTGACGGGCGCAGCGCGATCCAGATCGGCACTGTCTATCCCACCAGCGACATCCGCGCCGGCATGTATATCGATCCGCTGCTGGGCAAGCATTTCGCGCTGCTGGGTTCAACCGGTACGGGTAAATCAACCGCAGCGGCGCTGATCCTGCACCGCATCTGCGAGGCGGCGCCGGAAGGGCATATCGTCATGGTTGACCCGCATGGCGAATATTCCGCGGCCTTCCGCGAAACGGGCACGATATACGACGTCAGCAATCTGCAAATGCCATATTGGCTGATGAATTTTGAAGAGCATTGCGAAGTGCTGCTCACCTCCAGCGGCAATGCCAGGCAGGAGGATGCCGATATTCTCGCCAAATGCCTGCTCAAGGCGCGCGGCAAGAACCGGCTGGCGGAAAGCGTCGGCAAGATCACCGTCGATTCCCCGATCCCCTATCTCCTCTCCGATTTCAGCAACATCCTGCAGGAAGAGATGGGCAAGCTGGACAAGGCGACTTCCAGTGCGCCCTATATGCGGATCAAGACCAAGATCGAGGAATTGAAGGCCGATCCCCGATACCAGTTCATGTTCTCCGGCATGCTGGTGGGGGACACGATGGCCAATTTCATCGGCAAGATTTTCCGTATGCCGGGCAATGGCAAGCCGATTTCCATCATCGACGTATCCGGCGTCCCTTCCGACATCACTTCCACAGTGGTCGCCGTGCTCAGCCGCATGGTGTTCGACTTCGCGATCTGGTCGCGCGAGGAAAAGACCAGCCCGATTCTGCTCGTCTGCGAAGAGGCGCATCGATATGTGCCGAATGAAAAGAACGCCGATGATTCATCGGTCGGCCGCATTCTCAGCCGTATCGCCAAGGAAGGCCGTAAATACGGCATTTCGCTGGGCCTGATCACGCAGCGGCCATCGGATCTGGCCGAAGGCGTGCTTTCCCAGTGCGGCACGATCATTTCCATGCGGCTCAACAACGATCGGGACCAGGCCTTCGTGAAGGCCGCCATGCCCGAAGGGGCGCGCGGTTTCCTCGATTCCATCCCGGCATTGCGCAACCGCGAATGCATCATCTGCGGGGAAGGCGTTGCCATCCCGATCCGCGTGGCATTCGATAATCTGGAAGAGGCCAAGCGCCCCGCATCCGAGGATCCGAGCTTCGCCGAGCTCTGGCGCAAGAGCGGCGGCGAGGAAGATGCCGTGGTGCGCACGGTCGGCCGCTGGCGCTCGCAGGGGAAATAGGGCTTCAGCCTTCGTCGTCATTGGCCCCTGCCGCGGGGGCGAGCAGGGCGCCTATTTCCGCCATCAATCGCTTGATCGATACCGGTTTCGCCAGATAGCCGCTGGCGCCTGCCTTGCGAATGCGGGCTTCCTCTCCCTTTCCGGCGAAGGCGGTGATCGCCAGGATCGAAATATCGCGGAATTGCGGATCGGCGTTGAGCATCTCGGTCAGGTCCAGGCCGGAAATGCTGGGGATCTGGATATCCATCGTGATCAGATCCGGGCGGAATTCCTTTACGCGGCGCATCACATAGGCGCCGTCGCTCACGATACTGACCGTGAAGTCATTGGCTTCGAGCACTGCCTGATAGAACATCCCGTTGAGGAGATCGTCTTCGACGACAAGGATGCGTTTGGGTTCCATCGGAACCGACTCCTACGGGAACACGAAATTCCCCGGTTCGTCGCTTTTGCCGACCGGCGCACCCTCGATTCGGTGAACCGTATCGCCGCGCCGACCATCCGAGCATCTGCCGCCGACTAACAAGCAAACTGTCCCATTACGGGGCAGATTTGCACCTGGGCAGGACCCGGGGCCGGTGCTGTAATCCATCACATATTCGGGGCATATCGACCGGCGGGCTGGCCATCCGCCTGCGATTGTTCGCGCGCTTCCGCTTCGGTTTCGGCAATCGCCTTCTCCCGCCAGCCGCTATAGCGATAGGCCCACCAAGCCATGATCAGCGCGGCAAAGGCCGCCACCGGGAAAGACAGCCAGATCGCGTCCGAACCCAGCCTGTCATAACCCAGATAATAGAAGCCGAGCCGCACCGGATAGAGCGCAATGCCGAGAATCCAGAGCGGCACCCACACCGCGCCGCCCGCGCGCATCGTAGCCGTCAGCACCATGGTCACGCCGAACAGGATGAAGTTCCAGCTGGCGAGGAACTGGATATGCCGGGCCAGCGGCACGGCCGGGCTGTCCGGGCCGAGGAACAGCACAAGGGCAGGGCGGTCGAACAATAATAGAAGGGCGGTGACAGAACCTGTCAGCACGAAATTCACCAGCACACCTGCGCGGGTGACATGGTTCAGCGTATCCCATTTGCGGGCGCCGATAAATTGCGCGGTCATGGCGCTGACAGCGCCGCCAATGGCCATGGCTGGCATCTGGATATAGGTGAATAATTGCATTGCCGCGCCATAGGCGGCCGTCATCAGCAAGCCTTCGCGGTTGACCAGCCCGACCACGATGATGCCCGCCGCGCTCATCAACAGCATCTGCGCGCCCATCGGCAGGCCCTTGCCGACAATGAAGCCCAGCTCTTCCCGGGCCGGCTTCAAATAGCGAAGTTCCACCCCGCGCAGGCGCAGCGGCAGATCGCGGCGATAGACATAGGCAATCATCGCCAGGAAGGAGATGAAGCTGGCAATAATGGTGGACAGGGCCGACCCGGCGATGCCGAGCCGCGGAAACGGGCCGATCCCGGCGATCAGCATCGGGTTGAAGATCGCGTCCAGAACCACGGTAACGCCCATGAAAATCAGCGGCGTGCGCGCATCCCCGGTGCCGCGCAGCCCCATGGTCAGGATGATGGATACCATCATGAAGGGCATGGAAATGAAGATCAGCCGCAAATAGACCAGCGCCAGCTCATACGCTTCCACCGGCGTTTCCAGCAGGGTCAGCAAGCCGGGTGCCGTGAACCAGCCGAGCACGGCGATCAGCACCATCAATATGCTGCAAAAACCCACCGCCGTTCCGAAGGCGCGGCGCGCGCCGTCGATATTGCGGGCGCCGAAGCGCTGGCCGATCTTGACCGTTCCGGCCATTCCGAAACCGAAAGCGGCGGAAGACACCAGGAACATGATGATATTGGCATTGGCCGTGGCAGCCAGCGCTTCTTCACCGATCAGCCGGCCAACCCAGATCGAATTGACCGTGCCGCTCAACGATTGCAGCGCATTGCTCATCAAGGTCGGGATGCTGAACATGATCAGCGTCCGGAGGATTGGCCCTTCCGTCAAATCCCCCTTCATCGCCATCGACTGCCCCTCTCACGTCCCGCGCGTATCACCGAACAGCTGAATGTGCAGACGCTTGGACAAAGTCAACTTGTTAGCGATACATTTTTCCGCCAGCCACGCCTCCCGCGCTTCCAGCGTGGCAATGTCCGTCCCTTCCGCCATCAGCCAGATCCTGTTTCGCGGAATGGCGTGGATTTCCGCGAGAGAGAGCACTTCCTCCACGTCTTCCGGGGTGGCGATCACGAATTTGAAGAAGGCGCGCGGATTGGCGGCCCATTCGCGCAAACGCTCCGGGATCAGGGCCAGATCGGCTGGATTCCCCGAATGGGCGAGCTTGGGGCTGACATTGAATTGATCAACAAGTCCGGCCAGCCTTTCAGGAGGCGCGATCGTGCCGTTGGTTTCGATTTCCACCGCCATGTCGGCCGGCAATGCTTCGATCATGCGCGACAGGGCGGGGGCCTGCAGCAAAGGTTCGCCGCCCGTGATGACCAGCCGGGGCATGGCCAGTTCAGCAATCCGCCGGGCGGCCTCTTCCTCTTCCATGACCAGCTGGTTGGCCTTGCGGTCGAATGTCTCTTCATTGCGATGCGGGCGGTTATCGCCCGTGAAATGCCAGGTGTAGGCCGTATCGCACCAGCGGCAGGCAAGATTGCAGCGGGACAGGCGGATGAAGGCGGTCGGCTTGCCGGTGCTCGGCCCTTCGCCCTGGATAGAGGCGAAGATTTCCGCTTCCCCCGGCGCCTGCGTGGCGAGCGTCAGCGGCATCGCGAATTATCCTTTGCAAACAAGGGCTGGAACACTTGGAACACTGTCCTGAAGGAGAAAACCGCCCCGCCGGTTATGGGCCGCAGATCGGTTGCCAGGCAGGGAGGAAAAATGGGCATGGGCGAGCTTTCGCACAAGCGGGGCAGGTAGGAAACATGCCGGTGCCTTGTCGCGAAGGTCGGCGCGCATGCTTCGACAAGCTCAGCATGAGCGGGGGTGGGGTTGGAGGATGAGGAAAGGCGCAGGAATGGCGGCGCTCATGCTTCGGCAGGCTCATGCTTCGGCAGGCTCATGCTTCGGCAGGCTCATGCTTCGACGGGCTCATGCTTCGACAGGCTCAGCATGAGCGGGTTGGGGTTCGAGGCTGGGGAAAGGGCGGAAGGGGCGCCGACAGACACCTCCCCCCGCAAGACCCGCTCGCCCTGAGCCTGTCGAAGGGCGCGCTCGACCTAACCCAGCCTGACCCAGCTCAACCCAGCCGCTTCAGTGCCGCATCCAGCCGTTCAACCTCGGCCGCGTGATGGGCGTGGTCGGCCCGGGCTTTCTCCACCGCTTCGGGCTTGGCGCGTTCCACGAAATTGGGGTTCTCCAGCCTTTTGGCCAGCGAATCCCGTTCCTTGGCGGATGCGTCCTTCGCCTTGGTCAGGCGCGCGCGTTCGGCTTCTAAATCAACAAGATCGCCCACAGGCATGCGATATGCATTCCCGTTGGCGAGGATATTCACGCTCGGATCAGCGAGGCACATCGTTGCTCCCGGAGGAACAACATTTCCATTCGCTTCAATCTCAGAGGTAATACCCGTTCTGAGGTCAAAAGCATGCGCCATCGACGGAGTGAAATGATTGTTAACACCTGCCATTCTTGCGATGGCCTTTTTGTGCTTCGAGAGAAGATCCCAATAATTATCTTTTGGTCGCTGCTTCTCAGCGAACCTCGATCGTTCAAGCGCAAGCAGCCAAAGGTCGACCTTCGCTGATGGTGGTAGGTTCACCATGCTTCGCGCTTTGCGAATTTCTTCGATAAATTCTATTAGCCACTCCAGTTCAATCCTCGCCTCGGCATCCACCGTCGCGCCCGGTTCCGGCCATTTGGCCAGGATCAGGTCATACGGACGCTTCCCGCCGTGGAATTCGGCCTGCCCATGCCACAATTCCTCGGTGATGAAGGGCATGAAGGGGTGCAGCATGACCAGGATCTGGTCCAGCGCCCAACCGGCGACGGCCCTGGTTTCCTCGTCAATATTGCCCTTGATCAGTTCCAGATACCAGTCGCAGAACGTCGCCCACACGAACTGGTAGATCGTGTTGGCAGCGGCATCGAAACGCAGGTCCGCCATCGCCTTGTCCAGCGCAGCCAGCGTTTCCACCACTTCGCCGATGATCCATTTGTTGACCGGCAAAGTGGCTGCGGGCGCGGCCAGCGCAGTGGATGCGCCGATGCCATTGGCCTGGCAGAAGCGCGTGGCGTTCCACAATTTGGTGGCGAAGTTGCGATATCCCTCGACCCGGCTCTCGTCCATTTTCAGGTCGCGGCCCTGCGTTTCCATTGCGGACATGAAGAAACGCAGCGCATCGGCGCCATATTTGTCGATCAGGCCCAGCGGATCGACGACATTGCCCTTGGACTTGGACATTTTCTGCCCATCCGCCGCGCGGACCAGGCCGTGGAGATACAGTTTCGGCCAGGGCACTTCCTTCATGAAGTGGATGCCCTGCATCATCATGCGCGCATCCCAGAAGAACAGAATGTCGAAGCCGGAAACCAGCAGACTGTTGGGATAATGCTTCTTCACCAGATCCGTATCGTCCGGCCAGCCCAGCGTGGCGAAAGGCCAGAGGGCGGAAGAGAACCAGGTGTCGAGCACGTCCTCGTCGCGGGTCAGGCGAATGTCGTCATTCCCGCCGGCATGGCGGGCCTGTGCGAGGGCGAGTGCTTCCTCTTCCGTTTCGGCGACGAACACGTTTCCGTCTTCGTCATACCATGCCGGAATCCGGTGTCCCCACCACAGCTGGCGGCTGACGCACCAGGGCTGGATGTTTTCCATCCAGTTGAAGAAGGTCTTTTCCCAGCTTTTCGGCACGATCTCGATTGCGCCGCTTCGCACCGCGTCCATTGCCGGGCCGGCCAGCGTCTTGGCATCGACATACCACTGGTCGGTCAGCCATGGTTCGATCACCACGCCGCCGCGGTCGCCATAGGGTGTGGCGATGGTGCGCGGTTCGGCATCGTGTTCGATCTCGTTGCCTTCCTTGTCCTTCGTCACATGCGGGATCAGGAAGCCGAGCTGCTTCATGCGCTGCACCACCAGCTTGCGCGCATCGAAACGGTCCAGCCCGATGAATTCGTCCGGGATCAGCCCGTCCGCGCATTGGCAGACGGCGGCATCTGCATCGAGCATGTTGAGCATTTCGGCAGGCTGGATGCCGGCGCGCTTGCCCACTTCGAAGTCGTTGAAATCATGGCCCGGCGTGATCTTCACCGCGCCGCTGCCCAGTTCCGGATCGGCGTGTTCGTCCGCCACCACCCTGAACCGGCGGCCGGTGATCGGCTGGAGGATTTCCTTGCCGATGACCGATTTGTAGCGTTCGTCATCCGGGTGGACGGCCACGGCCATGTCGGCCAGCATGGTTTCCGGCCGCGTGGTGGCGACTTCGATATAATCGCGCCCGTCATCCAGCGTGACGCCATCGGCCAGCGGATATTTGAAATGCCAGAAGCCGCCCTGGATTTCGCGCGTTTCCACTTCCAGGTCGGAAATCGCGGTTTTCAGCTTCGGATCCCAGTTCACCAGCCTCTTGTCGCGATAGATCAGGCCTTCATTATGAAGGTCCACGAACACTTTCAGCACGGCGCGCGTGAAATGTTCGTCCATGGTGAATTGTTCGCGGCTCCAGTCCATCGAACAGCCCAGGCGGCGAAGCTGGCGGGTGATCGTGCCGCCGCTTTCGTGCTTCCACTCCCACACTTTCTCGACGAACTGTTCGCGCGTGTAATTGGTGCGCTTGTCCTGCGCTTGTTCCAGCTGGCGTTCCACCACCATCTGCGTGGCGATGCCCGCATGATCGGTGCCGACGACCCACAAGGCGTCCTTGCCGCGCAGCCTCTCGTAACGGATCACGATATCCTGCAGCGTGTTGTCCAGCGCGTGGCCGATATGCAGGCTGCCCGTCACATTTGGCGGCGGGTTCACGATGGTGAAGGGTTCTGCATCGGGCCGTTCCGGGCGGAAGGCTCCGCTTTCTTCCCAATGTTTATACCATTTCGCCTCGATCGCGGCGGGGTCGAATGTTTTTGAAAGCTCGCTGGTCATCGTGGAAAGGGCCTTTGCCAGCGTCCTTTCGCAGTGGCAACGCTTGCCGTCGCAGCATTTTACCCGCATAGCCTGCCATCATGCGCGATTGGGCCGATTTCAGCGTTGAAGAAGCCGGCGGCCGTACCACCGTTGCGTTCGAAGGGCCGTTCCTGATTTCGACCGTGGCGAGGATCGACGGCCAGCTGCGCGCCTTTGAAGGGCCGGTTCAATTCGTCGATATTTCCAATGTCGGTGCGATCGATACGGTCGGGGCCTGGCTGATCAGCCGCTTTGCCGATCGCTTCGATGCAAGAATCGAAGGCGCGAGCGAGCAGGCCCAGACCCTGCTGAACGCCGTCAGCTCCTCCGCCAGTGAAGCTCCCATCCGCCCGGAACGCAAGGCAACATTGCGCCGCGTGCTGGAAGATGTGGGCGACTGGACGATTGAAATGGGCCAGGGCGTGGTCCGCGTCGTGGGTTTCCTCGGCGCGATAATCGCCTCTGCCGCCGCAATGTTTATCCACCCCCGGCGTTTCCGGCTGCGTGCGCTGGTGCGCCAGATGGAGCTGGTGGGGCTCAATTCGCTCGGCATTATCGGGCTGATGAGCTTTTTGATCGGCATCGTCATCGCCCAGCAGGGGGCGGTGCAACTGGCACAGTTCGGGGCCGAAACCCTGACGGTGAACCTGGTCGGCCGGATCACCTTGCGCGAACTGGGCGTGCTGATGACGGCGATCATGGTGGCGGGCCGGTCCGGCTCTGCCTTTGCCGCGCAGATCGGCACGATGAAGCTGACCGAAGAGATCGACGCCATGCGGACTATCGGCGTCTCCCCGATGGAGGCGCTGGTCCTGCCCCGCATATTGGCGGCGGTGCTGATGATGCCGCTGCTCGGCTTCTATTCCTCCGTCGTGGCGATCATCGGCGGCGCGGTCGTATCCGACCTGACGCTGGGCATTCCCTTCATGACTTTCCTTTCACGCATCCAGGAAGTCGTGCCGCTGCACGATCTCTATATCGGCGTGGTCAAGGCGCCGGTCTTCGGCCTGATCGTGGCGCTGGCCGGTTGCTATCAGGGCATGCAGGTGTCCGGCAATGCGGAGGAAGTGGGGCTGAAGACCACCAAGGCAGTGGTGCAGGCAATCTTCATGGTCATCGTGCTGGATGCGTTTTTCGCGGTATTCTTCACCGAGATCGGATGGGGATGAGCGACAAGGACGAAGCCTTGAACGGCGAAGCGGCGGCAGACGCGAATGCGCATGAAGATGCGCACACGCCGGCGCCGGGCCATTTCACCGGCGATTACCCTATCGTGATCGAAGGGCTGCGCAATTCCTTTGGCGAGCAGGTCGTGCATGAAAACCTTTCGCTGAAGGTTCGGCGCGGGGAAGTGCTGGGCGTGGTCGGCGGATCGGGCAGCGGCAAATCCGTGCTGATGCGATCCATCATCGGGCTGCAACGCCCGGATGAAGGGCGCGTGGAAGTATTCGGCCGCGATATCACCGATGCGCCGCCGGACGAGGCAATCGGCGTGCGCAGCCGCTGGGGCGTCCTGTTCCAGGGCGGGGCGCTGTTTTCCACCTTGACCGTGGCGGAAAATGTCGAAGTCCCGCTCAAGCAGTTCTATCCCGAACTCGATCGGGAGCTGATGGACGAAATCGCCCGTTACAAGGTGGTGATGACTGGCCTGCCGGAAGAGGCGACGCATAAATATCCGTCTGAACTGTCCGGCGGGATGAAGAAGCGCGCCGGCCTGGCGCGTGCGCTGGCGCTGGATCCGGAAGTGTTGTTTCTGGACGAGCCGACCGCGGGCCTGGATCCGATCGGCGCGTCCAATTTCGATGAATTGACCCGTCAGCTGGCGGATACGCTGGATCTCACCATCTTCCTGATCACGCATGATCTCGACACGCTGTACGCGATCTGCGACCGGGTGGCGGTGCTGGCCGACAAGAAGGTGATTGCCGTCGGCACGATCCCGGAATTGCTCGAAACCGACCATCCGTGGATCCAGGAATATTTCAACGGCCCACGGGCCCGCGCCGCACAACACAGTGCGACAGCCGGGAAATCCGTGGACAAGAACGCCGACAGAGGGGCATAGGGCAAGCACATGGAAACGCGGGCAAACCACGTTTGGGTCGGTCTTGTGACCTTGTTGCTGCTGGCGGCGCTGGCGGCCTTCTTCGTCTGGCTGGCCGGTTTGGGTTCGCGGGACCTGAAGGAATACGACATTTTCTTCGAACAGTCCGTCGGCGGCCTTGCCAATGGGTCGGAAGTGACCTTCCAGGGCGTGCCTGCCGGGCAGGTGACGCAGATCGAATTGTGGAAGAAAGACCCGGAATTCGTGCGCGTGCGCGTTGCGCTGCGCAAGGAGATCCCGATCCTGCAGGGAACGACCGCGTCCATTTCGGCAAGCTTTACCGGCGTTTCCAATGTCTCTCTGGGCGGGGCGGTGCGCGGTGCGCCGCCGATAAACGAACCCGGCCCGGAAGGCGTGCCCGTGATCCCCGCAACGCCGGGCGCAATCGGTGAAATCCTAGCCAGCGCCCCCTTGCTGCTGGAACGGCTGGCCACGCTGACGGACCGGCTTTCGCGGCTGTTGTCGGACGATAACCAGCAATCGATCAGCGGCATATTGGCCAATACGGACCGAATCACGGCCCAGCTGGCCGAAACATCGCCGCAGGTGGAAGCGACCCTGAAGGAATTGCAGGGCACGCTGGCGCAGTCGACCGAAACGCTGGCCGCGTTCGAGGACACGCTGCATTCCACCGACAATTTGCTGAACAAGGAAGGCGAAAGCCTGGCCGGTGAATTGCGCAAGACGTTGCAATCCGCGCGCCTGGCGGCCGATGCGCTGCAGGGCACGCTGGAAGATGCCCGCCCGGCGGCGAGATCGCTGGCGGAAAGCACTCTGCCCGCAGCGGATGCGACCCTGCGCGATTTGCGCCGCACCAGCGAAGCATTGCGCGAAATCACCGAAAAGATCGAAAATGAAGGGGCGGGCGCCGTGGTCGGCGGCACGAAGCTGCCCGATTACGAACCGTGAGCATGAAGGGGCAGCGGACCATGAATTCACTGGCAAGGCTTCCCGTGATGCTGGCGGCGGCGATATCGCTTTCCGGCTGTATCAGCCTGGGCAATGAACCGCCGGAGCGGCTGTTCACACTGACGCCGGAAAAGGTCACGGCCGTCGGCAACGCCGCACAGGGTGAACTGGGCAATGCGATTTCCGTGATAGAACCGGATGCGCCCCAGCGGTTGAGCGTTACGCGCGTGCCGGTGCAGATCGATCCATCCAGCGTCGCCTATCTGAAGGATGCCGTGTGGGTGGATAAGCCCGCCAAGCTGTTCCAGCGCCTGCTTAGCGAAACGATTCGCGCCGGTGGAGAACGGCTGGTCGTGGATGGCGGAGATCTGCAATATGCAGCGGCGACGCAGCTTTCCGGCCAGATCGTCGATCTTGGCTATGATGCGCAAAGCGGCAGTGCAATCGTCCGTTTCGATGCCGTGCTGAAACAGCCCGATGGCCAGTTGCGCACCCGCCGTTTCGAAAGCGTTGTATCGGGCATTCCGGCCAAGGCGGACGCCGTCGGTCCGGCTTTGAACGAGGCCGCGAACGACGTGGCCGCGCAAATCGCGGAATGGGTCGGCTAAGTCGCCCGAACCAGCTTTTGTTCAATGCAGCGGTCTTTCCGGCCGGCGGTCTTGGCCAGCCGGGGGAATGATAGAATCCGTGTCGGCGTGGGAAGGTGCGGGGGACTAACCCCGTGCCAGCCGGGCGAAATGCGCCGCCGCTTCAAAGGCGGCCAGCCGCGCGGCCCGGTCTTGCCGGGCGCGGTCATCCCAGCCCCATAATTCGGCCTGCCAGTCTTCCTCGCAATTGGCGGCGGCGAACAATGCGCCGGCATCCGCGCCTTCTTCCAGCGCGGCCAGGGCAATGGCAATCGAAGCGGCCAGTGGCGCCAGCGTGCGCAGGGCCGCCAGCGAAAAATGATCCTGTTCGCGCAGATGGCTTGCCAGACGGGCAAGGGTTTCTTCGGGTTGGCGGCGGTGGATCACGCCGCTTGCGCGTTCGAAACGGATCGCGTGGCGCGTCTCACACGCGGTCAGGATCGGCTCCCACATATCTTCCTGCCGCTTGAACAGGGGTTCTTCCGGGTCGGCGCGATAGCAGAGCGTGTCCGTCTCCGCGAAAGGCAGCAGGGAAGCGATCGTATCTTCCGGCGCGGGCGCGACCTTGTCGATCGCGAAATCGGCGAGATCGCGCAGGATGAAGCTTTTCGGGTCCACTTCCTCCCCCTGGGCACGCCATTCTTCGGCCAGCGCTTCGGCCAGGGGGCGGGTCGGCACGATCTGCGCGCCGCCGCCTTGCGTGCGGATGGGCCGCCCGTCCAGCGCCACGCGGAAGCCATTATCGGCTTCCTCCACGGTTACGTTTTCCCAGAAACGCTTCATCGGTCGGGACTGCGCCATTTGCGGGCCAGGATCTGCGGCACCAGGAACACGCTGACCAGCCCGATCACCAGCAGGGCATAGCCTGCCTCTTCCGGCGCATCGAAGGTCCGGTTGGCGATCAGCATCCCGATCAGCACGATCCCCGCGCCGCCCAGCCGCAGCAGATTCATCACCAGCCAGCGATTGCGGGCGGTTTCTTCATTCACCGGATCAGCCATTCAGCATTTCTTCCAGTTGGGCGGCAGTTTCGGCCACGCCTTCCGCGCCGGCGGCCAGCAATTCTTCCGGCTCGTGATAGCCCCAGGCGACGCCGATCGCGCGCGCTCCGGCGGATTGCGCCATTTCCACATCGAACACGGTATCGCCGATCATCACGGTGGAGCGCGGTTCCGCCATGGCATCGGCCATTGCCTGTTCCAGCATGGCCGGATGCGGTTTCGACGGATGCCGGTCGGCCGTTTGCAGGGTGGAAAAGAAGCCGGAAATGCCGTGGGTGGCGAGGGTGGATTGCAATCCGCGATCGGATTTCCCTGTCGCCACGCCAAGCGCCCAGCCGGCGCCATGCAGGCTGGCCAGCAATTGCTCGATCCCGTCAAACAGCGGTTCGTGCAGCGATCCGTCCAGCCGGGCACTGCGGAAGGCGTGCTTGTAGCTTTGCAGGGCGATCATCTGCGTCTCGTCCCCGGCATCCGGGGCAAGGCGGGCAATTGCATGAGGCAGGCTGAGGCCGACCATGCGGCGCACCTGGTGCCGGTCCGGCGCGGGCAGCCCGGCTTCGGCGAAGGCTATATCCATCGCCTTGCACACGGCCGCCTGCCCATCGCTCAAGGTTCCGTCGCAATCGAATACGGCGAGGCGGATGCTCACTTGCGCCCTTTCCCCTTGTTCGGCTTGCCTTCGGCGGGCCCGCGCGACCGGCGTTCGCCCCGGCGGGCCTTGCGATATTGTTTCGCATGCTGGCGGGCGGCCTGCTTCTTTTCCGCGGGGGACCGTTCGGGCGGCGGTTCCGCCAGGGGGGACGCATTGCTGCTCGATTCCTCGAAGCCGAGCTGGTCCATGCTGGCCGTGAAATGTTCGGGCAGGGGGGCGGTTACGTCCAGTTTCCCGCCACCGGGCGAATCGATGATGAGCCGCCGCGCGTGGAGATGCATCTTGCGGCTGATCGTGCCGGTCAGGAATGCATCCTGGCCGCCATATTTGCCGTCGCCCACGATGGGGTGGCCAATCGCCGCCATATGCGCGCGCAATTGGTGCGTGCGGCCGGTCATCGGCTGCAATTCCACCCAGGCGGCCTTGTTTCCGGCGCGATCCACCACGCGATACAGGGTCTTGGCCGGCTGGCCGCCTTCTTCGTCCACATGCATTTTTTCCCCGCCGGATCCGGGCTGCTTGGCCAGCGGGGCTTCGATCGTGCCTTCATGGATATCGGGCACGCCGACCACCAGCGCCCAATAAATCTTCTTGGCGGAACGGCCGGAGAATCGCTTTGAAAAGAAGGCCGCACTGCCGGGCGTGCGGGCGACGAGCAACACGCCCGACGTATCCTTGTCCAGCCGGTGGACCAGCCGGGGGCGCGGTTCGTCATCCCCGGCATAGGCATCCAGCAACCCGTCGACATGTTTCGTCGTCTTCGTGCCGCCCTGCGTGGCGAGGCCGGGGGGTTTGTTGAGCACCAGCGCCGCCTTGTCGCGATGGATCAGCATTGCTTCGGCCTGCGCCATTTCTTCCTGGCTCAGTTCGCGCTTCTTGCGCGCGGGCTTGCCGCTGTTTTCGCCGCCGGGCGGAACGCGCAGCACTTGTCCGGCGGATAGCCGGTCATCCGGCTTGGCGCGCTTGCCATCCACCCGGATCTGCCCGGTGCGGGCCCATTTGGAAACCATGCCGAAGCCGATCTGCGGCAGATGCCGCTTGAACCAGCGGTCCAGGCGGATGCCGTCATCATCTTCGGCCACGGTGAACTGCCGCACCTGATCGGGGGTTTGCCGTTCGTTCATCCTGCCACCCGCATTGCAATAAGACCGATATAAAGCGCGGTCAGCCCCGCCAGCACCGAAACGGCACCATAGATTAAGGCCTGCGCGGCCTGCCCGCGTTCGATCAGCAGCATCAGTTCCAGGCTGAAACTGGAAAATGTGGTGAAACCGCCCAGCAGGCCGACGCCGATCAGCAACCGGGCCTGTTCCCCGCCATGGCCGTGGCGGGCGAGATAGCCGGCCAGCAGGCCCATGGCCAGGGATCCGATGACATTGACGGCCAATGTGGCCCATGGAAAAGCGGTGACGACCGTGGGGCCGAGCCAATGCGTCATCGCGCGGCCGAGATTATAGCGCAGGACAGCGCCGATACCGCCGCCGATCGCGACATGGAGGGAAGCCATCAGGGGGCTGGGAAGGTTCATCCGCGGGGGCTTAGCGGCAGGCGCGTGGAGTTGAAAGGGGATCGTCGCAATGAACTGGCCACAAATCCTTGCCTTTCCCATCGCTTTCCCTTATTGGCGCCACGGTTGCGGCCGATCCGGAACGGATTCGGCGCTTTTTTCGTTTTGAAGATAAATGGTGCAACCCGCGCCGATCTCACGCGGGCTCTCCCGTCTGGACTTAGAAAAGGTGGTTTGAATTTATGCAGATCGTCGTTCGCGATAACAATGTCGAGCAGGCCCTCCGTGCACTGAAGAAGAAGCTGCAGCGGGAAGGTGTTTATCGCGAGATGAAGCTGCGCCGCCACTATGAAAAGCCGAGCGAGAAGCGCGCTCGCGAGAAGGCAGCCGCCGTGCGCCGCGCCCGCAAGCTGGAGCGCAAGCGCGCGGAGCGTGACGGCGCTCGCTAAGCGAAGCTGTCATCAGCCGTGTTCGCCAGCCTTGTATCGGGCTGGCCGATAAGCCAAAGGGGGCGCGGAGCAATCCGCGCCTTTTTTGTTTCAGGACGAGTTCTAGATGGCCGAAGTCACACGTGTCCCGCTGCAACCGATTGCCAAGGGCTCTCTCACCAGGCTGTGGCTGGGCATTGCCGCTGCCATCCTCATTGCGGCCGGGGTCGCCTGGGCCGTGATGCCCGCGGGCGTGACCGTGGAAGAAGTGCAGGCCGGGACTGGTCCCAGCCCGACCGTGGGCGACGTGGTGTTCCTGCGTTACAAGGGCAAGCTGGATGACGGCACCGTGTTTGACGAATCGAGCGATGCGGGCTGGCCGCTGCCCGGCGTGTTCCCCGAAGGGCAGCCGCTGGAACTGGCCGGCGTGGTCCCCGGTTTCCGCGATGCCTTGCTGCAGATGCAGCGCGGCGGGAAATATGTGGCGAAGATCCCGGGTGAGCTTGCCTATGGCGCCAATCCGCCGCCGCAATCCGATATTCCGCCCAATGCCGATCTGACCTTCGAGATCGAACTGGTCGATTTCATGCCGGTGGAAGAGGCGAATCAGCGCGCGCAGACCATGCAGCAGATGATGCAGCAAATGCCGCCGCCGACAACCGACCTGCCACCGGGCGTCCGCTAAGAAGGCAGCGATGGTGGATAGCGGCGCATCCACCACCCTGGCTGACTGGCCGCTGCGGCCATGGCTGCTGGCGGGGATTCTTGGCCTTGCCGGGCTGCTGATCCACCTGTTCACGCAGGGGCATGAAGATACGCCATGGCGCGTTGCCGTGGCGGCCTTCCTGTTCTTCGCCGCCCTTTCCACCGCCTTCACGCTGGAGCCGGTGAAATGGCGCGGCGCGGCGATCTTCTCGGTCATTATCGGCCTGGTCATGGCCGGGCTGGCCTGGCGGGCGGTGAATTACGGGGAAAGCCTGCCGGACGAGCATTATGGCTTTGCCGCCGGTGTGCTGGCCAGCCTGCTGGCCCTGCCGCTGTTCCAGGCGGGTTTTGCGCGGAAGCGGCTATCCACCCCCTATTCCGATATTCACTATCATGTCTGGACCGATGCGATCAGCGGGGCCGGGGCGCTGGCCTTTACCGGGCTTGCCTGGATCGTGTTCGCCGTTCTGTCCGAACTGTTTCACCTGCTGAAGATCGACCTGCTACGCGATTTGATGGGTGAAGGCTGGTTCGGCTGGAGTTTCAGCGGCGTGGCCTGCGGGGCCGCGTTTGGCGTGCTGCGCAACCAGACGCGTGTGCTCGGCACGCTGATGTCGGTCGTGCTGCTGGTCCTGTCCCTGCTGGCCGTGCCTGTTGCCGCGGGGCTGGTGCTGTTCCTGCTGGCAACGGCCCTGTCCGGTCCCGACGTGTTGTGGGAGGCGACGCGCAGTGCCACGCCGGTACTGCTGGCCTGCGCTGCCGGGGCCTATGTCCTGACCAATGCCATATTGCGTGACGATGCAGGCAGTATGTCCGCATCGCGCATCATGCGCATCGCGGCGCTGGTATTGGCAGCGGTCATCCTGCCGCTGGCAGTGTTCGCGGCATTTTCAATGGGGCTGCGTCTCGATCAGCATGGTCTTTCGCCGGAACGGTTGTGGGGCCTTGTCGCCATCATGGTCGCCTGCGCCTTCGGGCTCGGCTATTGGGTCGCGCTGGCACGTGGCCGCAAGCCGGACTGGGCGACGAAATTGCGGGAGGCGAATTTTCACCTCGCCATCGGCGTTTGCGCATTGGCGCTGCTCCTTGCCCTGCCGGTGCTGGATTTCGGCGCCATTTCCACCCGCAATCAACTGGCCCGGCTCGAATCGGGCGAGGTGAGCGCCGAGGATTTCGATTATGCGGCGCTGCGCTGGGAATTTGGCGAACCGGGCGTGCGGGCGCTGACCATTCTGGCGCGGGGCAGCAGCGGTGCAGCCGAATATGCGCAGATTGCGCTGGAACAGGAGCAGAGAGGCTACCGGCTCGACCGGCAGATCAGGCGTGACGAGGATTTCAACCTGCGCGTCCAGCCGGACGATCCCGAATTGCGGCGGCAGGTGCTCGATTATTTGCGGGAAAATGGCTGGGCCTGTGACCAATATTGCGTCGCCATCCAGACCGGGACGGCGCAGGACGGAGGGCGGGAGATCGCGATCGTGCAGGGAAGCGGTTATATCACCGCCGCTTTGCCAGTGGCGGACGGGGCCGATCAGCCGCCAGCCCCGGCAATCGAAACTCCGCCGCGGAGCGAATTGCGCGAGGGGTCCGAAGTGGAAATTCGCACCGTGGAAAAACGCTATATCTTCGTGGACGGCAAGCCGGTGGGCCAGCCGCTCGACTGAAGGCCGGACTTGAAAGCGGCGATGAGGGGGCTGGCCGGCAAAGCTCTGGCTTGAAGCGCATCATCCACGCGGCTAACGCGCTTCCATGTCCGTGACACGAGAAACCGTGGCGAAAATCGCCTCATTGGCGCGCATCGATATGGGCGAGGAAGAACTCGACCGGATGGCGCCCGAATTCAACCAGATCCTTGGCTGGGTCGAACAGCTGGGGGAAGTGGATACGAGCGGGGTCGAACCGATGACCGCCGTGATCCCGCAGCAATTGCGCCTGCGCGAAGACGTGATCGATGCCGATCCGCTGACCGGCGGCGGCGTGCAGGGCAAGGTGCTGGCCAATGCCCCGGCGGCCGAACACGGCTTTTTCGGCGTGCCGAAGGTGATCGAGTGATTTGCACGGCAAATAACTCGATCATCCCCGCAAATGCAGGGGTCGCGAACCAGCTGCCGCGAGGCTGGCCTGGTGCGCGTGCTTCGACAAGCTGGGCACGAGCGGAGCTTTTTTCGCATTTCTCTTCCACCTCCGCTCGTCCTGAGCTTGTCGAAGGACGCGCGAAAGGGTTGATCCATGACTGACCTTACAGAACTCGGCGTCAAGGCCATCCGCGATGGCGTGGCCGCTGGCACCTTCACCGCCCGCGAAGTGGCGGAAGCTTTCAACGCCAATGTCGCCGCCGCCAATGAACTGAACGCCTTCATCGTTGCCACGCCGGAAAAGGCGCTGGAAGCTGCCGACAAGGTCGATGCCGACCGTGCGGCTGGCAAGGAACTGGGCAAGATGGCCGGCGTGCCGATCGGCATGAAGGACCTGTTCGCCACGCGCGGCGTGCAGACCAGCGCGGCCAGCCACATACTGGAAGGCTTCTCGCCCGAATATGAAAGCAGCGTTTCCCAGAAATTGTGGGATGCGGGCGCGGGGATGCTGGGCAAGCTCAATCTTGACCAGTTCGCCATGGGATCGTCCAACGAGACGAGCTATTTCGGCAATGTGATCAGCCCGTGGCGGAGCAAGGGCAGCAATGCGCCTCTCGCGCCGGGCGGATCCAGCGGCGGGTCCAGCGCGGCCATCGCCGCACGGCTGTGCCCGGCGGCAACCGGCACCGATACTGGCGGTTCGATCCGCCAGCCTGCCGCCTTCACCGGCATTTGCGGCATCAAGCCGACTTATGGCCGCTGCAGCCGGTGGGGCATCGTCGCCTTTGCCAGCTCGCTGGATCAGGCCGGGCCGATGGCGCGCAGCGTGGAAGATTGCGCGATCATGCTGGAAGCGATGGCGGGCTTCGATCCCAAGGATTCGACCAGCCTGGACCTGCCGGTGCCGAACTGGTCGGAACTGCTCGACGCCGATCTGAAGGGCAAGAAAATCGGCATTCCGCATGAATACCGGATGGAAGGCACGGATGAGGAAATCCTCGCCAGCTGGGACCAGGGCATTGCCTGGCTGAAGGATGCCGGTGCCGAAGTGGTCGATATCAGCCTGCCGCATACCAAATATGCGCTGCCGGCTTATTACATCGTCGCCCCGGCGGAAGCGTCCAGCAATCTCGCCCGCTATGACGGCGTGCGTTACGGCCTGCGCGAATTGCCCGAAGGCGCCAATCTGCAGGACATGTATGCCGCGACCCGCGCCGCCGGTTTCGGGGACGAGGTGAAGCGCCGTATCCTGATCGGCACCTATGTGCTTTCCGCGGGTTTCTATGACGCCTATTACACGCAGGCGATGAAGGTCCGCACGCTGATCGCGCGCGATTTCGAAAAGGCCTGGGCGCAGTGCGACCTGGTGCTGGCCCCGACCACGCCAACCGCCAGCTTCCCGCTGGGGGACAAGCTGGACGATCCGCTGGCCATGTATCTGAACGACGTGTTCTCCGTGCCCGCCTCGCTGGCTGGCCTGCCGGCGATGAGTGTTCCGGCAGGTGTGAACAAGGATGGGTTGCCGCTCGGCCTGCAACTGATCGGCCGCGCTTTCGAAGAACAGGAAGTGCTGAATGCCGGCCTCGCGATCCAGCAGCGCGCCGGATTCAGCGCGAAGCCGGAGAAGTGGTGGTGAATATCGGGACGATGGATCTCATTGCCGGGATCGCAATCGCGATAGCTGTGCCGGCAGTGTTTTCCTTTGCCCGATACCTTGAAAAGCGTGTTCCGCATGGCGAGGCACGTTTCGACAAAGACGGAAAGTTGATCGACGATGAGTGACTATCGCATTAGTGGCGCAACGGGCGAATGGGAGGTCGTGATCGGCCTCGAAGTCCATGCGCAGGTCACCAGCAAGGCGAAGCTGTTCTCCGGCGCCTCCACGGCTTTCGGGGCGGAGCCGAACAGCCAGGTCAGTCTCGTCGATGCGGCGATGCCGGGCATGTTGCCGGTGCCGAACCGGGAATGCATCCGCCAGGCGGTGCGCACCGGCATGGCGATCGAGGCGGTGATCAACAAATGGAGCCGGTTCGACCGCAAGAACTATTTCTATGCCGATCTGCCGCAGGGCTACCAGATCAGCCAGCTCTATCACCCGCTGGTGGGCGAAGGGCAGTTGCTGATCGAAGCCGATGAAAAGGCCGGTATTCCCGAAGACAAGGTGATCGGGATCGAACGCATCCATGTGGAACAGGATGCGGGCAAGCTGATGCATGATCAGCACCCGACCATGTCCTATGTCGATCTGAACCGATCCGGCGTGGCGCTGATGGAAATCGTCAGCCGCCCGCATATGACCTCGCCCGCCGAAGCCGGTGCCTATCTGCGCAAATTGCGGTCCATCCTGCGCTATGTCGGCAGCTGCGACGGTAATATGGAGGAGGGCTCCATGCGTGCGGACGTGAACGTGTCAGTGCGCAAGGTCGGCGATACTCAGCTCGGCACGCGGACGGAAACCAAGAACGTCAATTCCGTGCGTTTCGTGATGCAGGCGATCGAACATGAGGCGAACCGCCAGATCGACGTGATCGAAAATGGCGGCACCATCGTGCAGGAAACCCGCCTGTTCGATCCGAACACCGGCACCACGCGGTCCATGCGCAGCAAGGAAGACGCGCATGATTACCGTTATTTTCCGGACCCGGATCTGCTCCCGCTGGAACTGGACGATGCATTCCTGGACGAATGCCGCGAAAGCCTGCCCGAACTGCCGGATGCCAAGCGCAATCGCTATATCCAGCAGCTCGGCCTGTCGGCCTATAACGCGCATGTCCTGACGGCCGAGGTCGAAACCGCGCGCTGGTTCGAACTGCTGCTGGGCAAGGCGGCCGAAGCGCAGGGTAAACAGCCCGCCGATGTCGCCAAACAGGCCAGCAACTGGCTGATTTCCGAATTGTTCGGCGCGCTGAACAAGGCCGGGAAATCGCTCGCGGATTCGCCGGTCACGCCGGAAGGCGGGGCGGAATTGCTGGCGCTGGTCGGCAAGGGCACGATTTCCGGCAGCATCGCCAAGCAGGTGCTGGAAATCATGCTGGAAACCGGCGACGGGGCGGAAGCCATCGTCGAACGCGAAGGGTTGAAGCAGGAAAGCGATACCGGCGCGATCGAAGCCAAGATCGACGAAGTCCTGGCCGCAAACCCCGACAAGGTCGAGGAATATCGCGGCGGCAAGGACAAATTGTTCGGCTTCTTCGTCGGCCAGACGATGAAGGCCATGCAGGGCAAGGGCAACCCGCAGGTGGTGAACGAGATCCTGAAGCAGAAACTGGGGTAGTGGCGGAGCCTAGGGCCGCAGCTTGCGGCCCAGCCAGCCAATGGCGCGCCGGGTAAAGCCCGGTTGCGCTTTCTGGAGGTGCATCAGCCGTTCGGCGCAGATCGCTTCGATCTGTTCGGGCGGCACATCCTCCCCAAGCCATTGGAGCAAGGGCTGGAACCCCTCCGGCCGGCCATCATATTCGGCATAGTCGATGATGAAGGCACGTTCGCCCAGCCGGTCCAGCGTATAGCGGAAACGCCTGTCGCTTTCCGCTATCAGCTGGTGAACTTGTGCCGGCTGGTAATCCGTTTTCCACCAGCCGGAATTGGCGACTTGTGCCGCATCGCGCGTGTTGAAGATCAGCCGCGCATCGGGGAAGGCATTGGCCAGGAAATCCATGGTCGCGGCAAAGGTTTCCTCGTCCATATGTTCGGGCGTGTAACGGATTTCCTTGAAGCCGCTGACGCGCGTGCCGGGCGGTGGCATCAGGATCTGGTCCACGAATAATTCGGCGAGGCTGGTGCGCCATCGGCCTGGGCTGACCGGGCCGAAACCGAACCATGGCGCGGTTGGGCCGTGATCCCACCTGCCGTTAATATCGTGCATCGTCTGCAATGTGTCGGCGGATACGGCCAGCGTAGTCACCAGCCCGCCATTTTCACCGCGGATGCAAAAGCCATCAATCGCATTCAGCAGATTCATGAGCAGGGTCGAGCCGGAACGGCCATAAGTAATCACAAATACGAACTTCATGGTCCGGTTTCTGATTGTCCCGGCGCGTTTGCGCAAGCAAACATCCGATGCGGATCGTCAGGTTTTCACGAAAATACCGATAAGGGGAATCCAGCCTGAGCGGCCGTTCCGGTTATTGGTTGTAGTCCGGCGACGTTCCCTCTTGCTAGGGAGGCGCATGACCCTCTCCATCGTCCTCGTCCATCCCGAAATCCCGCATAATACCGGTGCGATCGGGCGGACTTGCGTCGCGTTGGACATGGAGCTGGTGCTGATCCATCCGCTGGGGTTCGACCTGTCGGACAAGCAGGTGAAGCGTGCCGGGCTGGATTACTGGCCGCATGTGCAGCTGGTGGAATTTGCCAGCTGGGAGGAGTTCATCGCCCGCCGCGCCCCGCGTGAGGAGCAATTGTTCCTGTTCGAGGAATATGCACCGCGCAGCTTCTACGAACCGGACTATCCCGAAGATGCCTATCTTGTCTTCGGGCGGGAGACGAAGGGTCTGCCGCGGGACATAACCGAACCGCTGGCGCATCGCATGGTCAGCCTGCCCATGCGTTCGGACAGGATCCGCTCGCTCAATCTCGCCAATGCGGTGACGGCGGCGGCTTATCAGGCGCTTCGGGGCAGGCTGGGCTGATGGGAAACGTCGGAGCCTTAAAGCTCCGACGCATCCATATATTCGATCGGCATATCCAGCCCTTTCAGCTGTTCGTCGATCTGGCTGCGATCCCCCACCACAAGGATCACCATGCGGTCGGGCTGGAGATATTCGGCTGCGGCCATGTCGATCTGGCCAGCGTCGATCCCGCGATAAATATCCGGCAGATTGACATAGTAATCGTCCGGCCGGCCCAGTTCCTGATTATCCAGCAGGGCGCCCAGAACCTGCCCATTGGTCTGGAAACTGTTGGGCAGGTTGCGGATATTGCCATCGGTCACGCGCTGCATTTCGGTTTCATCCACGCCCTTTTCGGCGGGGAATTCCTTCATGTTCTTCAGGATCAGCGCGATGGAATCCGCCGTGCGGTCGGACTGGACCGGCGTGATAACGGTGAAGGCGCGGGGGCCCTGCACGCCGGACAGGGAACTGCGGATGCCATAGGTCCAGCCCTTGTCTTCCCGCAGATCGGAATTGAGGCGCGAGAGGAAGCCGTTGCCGATCACTTCATTGGCCAGTTCCAGCGCTTCCTGCCCCTTGTCCGTGCCGAGCAGCGGCAGGACGCGGCCGAACATCAGCACGCTTTGCGGGCTGTTGGGCCGGTCGATCACGACCAGACGGGGGCTGGGCGGGAGGACCGGCACGGCGAAGTTCTTTTCCGGCTGCGGCGTGGCGGGGGCCTGCCAGTCGCCAAAGGCGGATTCCAGCGCGGGCAGCAATTCTTCCATCGTCACATCGCCGACCACGGTAATGCTGGCCATGTCCGGGCGCAGCCATTTGCCATGTTCGGCGGCGAGCATTTCGGGCGTCAGCGCCTCTATCACCGATGTTTCACCGGCCGCGCCGACCGAACCATAGGGATGGGCATCGCCATAGATCAGCGGGCCTAGCGCGCGCTGGGCCAGGCCGATGGGGGAGGCCTTCTGCTGGGCGATGGCCGCCAGGCGCTGGCCCTTCACGCGTTCCACCTCTTCCGGGACGAAAGCGGGATTGCGCACGATATCGGCCAGGAGTTCCAGCGATGGGGCGAGATTGGCGGTCAGCGCCGTCATCGAAACGCTGCTGCTGTCCGTGCCGGTGCCCGTGCCGATTGCAGCGCCGAGCCGTTCCTGCTCGATCGCGATATCCAGCGCGCTGCGCGTTGCCGTGCCTTCATCCAGCAGCGACATCATCATGGATTGCGTGCCGGCCTTGTCCCCGCCATCGGCCGCCGTGCCTGCATCGAAAGTGATCGACATGGACAGTTTGGGAATGGCGGTACGGCGGGCCAGCGACACGCCGATCCCGTTGGAAAGGGCGGCGTGTTTCACTTCCGGGAAGGTCAGCTTGCCGACCGGGGCCACGGGCGGGAATTCGCGTTCCGGCCCTTCGGCAATCTCCGGCACTGGCTGCTTCGCATCGGGTTCGGGCGGGGGAACGCTGCCTTCATCGCCCCAGCCGCCCATGGTGGCGCCGTCTTCCGTCCGTTCACCGGGCACGACCTGCAGCGTATAGGAAGGGCGCGTCAGCCAGCGTTGCATGGCCGCCTGCACATCGGCCGGGGTCAGGCTGGCGAGCTGCTGCAACTCCACCTTGTAATTGGCGGGATTGCCCGCATAGAGCTTGCCTTCGGCCAGGGTCGCACCCTTGCCGGAAAAGCCGCCAACCACTTCCAGCGCGCCGATCTGCGATGATACGATATCGGTCGCGGCGCGGGTCAGTTCATCCTCGGTCGGGCCATTGGCGATCAGTTCGTCGATCACCTGGTTGAAGCGCGTTTCCGCCAGCGCGGCATCGACGCCCGGCTTCACGTCCATCTGGATCTGCGCGAAGCCGATCTGTTCATGCTGCTGAAGGCTGGCGGAAGCGCTGACGGCGAGTTCTTCCCCGCGGACCAGCGCATTGTCGAGCCGCGAACTGGCGAGGCCGCCCAGCACATACATGCCCACAGTCAGCGGCACGGAATCGGGCTGGGTCAGCGATGGCGTGGTCCATGCGCGATAGATGCGCGTAACGGGCACCTGGTCCGTCATGGTTTCGCGCACCGGGGCATCCAGCGTCACCGGCTCTGCCGCCAGTTGTGTCACATCCGGGCCGCGCGGAATATCACCGAACCATTTTTCCACCTTGGGCCGCGCGGTGGCGACATCGATATCGCCGGCCAGCGCCAGCACGACATTGTTCGGGCCGTAATTGTCGATGAACCATTTGCGCACATCGGCCAGGCCGGCCGCGTCCAGATCCGCCATGGAACCGATGGTGGAGTGGCGATAGGGATGGCCCACCGGCAGCAACCCGTCGGCGATCTTGTATTCGACCAGGCCATAGGGCTGGTTGTCGCCCTGCCGTTTCTCGTTCTGGACAACGCCGCGCTGCTTATCGAGCTTGTCCTGCGACACCGCGCCGAGCAGGTGGCCCATGCGGTCGCTTTCCATGAACAGGGCCAGGTCCAGCGCCCCGGTGGGCACGGTTTCCACGTAATTCGTCCGGTCATACCAGGTGGAACCATTGGTGCTGGTGGAACCGGCCGCTTCCAGCGGAATGTCGAAATTGGGTACGTTTTCGCTGCCGCCGAACATCAGATGTTCGAACAGATGGGCAAAGCCCGTGCGGCCGCGCGGTTCATGCTTGGAGCCGACCCGGTAATAGATCGTCACGCCGACCAGCGGGCTCTTGCGGTCGGTATGGACGATGGTGGTCAGCCCGTTGTCGAGCGTGAAGCTTTCATAAGGAATATCGACTGCGGAAACGAGCTGCGAAAGCGGTGCGGGCTCTGCCGCAGCCTGTGCCGTGGCCGGCGCGGCATCGGCAAGCGTGGCGGCTGGCGCGGTGGCGCAGGCGGCAAGGGCGAGGGGGGCGGTGAGGGTGAGCGATGCAACCAGCAAACGCCGCAGCGGCCGGCCGGAGATACAATATGTCATGCCCGTTCCTTAGCACGATATATGGCGGAGGATAGCTGGTCCGTCAGCGGAATTGCCTGCGCCCGCTCCATTGGCGGTTGCTGCCGAATGCGTGGACAGCATCGATGCGTGGGTTATGTTCTGCTGCATGGTCTGAGGGGAGGCAGAATTGCGATGCAATATTCGTGACAGGCAATATCGCGTCAATATGACCTGGCGCAAAGCGGCGCCCCGTTCAGCCAGCCATATTGAAACAATGTTCGGTTGCATCCCCCGCATTCGCAATGGGGCACCCCGGTATATTTCCGGGATGACAGCGGGGCTGGGGCGCACTTAACAAAATTTCGCTAGCCCGAACTTGTGTTGCGTATATGCAACACTATCTGGGTGGGGCAAACAGTTTTGAGGGCATTTCATGAATCTCGAGAAGTTCACCGACCGCGCCAAGGGCTTCCTGCAATCGGCGCAGACCGTCGCAATCCGCATGAGCCACCAGCGGATCTCTCCCGATCATTTGCTGAAGGCCTTGCTGGAGGACGAGGAAGGCATGGCGACCGGGCTGATCAAGCGGGCCGGGGGCGATGCCAAGGCCGCGCTGGATGCCGTTGACGCCAATCTGGCAAAGATCCCCTCCGTTTCGGGTAGCGGTGCGCAGCAGACGCCGGGGTTGGATAATGATGCCGTGCGGGTGCTGGACCAGGCCGAACAGGTCGCGGAAAAGGCCGGCGATTCCTATGTCACCGTGGAACGGATGCTGCTGGCGCTCGCCCTGGCGAAGACGACCAATGCCGGCAAGGCGCTGGAAGCGGCCAAGGTCACGGCAGAGGGGCTGAACAAGGCGATCAACGATCTGCGCGGCGGGCGCACGGCGGACAGTTCCAATGCCGAAGCCGCCTATGACGCGATGAAGAAATATGCCCGCGACCTGACCGAGGCCGCGCGGGAAGGCAAGCTGGACCCGGTGATCGGCCGGGACGAGGAAATCCGCCGCACGGTGCAGATCCTTGCCCGCCGGACCAAGAACAATCCCGTCCTGATCGGCGAACCCGGCACCGGCAAGACCGCCATTGCCGAAGGGTTGGCCCTGCGCATCGCCAATGGCGACGTGCCCGACAGCCTGAAGGATCGCCAGCTGATGGCGCTCGACATGGGTGCCCTGATCGCCGGTGCGAAATATCGCGGTGAATTCGAGGAACGGCTGAAGGCCGTGCTGGACGAGGTGAAGGGCGCTGAAGGCCATATCATCCTGTTCATCGACGAGATGCACACGCTGATCGGCGCGGGTGCCAGCGAAGGCCGCATGGATGCCGGCAATCTGCTGAAGCCCGCCCTTGCGCGCGGCGAGCTGCATTGCATCGGCGCGACCACGCTGGATGAATATCAGAAATATGTCGAAAAGGACGCGGCCCTGCAGCGCCGTTTCCAGCCCGTTTTCGTGGATGAACCGACCGTGGAGGATACGATCAGCATCCTTCGCGGGCTGAAGGAAAAATACGAACTGCATCACGGCGTGCGCATCACCGATGGCGCGATCGTGGCAGCGGCGCAGCTTTCCAACCGCTACATCTCCGACCGTTTCCTGCCCGACAAGGCCATCGACCTGATGGACGAAGCGGCCAGCCGCATCCGCATGGAAGTGGAAAGCAAGCCGGAAGAGATCGAAGCGCTCGACCGCCGGATCATCCAGCTCAAGATCGAGGAATCGGCGCTGGCCAAGGAAAGCGACCAGGCCAGCAAGGACCGGCTGACCGCCCTGCGCGAGGAACTGGCCAATCTCGAACAGAAAAGTTCGGAACTGACCACGCGCTGGCAGAACGAGCGGGACAAGATCAATGCCGAGGCGAAGATCAAGGAGCAGCTGGACGCTGCCCGGATCGAGCTGGAACAGGCCCAGCGCAGCGGCGATCTCGCCAAGGCGGGGGAGCTTTCCTATGGCCGGATTCCGGAGCTGGAAAAGGCGCTGGCCGCCGCGGAAGAGCAGACCGGCACCGCCTTGCTGCGCGAGGAAGTGACCGAGGACGACATCGCCTCCGTCGTCAGCCGCTGGACCGGCGTGCCGATGGAAAAGATGCTGGAGGGCGAGCGCGAGAAGCTGCTCCGCATGGAAGAAGTTCTCGGCAAGAGGGTGATCGGGCAGGAACAGGCCGTCACCGCCGTGTCCAAGGCGGTGCGCCGTGCGCGTGCCGGATTGCAGGATCCGAACCGCCCGCTTGGCAGCTTCCTGTTCCTCGGCCCGACCGGCGTCGGCAAGACGGAACTGACCAAGGCGCTGGCCTCATTCCTGTTCGACGATGACAGCGCGATGGTGCGCATCGACATGAGCGAGTTCATGGAAAAGCACGCCGTCGCCCGCCTGATCGGCGCGCCTCCGGGCTATGTCGGCTATGAAGAAGGCGGCGTGCTGACCGAAGCGGTGCGGCGCCGGCCCTATCAGGTCGTGCTGTTCGACGAGGTCGAGAAAGCTCATGCGGACGTTTTCAACGTGCTGCTGCAAGTGCTGGACGATGGCCGGTTGACCGATGGGCAGGGCCGGGTGGTCGATTTCTCGAACACGCTGATCATCCTGACTTCCAACCTGGGCAGCCAGTTCCTTTCCAGTCTGGAGGAAGGGCAGAAGGTCGAGGATGTCGAACCGCAGGTGATGGATGTGGTGCGCGGCCATTTCCGCCCCGAATTCCTCAACCGGCTGGACGAGATCATCCTGTTCCACCGCCTGATGCCGGAACATATGGAACCGATCGTCGAGATCCAGGTGGCCCGCGTGCAGAAGCTGCTGAAGGATCGCAAGATCACTCTGGAACTGACGGACGCCGCCCGCCGCTGGCTCGGCCGTGTCGGCTACGACCCCGTCTATGGCGCCCGCCCCCTGAAACGTGCCGTGCAGCGTTACCTGCAGGATCCGCTGGCCGAAAAACTCCTGGCCGGCGATGTGCCGGACGGCAGCACGGTAAATGTGGACGAAGGCGATGGGGAACTGAAGATTACGGTGAGTTGATCTGTTCCCTTCGGGAGATTTCGCCCTTAAGTCCTCGTGAATGACAGCGAAATCTCCCAAGGAACTTATACTTCAGACGATCGAGGCGCTGACGAAAGGGCGGCGCGAGGAAGCGCTTTCCCGATTGCAACGTTTGTTGCAGGAAGGGCCTGCATCAGGTGATTTCTATCGAAGCGTTGCTCGCCTCGCTTCGAATATAGGCGAAATAGACATTGCGCTGTCAGCGGCAGGGCGATTTGCGGCGACCGAACCGCAAACTCTTGAGCGCAAGCTGTTCTATTGGGGGCAGCTTGTGGAATATGGACGCGGCGCAATCGCGCAAACCGATGTTGCTGCGCTGCCTGAGACGGTCAGATCTAACGCTGCCGTACAACACTTCCTTGGAACTGTAGCAAGCCAGGAAGGTGATTTCGGAAAAGCCGAGGAACATCTGCGCGAGGCAATTGCACAGGGCATTGCTCCGCAAAGCTGGTTTGCGCTTGCGATGATCAAGCGTTTCTCTCCCGGGGATCCGGACCTTTCCGAAATGCAACGGTTGCGATCGGAGATGGGACGCATGCCGGAGGAGTCGCGCGCAGCTTTCTTCTACGCCTTGGGTAAGGCGTATGACGATTGCGGCGACTTTGACCAGGCCTATGAGAATTACCGAGAAGGCGCTGCCTTGCGGAAATCTGCGCGGCCCTATGACCCTGCAGAGGTAGAAGGGCTGACCGGTACGCTTATCGACGAATATAGCGCCGCCGGCCTCTCGCTCTTGGCGCCATCCGGTGTCAGGCACTCGCGGGCGATTTTCGTAAATGGATTGCCAAGGTCCGGCACAACGCTCGTCGAACAAATCCTGACCACCCATTCTGCGGTTGCGGATGGGGGTGAGATCAATTTGTTCCGTGCGGCCGTGACGTCAACAGCAGGGATAGGGCTGGCACCCGCCCTGGCATATCAGAACCGTATTGGGGATCATGCTGATCCGTGGGGGCAAGTTGCTCGTACATATGAGCGAATGCTTGAAATGCGTTTCGGCCCCGATGGACGAATTGTCGACAAGACGTTGCTGCATTCACGGTTGATGGGTCTGCTATTGCATTCATTGCCGGATGCGCGCGTAGTCTGGTTACGCCGGAGGCCGGCGGATACGGCTCTTTCCTGTTTTCGAACCTATTTCTCGTCAGAAATTCCATGGAGCTGGTCGTTCGGCGATATCGGGCATTACTTCAGGCAGGAAGACCGGTTGTATCGCCACTGGATCGAACAGTTCCCGGATCGCATTCTTACTGTTCCGTACGAGGAACTGGTTTCAGAAACCGAGAATTGGGTTGGGCGGATCGCCGCATTCGTCGGGCTGGAAGAGGAGCCGCAGATGCACAGCCCCCATCTGCATAAACGCTCAGTGCGTACAGCCAGCGTTGGCCAGGTGAGGGAGCCTATTTCAACCTCCCGGATTGGCGCGGCTGAGGCGTATCAGGCCTATATGAGCCCATTTTACGAGGCGTATTCCAACTGACTTTCTGCGCCCGGCTGCTGTCAGCCAGGCCTTTCGAGAAGGCAAAAAAAGAGGCGGGCCGAAGCCCGCCTCTCTTGTTTTGAATAGTGATCGTGAGGATCAGAATTCGATGTCCACGCCCAGACGTACCGAACGGGGGGTCTGATAGCCAGTAACGACGCCATAGTTCGGGTTGACCGGATACCAATCGGCACCTGCCGCAGTGGCATCGAGTTCGCCGACTTCGTTGCGTTCCTGGATACCCTGATCGTTGAGCAGGTTGAAGATATCGGCGCGGAAGCGAACCGTCTGACCAGTCGGGATTTCCGTCTGGTAAGAGAACTTCAGGTCGACATTATAGATCCAGTCGCTTTCAAGGCCTCTGCCGCGCGCGACGAGCTCCGTCTCTGCACCGTTGCTCGGCACACAGTAACGCGAAGCTGCACCATATGCGTTTGCATAGGGATCCGTCGGGTGATGGCCGAAGCAGCTCAGCTTACGCGGAGATTCGACCGTCAGGTTGGAGCCGACCATGAAGCCTTCGAAGACCTGGTAGGATCCCCACAGCTTGATGCGGTGGCGACGAGCCTGCGGCACAGGGCCATAGGCGCCGTCGAGGAAGCCCGGCTGGTCGAAGTCCTGCGTCAGACCGGAGTCGTCCTGACCGAAGTCGGACTGAACGAAGCCTTCCGAATTGCCGCGAAGCTTCTGCCAGGTGTAGCTGCCCGCAAGGGTCCAGCTGCCGTCGAAGGGACGTTCGAAAGTGAACTCGACCTGGTCGAGCTTACGGCTTGCTGCACTATAACCGAGCTCTTCGGCGGTCAGCGTGACTTCGTCAGTCGTGCCCGGACGGCTGGCAAGACCATCCAGCTGAACCACGGCATCCTTACCCGGATTCAGGATCACGTACTGGTGGAAACCAGTCCAGATCGGCGAACCGCCATCGGTGGTGCAATCAAGGCCATTGGTGTCGCAATAAGCGTTCACTGCAGCGTCGATCGCCACGTCTTCGGCATTAGCCTTCAGGCGACGGTTGGTATAGCTGATGCCCAGTTTCAGTTCGTCGAACAGCGGCACATTGCGGAAAGTCTGCTCGTAACCGACCAGCCATTCACGAACCTTCGTGGCCGAGAGATTCTTCGAGATCAGGGTATCCGCAGATGCAACGGAACCGTCGCCGGTCACGTTACAGAACTGCCCACTGGAAATCGGGGTCAGCTGGAACGGACAAGTCGTCGAGTAGTTGGCGTCTTCCGCACTGGTGATCTGCGTACCAAGGATCGGCAGACCGTTGGCATCAAGACCTTCATATTCGTAACGTTCACGAACATAATATTCCGCACCCGTTGTACGGAAAGCCGTGTTGCTGGCGAACGGCAGATAATAATCACCGAAGGAGCCATAGATGCGGCCCGAGTAATCGTCGAACAGCGTGTAGCTCGCGCCAAGACGGGGAGCGTAGTTCTCGTCCATGGTCACGATATTTGCGCCGTCCGGCCGGTCCACGGAGAAGTCATCCCGACGCAGGCCAAGGCTAAGCTGCAAGCGGTCGGTGACGTCCCATTCGTCCTGGATGTAGAACGACTTGTTCTGGGCATCGAAGGAACCGCCGCTGTTGAAGTAGTTCACTTCCACGACGTTGCCGGGGCGAATAATGAGAGCCGCGCCAGCACCACCAGCACCCAGATTATAGGCGTCGCTGGTAAGAATGCCATTGGACACGAGGAAATCGCCACCCGTACGGACAGATGCCTTTTCCAGCGTGTTGTTTTCCACATCGAACCCACCACGGATGTGGTGATCGCCAAACAGGCTGAAGAACAGATCCACGTCACCGCGGAAGAACTCACGTTCCGTGCGATAAGGGAAAGTGTTCGAGAGCGTGCGCTGCCCATTGAAAAACGCGCCACTCTCCACACCGTCGACAGCCGACCCGGAAGAGTTCACGAAATAGGGCTGGCCGGCAGCGCCAGCAATGCCGACATTGTCAAAACGATCGCGCATGCGGCCATAGGCGCCCGAGACCGTCAGGAAGTTCGTCAGATTGCCCGTATACTTTGCGACGTAGCTTGTGCCGCCGAAGTTGAACTCGCTGACCGAGTCAGCAAGACCATAGGTCGGCACGCCGTTTGCTTCGCTATAGGCCACGTCACGACGAGTCGTAGTGCTCTGCGTGTCGAAAATCGTGAACTCGAGGTGATGTCCGTCGATCGGATAGGCATCGACTTTCACGCCCCAGAAGGGGTTGTCGTAGCTGCGATCATAAGCGGTGCCGGCCAGCGCATCGACTTCACGCCATTCGCGATTGCGCATTTCCAGCAAGCCATAGACGAACAGGCGATCCTTGATGATCGGTCCGCCAGCTTCAAGAACCACCGAAAGCTGCTCGTCGGTGTCTTCCGAACGGTTGGTGCTGTTGAGGCACGTAATACCCGGGTTCGGATTATCTACGGTAACCGGTGCATCGTAAGAACAGTTCTGCTCGTCCTTGCCCGCGGAACGCAGGAAGTTCGGCGACCAGTTCAGGTGCGCAGCTGCAGTGAACTCGTTCGAGCCGGACTTGGTCGTGGCATTGACGATACCGCCGGTAGCGCGGCCGAATTCTGCCGGATAACCGCCAGCCTTAACTTCGATCGTACGATAGAACTCGAACGGAACGTTCGCGGAACCAAGGTAGTTGTCGAAGTTGGTGGTGTTCAGGCCGTTGATATAATAAGCATTTTCAGCAACGGAACCACCGCCGATGGATGCGAGGTTGCCGAAGGCGCTGTCACCACGACCGGTGCCCGGTGCGAGCAGGACGACAGAGGTCAGATCGCGGCTGATCGGAACGGTCTTCACCAGTTCTTCGATATCGACGTTCAGGCCGGTGGTGGTGCCGGTGAAGTCGGACACGATGGTAGCACCGGTAACGATGATCTCGTTACCCGTGGTTGTCAGACCAATGTTCAGCGAAGCTGTCTGCGATGCCAGCACGCGCACGTCGGTTGCGGTGAAGGTGTCCTTGCCCGCTGCTTCGACGGTTACGTCGTAGCCGCCAGTCGGAAGCGCCGAGATCCGGAACGCGCCGTTCGCACTTGTGGTCGCGGTACGAGTGAAGCCTTGGCTGGTGGAGGTCAGCGTAACCGTCGCACCTTGGACGGGCGCGCCCGATTCGTCGGTGACCGTGCCGGTAACGGAACCGGAGGTGTAATCCTGCGCCACGGCAGGGGTTACGGCGATGCCCGTGGCGGCGACACCTGCGCCAACCATGGCCAGCACGCGCAGTGCGCTGCCGGCTCCGAGCAATTGCTTGCGGAAATCCTTGCTATTCATTGCGATTGCAGTCCCTTTATGAAGTCTGTTCGCCCCATGTGAATCAGCCCGGGAAGCGCCATAGGCGGTCCTTTGAAGAGCTGAATGGGCCGTGACTGGGGGAAGGTTGGTATCGTTTCAATCATAACGATCATTCATGCTGCACTAAGCCACGTTACTGTGGCGCGAAGGCAACATGACATTTTGGCGACAATGATGCGCCGCGAATGCGGCGTTTGTGCGGTGCAGCGCGCGTGGCCTGGCATGGCCCGCGCTGCCCGCCGGCTCTGCTTGACGGCATGGTCCGCCCGTTTAGGGAAGGCGGCATGGACAAGATGAATGGCAGGGAAGGAAAAGCCTGATGAAAGTGGATGCTTCGGTCGCGGCTATTGTTACCGGGGGCGCTTCCGGCCTGGGCGAGGCGAGCGCGCGGGCGCTTGCTGCCAAGGGGGCGAAAGTGGCTCTGTTCGATCTGAATGAAGAACGCGGCGCGCAGGTCGCGGCGGAGATCGGCGGCATCATGTGCAAGGTGGATGTCTCGGACGAGGCATCGGTGGATGCCGCCTTCGCCAGGGCGCGCGAGGCGCATGGCCAGGAACGCGTGCTGGTCTGCTGTGCCGGTATCGGCACGATCGGCAAGACCGTTCGCCGGGACAAGGAAACGGGCGAGATCAGCCATCTGCCGGTCGATCTGTTTCACAAGACGATCAAGGTCAATCTGATGGGCACGTTCCAGTGCGTGGCCAAGTCGGCCGCGGGGATGATGACGCTGGAAGGGCTGGAAGATGGCGAACGCGGGGCGATGGTCTGCACCGCCTCCGTCGCGGCGGTGGACGGCCAGATCGGCCAGGTTGCCTATTCCGCTTCCAAGGGGGGTGTTGTGGGCATGACACTGCCCATTGCCCGCGATTTCATGAATGAAGGCATCCGCATCAACACGATCCTGCCGGGCATTTTCAAGACGCCCTTGCTGGCGGGCCTGCCGGAGAAAGCGCAGGAATCGCTTGCCGCGGCCGTGCCCTTTCCGAAACGGCTCGGTCATCCGGAGGAATATGCCAATCTCGTCATGACCATGATCGAGAACGGATATTTCAATGGCGAAACCGTCCGGCTGGATGGCGCCATCCGAATGCCGCCGCGCTGATCGGGACAAGGGGGGCAGATATATGGCGGGCTGGCACCTGGGAATTATCGGCGGCTCCGGCCTGTATGAACCGGGCGAGCTGGAGGATGCGCAGGAAATCGACGTGCGCAGCCCCTTTGGCGAGCCATCCGGCCCCGTGACTACTGGCTTTCTGTCCGGTGTGCGCTGCACATTCCTGGCGCGGCATGGGGCGGGGCACCGCCTGCCGCCTTCCGCCGTCAATTACCGCGCCAATGTGGACGTGCTGAAACGCTGCGGCGTGACGGACCTGGTGGCGGTTTCCGCGGTCGGTTCCCTGCGCGAAGACATGGCGCCCGGCGATTTCGTGGTGGTGGACCAGTTCATCGATCGGACCATCGGGCGGGAACGGAGCTTTTTCGGGCCGGGCTTCGTGGCCCATGTGGGGCTTGGCGATCCGGTCTGCCCACGCCTGTCCGGCCTGCTGGCGGATGCGGCGGGGGCGATGGATGCCCGCCTGCACCGATCGGGCTGCTATGTCGCGATCGAAGGGCCGCAATTCTCCACTCGCGCGGAAAGTGTCATGTATCGCGGCTGGGGCGCGGATGTGATCGGCATGACCGCGATGCCGGAGGTTCGCCTGGCGCGGGAGGCGGAGCTGCCATACGCCCTGCTCGGCATGGTCACCGATTATGATTGCTGGCGCGAGGGGGAGCCGGAGGTGGATGTCAGCGGTGTGCTGGAAGTGATGCGCACCAATGCGGTGAAGGCGCGGCGGACGCTGGCCGCGCTGGCCGCGTCATTGCCGGCTGAACGTCCGGAAAGCCCGATCGACCGCGCTCTCGATCACGCAATTATCACTCCCCGAAACGCGTGGGATCGTCATCTTGTTGCCCGGCTGGATGCCGTTGCGGGACGGATATTGCCGAAGGCGCCGAACGGCTAGTCTTGCCTGTTTGTCGTTGCGCCGCTTGCAATAAGGGGCAAGCTGGAACAAATTCGCTTCACAATGATTGATACAACCCCTCTTGCAGAGTTCCTGCCATATATCCTTTCCTACACGTCGAATGCGGTAAGCGGCCGCATCGCGGTGGAATATCGCACGCGTTTCGGGCTCAGCATTCCGGAGTGGCGAGTCATGGCCGTGCTTGGCGATTTCGGGCCGCTCACCCAGCGCCAGCTCACGCGGATGACGCTGATGGACAAGGTGGCAGTCAATCGCGCCTGCAAGGTTCTGGAAGACCGCGATCTCGCCGCCCGCACGCCCAATGCGCAGGATGGCCGGTCCCACCTGCTGGACCTTACCGAAGAAGGCGTGAAGATGCATGACGAGATCATGCCGCTCGCCGTGGCCATGGAAGAACGCATCTTCGGTTCCTTCACCAGCGAAGAAATGAAGCAGTTTCGGGAAATGCTGGAACGTGTCCGCACCGGGCTGGACGATCTCGATGGCGAGGAGATCGACAGCAGGAATTACGGCATCAAATAGGCCGCGCCCCGCAGCCGGGCTGCGGGACGCTCTCTGCCTGATTCGCGTTACGGGCTGCCGGCTGCCGGGTCAGCCGCCCTTTGCCGGTCCACCGTCGGAGAAGGCATCGGCGATCGAACAGGCTGCCGGGCCCAGAATGACGATGAACAGCACGGGCAGGATGAACATGATCAGCGGCACGGTCATGATGGCCGGAAGGCGCGCGGCCTTTTCCTCGGCCCGCATCATGCGTTCGTTGCGGAATTCGGCCGACAGCACGCGCAGGGCGGATGCCAGGGGCGTGCCGTAACGCTCGGTCTGGATCATGGTGGTCACCACGCCGCGCACGGCGTCCAGATCGACGCGATAGGCCAGGTTCTCGAAAGCCTGGCGCCGCTCGGTCAGGAATGACAGCTCGATCGCGGTCAGTGCAAATTCATCGCCCAGTTCGGGATAGGCGCGGCCCAGTTCGCGGGCGACGCGGTTGAATGCCGCGTCAACCGTCAGGCCGGCTTCGGCGCAGATGACCAGCAGGTCCAGCGCATCGGGCAAGCCCTTGCGTATGGCATCGGTGCGCTTGTTCGCCTTGTTCTTTAGAAAGACTTCAGGGCCCTTGTAGCCGACGATCACCAGTGCGGCGAAGGCCATGAACCGCTTGAAGCTGCCCCATTCGGGAAATGTGTCGGTCCAGTAGAAGGCGATAATTCCGATAAAGCCAAGCACGATGGGCAGAACCATGCGCGCGAAGATGACGAAAACCGCCAGTTCCTTGTTGCGATAGCCGGCCTGCGCCAGCTTCTGCTGGATCTCCTTTACCTGGCTTTCCTGCAGGACCTTCATGCCCTGCAGCGTTTCCTTCATCCGGTCGGTCTTTTCGGTTCGCCGGGTCAGGTTCTGGCGCTTTTTCGCCTGTTTGACGATGCCGGCCTTCAGTTCTTCGCGCCGTTCGTTCAGCGATTTCACGCGCTTGGCCATCGGGTCTTTCACCGTCACGGCGGTGTAGATCGCCAGGATGACGGCGAAGGCGGCCACGGCCGACAGCAAGGTGCCGATCAGGACGACATCGAAGCCGAGCAGGGTCGGTCCGGGGGCGGGGGCGGCGATCATGTGTGCAATATCCTCCCGCTCAGATTTCGAAGCTGACCATCTTGGCCATGATGAAGGCGCCGATGCCCATCCACACCAGCCCGCCAAGGCCGGTCACGATCAGGCGATCATCAGTGAAGAAGCCGCCAATATAGCTGGGGTTGATCCAGTAGATCATGCCGAAGACGATGAAGGGCAGGGCACCCACGATATAGGCGGAGGCCTTGGATTCCGAACTCATTGCCTTGATCTTCAGCTTCATCTGGGCGCGTTTGCGCAGCACGTCGGCCAGGTTGGACAGGGTTTCCGCCAGATTGCCGCCCGTCTCCCGCTGGATCGCCAGCGTGATGACGAAGAACTGGAATTCCGGCGTGCCCAGCTTGTCTGCGGTTTCCTGTAGCGATTCCTCCATCGTCCGGCCGATCTTTATGCGTTCCACCACCTGACGGAATTCCATCCCCACGGGGCCGGGAATCTCGGTGGCCACAACGCTGAGCGTTTCGGTGACGGGAAGGCCGGAACGCAGGCCGCGCACCAGCAGTTCGATGGCATCGGGGAATTTCGCGTTGAAGGCTTCGGTACGGCGCTTCATCAGGAAACCGACCACCAGATGCGGGATTCCCGCGCCGGCAAGCACGCCGATGCCAAGCGATAGCAGCAGCACGCCGGTTTTCAGGAACATGATCAGGGTGATGACAAGGCCGAGGCCGATCGACGCATAGAAATACTGGCTGACGGTCCAGCGTTGCCCGGTCCGATCGAGCCGCAGCGCCAGCGCCTGGATGCGCGATGTCGAACCGGCTTTCTTGTGCAATTTCGGCTTGCGCGCCGCGATTGCCTTCTTGAGCTGGGATTCAACCTTGGTCGAAGTGCTTTCCGAATGGCGATATTGCAGCGATTGCAGCCGACGCTGCGCCTCCCGGCCTGCCGATGGGCCGGAAAAGGCCAAATAGAGCAGGGCGACCATCGCGATCAATCCGCCGCCAACGAGCAGAAGCTGGATGATGCTCATAACCGTCCTTCGTCCATCTGTTTGCGAAACCGCCACCAAGGCGCGCCGTCACGGCGCGCCCCGATCCGTTTATTCGGCGGGTTCGGTTTCCTTGCCGCCGGACGTCTTGTCCTTCTTGCCCAGCAGCGATTTGAGATCGAACTTGCCCAGCAGCGAACTGCCGGCTCCGGCCTTGGTCAGGTCGGCATCCTCATCTCCGCTTACGCCCGCGATGGCCGAAGCGATCTCGCGCAGCACGGCGCCCGGCTTCGATCCCTGATTGGCATCGGCGAAGGTCTTGCCCAGCTTTGCCGCATTGGCCGCGGCCTTCTGATCGAAGGGGATCGAATAGTTGATCTTGCGTTCGATTGAGGCTTCGAAATCGGCCTTGCTGATTTCCGCCGTGCCGGCCTGAACCTTGCTGGCGATGATAAGGGGCTGTGCGCCCGGCGCATTCTGCTTGAGCCAGGACAGGATCCGGATCGTGTCGCGCGCCGAGGCGAGCGTCATTTCCGTGACCAGTGCCACCACGCCGATTTCCGCCAGCAGGCCGGGGAAGTTGATCAGCATGTTGCGCGGCATGTCGATGACCGACATTTCAAACGCCTGGCGGAATTCCTCCTGCAACTGCATGAAGGCGGCGCCATCCGTCATCAGCGGCGAATTGATCGGCGCTTCGGCAGACAGGATGGCAAGGTTCTCGTTCGCGCGGATCATGGCGCGTTCGATGAACAATCCGTCGATACGGCTCGGATTCTCGATCGCGTCCGTCAGGCCGCGCCCCGGCTCCAGGTCGAGGCTGAGCGCCCCCGTGCCGAAATGGATGTCCAGGTCCAGCAGGGCGGTCGGGCTGTTATGCTCGGTCGCGAACAGCCAGGCCAGCGAAGTGGCAATGGTGGAGGCGCCAACGCCGCCGCGCGTGCCGACCACTGCGGTGGCTACATGCGGCTTGGCTGCTTCCCCTTCACCCGCACGCGGCGCGGTGAAGACCGCCTGTGCCTGGGTCAGCGCATCGCGCAGCTGACCGGCCGAAAGCGGCTTCAGAAGATAATCGTGAATGCCGCTGGCCAGCAGGTCGCGGTAAAGGCGCACATCGTTCACCTGGCCGATGGCAATCACCACCGTACCGGGCTCGCAGACTTCGGCCAGGGCGTTGATATCGTTCAGCGGATCACCGCTTTCCGACAGGTCGACCAGCAGGATCGCAGGGCTTGCGGAAATCGACAGGGACTGGACCGCGTTACGCAGCCCGCCCTTGTTGCACTTTTCCGGCTGCCAGCCCATTTCGATGACCACCGGGCGCAACACGTCCAGCGATGTCTCGTCGCAGATATAGGCGGCGAAGGGATCGCGATTGCCCATCGGGCCAGCTTTCCACGGCGCATTCATGGATCAGTTTCCTCCTGAAGCCTGGCTGGAGACGGCCGGCAGGTTGCCGGCGCCCGTCGGCTGCTTGTCGCGATAAGTCTGGATGGCCTTGCTCGAACTCATGACGACAGTGTCGCCCGTAGCTTCGGCACCTTTCAGCAAATGTTCCGGATCGGCCATCATCGCGGCCATGTTGCTGTTGATCGAGCAACCAAAGCCGGAGGTCGTGCGGTTGCCGAGATTGCTGGCATATTGTTCCGACCAGTCCGGGCATCCCGGCACATAGGCGCTGGACCGCGAGACGACGACGCGGATCTTGCCCGGATCGACATAGCCTTCCGTCACCGGCGCTTCGTCGCTCAGCAGGATGCCGTGGCGCCCGGCAAGGGCGGCGATGTCTTCCTGCGCGGCAGAGTCGCTCAACGATCCGTCGATGGCGACGCGGTCGCCATAGCCGAGATCCATGGCTTCGAACCATGCGGCAAGGCGGCGCTGTTCCTGGACCGGAACGCCGCCGGAACCGGCGGACACGTCCAGCGTGTAATTGTGGCGTTCGACCACTGGCTGCTTGGTGCTGTAGAGGGAACGGTTCATGTCCCCCCCCGCGCTGTTGCAGGCAGAAAGCGCGAGGCCGAGCGAGATGGCGAGAGCGGCTGCTGCCGTCGTCTTGCTGCGAATGTGCATCATGTTCACCTTTCTCACTTCAGGCTGAAGCCCGGTTCGGCAGCATTGGCGGCTTCTGCCTGCTGTTCTTCCCTGGCGGGCTTGCGGCGGCGATGATCGGCAAGTTCGCCCACGCCGTGGTCGATCGCGCCGATTTCAGGATTGGCATTGCCCGTGCCCGCCGCGCGCGGCATCGGGCGGCTTTCACCCGAAACGCCGGCATTGTCCTTGTTGAGCAGCAATTGCTCGGCAAAGGTCGGTGCGTGGAAACCGTCGGTCGGCAGCACGATCTTGCTGTCGTCCACCGGCTTGACCAGGAAGGGGGTGACCACGATCACCAGCTCGCTCTGGCCCTTGCGGAACTCGGTCGATTTGAACAGATTGCCCAGGATCGGCACGTCACCGGCACCCGGCAGCTTGTCGATCGTGTTGTTCGCATTATTGCTCAGCAGGCCGGCAATCATGAAGCTCTGGCCGGAGCCAAGCTCCACGCTGGTTTCCGCGCGCCGCACGGTCAGGCCCGGCACGTTGAAACCGTTGAGCGTTACCGCCCCCTGGCTGGTCAGTTCCGATACTTCCGGCCGGACCCGCAGGGAAATGCGCCCATTGGCCAGAACGGTCGGCGTATAGGCCAGGCTTACGCCATAGCTCTTGTATTCGATGGCCGTCGTTCCCAGCCCGCCGCTGGCAGGGACGGGGAATTCACCACCTGCCAGGAATTGCGCGGTTTCGCCCGAAAGCGCGACCAGGTTCGGTTCTGCCAGAGTGGTGACCAGACCTTCCTGTTCGGCAGCATCCAGCGAACCCAGCAGGTTCAGGCCGAGGAACTTGCCCGCGCCGACAATGGTGGAACCCGATCCCGATGGCGGCACGACCGAGATACCTTCGTCCGCTTCCGTGCCGGTCCAGAGCGGACCGTTGGGATAATATTGCGGCACGTCGCCGCGGCCCTGGCCAATGCCGAACTTGAAGCCGTTGGAGGCGTCATAAGTGTTGATATTGGCGCCCAGCGTGCGGACCAGCGAACGGCTGACTTCCGCAAAGCGGACGCGCAGGCTGACCTGCAGCGGGGTGGCCATTCGCAGGCGCGAGATGACGTTGGAATCCTCGCCGACAAAGGCCTGAACCAGGCGTTCGGCCTCTGCCGCATCTTCCGGTGCGCCGACCGTGCCGGTCAGGAGCACGGTGTTCGTGCCCATGGTGGCGACATTGATCTTCGCCTGCGGCATGGCCAGCGTCAGCATCTGGTCGATACTGTCGAGATTGGAGCCGACGCGGATATTGGCCGACCAGATGACGTTGCCCGAACCATTGCTGGCATAGACCGTGGTTTCGCCGCCGGACTTGCCGAAGACATATAGCTGGCGCTGCGATTTGACCTGCACATCGGCAACCTGGTCATTGGCCACGAAGATATCGGCCATCTGTCCGGGCACGGTCACGAGCTGGCCGCGGCCGATGGACAGCAGGATATCCTGCGAAGGTGCGGTTACGGCCTGCGCCTGCAGCGACCCGGCCGGCATGGCGGCCAGCGGCAGAAGCGCACAGGCCGCGGCCAGAACGGTCTTGCTGAGCCGAGATTTCTTAAGATGACGAGTCATGGGTTCATCCCCCGGTGCCGCATCGCAGACGCGGCCATCACGAAACTGGTGAAATATCATCGGTTTACTTTCTTACCGGCACGGCCGTCGTGTCCTTGCCGCGGGTTACGCGGACGATGGGGCCGGACGGTGCACCCGGCACGCCGATGCTGTTGGTCACTTCCATGGCCGGGCCACGATCATTGCCGGAATTCTGGGGTGGAATGGTCGTGCGCTGGAAACGGGATACGTCGCCGCCGGTCACGAAGCTGCTCTTGCCGTCGCGGGGCAGGCTGGTGGCCTGGCGCAGGAGGCGGCGCTCTTCTTCCGGGGACGCATCCTCCGGCATGTCGATCTCGCCGGCGGCAATGGCGCGGTCCAGTTCGCTCTGATTGTCGGCGATGGAGCGCAGGGCGAGGCTGAGATTGCCGATCGTCTGCGCCACTTCGATCTTTTCCGCGATCTTGGGGGTGACTTCCAGCGTCACCGTGCGGAAGGCGCTGACCACGGTCTTGCCGTCTTCGGTCGTCCGGGTTTCGGTCGACTGGTCGGTGGCAAGAACCCGCAGGTTGCGCAGGATGGTTTCCGTGGTCTTGAGCGGCGGGCCATCGCCCGAAACGGTCTGGGTCAGCATCATGTCCACCCGGTCCCCCGGGAAGATGAAGCCGCCAACGCCGGTCTGGGCGGAAACGGAAACGGTAACGGCGCGCATGCCCGGGCCAAGAGCCGCGGCCAGGAAGCCGCGATCGCCCGGCGCGACCAGCGATCCCTGCGTCACCGGCTCACCCGCGGTGATCGGATGACGCACGACAGTGCCCATCAGCATGGACATGTCGGCATTGCCATCGATGAAATAGGCGTCCTGGACCATTTCCTGCGGCCAGAGCTGGAAGCCGATGGCATCGGCGGTGATGATCGTGCCCACCGGCAGGCTGCGCTTTGCAACCAGCACCTTGGGGCCTTCCGGCTCCACAGGGGCGGCAACCACCTGAGGCGCGCTGCTGCCGGCGAACATGCTCCGTGCCGCCATGGCGGTGCCGATCGCGACGATCAGCGCTCCCACCAGCAGTACCAGCTTTTTCCTGTCCATTTTGCGTCAAGCCTCTTCGATGGTCCTTGCGGAATGATTTTGTCCGCTTAGGCGATCAGTGGTTAAAATCGGGTTCACCCCAGGGTGCCGGTGGCCACGGGCGCGGAAAAATAATGCGTGCCCAGCACCCACAATCCGGCTGCGGCGATGGCTACACCGTAAGGAATGGCCAGCCGTTCGCGCTGGCGCCGCATCACGTGCCAGGCGCCAAATCCGATGGTCAGCAATCCGCCCAGCACCGCCATCAGCAGGATCAGCTGCATGAACAGGGCGGGCGGAATCCAGAGGGCGAGCGCGGTGAGCAATTTCACATCGCCGCCACCCATTGCGCGCAGGGCGAACAGCACGGCGAGAATGGCGAATGTGCCAAGCGCCACGCCGAACTGGATGGCGATATCGGGCCATAATTCCATCCCGTTCGCCCACCAGAACAGGGGCGCGCCCAGCGCGATGCCGGCGTTCAGCCAATTGGCGATATGGCGGCTGCGCAGGTCGGTGAATGCGGCGACCAGCAGCGCAATTGCCAATGCGGCAAGCAGACCGTACTTGAATGGATCGTCCAGCATGATGCTCCCGGGCCCCCTGGCAGCTTGCTAGCGTTTATCACTTACCAAAATGTAACTATGGGCAGGAGGACGATATTAGCCACGCGGCTGATGACAGCGTGCGGTTCGACAAGCGCGCAATCCCTGAAGGCGCGGTGGAGAGCCGGTGGACGATGCCGGATGGGCACGAAATCCGCAGGCTGGACTGGCCCGCCCCCGACGGGGAACCGCGCGGGTCGATCCTGTTCATGCCCGGACGCGGCGATGCCTACGAGAAATATCTGGAAACCTACGAACACTGGCGGCGGCGCGGCTGGCGGGTGACTGCGGCCGATTGGCGCGGCCAGGCCGGGTCCGGCAGGTTCGGTCTGGACGAGACGACGGGCCATGTTCTCGATTTTGCCCTGTGGATCGAGGATTTGTGCACTTTCTGGAGCGAGTGGGTGGAAACAATGCCTGGCCCGCATGTGCTGGCCGGGCATTCCATGGGCGGCCATCTTGTGCTCCGCGCGGCGGCGGATCAGGAACTGGATCCGAAGCCGGACGCGCTGATCCTTTCCGCACCCATGCTGGATGTGCATCCGGAAGTGTTGCCCCTGCCAGTCCGCCGCCTGCTCGCCCGGATCATGGCGGGTATCGGCGATCCCCGGCGGCCGGCCTGGAAATGGAGCGAGAAACCGGGGGCGTTTCCGCACGGGCGGCAGGGCCTGCTGACGCATGATGCGGATCGCTATGCCGATGAATTGTGGTGGCGTGAAAAACGGCCCGAACTGGTGATGGGGCCAGGCAGCTGGGGCTGGGTGGTGGCCGCGCTCGGTTCGATTCGCGGATTGCGGCGTCCCGGCGCGCTGGAACGGGTGAATCTTCCCGTGCATATCCTTGCCACCAGTGCGGACCGGCTGGTCGGTTTCCGGGCAATCCGCCGCGCTGCAACGCGCCTTCCTGACGCGGAAGTGACCTATTTTGGCCCGGAAGCTGCGCATGAGATTCTGCGCGAGGCCGATCCCGTGCGCGATCGGGCGCTTGCAGAGATCGATCGCTTCCTGCACCGGCTGGCAGCGAAATGAGTGCCCAGTACGATATCGCAATCATCGGCGCGGGAATGGCCGGGGCCAGCATCGCCGCGGAACTTGCCCCCCATGCCAGCGTCCTGCTGCTGGAGGCTGAAGCGCAGCCCGGCTATCACACGACCGGCCGTTCCGCCGCTTTCTGGGAAGAATGCTATGGCGGGCCCGAACTCGTGCCGCTCACGCTCGCTTCCGGCCATTATCTGCGCCAGCATGGTTTCCTGACCCCGCGCGGCGCGCTCTATATCGCGCGCAGCGGGCAGGAGGATGCGGTCGAATCCTTCATGGCCCGTTTTGCCGATAGCGGCGCCACTATCGAACGGTTGGGCCGGGCGGAAATGGAACGGCGCATCCCCGGCCTTCTGCCGGATTGGACGCTGGCCATTTCGGAACCAGCCTGCGCCGATATCGATGTGGCAGCGCTGCATCAGCATTATCTGGCTGCCGTGGCGCGGCTCGGTGTCCACTTGCGCACCAATAGCCGGCTGGAAACTGCGGAGCGCGAAGGCAATGGCTGGCGGCTGGGCCTTGCCCGTGGGGAGGAGGCGCGCGCGGCCATGTTGGTGGATGCAGCGGGCGCATGGGCCGATCCGGTGGCGGAACTGGCCGGGGCGAAGCCGCTGTCCATCACGCCGCTGCGCCGTACGGTTGCACAATTGCGCACCGATCCCGCTCCGCCCGAAGACCTGCCGCTGGTGCTGGATTTGTGCGGGGAGTTCTACTTCAAGCCGGAGAACGGCAAGCTCTGGCTCAGCCCGCATGACGAAACGCCCAGTGCGCCCTGCGATGCCGCGCCCGAAGAACTGGATGTCGCCATCGCTATCGACCGTTTCGAACAGGTCGCGAACTGGAAAGTGCAGGCGCTGGAACGGAAATGGGCAGGGCTGCGCAGCTTTTCGCCCGATCGGCTGCCGGTCTATGGTTTCGATCCCCGGCAGGAAGGGTTTTTCTGGTTCGCGGGGCAGGGCGGTTTCGGCATCCAGACCGCGCCTGCCGCAGCCCGCCTGGCGGCGCAGATGCTGATCGGCCTGCCGCGCGATGAGATGACAGAGGGGCTGGACGCGGATGTCTATTCCCCGGCCCGCTTCGGCTAGCCAAATCCCTAGCATCCGCTAGGGTAAGGGCATTATCAACGACAAGGGAGGGCCAGGATGGCTCACAGGTTCGAAATCCGGAAGAACAAGGCTGGCGAGTTCGTTTCCTATTTCGTCTATAACAGCGAGACCATTTTCTGGACCGAGGGCTATTCCTCGAAGGCGAACGCCAAGAACGCGATCGAATCCATCAAGAAGAACGGCCCGGATGCCGAAGTGGTGGATACCACGGTCGAATAAGGGGCCATGGCCCGGCCTGCGTGCCGGGCCCGCCTCATCCTATTCCGCTGAATCCTCCGGCACGATACCCGCGCCATAGGGGTATAGCGGATCGGCGCTGTCATCCGGCGCCGCCGGATCCTGCGCCTCCACCGCCGCCATGGATCGCGGCAATTCAAAAGGCAGCCGCCCGCGCGCAATTGCCCGGCCCAGCGCCACATCGATAATCGCCGCGTCACTCGCCCCGAAATTGGCGAGGATCACGTCTGCCTTGTCCTGCACATTGCCAAGCACTGCCGCCCGGTCGAGGAAGATCGCCAGCATGGTCGGCACATGCGCGCTGGCCTTTTCAAGAGCATCATAAGCGGCATCGCCCGGCCGGAAATCCAGCCGCCCTTCGTGATAGCGGCTGCCGAAGAAGTGGTGAGGGTGCAGTTCTTCATGGGCCGTTTCGGTCCGGACGATGGCGAAATCGGCCTGGGCCGGATCTTCCACCACTATCAGCCCGGCCGCACGCGCGGCCTGTGGGTCCATGCCATGCAGCCAGACCTTGCCGCCCGCAGCGAAGGGCAGGGCATTATCCTGATTGCGCAGCAGCACCTGTGCTTCACGCTGGGCCTTGTCCGCCCTGGCAACATCTTCCGGGCGGCCGATCTGCGCAGCGGCCGCATCGGGATCGACATAGGGATTGTCGAACAGGCCGAGCTGGAACTTGGCCGTCATCACCCGGATCACCGATCGGTCCAGCCTCGCTTCGCTCACCTCGCCATTCTCGACCGCTTCGATCAGCGGATCGACATCGTCCGTGCCGCCGAACTGGTCGATCCCGGCCAGCAGCCCTTTCACATAACGCTGCGCGACGGTGAGATCTTCCACGCCCCAGCTGGTGGCGATGTCCTGCGGGCGTTGCGGGGCTTCGGCAGTGGGTGCCATGCAGCGCATGTTGCAATCGCGCGTGATCGCCCAGTCGGACAGGATCATCCCGTCATAGCGATATCTGCCGCGCAATATGTTTTTCAGCAGCAGGCGGTTGAAGCCGGGGCCGACCTGTTCGAGCTTCTTCCCGCGCCATTTCGTGTTTCGCAGGATGGGATAGGCAGGCATGATCCCCGCCGTGCCCACGTTGATGGCGCCGCGAAACGCCTCCATATGTTGTTCCAGGTGATCGCTCGGCTCGGCAAAGCGGCCATAGTAATTATGCGCCTCTAGCCCGCCCGGCTGCGCGCCATAGCCTGCCCAATGCTTGACCACGGTCATCACCCCGTCGGGCTGCAATTCCCTTGCGCCGCCCTGGAAACTGGCGACATAGGCTGCGCCCATCTGGCTGGTCAGCCAGGCATTGCTGCCGAAGCCGCCGCTGCCGCGCGGCCAGCGCGGTTCGGTGAACAGGTCGAGCTGGGGTGACAGCGCCATGTGAATGCCAAGGGCGCGATATTCCCGCCGGGCGATCTCGCCGAAATCGCGCACCAGTTGCAGATCGCGCAGGGCGGCGAAGCCGATCAGTTCGGGCCATTTGGTCGTGCCCGTGCCAGCCTCCGCCGCGCCCAGCACATAGCTGAAATGATTGCGCGGATCAGTGCTGATGGTCAGCGGAATGCCCAGCCGGCCGGCGGCGGCCACTTGCTGCGCTTCATTGGATTGCCGCGCCAGTTCCGCGGGCGCGATGGACAGCCGCGTGATGAAGCTGGTGACATGCTTGCCCCGCACCAGATCGCCCAGTGCCGCCAGATCATATCCCGCGCCGCGGCCCATTTCGCCGTCTCGGCCCGGCATGGTCGAATGCATCAGCGTGCCGACTTTTTCGCGCAGGTCCATCCGCGCCGCCAGATCGCGGGCGCGCTCCACCGGCGGCAGGCGCCAATCCTCATAGGGTTCCAGCGTGCCATTGCCATTGGCATCGCGGAATTGCAGGCCATCTGCCGCAATGGCGCCCCTGATGTGCAGGCCCAGTTGCGGCTGTTCCCGCGCCGGGAGCGCGCTGGCTGCCAGCCCGCCATCTGCCGATGCGCATCCGGCCAGAACGGTGCCGGCCAGTATCGCGCAGAAAAACCTCTTCCCCACCATGCCGCTTCGCCCTGTTTCAGATTTCCGGTCGCGGATCAGGGTGGTGACCTTGCCCGCGCTCCACATGGCGCGCAACCGGCATATACGGGGTCAGGCGTTGGCGATCAGGAACGCCAGATAAGCGAAATAGGCCAGCAGCAGCATCACGGCGTGCAGCCGGCGGACACCGCGATAGAAAATCAGAAGCAGCACGATCGCAACGGCACTGAGAGTGACCAGTCCGAGGTCGAGCGGAACGAGATTGGCGGGAATGGCGCCGGGGGCGAGCAGCATCGTCGCGCCGCCAATGCCCAGCAGATTATAGATATTCGATCCCACTACATTGCCGAATGCCACCTCTGCCTCGCCCTTGCGCGCGGCAACCACGGAAGTGACCAGTTCGGGAAAGGACGTGCCCACGGCAACGATGGTCAGGCCGATCAGGGTTTCGCTCAGCCCCGCAATCCGGGCAAGGTCGATCGCGCCGGAGACAAGCAGATTGCCGCCGGCGATCAGCACGGCCAGCCCGATCAGGGTGAAGCCGACCGGCTTGACCCAGCCATCGGGCGTTTCCGGCAGCTCGCTATTGCTGTTTCCGGTGCTGTCTGCGGGTATCTCGCCATGGACCATCTGCGCTTCGGTCCGGCTTTCGGAGCGATAGCACCAGAAGATATAGGCGATCAGCAGCGCCAGCAGCGCCAGGCCGATGGCCTGATGCCCCATGCCGGAAAGCGCGAGCGCGAACACCAGCGCACTGCCGCCCAGCGCCACCAGCGGATCGCGCAACGGGTTTGCGGACCAGACTGCCATGCGGCCCGCCAGCGCCGCGCAGCCAAGGATCAGCAGGCTGTTCGCCACGTTGGAGCCGACGATATTGCCCCAGGCGATAGCGGGCGATCCCGCCATGGCGGCTTCCACGCTGGTGACGAGTTCGGGCATGGACGTGCCGAAGCCGACGATGACGAGGCCGATGAAGAGCGGATTTATATCGGCCTTGGCCGCGAGGCCCACGGCGCCGCGCACCAGCCATTCGCCGCCCAGGACCAGGGCGACGAGTCCGGCAATGAGAAAAACGATGGCTAAGGTCACGCAGTTATCGTCTTGGCTGCGGCAACGCGCGACGGCCCGCCCAGGCGGGGAGCATTTCTGCCGATTGTTCCGATTGTTCCGATTAAGGGTGGGTGCGGTACGCCACGGGGTGTGAGGGGGCTGTTAACGTACCGCACCCAGGGGCTTAGCCCACGGAGAGGGATCGGGTCCGCAGGCTTTCGATCCGGTCCTTCAGGCGGAGCCGGATACGCTTGAGCATCTTCATTTCTTCCTGCCGGCTGGCGGCGCGGCAATTGTCGATCAGGCGATTGAGGCGGCGATGGCGTTGGCACAGTGCATCCAGTCGGTCCGGCATGTCTCTCTCCTTCGATTGACAGGTTGAAGATGGGGCTAACTCCTCGTTTGAGCCAATTGAAAGCTTGGGTGGAAATCGATAGATAAAACCTATCATGAAAGGTCAGGTTCCATGCCAACGCTAAGGCAATTGCAATATCTGGTGGCGGTGGCCGATGCCCGGCATTTCAGCCGCGCTGCCGCCTCCGTCAACGTGTCCCAGCCGACGCTGAGCCAGCAATTGCGGGCGCTGGAAACCCGGCTTGGGGTCTCGCTGGTCGAACGCGGCGATACGCCGGTGCAACTTACGCCCGTTGGTAGGGAAATCGCGATGCGGGCCAGAAAGATCCTGCTGGACGTAGAAGATTTGCGCGGGCTCGCCCGCCGCAGCGTGTCCGGATTGGCGGGAGCGGTCCGTTTTGGCGTTACGCCCACGCTTGGGCCTTATCTCCTGCCGCCCGTCGTGGCGCGGCTGCACCAGGAATATCCGGACATGCGCCTGTATATGCGCGAAGGGATACCGGACGATCAGCTTGCCGAATTGCGGCGCGGCGCGCTCGACCTCGTGCTTGCCCCCCTGCCGGTTACGGGCACGGATCTGGAGATAGAGCCGCTGTTTCGCGAACCGCTGCATCTCGTGGCGGCGCCGGACAATCCGCTCTGCACGCGGACCCTGCTGCGCAAGACCGATCTTGCAGGTGCGGAGATCCTCAGTATCGACCGGCGTCATCACTATCATCGGCAGGCGCAGGACATATGCGAGGATCTGGGTGCCCAGCTGCTGCGCGATTACGAAGGGACCAGTCTCGATAGCCTGCGCCAGATGGCCGGTTCCGGAATCGGCCTGGCGATCCTGCCCGAACTCTATCTGAAATCGGAAGTGGGCGGGCAGGACATGGTTTGCCGGCTGACTATTGCCGACTGGTCGGCCACACGTTCCATCGCGGCGATCTGGCGCCAGGGCGCGGCCTATGGCGAAAGCTACAGGATGATAGCCCAGGCCATCGCGGTGGAGGCGCGTGGCCTGCTGGCCAGGGTCATAGTTTAAATCTATTGGAAATCAGCGTATCTTTCTATCGTTTCTTAATGGTTCTGTTTCGCGCGCGCGTCTAAATTCGGAGTCGATATTTTTCCCGAAGAGGATGCAAATGAACCACGATTGGACCTCCAACCGCCCGGCCGAATCCGGTTTCGGCAATGCCGTGCGGTTCGATGAGGGGCTGCGCCGGCATATGCTCGGCATTTACCGCAATATGGGCCTGGCCCTGCTGATCAGCGCGGCCGTGGCCTGGGTGGTTGCCTCCACCCCGGCGATATACGGGCTGATTTTCGGCACGCCGCTGAAATGGGTCGCGATGCTGGCCCCGCTGGCATTCGTCTTCTTTTTCTCCTTCCGGTTCGAAAAGATGACCCTGTCCGGTGCGCGCATGGCCCTGTTCGCCTTTGCCGGGCTGATGGGCCTGTCTCTGGCCAGCGTGCTGCTGGTCTTTACCGGCGCCAGCATTGCCACGACTTTCCTGATCGCGGCCGTGACTTTTCTCACCATGAGCCTGTGGGGCTATACCACCAAGGCCGACCTGACCCGCTATTCGACCTTCCTGTTCATGGGCCTGATCGGCGTCGTGCTGGCGAGCGTGGTCAATCTTTTCCTCCAGTCCAGCGCGCTGCAGATCGCCGTTTCGATCATCGGCGTTCTGGTCTTCACCGGCCTGACCGCATGGGACACGCAGCGGGCCAAGGCGGATTACGTTGCCTATGGCGCCAGCCAGCAGGCGGAAAAACTGGCGGTGATGAGCGCGCTGTCGCTCTACCTCAACTTCGTGAACCTGTTTCAGCTGCTGCTGCAATTCACCGGCGTACAGCAGGAACAATAACGGCTTCCGGCCCGCCCGCCTTGCACGGTGCGGCGGGCCATTTTTCGTGTCCGAAGCAGGTGATGTGCGGGCATTGCCGGACTTCCGGCAGAAGCCGGTTCAGCAGGCGGAATCGGCCGCGTCGCTGGCCAGCTTGTCGACCCGTTCATTCTCCGGGTGGCCATTATGGCCTTTCACCCATTGCCAGGTGACCCGGTGCGGCGCGGCCGCTTCGATCAGATCATGCCAGAGATCGGCGTTCCGGACCGGCTTCTTGCTGGCATTGATCCAGCCCTTGCGCTGCCAGCCTTCGACCCATTTCGTCATACCGTCGATGACATAGCGGCTATCCGAATGGATCACGACTTCGCAGGGTTCGATCAACGCCTTCAGGGCGCGGATCACCGCGGTCATTTCCATGCGGTTATTGGTCGTATCCGGATCGCTGCCGTGCAGTTCCTTCTCGTGCCGGCCCATGCGCAGCAATGCGCCCCAGCCGCCAGGCCCCGGATTGCCCTTGCAGGCGCCGTCGGTGAAGATTTCCACGCGTTTCATGGTTAATCAATGCCTTGGCTTTGCCGTGCGGGGAAGGCCCCTTCGCCCTGCTCCCGGTAAAAGGCGAGCCGGCGGGCAAAATCCATCGGGTCTTTCGGCGTGACCAGCGCATCCACCGGCGTATTCAGCCAGTCATAAGCGCGCGTGGCCATGAAACGCAGCGTAGCCCCCCGTGCGAGCAGGGGGAGGGCTTGTTGTTCCGCATCGGAAAGCGGGCGGCTGTCCGTATATCCGCGCATCAATTCGCGGGCGATTTCCGGCTGGAAACTGCCATCGGGCGTGAAGCACCAGGCGGCATGAGTCACCGCAAGGTCATAGGCCGTGATATCGGTGCAGGCGAAATAGAAATCGATCAGGCCGCTGACATGGTTATCCAGCATCAGGACATTGTCCGGAAACAGATCGGCGTGGATCACCGATCGCGGCAGGTCCTGCGGCCAGTTGGCGTCCAGAAAGGCCAGTTCTTCCGCCACGATTGCGGGCAATGCCGGGTCGATCTTGCGCAGCCCGTCTTCGCCGCAATCGGCAAATAGCGAATGCCATGCCGCCAGGCCCATGCTGTTGGGCCGGGAATCGGGAAAATCCGCCGCATTGATATGCAGCCCGGCCAGTGCGGAGCCCACGGCATAGGCTTGCGCGGCATTGGGGCGATCGACCGAAACGCCGGACAGGAATTCGATCAGCGCCACGGCCTTGCCGTCCATCATGCGGAAGGCGGCGCCGGCCTTGTCGTGGATGGTGCGCGGGACAGGGCTGCCCTTGGCCGCGAGATGATCCAGCAGGCCAAGAAAGAAGGGCAGATCGTCCAGATCGACCCGGTGTTCATACATGGTGAGGATGAACCGCGCCTGCGTCGTTTCGATCAGCCAGTTGGAATTGGAAACCCCTTCGGCAATGCCCTTGGCAGAGACAATTTCGCCGACATCATACTGGCGGAGCAGCGCGGAGAAATCTGCCGCGGAAAGATTGGTATAAACTGCCATGCGCCGTCTACGCAGTTAGCTGGCGCGGCAGCTTGAACACCATCTTTTCCTCTGCGGTGACGAGCGTGTGTTCTTCCACGTCCCGCCATTCGCCCAGCCTGTCCACCACTTCGCGGACCAGCGTTTCGGGGGCAGAGGCACCGGCGGTGATGCCCACCGTGCCAACGCCTTCCAGCCAGGCCGGATCGATATCCATCGCCCGCTGGATCAGGCGGGCACTGGTGCCACAGCGTTCCGCGACTTCGACCAGCCGCAACGAGTTGGAGGAATTGGGCGCGCCGATGACCAGCACCAGATCACTGCCGGGCGCGATCAGCTTCACCGCCATCTGGCGGTTGGACGTGGCGTAGCAGATATCCTCTGCCTTGGGGCCCACGATCTGGGGGAAGCGATCCTTCAGCGCGGCCACGATCTTGTATGTATCGTCCACCGAAAGGGTCGTCTGCGTCAGGAAGGCCAGCGGCGTATCGGCGGTGAAATCGAGATCGGCGACATCTTCAACCGTTTCCACCAGCGTCATCTGCCCTTCCGGAACCTGGCCGAAAGTGCCGATGACTTCCGGATGGCCCTTGTGCCCGATGAAGACGATATGGCGTCCGGCCTCCACCTGCCGTTCAGCCTGGCGGTGCACCTTGCTGACCAGCGGGCAGGTGGCATCGACATAGGTTAGTTCGCGCCGCTGCGCTTCTTCCGGGACGGATTTGGGTACGCCATGTGCGCTGAAGACAACGGGCATGTCGTCCGGCACTTCATCCAGTTCTTCGACGAAAATCGCGCCCTTGGCCTTCAGATCGTCGACCACGAAGCGGTTATGCACGATTTCGTGGCGGACATAGACGGGGGCGCCATATTTCGCGATCGCGCGTTCGACGATCTCGATCGCGCGGTCCACACCTGCGCAGAAGCCGCGCGGGGCAGCGATCAGAACAGTCAGTGCGTCACGCGCCTGACCGGCGGGGGTATCCTGAAAGGGTGCGTTCATCACGACCGCCCTAGCGGTTGTCGCTCCGCAGTGAAAGAGCTAGGGGCTGCTGCTCGATATGGACAAGGACCGCCAATGATCCCTCGCCCGATGTTCCCGCGCCCAATCTTCTCGGGCAAGGCGCTGTTCGCCGTCATCGCTTCCGCCGCTGCCCTCGCCGGGTGCCAGTCCGAAGGCGATATCGTCATCGAACAGGGCGTGGGTATCACCGCTCTGCGCAGCGTGTGCCCGGCCGTGGGCGTGCCTGATTTCACCGGGGATATCACCGTATTCAACCCGGCCGATGCGCGGACGCAGGATGCGATGGACCTTTCCGCCTCCATCACCAATGTCCGCAGCCAGTGCGATGACAGCACCGACCAGGTCTACACCACCGCCACGTTCGACGTGCTGGCGCAGCGCCGCGATACGGCGGGTGCGCGGACCGTGGAACTGCCCTATTTCGCCACTGTGGTCCGCGGCGGTAATGCCGTCATTTCCAAGCGGCTGGGCACGGTGACGCTGCAATTCGCGGATGGACAGGCGCGGGCGCAGGCCAGCGGCACTGCCGGCGCCTATGTCGATCGCGCGGCGGCGACGCTGCCCGACGATATTCGCGAACGGATCACGCGCAAGCGCCGTTCGGGCGAACAGGATGCGGCAATCGATCCGCTGGCCCAGCCGGAAGTGCGTTCCGCCGTGGCGCGCGCCAGTTTCGAACTGCTGATCGGCTTCCAACTGACCGAAGAACAGCTGGCCTATAACGCCACGCGCTGAGTCGGCGCGGTTTCGCCGCCTTTCCCGCGCCCGCAAAACGGGCTAACGGCGCGCCATGTCCGACACGCAAACCCTGTATGCCGCCTTCGCGGCCAAGATCGACGCCGTCCTTTCCGCACTGGAAAAGGAGGCCGTGCTGCCGCCGCACACTCCGCGCGACAATGTCAGTGTGGAGCCGCCGCGCGATCCCGCCCATGGCGATCTGGCCACCAATGCCGCGATGGTGCTGGCCAAACAGGCCAGGACCAATCCCCGCGCGCTGGCGGAAAAGATCGTGGAACACCTGGCCAGTGATCCGATGATCGAAAGCGCCGAGATTGCCGGGCCGGGCTTCATCAATCTGCGATTGGCAGCATCGAACTGGCTGGCGGAACTGGGTGCGATCGCCCGGCTCGATACGCGCTATGGCCGCTCCGCCATGGGTAAGGGCAAGCGGGTCAACATCGAATATGTCTCCGCCAATCCCACAGGGCCGATGCATATGGGCCATTGCCGCGGCGCCGTGGTGGGCGATGCGCTGGCCTCTCTGCTGGAATATGCCGGGCACCAGGTAACGCGCGAATATTACGTCAATGATGCCGGGGCACAGGTGCAGACGCTCGCCCGGTCGGCCCATCTGCGTTATCGCGAGGCGCTGGGCGAGGATATTGGCGAGATTCCGGAAGGCCTCTATCCCGGCGATTACCTGATCCCGGTGGGTAAGGTTCTGGCGCAGCAGCATGGCGATCGTTTCGTCGGCGCGCCGGAAAGCGAATGGCTGGAACTGTTCCGCACTACTGCCGTGGCAGCGATGATGGATATGATCCGTGCCGATCTCGCCCTTCTGGGTATCGAGCATGACGTGTTTGCGAGCGAGGCGGAATTGCAGCGCGCGGGCAAGCCGGAAGCGGCTGAAAAATGGCTGCGCGAACATGATCTGGTGTTTGACGGTGTGCTGGAAGCGCCCAAGGGCAAGACGCTGGAAGATTGGGAACAGGTGGAACTGCCGCTGTTCCGTTCCACCAGATTCGGCGACGATCAGGATCGCCCGATTCGCAAGAGCGATGGCAGCTGGACCTATTTCGGCGCCGATCTGGCCTATCACATGCAGAAGGCCGAAAGCGCGGATGAACTGATCGATATCTGGGGCGCGGACCATGCCGGCACGGTGAAGCGGATCAAGGCTGCCGTGGCCGCCCTTTCGGAAGGGCAGGGCAAGCCCATCCCGTTCGACGTGAAGCTGGTGCAGATGGTGCAGCTGCTGCGAGGCGGAGAGCCGGTGAAGATGTCCAAGCGGTCCGGCAATTTCATCACCATTGCCGACATGGTGGAAGAAGTGGGCAAGGACGTGGTCCGCTTCACCATGCTGACCCGCAAACCTGAAGCGCAGATGGATTTCGACTTCGCCAAGGTGGTGGAAGCGAGCAAGGACAACCCTGTTTTCTACGTCCAGTATGCCCATGCGCGGATCCATTCGACCATGCGCAAGGCGAAGGCGGAAAACCTCGCCCCTTCCGATGCGGATCTGGGCCTTCTGGGCGAGGAGGAACTGGCGCTGGTCAAACATGCCGCGCAGTTCCCGCGCGAAGTGGAACAGGCCGCCCGGGCGCGGGAACCGCACCGGATCGCCTTCTATCTCTATGATCTGGCTGCGGCTTTTCACGCTTTCTGGAACCTGGGGAATGATGATCCGGAAAAACGCATCATCCTGACACACAATGCCGAACTGACCGGGGCGAGGCTTTTCCTGGCCTCGCAGATCGGGCAGGTAATCCGCAATGGGCTTTCCCTGCTGGGGGTCGAGGCGGTCGAGGAGCTGTAGGAAAATGCATGTGCCAGCCAATGGGCGCACAAATGGCGAGCCGGGCGATCAGGCCGGCGAAGGCGCCTATGAAGCGGAGGAAGAGCTGGTCTTCGCTGACGAGGAAGAGCGCCTGCCGTGGCTGGAATCCGATGACGATCATGAAGAACAGGGTGTCGATACCGGGCGTATAATGGCCTTTGTCGGCGTGCTGCTGCTGCTGCTCATCCTGTTCGTGGGCGGATTGTGGTGGTTCACCCGCGATCGGACGCCCGGCCCTGAAGTGGCCGATGGCAGCGTGATCGCGGCCCCCGAAGAACCTTACAAGACACGGCCGGATGATCCCGGCGGCAAGGAAGTGGCCGGCACCGGCGATGCCAGCTTCGAAGTGGCAGAAGGCAAGATCGTGGAAGGCCGCGTGGCCGATACGCCCGCTCCGAAACCGGTGAAGGACACGAAACCCGGCTTTTCCGAAAGCGCCGAACCCGAACCCGAACCCGAACAGGGCGGGGTCGGCGTGCAGGTTGGCGCCTATGCCAATCGCGAAGCGGCCCGGCGGGGCTGGGATACGCTCTATCGCCGGTACGAGGCGCTGGACGGATACAAATATCGCACCGTCGAAGCCGTGGTGGATGGCAGCACGGTTTACCGCCTGCAGGCCGTCGCCGCCAGCGAGAGCCAGGCGAGGGAGCTTTGCCAGCAGATAAAGTCCGCAGGCGGGGACTGTCAGGTCAAGCGATAGGGCGCTTTCCGTTCAGCCGAACAGGCTGACGGCACGAATAGCCAGAGTGGCAATCAGAACGGCCAGGCTGGCCAGCAGCGCGAAGCCGGCCATGCGGCCCGATTTCAGCCCGGCATTGGCAAAGACGATGGCCACCTTGAACGCCATGTTCACCGCCACCGTGCCTGACAGGGCGAAGGCGGCGATCGCCACCGGAACGGCATCGCGCGGCAGGGCGGAATAGGCGACGAGCGCGGCATCGACATCGAAACTGCCTGCGATGAACAATGAAATGGCCGCGCCCGCATCGCCGAATTCCACCTGCGCCCAGCGAACCAGCAGCGATGCGCCTGCGACCGCGAGCAGGAAGCCGAAGGCCGGCAGCAATTCGAATGGCTTGGATGTCAGCTCCGTGCTGTCGGCATGGTTCGCCTTTTCGCGTGTCCAGGTCAGGCCCGAAACGCCAAAGGCCACAGCGGCGGCCGGGCCCAGCAGAGCCAGGATCGGCAGGGCAATGCCGGGGGCAAGAACCGCCGCAAGCAGGACCACGCGCAAATACATGACCGCGCTGGCCAGTGCGATGCCGGTGGCGAAAGGTCCGGCATGTTGCTGTTTCAATCGCCCGGCAAAGGCGGCGGTGACCGCGGTGGAAGAATAGGCCCCGCCGATCAGCGCCGTGGCAATGGTCCCCCGGTTCTGCCCGATCACCCGGTTGGCGATATAGCCGGCGACGGAAAATCCCGTGACCAGCACGACCACCAGCCATAATTTGAACGGGTTCCACGCATCATAGGGCCCATATTGCGCATCTGGCAGGAAGGGCAGAACGGCAATTGCGATGACCGCGAAACGGGCGATCGCGCGCATTTCCTCCGGCGTCAGGGCCTGCAACAGTCCATGCGCCTGCTGGCGCGCGGCAAGCACGAAAGTAACCAGCGCGGCGCCCGCCAGCGCCAGTTCGGCAAAGCCCGCACCAGCCAGCAGGCCGAGGCAGAGCGCGGCCATTGCAGCAACCAGCGTTGTCGCATCGCGCCGGCTTTCCGCCACCCTCGGCCGCAGAAATGCGCCGACCAGCAAGGCAACCAGCCCGGCAAGCAGGACAGAGGCCAGAATTGCGGAGACATGCAGCGCGGCAACGGCGATCAGGCCGCCGCATGATCCGATCAATGTGAAGGTGCGCACCCCCGCAACCCGCGAACCGTCCGGCTCATCCCTTTGCCGCCAGCCGCGTTCAATGCCGATCAGCAATCCGCAGGCGAGCGCGGCCAGCAGCAGGAAGGCCAGTTCCAGCTGCGTCTCCCACGTCACGCTTTCCGCCAATGCGTTCACATTCCCGCTCCCCGCCATCATTGCGATGACGCCCGGCTATTACCGACATTGGAGGTTTCGGCAATTCTGGCGGGCGCCGAATGGGCGATACTGCCCGATGTCCACATGGTCGCTGCGCTGCGAACTTGCCGAAATGCAGCTTTCCTGCATATTTCACCTGTGATGACGCCTGCCATTTTCGGCATTGCCGGTACCAAACTGACCGAGGAGGAGCGCGCCTTTTTCCGCGAGGCCGACCCTGCGGGATATATCCTGTTCGGTCGCAATGTCGAAACGCGCGAACAATTGCGGGCGCTGACGGACGATCTGCGCACGATCCACGGGCGTGAAAGGGTGTTGATCTCCATCGATCAGGAAGGCGGCCGCGTGGCCCGGATGAAGCCGCCGGTCTGGCCGCAATTCCCCGCGGGAGAAGCCTTCGCCAGATTATGGGACGTGGCCCCGGCCAGCGCGATCGAGGCGGCGCGGGCCAATGCCGAAGCGCTGGGCATGGAACTGGCGGATATGGGCATTACGGTCGATTACCTGCCTTTGCTCGACGTGCGGCAGGAGGGCGCGCATGACGTGATCGGGGATCGCGCCCTTGGCGGGGAGCCGATGCAGGTTGCCGCGCTGGGCCGTGCCATACTGGAAGGGTTGGCGCGTGCCGGTGTGACCGGCTGCGTCAAGCATATGCCGGGCCATGGCCGGGCTGGGGCGGACAGCCACAAGGAATTGCCCACCGTCGAAGCGAGCGAAGAGGAACTGGAGGTCGATTGCCGCCCCTTCCGCACGCTGGCCGGCGCGCCTATCGGGATGAGCGCGCATGTACGCTACACAGCGTGGGACGCGGAAAATCCCGCTACCCTGTCCCCCTTCGTGGTGGGCGAGATCATCCGCAAGAAGATCGGCTTTGCCGGACTGCTGCTGACCGATGATATCGATATGGAAGCCCTGACCGGCAGCGTGCCTGAACGCGCGGCAAGGGCCATTGCCGCCGGCTGCGACATCGTTCTGAATTGCTGGGCGAAAATGGACGATATGGCCGGTATCGCGGAACGCATTCCGGCCATGTCCGCCGAAGTGGCGGACCGGCTGGAGCGGGCACTGGCTTATGCCGATGCCGCCGCGCCTGCCGCGGACCGGGTGGAACTCGCCGCCAGGCGCGATGCCTTGCTCGACCTGGCGCGGGACACGGCGTGAACGAACAGATCGCAAACCGGGCGGAGCAGGATGACGGGCACGGCCCGGTCCCTGGCGGTGAACCGGGGGAATGGGACGGGGCCGGAAACGCTCCCGCCGGGGACGAAGCGCTCTATCTCGAACTGGATGGCTGGGAAGGTCCGCTGGATCTCCTGCTCGACCTGGCGAGGCGGCAGAAAGTCGACCTCAAGACCATCTCGATCCTGGCGCTGGTGGATCAATATCTCGCCTATATCGAACAGGCGGAAGCGTTGAAGCTGGAAATCGCCGCCGATTACCTCGTGATGGCGGCGTGGCTGGCCTATCTGAAATCGGCGATGCTGCTGCCGAAGGAAGAGCAGGAGGATCCGAGCCCCGAAGAACTGGCGCTGCGCCTGCAATTGCGGCTGCAAAGGCTTGGCGCCATGCGCGAAGCGGCGGCGCGGCTGATGGCGCGGGACCGGATCGGGCGGGACGTTTTCCTGCGCGGCGCGCCGGAGGGGCTTCGGGTCGACCGCAAGAATGCCTGGCAATGCGATTGGTACCAGCTCGTTTCCGCCTATGGGCAGGTGAAGCTGCGGACCGAGCCGGTGGTCCATATGGTGCGCGAACGGCCGGTGATGACGCTCGATTCCGCGCTCGACCGGGTTTCCTCCATGCTCGGCGTGCGGCTCGACTGGATGGAATTGCGCGATTTCCTGCCCCCTCATGCCGAACCGCGCCTGCGCAAATCGGCGCTGGCTTCCAGCTTCGTGGCGGCGCTGGAACTGGCGCGGCTGGGCAAGGCCGAAATCCGCCAGGAAGAGATCTTCGGCCCGCTCCATCTGCGCAGGCCCGCAGCGTGAACGAGGTGCCCGACGATATCCTTCGCGCGGTGGAAGCGACCCTGTTCGCGGCGGAAGAACCGATGAGCGTGGAACAGCTTTCCAGCCATCTGGAAGGGGCCGAAGTGCGGCCCGCGCTGAAAAAGCTGGAAGAACATTATCGCGAACGGGGCATCCGCCTGGTGGAACGGGGGCGGCGCTGGCAGTTCCAGACGGCGCCCGATCTCGCCCATCTGCTGCGGCGGGAAAAGGAACAATTGCGGCGCCTGAGCCGGGCCGCGACGGAAGTGCTGGCCATCGTGGCTTATCATGAACCGGTCAGCCGTGCGGAGGTCGAGGCGATTCGCGGCGTGCAGACGGCAAAGGGCACGCTGGACGTGCTGATGGAAGCTGGCTGGGTGCGGGTTGCCGGCCGCCGCGAAGTTCCCGGCCGCCCGGTAATTTATGCGACCACGCCTGAATTCCTGTCGCATTTCGGGCTTGCCAGCCGCCGCGACCTGCCCGGTATCGACGAGCTGAAGGCCGCAGGATTGCTGGATCCGGTGGACGATGCCTATGCCGAACTGGTGGCCCAGGATGGGCCGGACGATAATTCCGCGATTGACGAAAGCGAGGATGCTGTCATCACCGCGTCCAATTCCGGAGCGCTGGAAAAGCCCGAGGAAAACGCCTAGATTGGCGGCAACGTTTTTGGAGAGTTCCAGTGAATATCGGACCGTTTCAGATCCTGATCATCGCCTTGGTCATCCTTGTCCTGTTCGGCCGCGGCCGCATCAGCGAGATGATGGGTGACTTCGGCAAGGGCGTGAAGAGCTTCCGCCAAGGCCTGAGCGAAGAAGAAAAGGCAAAGGCCGAAACGGAAGCGGGCCGGATCGAAGGCCCGCAGCACGAAGCGAAACCGGCGAATGAAACCATCGTCGATTCGCAGCCCGCCGCCGACAAGACCGTAAACTGATCCAGGCCCCAGGCGCCGCCCATGTTTGATATCGGCGCAACCGAACTGCTGCTGATCGTTATCGTGGCCGTGATCGTGATCGGCCCGAAGGATATGCCGCTGGCTCTCCGCACTGCGGGGCGCTGGATCGGCAAGGTGCGGCGTGTCTCCAGCCAGTTCCGCGCGGGGTTCGATGCCATGGTCCGCGAAGCGGAGATGGAGGAGATGGAAAAGAAATGGCGGGAGCAGAATGAGAAGGTGATGCGCGAACATCCCCAGGGTGCACCTGCGGAAATGGAACCGACCGGCGCTCTGCCGCCGCCATCGCCGCCCAGTCCGGCGCCCCAGCCCGCCAAGCCGGCTGCTTCGGCGGATAGCAGGAAGGCTACGCCCCCGGCGGAGGGAAAGGCTGACGAGCCGCAATTGCCGCTCGACAATTCCCCCCGTTCATCCTGAGCTGAGCCATGGCTTTCAAGATTTCCGATATTGACGATACGCAGGCTCCGCTGATGGAGCATCTGGTGGAACTGCGCCGCCGGTTGATGCGGGCGATCATGGCCATGGGCGTGGCCTTTGCCTTCTGCATGTATTTTGCGGACGATATTTTCGGCTTTCTGGTCCGCCCGCTGACGGCGGCCTTTCCCGAAGGGCAGGGCAGGCTCGTCTATACCAAGCTGTACGAAGCCTTCTTCGTGGAGATCAAGGTGGCGCTGTTCGCCGCCTTTTTTATCAGCTTCCCCATCATCGCCAACCAGCTATGGGCCTTCGTGGCCCCCGGCCTTTATGCCCGGGAAAAGAAGGCATTCCTGCCCTTCCTGATCGCCACGCCGGTATTGTTCACCCTGGGTGCCAGCCTCGCCTATTTCATCGTCATGCCGACGGCTTTCACCTGGTTCCTCGGTTTCCAGGGCAGTGCTGGCGGTTTGCAGCAGGAAGCCCTGCCGGCGATGGGCGATTACCTCGATCTCGTGATGCGCTTCATCCTGGCTTTCGGCATCAGCTTCCTGTTGCCGGTGCTGCTGATGCTGCTCAACCGGGCCGGACTGGTCAGCCGGGCGCAGCTTGCCGGGGCCCGGCGTTATGTGATCGTGCTGGTTTTCGCCGTTTCGGCAGTAATCACACCGCCCGACGTGGTTTCGCAATTGCTGCTGGCCGTGCCCTTGCTGATCCTGTTCGAAGGATCCTTGTTGCTGATCTATCTCAGCGACCGGAGGGCGGGGAAAGGCGAGGCGCAAGAGACCGAAGCATCAGGCGAAGCCGCCGAATAATAGCGGACCCCGCAGGGTGATGCGCCGCCAACAGAGCCGCATCCTGCATTACTTGCCAGAGCCACAAACAAGAACGGCGCCACAAACAAGAACGGGGCCCGAAGGCCCCGTTCCGAAATAGCTTTTATGTGCGACCTTTACGGGCTGACAGCGTCATCATCGTCGTCGTCAAGAACGACAATGCCAACCACAGCGGCAGCGATAAGCGCGCCGATCAGGATAGCCGGAGCGATCTTTTCGCCTTCTTCGAAAGCGGCGCCCTTGCGGGCAGTGTCGGCTGCCGCGGCATGGGCAACGACCGGCGTCGCCAACATGCTGGCGCCCAGAAGGCCGGTAAGAACTTTACGCATCACCATATAGTTGTACTCCCTGTATCATTCACTTCTTCAGGTGGGTCGCTAATGCGTACTTATATATCGGGATTGCGAACAATGCGATAATTTTTTGCGATGCAGCGTAACAATTATCGGCGTTTACCATAGTGATGCGCCCGTTCCTTCGGATGGCAGGCATGTAAACCGCGCGTAAAAATAACAAGATATTGCCCGAATTGACGGGTTCTGAATATTATTTCCCGCGCTCGTAAACCTTCTGGCCCCCGATCCATGTCTGTAGAATTACGGTGTCCCGCAACTCGCCCGGGCCGGACAGCAGCGGATCCCGGTCGATCATCAGGAAGTCCGCCCGCTCTCCGGGTTTCAACTGGCCGAACCGCCCTTCGGCAAAGCCGGCAAAGGCACCGGCCGCGGTATAGGCGGCCAGCGCCTGTTCCCGTGTCACCCGTTCACCGGGCATCCAGCCGCCAAAGGGCTGGCCGCTGGCATCTTCGCGGCTGATCGCCGCTGCCATGCCGATAAAGGGCCGGGGCGCTTCCACCGGCGCATCCGATCCGAAGGCCAGCGGCGCGCCTGCTTCCAGCATGGAGTTCCACGCATAGGCGCCTTCCAGCCGGCCCTGACCCAGCCGCGCTTCGGCCATCAGCCGGTCGGATGTCTGGTGGACCGGCTGCATGGATGCGATGATGCCATGTTCGCCGAAGCGGGGCAGGTCGGCAGGATCCACGATCTGGGCATGTTCCACGCGCCAGCGCCGGTCCCCTCCGAAATCCTGTGACAATTCCTCTATCGCGCCAAGCACTTCGGCATTGGCCGCATCGCCAATGGCGTGGGTCGCGACCTGGAAATCGTCCATTGCCGCCCTGCTCATGAGATTGCGCAATTGCGTGCCGTTGAGCAGGGCAAGGCCGGTATTGCCCGCCTCGTCCGCATAGGGAGCCTTGAGCAGGGCCCCGCGCGAACCCAGCGCCCCGTCAAGATAAAGCTTCAACCCGTTCAGCCGCAGCCTGTCATCATACAGCCATGGCGTGGGCCCGGTGCCGCCGATCAGCAGCATGTCCGGCACGCTGCCGGCATAGGCCATGATGCGAATGCGCAGGCGGCCCAGATCGCCGGCGCGGCGGAATGTCATCCAGTCTTCCACGCTGGTGCCCATGTCGGCAACGGCCGTCACGCCGTTGCGGATCAGCAGTTCCTGCGCTTCATGCAGGGCCAGGTCCCGGTCTTCGGGGCGGGGGGAGGGCACCTTGTCATCGACCATGGCGCTGGCCGCGTCGATCAGCACGCCCGCCGGTGCTGCGCTGCCCGCGATCCGTTCAATCCGCCCGCCTTCCGGGTCAGGCGTGTCCGCATCGACATTGCCTGCCTTTAACGCGGCGCTGTTGGCCCAGCCGGCATGGCCATCCACACGGGTCAGCCATACGGGGCGATCGGGCACGACCGCGTCGATATCAGCCGCAGTGGGGAAACGGCCGAGGCCCCAGGCTTCCTGGTTCCAGCCCCAACCCACGATCCAGGGCCGGTCCGGATGTGCCTTGGCATAGGCTTCGATCCTGGACAGCGCCTCTTCAAGAGAGCTTGTGCCCGTCAGGTCGAGAGAGAGCTGCGCCAGCCCCAGGCCCATGACATGAAGATGAGAATCTATCATGCCGGGGATCACCACGCGGCCCTTGCCGTCTTCATGGAAATCCACCGGCTCGCTCGGCTTTTCGCGGCGCTTCAGGATCTCCACGATCCGCCCGTCATCGCCGATCACCATTCCGGCGAAACGGGTCACCTTGCCTTCCCGGCTGACCGATATTCCTTCGATATTGTCGATCAGCGTATCGGCCAGCGCCGGGCCGGAATGGAGCAGGGCCAGTGCCGCCGCTGCGGCTGCGAACCGGGCGATCATTTGCCCGATCCTTCCGGAAGATGGCGGATCAGCGCGCTGGTATCCTGCCGGTTGCCGCCCATTGCCTGCACCATGGCATAGAACTGGTCCACCAGTGCGGTTACCGGCAACGGGACGCCGTTTTCCTTCGCTTCGCCCAGCGCAATGCCCAGATCCTTGCGCATCCAGTCAATCGCGAAGCCGAAATCGAATTCGCCCGCGGCCATCGTGGCCCAGCGATTTTCCATCTGCCAGCTTTGCGCCGCGCCGCCTGAAATGGCCTGCAGAACCTTGTCCATGTCCAGCCCGGTGGCCTGTGCGAAGCGGACACCTTCGGACAATCCCGCCAATGTCCCGGCGATGCAGATCTGGTTTACCGCCTTGGCGGCCTGCCCACAGCCCGCTGCGCCGATATGGGTGATGCGGCTGCCATAGGCTTCGATCACGGGGCGGGCGGCGGCCATGGCTTCTTCACTGCCGCCGCACATGACGGACAATTTCCCGTTTTCCGCGCCTGCCTGCCCGCCGGAGATCGGCGCATCCAGCGCCAGTATCCCGTGCTTTGCGGCATCTTGCGCGATGCTCCGGGCAATGGCGGGGGAAACGGTGGTGTGATCGATGAAAAGCGATCCTGCCGTCATCACCGACAGCACGCCCGCATCGCCCAGAACCACTTCCGCCAGATCGTGGTCATTGCCGACGCAGGTGATCACCACCTCCTTGCCACTGGCCGCTTCGGCGGGAGTTTCGGCCATGGAAACGGCCAGGCCTTCTTCCCCATGCCGCGCCATCCAGTCATGCGCCCTGGACAGCGTGCGGTTGTAGATGGTGACCCTGTGCCCGGCGCAGGCGAGGTGGCCGGCCATGGGCGCGCCCATCACGCCCATGCCCAGAAAGGCGATGGATTTTGCGTCTGTCATGCAGCCCAACTGCCGCTTTGTGGCGCGAAGCGCAATCGCCAGGCGCTTTTACGCGTTTCCATTGCGCGATCTTTTCGGTTAGGCCCCGGCGCCTATGACAAGTTCCGAAGACACAGCTGCCGCAAAACTCGACATTGCAGATATCCGCGCCGCCGCAGAGCGGATTGCGGGCGCGGTCGTGCACACGCCCACCATGCACAGCAAGACGCTGTCGCGAATTACGGGCGCTGAAGTGTGGCTGAAGTTCGAGAACCAGCAATTCACCGCTGCCTATAAGGAGCGCGGGGCGCTCAATGCCCTGCTGCTGATGGACGAGGAACAGCGCAAGCGGGGCGTCATCGCCGCGTCAGCCGGCAATCATTCGCAGGGGCTTTCCTATCACGGTTCGCGGCTGGGCGTTCCGGTGACGATCGTCATGCCGCGAACGACGCCGACGGTGAAAGTGATGCAGACGCAGAGCGTGGGCGGCAAGGTGGTGCTGGAAGGCGAAACCTTCGATGAAGCCTATGCCCATGCGCGCAAGTTGGAGAAACAACTGGGGCTGACCTTCGTCCACCCGTTTGACGATCCACGGGTCGCGGCGGGGCAGGGCACGGTCGGCCTGGAAATGTTCGAGGACGCGCCGGAGATCCAGACCGTGATCGTGCCGATCGGTGGCGGCGGGCTGATTTCAGGCATCGGCACAGTGGCCAAGGCGCAGAATCCGCCGGTCGAGGTGATCGGGGTGCAGGCACGGCTGTTCCCGTCCATGTATGGCCATATCAAGGGCGAGGATCTGCCCTGCGGCGGCGATACGCTGGCGGAAGGCATCGCCGTGAAGGAGCCGGGCAGCTATACCCGGCAGATCATCCGCCGTGTGGTGGACGATATCCTGCTGGTGGACGAGGAATCGCTGGAAGAAGCGGTTGCGCTGCTGCTGCAGATCGAAAAGACGGTGGTTGAAGGGGCGGGCGCGGCCGGGTTGGCGGCGCTGCTATCCTATCGCGAAAGGTTTGTCGGCCGGAAGGTCGGCCTGGTGCTGTGCGGCGGCAATATCGATACCCGCCTGCTGGCGAATGTTCTGCTGCGCGATCTGGCCCGTTCCGGCCGGCTTGCCCGCTTGCGGCTCACCCTGCAGGATCGGCCGGGATCGCTGTACAAGGTGATGAAGGAATTCGACGAACACAACGTCAATATCCTCGAAATCTATCATCAGCGGATTTTCACCAATTTGCCTGCGAAGGGCCTGGTGACGGATATCGAATGCGAAGCGCGCGACCGCAAGCAGTTGGAAGAACTGATCCTTGCACTGCGCGGACGGGGCTATTCCGTTAGCTATGTGGAACTGAACTGACCCGATACGGGGCGATTGGGCCGATCACCACCGGTGATTGTGGAAAATCTTTCTGCAATCCATCTAAATTATGGTTAATAGTGTTTCGCGATTGCACGTGCCGGACGTATTTCCGGTGCGTCGCTTGATCGTTCAACACTGGCAAGAGAGGCTCGCCTAGCCCGTGACGGCCCCGGTTCGCTTTCCCCGCTTCTTCGTGACCAGCCCGGCGCCGTGCCCGTATCTGGCGGGCAAGACCGAGCGCAAGGTCTTCACCGAATTGAAGGGGCCGCATGCCGAACAGTTGAACGATGCGCTCGGCCGGATCGGTTTTCGCCGCAGCCAGACAGTCGCCTATCGCCCGAGTTGCATCGATTGCCGGGCCTGCGTTTCCGTGCGCGTGGTGGCCAGTGAATTCCGGCCTTCCAGCACGCAGCGGCGCGAATTGCGGCGCAATTCCGATCTCATCGTGACTGAATGCCGCCCCTGGGCGACGGCTGAACAATATGCTCTGCTGCAGCGTTACCTGGAAGCGCGGCACCCTGGCGGCGGCATGGCGGCCATGGACGAGATTGATTACGCCGACATGGTGGAACACACCGCCGTTTCGAGCTTTGTTATTGAATATCGGGAGCCTACGGAGAACGGGGAGCCGGGACGACTGGTTGGTGCTTGCCTCACCGATCGCCAGGGGGACGGGCTTTCAATGATCTACAGCTTCTATGACCCGGAACATAAGGCGCGCAGCGGGCTTGGGAATTACATCATACTGGACCATATCCGGCGTGCTGCAGAAGCCGGGCTTCCCTATGTCTATCTGGGCTATTGGGTCGAAGGCTCGCAGCGCATGCAGTACAAGGTGCGCTATCGCCCGCTTGAACGTCTCGGCCCTACCGGATGGCGCCGCTTCTCCGAAGAGGAGCAGGCGAGCCTCATTTCCGATGTCGCCCGCAAACGGCGCGCGGAAGCCGATTGTCCCGATGGCGGAAGCAAGGATGGAACGCCCGGAGGGCACAAGCAATACAAGCTGGCCTGACCGCCCGCTGCGGCGCCTTGCCACGGCGCTGGCGACCTCCGTATCCCTGATCGCCACACCGCTTGCGGCGCAGGACCAGTCCGTTTCCAGCCGGCTGGAGGATCTGATCCCCGATTCCGCGGTGTCCGACCCGGAAGAATGGGCATCGCAAGGCGTGCCGGAAGAGGCCGCCCGGTCCGAGGATGCGCCGCCGGAACTGGAGCCGGATTCCCCGCTGGACGAATTGCCCGAGATGGAAATCGCCTGGCCGGACGAGACCGGGCTTCCCGAGATCGAACCGCTGGAGCCTGAAGGCGATATCCGCTTTGCGGAATTCGAAAGCGTGCGCCGCAATGTCGAAACCGGCAGTGTGGAAAAATTGTCTGACGAACTGAGCATCGCTTTTCCCAGCGATGAAAGCCTGTTCCCCCAACGCGACGATTTCCTTGAACGTTTCCAGTCGCTGTCCACGGTCGAACAGCTTGACGCTGATGGCAATTCCGCGCGCCTTGCCGCGCAGGCGGAAGAGGATGAGGCGCTGCTGGACCGTCTGCTGCGCATCTATGGCTATTATAACGGTCAGGTCATCCGCTCTGTCGGCGCGATCGCTCCGGGTGAAGAGAATGCCGATACGGACCCTTCCGTGCGTTTCCGCATCCTGCCCGGCACGCAATATAGTATCGGAGCGATCAATCTGGGCAATCTGGCCGATGCACGGGCCGATTACGACATGCTGCGTTCCAGCTTCGAGATCGAGACGGGCGACCCGTTGCTGGCGGACAAGATCGTCGAGGAACGCTATGATCTCGATACGGCGCTGGGCGAAAACGGCTATCCATTTGCGGAAATCGCCGAACCGGAATTGCTGATCGACCATGATCGCGAAGAAGGCGATCTGACGATGGAAGTGACGCCGGGCGGAAAATACCGCTTCGGCACAATCACCACGGACATGCCGGATTTCATGTCCGCCAGGCATTTGCAGGACATTGCCCGGTTCGAACCTGGCGACACCTACAAGCGCAGCCTGGAATTCGATTTCCGCCGTGCAATCCTTGCCACCGGCCTTGTGGCCAGCGTGGCAATCGAACCGGTCGAGGAAGAGGCACCGGCCGAAGGCGAGCCGGGCACGGTCGATATGCGGGTCAGCATGACCAAGGCCAGGTTGCGCACCATCGCCGGCTCGCTGGGCTATGGTTCGGGCGAAGGGTTCAAGGCGGCTGCCAGCTGGGAGCATCGCAACATGTTCCCGCCCGAAGGATCGCTGCGGTTCCGCGGCATTGCCGGTACGCGCGAACAATTGCTGGGTGCGACCTTCCGCAAGAACAATTTTCACGGGCGTGACCGCATCCTGACCGTGGATGCCTTTGCCAGCACGATCGATTACGATGCCTATGACGCGCAGACTCTTTCGCTGGTGGGTTCGTATGAACGCGTCAGCACCCTGTTGTTCCAGAAGCCGCTGAGCTGGTCGATCGGTCTCGAACTTATCGCCACCGGAGAGCGGGAGCGTGATGCGAATGGCAATCTCGGCCCGCGGGAGACGTTCTATATCGCTGCTCTGCCCGGCTATGCGGAAATCGATACGAGCGATGATCTGCTGAACCCGACCAGGGGCTATCGCCTGGCGGGCCGCGTCTCGCCCGAAATCTCGTCCACCGGCGGTGTGCAGAGCTTTTATGTCCGCAATCAGGTGGATGCGAGTTACTACCGGCAGATGAGCGACAATGTCGTTCTGGCGGGGCGCGCGCGTTTTGGCAGTATTGTTGGCGCCCCCCGTTCCGAAATCGCGCCTTCGCGCAGGCTTTATGCCGGTGGCGGCGGATCAGTGCGCGGCTATGGCTATCAGGCCATCGGGCCGAGCAATAGCGAAGGCGATCCCACTGGCGGCCGCTCGGTCATGGAATTTTCGCTCGAAGCGCGGATTCGTACAGGGCTGATGGATGGCGCGGTGGGTATCGTGCCCTTTATCGATGCGGGCACGGTCGGCCGCGGGGCGACACCGAGTTTTGACGAGATCAAGTTCGGTGCCGGTATCGGCCTTCGTTACTATACCAGCTTCGGTCCGATGCGCATCGACGTGGCAACGCCGATCAACCCCGGACCGAATGATTCACCCGTCGCTGTCTATGTCGCCCTGGGGCAGGCATTCTGATGAGCGAGACGGATCTGCCCATGGATGAGACCGCGCCGGAGGAAGAGCGGGAAGAGGAGAAGCGGCGTTCCCTGCCGGTCCGCGTCCTGCGCTGGATAGGGACCGGATTATTCGGCATCGTCCTGCTGCTCGCCCTGGTGATAGGCTGGCTGCATACCGGCTGGGGCAGGCAGTTCATCGTCGACCAGATTTCCAGCTATTCGCCCGCTTCCGGCCTTTCGGTGGAGGTCGGCCATATCGAAGGATCGGTGCTGTGGAGCGCGTCCTTCTATGATGTCGAATTTCGCGATGCCGAGGGGAAGCTGTTCCTCGAAGTGCCGGAGATCGATCTCAATTGGCGTCCCTATAAATTTCTCTTTTCCGGGCTGGATGTCCGCCATGTGGTGATCCGGGATGGAACGCTGCATTCCTCCCCTGAGCTGATCCCGGGCGATCCGGATGCACCGACACTGCCGAATTTCGATATTCGGGTGGACCGCCTGCTGATCGATAACCTGCGGATAGATGAAGGGCTGGTCGGAGAGGCGCGGACGATCGATTTCCGCGCCAAGGCCGATATTCGCGATGGGCTGGTCTATCTGGATGCCGATGGCGATCTTGGCGGCGGGGACCGGCTGGAACTGCTGGCCCATGCAGAGCCGGACGGGGACAGGTTCGATCTCGATCTCGATTACCGGGCACCCGCAGGCGGCTTGCTCTCTTCCCTGACGGGAATAGCCGAAGATACGCGTTTGCGGCTGAAGGGTGATGGCAGCTGGCAACGCTGGGACGGGGCGTTTGTCGCCCGTCAGAACGGCGATAATCTCGCCGCTTTCAAGCTCTGGAATCGCGCCGGATATTACAAGCTGGCCGGCCAGGTCTGGCCCGGCAGCTATGTCGAAGGGATGACCCGGCGCGCCTTGGGCGAAGCTGTTTCCCTGGCGGCGGGCGGCACGCTGGAGAACAGTATCCTTGACGGTGCATTCGCGCTGCGCGGCGATGGCGTGCGGGCGGATGCGCGGGGATCGGTCGATCTGGGCAACAACGCGTTCGACGAATTCGGCATCAGGCTGGCCCTGCTGGACCCGGCGCTGTTCGGCGATGATCTGGTGCTGGAAGATGCGCGGATCGAAGCCACGCTTGACGGCCCGTTCCAGGAACTCACCGTTCCCCATAAATTGAGCGTGGGCATGCTGGATGCCGGGGGCACGATATTCCGCCAGCTGACCCAGCAGGGCACGCTGCGGCGCGATGGGGAAACATTTGTCCTGCCGCTGGATCTCGCCGTGGGGCGGATCGTCATGGGTAATGAGACGATTGATCCGCGCCTTGTCGATGGCCGCGCGCGCGGCACTTTGCGGCTGACGGGCGATCAGCTTTCTTCGCCCGACCTCTCGCTGGCATTTCGGGGATTGCAGGCCCGGCTTGGCCTGCAGGCAGACCTGGGACGCGGCGTCTATGCGGTGAATGGCCCGGTGCGCGCCCGCAATTTCGTGCTGGACGGTATCGGTTCGCTCGATGCCGATGCCGATATACGCTTCCGCCTGGGTAACGGCCCGTGGCGCCTGCAGGCGGATGTCGATGGCCGCATGCCGCGCGTGGATAACGGCACGCTGACGACGATTGCGGGTGAGGATATCCGCTTCTCCGGCAAGGTTTCGCTGGGTTCCCAGCTGCCGGTCGCGTTTGAAAACACCACTATCGACGGCAGCAAGCTGCATCTCGAACTGGATGGCGTGATGGCGGATGATCGCACCACGCTGACTGGCGAAGGGGAGCATACCGAATATGGTCCGTTCACGCTGGAAGCCTCGCTGGAAGAGGACGGGCCCCATGCGGAACTGGTGATGGCATCGCCCTTGCCGGCGGCAGGCTTGCGGGATGTGCGCATTGCAGTGGCACCGGCGGAGCAGGGTTACGCAATCGATACGGAAGGGCAATCCACGCTCGGCCCGTTTGCTGGCAAGCTGCAATTCCTGACGCCGGATGAGGGGCCGAGCCGGATCGCCGTGGAGGAATTCCGCGTGTCCCGGTCCAATCTCACCGGCGACATCATCCTTGCGGAAGGCGGCGCTGACGGGACGCTGCAACTTACCGGCGGCGGGCTCGATGGGACGATTGGCCTGGCCCCGCGCGATGGCGGGCAGGGCTTGGATCTCGATCTGCGTATGCGGGATGCGAATTTTACCGGCACCACGCCGCTCACCATCCGCCGCGGCCGGATAGAGGCGAGCGGTGCCTTCGGTGATGGCGCCATGGATCTGACCGCCGATATCAATGCGGCCGGGGTCGGCTATGGCCAGATATTCCTCGGGCGGCTGGCCGCGCGCGGGCAGATGAGCGATGGCGAAGGCAGCTTCGATGCGGCGATCAATGGCCGGCGCGGCAGCCAGTTCGCGATGAAGCTGACCGGCACGATCGCACCCGATCGTATCACCCTGGCCGCCGATGGCAATTATTCCGGCCGCGATATCACCATGCCGCTGCGCGCGGTTCTGACCCGGACCGCCGATGATGGCTGGCAATTGCAGCCGACGCAGCTTGGCTATGGCAATGGTTTCGCGCTGGCGCAGGGTCGCTTTGGCGGGACCGAACCGATGCAGGGCAAGCTCAGCCTGTCCGCCATGCCCCTCTCTCTGATCGACGCCGCAGGCGCGGAACTGGGGCTGGGCGGCACGGTGTCCGGTGTGATCGATATCGGCCAGTCCGGTGATCTGCCGGTCGGCGAAGCGCGTCTGATGATCGACGGGCTGACCCGGTCGGGTCTGGTCCTTTCTTCCCGACCGATCAATCTGGCCATGGTCGGCAAGCTGACGCCCACGGAATTGCAGGCGCGGTCCGTCCTGTCGGAAAATGGCGACACCAGGGGCCGGTTGCAGGCGCGAATATCCGGGATGCCGGCCAATGGCGCGCTGTTCGATCGCCTCTCCGCCGGCAATCTTCTTGGCCAGTTGCGGTTTGAAGGGCCTGCCGATGCACTCTGGCGCCTGTCACGGCTGGAATTGCTGGACATGACCGGAACATTGCAGCTTGCCGCCGATCTGCGCGGATCGATCGCCGATCCCCAGGTTCGCGGTTCGCTCGCGGGGGATGCCTTGCGTATACAAAGCGCGTTGACCGGGACGGATGTGCGCAATGTCCGTGCGCGCGGCCGTTTCTCCGGATCGCGGCTTCAACTGACGAGCTTCGCCGGTGAAGCCCCCAATGGCGGCCGTGTCAGCGGCAGCGGCTTTGTCGATCTGGCCAATATGGGGCCGGGGCAGGGGCCGCAGATCGACCTGCGGATTGCTGCGCGCGATGCGGAACTGGTGGATTTGCCCGGCATGGGCGCCACTGTCACCGGGCCGTTGCGGATCGTTTCCAACGGGATGGGCGGCACGATTGCCGGGCGCCTGCGCGTGAACGAGGCCCGGTGGAGGCTGGGGGGCGAGGAGGCTGCGGCCGACCTGCCCAATATCCAGACGCGGGAAATCAACCTGCCGACCGATATCGCCCCGCCGCGTGCCGTTGGCGCACCCTGGCGCTTCCTGATCGATGCGAATGCGCCGGGCGGCATCAAGGTGGACGGTATGGGCCTCGACAGTTTCTGGAGCGCCGATATCCGCCTGCGCGGCACGACGGACGATCCCCGGATCGGGGGTGAGGCGCGGATCGTGCCGCGGCAGGGCTTCTATTCCTTTGCCGGCGTCCGTTTCGACATCACCCGCGGCCGGATCGACTTTGATGAATCCGTGCCGATCGATCCGCGTATCGACCTTGTTGCAGAAACCGATGTGAACAACCTTAGCGTCAGCGTTTCGGTGCAGGGTTATGCGACGCGGCCGGAAATCTCCTTCAATTCAACCCCCTCCCTGCCGGAGGAGGAACTGCTCGCGCAATTGCTGTTCGGCGGTTCGATCACCGATCTTTCCGCAACCGAAGCCGTCCAGCTCGGCGCTGCCGTCGCCTCGTTGCGTGGCGGGGGTGGAATGGATCCGATCAACCAGTTGCGCAGCGCCATCGGGCTGGACCGGCTGCGCATCGTGCCGTCGGATCCCGCCCTGGATCGCGGAACGGCAGTGGCGCTGGGCAAGAATTTCGGCCGCCGCTTCTATGTCGAGATCATTACCGACGGGCGCAGCTATAACGCGACCGAGGTTGAATTCCGGCTGACCAGCTGGATCTCTCTGCTGGCATCGATCAACAGCCTGGGCCGGGGCAGCACCTCCATCGAATATAGCCGGGATTACTAGGGGGCAGAGCGCGGGCCGGGTCGGCTCTGCCTGCCCCTCAACCCGAGCGGTAGAGCGCCGCCTCGGCCTCGCGCCGCCGGACGAGGCCGCGCAAGACCCGCCCCCCGGCCAGCGTCCAGCGGGCAAATTCGCGTGCCGCCCCCTCATGATCGCCGGCAATATGGCGCCGGGTGAGCGTCGCCCGGCCAATTGCGCCCGTGTTGTAATGGAAGGAAAGCAGGGCATCGAATTGCGCCTGCGTGGTGGGTGCATCTCCCACCGCCCGGCGAATATCGGCTGCAAAGCGGCGTAGATCGTCCTCCAGTCGCTTGTCACATTGGGCGCGGGTCCAAATCGTGCCGGGGCCGATATCCGGGCCCGTCGCGCCCCAGCCGATGGTCCATGGCGCGCCGCCCGTGCCGGGATCGGGATAGGCTTCCACCGTGCCATCCGGCCGCAAGCGGGCACAGCTTTCAAACTGGTTGATCAGCGCAATGCCGGCTGGCCCCGCAGAGTGCGGCAGGGGATCGGGATCGTCGGGCGCCATGGCCGTGTCGATGGAAGCGTCGATCGCCGCCACCTCTGCGGGATGGAAACCGCGCCCCAGAAGCTGGCGGAAAGTGTCGAAAATGGGTTTGCGCTGCATGGCCTGCCTCTTTGCCTGGAATCGAGGCGGAGCGATTAGGCATGGCCGATGCGAGTAGGAAAATGTTTTGCGCGAAACCCCTGCCGGGCTGGAACGCTGTTCCGGGCGGGAAGAACCTGCCCGGCCCGAACATAATGGCAGAAACCGAGGAGCGCCAAAGGAGAAAGGGCGCCCGGTTTCCCGGACGCCCCTTTCCCTTGCGCAAATCGCGATAGCGATCAGGCGCTGTAATACATGTCGAATTCGACCGGGCTCGGCGCCATTTCCCAGCGATAGACCTCTTCCCACTTGAGTTCCATGTAGGCGTCGATCTGGTCCTTGGTGAACACGTCGCCCCTGAGCAGGAAGTCGTGGTCAGCGGCGAGCGATTCCAGCGCTTCACGCAGCGAGCCGCAGACGGTCGGCACTTCGGCCAGTTCTTCCGGCGGAAGATCGTACAGGTTCTTGTCCATCGCGTCGCCCGGATGGATCTTGTTCTGGATGCCGTCGATACCGGCCATCAGCAGTGCGGCGCTGGAAAGATACGGGTTGGCCAGCGGATCCGGGAAACGGAATTCCACGCGCTTCGCCTTTTCGCCCGCGCCATAAGGAATACGGCAGGAAGCCGAACGGTTGCGTGCCGAATAGGCAAGCAGAACCGGCGCTTCGAAGCCCGGCACCAGACGCTTGTAGCTGTTGGTGGTCGGGTTGGTGAAGGCGTTGCAGGCCTTAGCGTGCTTGATCACACCGCCGATGTAATAAAGGCAGGTTTCCGAAAGGCCGGCATATCCGTCACCAGCGAAGAGCGGCTTGCCATCCTTCCAGATCGACATGTGGGTGTGCATGCCCGAACCGTTATCGGCTGCGATCGGTTTCGGCATGAAGGTGGCCGTCTTGCCATAAGCGGCGGCAACCTGCTGCACGACATATTTGTAAACCTGCACGCGGTCAGCCGTTTCCACCAGCGTGCCGAAGGTGATGCCCAGTTCGTGCTGCGCGGCGGCCACTTCGTGGTGCTGCTTGTCCATGGGCAGGCCCATTTCGAGCATGGTCGAAACCATTTCGGCACGGATATCCATGCAGCTGTCAACCGGCGGCACCGGGAAATAGCCGCCCTTGGCGCGCGGACGGTGGCCGAGATTGCCGCCTTCGTAGTCCTTGCCGGTGTTGGTCGGCAGTTCGATATCGTCGATGATATAGCCCGAACGGTCATAGCCGGTTTCGAACTTCACATCGTCGAACATGAAGAATTCCGGTTCCGGGCCCACGAACACGGTATCGCCGATGCCGGTGGACTTCAGATAGTCTTCCGCACGCTTGGCGGTGGAGCGCGGATCGCGGCCATAGAGCGAGCCGTCGCTCGGTTCTACGATGTTGCAGACGATGATCATCATCGGCGTCGCGCTGAACGGATCGATATAGACTGCGTCCAGATCCGGCTTCAGGATCATGTCGGATTCGTTGATCGCCTTCCAGCCTTCGATCGACGAACCGTCGAACATCAGGCCTTCTTCCAGCACATCTTCATCGATCGCGCCTGCGCACATCGAAAGATGCTGCCACTTGCCGCGCGGATCGGTGAAACGAACGTCGACCCATTCGATCTCCTCGTCCTTGATGCGCTTCACGATTTCCTTAGCAGTGGGCATTTTATACCTTCCTTTGGAGAGAAAAATTGAATTGGCTTGCGCCCCCGCCGCAATGGCGGTGCGCCGGGAATGCGTCAGATTGCGGCTTCGTCCTTTTCGCCGGTACGAATGCGGAGAGCAGTCTCGATCGGAGAGACGAAGATCTTGCCGTCGCCGATCCGCCCGGTCTGCGCCGCGGCGGCGATCGCTTCCACGACCTGTTCCGCCTGCGCCGCGGGCACGACGACTTCCAGCTTAACCTTCGGCAGGAAATCCACGACATATTCGGCGCCGCGATAGAGTTCCGTATGGCCTTTCTGCCGCCCGAAACCCTTGGCTTCGATCACGGTGATGCCGGAAACGCCCACTTCGTGCAGCGCTTCTTTCACTTCGTCCAGCTTGAACGGCTTGATGATCGCTTCGATCTTTTTCACGTGACCCCTGCGGCGTTGCCGGCGCACCATGCGCCGGATGATCCAAACCCATCCCCGGCCCAATTCCTTTTCAAGATTCGTGCCAAGGTTCGAACCCAAGACCTAGACAATCGCAGCGCCGGGCGAAAGGGTGGATTCGCAACGGAACGAGCGGATTCCGTGCGCGGGAACAAGATTCCTGCGCAGCGTTACCGCCTGATAATGGATAAAAAACAGGCAGGCCCTGCCTGAAAAATGGGCAGCTAAAGTCGCAGCCCGGCCGTTTCGGGCAGGCCCGCCATCAGGTTCAGCGATTGAACCGCCGCGCCGCTGGCTCCCTTGCCCAGATTGTCCAGCATCGCCACCAGCCGCGCCTGTTCGCCCCTGGAATCAGAAAAGAGGAACAGTTCCATCCTGTCCGACGCCCCGCGGGAGCGGCGCAGGAGCAATTCACCCTCTTCGCAATTTTCCACCGAGACGACCGGGCTATCCTGATAGAAGCGGCCCAGCTCTTCCAGCATGGCCGCCGGTTCCGAGGCTGCCCGCATGGCTTCCAGCGGAAGCGGGATTTCCACTGCCATGCCGCGCATGGCCGGGATCACGGCCGGGCAGAAGACCGGCGGATGGGTAAGCCCGACCCGCTGCTGCATTTCCGGCACATGCTTGTGCCCCAGCGACAGTGCATAGCCGCGCCATGCGATGTCGGTATCGGTTTCAAACCGTTCGATCAGCGCCTTGCCGCCGCCGGAATAGCCGGACACGGCGTGAACCGTATAGGGCCAGTCCTCCGGCAGCAGGCCGGCGCGGATCAGCGGCGTCAGCAGCCCGATGAAGCCGGTGGAATAACAGCCCGGATTGCTGACGAAGCGCGCTTCGGCCACGACCTGGCGGCCCACGATTTCGGGAAAGCCATAGATCCAGCCGCTGGCCACGCGATGCGCGGTGGATGCGTCGATCACGCGGGTGGTGCTGTTTTCATCGAGCAGTTCCACCGCTTCGCGCGCTGCATCGTCGGGCAGGCACAGAATGGCAAAATCCGCGCTGTTCAGCGCATCGCGCCGCGCGCCCGCATCCTTGCGCAATTCGCCTTCCAGCACGACCAGCTCGAATTCCGGCCGGCCAGCCAGCCGATCCGCGATTTCGAGGCCGGTAGTGCCGGCTGCACCGTCGATGAAAACCGTCTGCGCCATCAGCCGTTCAATGCCTCCAGCCGGTCGACATGGACATAGCCCACCGGCCCTTCGAGCGAGAGGCAGCCCCAGGCCCAGTTGCCGGTTACGTCCAGCACTTCGAAACTGTCGCCTTCCATCAGCGTGCACAGTTCGGCGGCGTCTTCCTGCGGCGCATCCATCAGCGGCGCGCCGCCGGGCATCACGATGCGCGGCTGCGGCACGGCGTAATGCGGCACGAAATAACGCCCGGCGAGAGCGATATGCGCGAGATCGCCGCGCAGTGGCAGCTTGCCGTGCTCTATCTTGGGTTGGGGCCCGGAAAGGGCATAGGGACCGTGGGCACTCATGTTCTAGGACTTCTGTTCGGTATCTCGGGCGGCGTCACTAGCACTGGGAGAGTTGGCCGCGGGTAAACATCGGGCGCGATTAGACGGCAAGGAAGGAAGGGGCAAGCTTGACCGTCCCTTTCCTGACGGGGCCACCCATCATCCGATCAGCCGAAGCGGGCGCGCAGCATGTGCCAGGCGGCCCGCAGCCCCAATGCTTCACCGCCCTTGGGACGGCCGGGCTTGGCCACGGGGCGCCAGGCAAAAGTATCGAAATGCGCCCAGTCTATCGGTTCGCCAGCGGCATTCTCGCCCACGAACTTGTCGAGAAACAGTCCGGCCACGCTGGCCCCGGCAAAGGCATTGTTATGCGCATTGCCGGTATCCGCGATGTCGGATTTCAGCCATTCATCATAGGCGGAATGCAGCGGCAGCCGCCAGCAGGCATCGTCATGTTCCTTGCCTGCCTGCAGCAATTCTTCGGCAGTTTCATCGCGCCGGGTGAACAGGGCCGGCAGGTCGGGGCCAAGGGCGACGCGGGCCGCCCCTGTCAGCGTGGCGAAATCGATCATGATTTCGGGCTTCTCCTCGCTCGCGCGGGTCAGCGCATCGGCCAGGACCAGGCGCCCTTCGGCATCGGTATTGCCGATCTCCACGCTCAAACCCTTGCGCGATTTCAGCACGTCGCCCGGGCGGAAGGCGTTGCCGGAAATGGCGTTTTCCACCGCCGGAACCAGGCAGTGCAGGCGCACTTTCAGCCCTGCGCCCATGACCAGCGATGCCAGCGCCAGCGCATGGGCACCGCCGCCCATGTCCTTCTTCATCAGCAACATGCCGCTGGCCGGTTTCACGTCCAGCCCGCCGGAATCGAAACACACGCCCTTGCCGATAATGGCCAGGACCGGCGCATCTTCGGCGCCCCAGGTCAGGTGCAGCATACGCGGTGCATGGCTGCGCGCGGCGGCGCGGCCCACCGCATGGACCATCGGATATTCCTGTTCCAGCGCGTCACCCCGCGTCACGCTCAGCTTCGCGCCATGTTCCTTCGCCAGCTTCTCCGCCTGTTCTTCCAGCGCAGCGGGGCCCATGTCTTCCGCCGGCGTGTTCACCAGGTCGCGCACCAGCGCCACGGCCTGCGCTTCCGCCACGGCAGGGCCGATCTTGCCGGCATCCGTGGTCAGCAGGATGCGCGGCCCTTCGGCATCCTTGTCATCAACATAGCGGGTGAAGCGGTATTGCGCCGTCTGCCAGCCATGCAGGGCGGGCCCCGGTTCACCATCGGCACGGCGATAGGTGCCGGCCGGCAATTGTTCCGCCAGTTTGGCCATGCACCAGCTGGAAAGATATTCCGGATTGGCCACGCCGCCCACCGCGAACCAGCTGTCGCCATCGGGCACGATGCCCACCTGATATCCGGCGCCGGTGAATTTCTGCGCGGCCAGCGCGGCGCGCTGCGGCCCGCTTAGGCGCTTGGAAAACTCGGTGAAATTTTCCTTGTTAACAAGGTGGATCGCGATGGCATCCTGCCCACGATCCGGCTGGATCAAATCGTTTTTCATGCCCATAAGCACCGCTTGCCCGTTTACGGGCAATTTGGGAAGGCATTGGAATGCGTTATCTGGTTTCGGTTTTGGTGGCGGCAGGGATGGTGACGGCCTGCACGGATGGTGAGGATGCCACCACGCCCACGCCCGGAACATCGCAATCGCCCGTATCGGACAGCACGCCCGGCACCCCGTCGGATACCGTTTCCGAAGCTGATGACGATCCGACTGACGATACGGAAACCAGCGTCATCCGCAGCAATGGCGCCCTGACGATTTCCGAAGAGACGGATGATTATCTCTTCGAATATTCCTATCCTTCCGCAGCAGGCAATATTCCCGAACTGGCGAAGCTGCTGGACAAGCGGCTGGAACGCCACAAGGCCAGGCTGGCGCGGGATTCTGCCGAAGCCCGGCAGGAAGCGCGATCGGACGGTTTCCCCTATAACAAGCATAGTTACAGCGCGGAATGGAAGGTCGTGGCGGATCTTGCGCGCTGGTTGAGCCTGTCGTCACAGGTCAGCACCTATTCCGGCGGTGCGCATGGCAATTACGGCTTCGATTCGCTCGTCTGGGACAAGCAGGAAAAGCGGGCCTTCGATGCGGCGGAGATGTTCGAATCGGCGGCGGCGCTGGACGCGGCGCTGAAGGAAACCCTGTGCGACGCGCTGAACCGGGAACGGGAAAAGCGGCGTGGGGAGCCGGTGCCCGAAAATGGCGATGGCCTGTTCGATCAATGCATATCGCTGGAAGAAACCACCATTCTGGTCGGGTCGCGCGGGGGCCGGAAGTTCGACCGGGTCGGCGTCCTGATCGGCCCCTATGTCGCCGGGCCTTATGCGGAAGGCAGCTTTGAATTTACCTTCCCGGTCGATGCGGATTTGCTGAAGGCGGTGAAGCCGGAATATCGGGATGCCTTCGCATCTCGCAATTGAACGCTTTCATCGCTACATACATCGCATGACCGAATATCAGACTGTTAACGGGGACGAGACCGTCTATCGCGACGGCACGATCAAACTGCACGGGCCCGAAGGGTTCGAAGGTATGCGCAAGGCAGGCCGGCTGGCCGCCGAAATCCTCGATGCGCTGGTGCCGATGGTGCAGCCCGGTGTCTCGACAGAAGAACTCGATCGCGTCGTCCGCGAAATGACGCTGGATGGCGGCGCCGTGCCCGCAACGCTGGGCTATCGCGGCTATACGCATAGCTGCTGCATCTCGATCAATCACGTCGTGTGCCACGGGATCCCTTCGGCCAAGACGCTGAAGGATGGCGATATCGTCAATATCGACGTCACGCCCCTGCTGGATGGCTGGCATGGCGATACCAGCCGCATGTATATTGCCGGCGAAGCGTCGCTGAAGGCGAAGCGCCTGATCGATGTCACCTATGAATGCCTGATGATCGGGATAGACCAGGTGAAGCCCGGCGCACGGCTGGGCGATATCGGCGCGGCGATCCAGAAACATGCCGAAGGCCACCGTTACGGGGTGGTGCGCGATTTCTGCGGCCATGGCCTCGGCCGGTTGTTCCACGATGCGCCGGAAGTGATCCACGCCGCGCGCGCGGGCACCGGGCCTGAACTGAAGCCTGGCATGTTCATGACCATCGAACCGATGATCAATCTGGGCAAGCCCGGGGTCAAGCTGTTGAATGACGGCTGGACGGCAGTGACGCGCGACAAGAGCCTTTCGGCCCAGTTCGAACATTCGATCGGCATCACCGAAGATGGCTGCGAAATCTTCACCACCAGCCCCAAGGGCCTGCACAAGCCGCCTTACGAATAAGGCGGCTTTCCCCGGCATGGGGTCGGGCCGTTACAGAACGGTGCGGCGATAGAGGTGCCAGGTTGCATGGCCCAGAACGGGCAGCACGACCAGCAGGCCGAGGAACATCGGCACCATGGCGATGAACAGCGAAATCGCGATCCAGACCGCCCAGATCAGGATCACGAAGCTGTTGGACCGCACCGTGCCCAGGCTGACGATGATGGCGGTCAGGAAATCCACTTCCCGGTCGACCAGCATGGGCAGGCTGACCACCGTGATCGCATAGAAGCCCAGCGCCATCAGCGCACCCACCGCGCCGCCGACCAGTAGCATCAGGATTCCGGCACGCGTCTGGAACAGTTCCAGCGATTCCGACCCCAGGCCCGATTCCGCCAGGAAAACGGCGAAGATCCCGTGCGCCACCATCAGCCAGAAACCGAAGGCGACGAACAGGATCACCCCCATATTTATGATCTGATCGTCCCCATGGCCGCGCAATGCACCCAGCACGGCCCGCCAGCTCATCGGCAGGCCCGCTTCGCGCCGGCGGCTCACTTCATACAGGCCCACCGCCGTGAACGGCGCCAGCAGCGGGAAGCCCGCCGCGGCGGGTATCAGCCATGCCGCCGCGCCCCAGTTGAACAATGCGACATAAAGGAAAATCCCCGCCGATACGTAGATCGCGGCGAAGAACAGCCCGAATATCGGATATGTCCTGAAATCGCGCCAACCGGCGGCCAGCGCCGCGCGCAAATCACTTATCTGCAGATCGTCCACGACCGTTACCGGCGCGATTTGTTCCTGTCCGACCATGACCAAGCCTCTCCCTCCTGATCAAATCGCAGTCAGGATACTGCAAGAAGACATATATTCCAGCAGCTTTGCAACCAACCGGGTGACGGTGCACGGCGGTTCCCCAGGGGAAGGCAGTTGTTACCCGCGCGGCGGATGCGCATCGAAGCGGAGCAGGTGCGCCGGACATTGGCGGCAATCGCTGCTGCCGAAGCCCGGTGCGATGACGGCGAAATGCGTGTCGCCCAGAAGCGCGACAATGATCGCGCATTCCTTGCCGCCGGGAAAGGCCAGCGCGAACATCCGCTCGGCAGCGAGCGTCAGCCTGTCCACGTGCCAATGCGGTTTCTTTTCTGCCCGGAAATGCCGCGCCAATCGTGCCTTGATGCCACCGGGGCCATTTGCACTCCCGGCATAGGCATACCAGCCGGGCGCAAGCATGCAGTCCGCCCCGCCCGGAAATGCGATGACCGGACGCGCCAGCCGGATTGCCAGCAAATAGGCGCCTTTCGCTGATTGTAGTGCGTCCAGCCCGTCCGGCCCGGTGGTGATTGCAGCCGGGAATTGCCGTTGCAGCAAATGCGCGAACCGGGCTGGGGAGATCATGACGCCCGGCATCGGGTATCGCACGGCCGGGGACAAGCTACTTCCCGTAAGCGTCGATGAAAGGCTGCATGAATTCGCGATAGGGTTCCGCTGCGCCGATTGCCTTGCGGTTGATCGGCCGGCGAACCTGCATCACGCTGGATGTCGTTACCGCCCTTTTGCTTTCATGCGGGGCGAAGACCTGCGGTTCTTCCGCCAGCCCGCAATGGGTCAGGATGGTGCGGGTCCACTGTTCAGGCTCCGTCACCAGTTCCTCATAGGGAACGACCAGCAGCCTGTCGCCCAGAACGCCCCGCCAATGGGCCAGCAATTGTTCCTCCAGCCTGAAATGGAAGGCGATATCCTCCAGATCATAGCTCCACGACTGGGTCTGCATGAAACAGGTGCGGAAACAGGACCAGGCGCAGTCCAGCGGATCGCGCGTCATCCAGATCAGCGGAGCTTCCGGCAGAAGCGCGGCGGCGATCCCGGCCAGCCTGCTGTTATGCGGCGTCTTGTCCACGATCCTTCCTGCTTGGGGGAACCGTTCGTCGATCCAGTGCCGCCAGAGGCGGGCCGGTTCATCGATGCCCTTCCTTGTCACATAGCTATCGAGTGCGGAGGCACGCAGGCCGTGCGCTTCATTCACCAGAAGGCTCAGCCGGTTGATCTCTCCCCCGTCGCAAACCGCGCTGTGGCTGGTCAGGATCTGTTCGACCAGCGTGGTGCCCGAACGCGGCAGGCCGATCACGAATATGGATCGGTCCGTGGCTTCGCTTTGCCGGCGGGCCATGTCGGCGATCCAGTCCGCATCATATCCGTCCACCGCATCTTCGGCCATCTGGCGGTCCCGGTCACGATCATATCGCAGCCCCGATCGCAGATCCCGCGCGCCGCGCATGAATGCGTGCCCGGCAGGCGCATATTCACCGCGGTCCGCGTGAACCTTCCCCAGCGCGTAATAATATGCGCCGCGTTCCGCAGGCGGTGCGGCCGCCATCGCCTTTTCCCGTGCGATGATCCTTTCGGCCAGATCCGCATCCCCCGCAAAATCGGTGAGCGTGGCCAGAGACAGCCAGATCTGGCCCGTTTCCGGGCTTTGCGATGCGGCCCGTTCCAGCTGTTCGCGGGCTTCTTCCGCCTTGCCGAGATACAGCGCTGAGGTGCCCCGGCTATAGGCGTGGGCAAGGGGGCTTGGTTCGTCCGGTGGCAGGCTGGCCAGCAGCGAATGGGCGCCGGCCCAATCGCCCATCTGGGACAGGAAACCGGCCTGTGCATATCGGGCCGCAGGCTGGTTTCCGGCGCTTTCGACCAACAGGGCCATGGCATTTTTCGCCAGGCGGACTTCGCCATTTTCCGCCATGATCTGCGCCAATTGCTGCCATTGCTGGCCCATGGGTGCGCGCAGTTCGATCAATTGCCGGACCAGACCCACTATGCGGGCCCGATCCTGCTGCTGGATCGCAGGGCCCAATTGCTGGACCAGTGCGATCGCCGCGCGAGGGCTGGCGGCGGCCGTGCCGGGTTTTCTCGGATTGTCAGGCAAATCGGGACCCGGTGCTTACTGCTAATTCTTCTCAAGATCCCGAGAGGCGATCCGGCCACGAACTTCAATGGCAAAAATGTAGTAATTTGTGTCACTGCGAGGTGATGGGCGAGGTGAGCGACTGGCTGCTGTCCGCCATGATTTATCCAGCTTGCGCCTTGCCGCGCCTTGGGCTTATTCTCCGCGCAGGAGAGGCAGCCAGTCCACGCCGGGTCAATCGGCGGGTCATGGCAAACAGGGGTGGAACAGCTTATTGCTATCCGGGCCAGGAATCCTGGAGGGTGGGGGAACCCTATTCAGGTTCGGTCGCAGATTCTGCGCGATATGCAGGTTTGCGCGACAACAGGCAGCGTGCCGGGCTTTGTCATGATGCCGGAACCACAATCGAAAATCGGTGATCCCGGGCGACGCAGGACATGCTGGCGCCAGATGGATGTGCTGCGCGCGATAAATGCCGCAAAACAGGCAGGCCTGCAGGATTACCGCGTGGAAGTGGCGCCGGATGGCACCGTGTCCATAGTGGTCGGCGCACCGGCGGGATCGGAAAAGAGGAAGCGGCGGAAGCTCAACCCTCCCGCGATGCTCTGATCGCGGCGCCCCCCGCAAAAGGCGCGATGGCGACCAGCAGCAGGCTGATCGCGCCGGTCAGGGCAAGGCCGCCTTCGCCGCCGGTTGAAAGGCTGCCCGCGCCGAAAACCAGCAGGGGCACGGCCAGCGGTATGACCATCAGGCCGGAAAGCGCCGCGCCCCCGCGCAGGCCCACTGTCAGCGCGGATATGATGATGCCGATTGCGGCCAGGCCGGGTGTGCCGGCCAGCAGGCCCAGCTCGACAATCCGCAATGTTTCGCCCGAAATGCCCAGCAGGGCGGCTGCGGGCACGGCCGCCAGCATCAGCGGCGGGCCGAAACTCAGCCAATGGGCGAGAAGGCGCATGGCAATCACCGCCTCTTCCGAAATGCCGCGCAGGCTCCACTGGTCGAAAAATCCCCGTTCGATATCGGCGGCCAGCAGCTTGTCGAGCGGGAGGATGGAAGCGAGCAGGGCGGCCACCCAGATCACGCCGCCACCCGTGCGGGCCAGCATGACGGGATCGGGGCCGACCGCGAATGGATAGAGCATCCCCACGGCAAGGAAGAACAGCAGGGGCAGCAAGGATCCGCCGCGCCGCCCGCCCGGCAGCAGCAGCGACAGGTCGCGCCGCAGGATGGCCCACAGCGCCTTCATGCCGCATAATCCTCCAGCACGAATTCAGTCAGGCCGGGCAGATCGAAATGCTGGTGCGATGCGATCAGGGCGATTCCCCCCGCAGCACAATGATCCGCCACCAGTTCCACGCAGGCGCCCGTCGCTTCACGGTCCAGCCCGTTCAGCGGTTCGTCCAGCAGCCAGATCGGCGCGCGCTGGCCGATCAGCCGGGCGAGGGCAGCCCTTTTGCGCTGGCCGGTGGAGAGATAGCGGACGGGGACATCCAGCAGGCTGTCCAGCCCCAGCTTGCGGGGCGCCGCGGAGGCGCCGCCGTCGCCGTCGCCGTCGATCGCGTTCCAGAATGCCAGCGCGCGTTCCAGCGGCTGGTCTTCGTCAAGCGCGGGTTTTTCGTCCAGCAATCCGATTGCGCCCTGCCGTTCGACCGTGCCGGCAAAGGGACGCAGCAATCCTGCCAGGATGCGGATCAGGCTGGACTTGCCGGTCCCGTTCGGCCCGGCCACCTGCAGGGCGGCGCCTGGCGCCAGATCCAGCGACAGCCCGCGAAACAGCAACCGCTCGCCGCGGCGGCATGCCAGTTCCGACGCAGTGAGACGGCACGTTTCCATAGGCCCGTGCGTTAGTGCAAGCTATGCAAACCGACAAGCGAAGGAGCGATCCGATATGGCCGTGCCGCAATTGACCGAAACCGAACGCGATGAAGCCCTGGCCGATCTTTCCGGATGGAGCCTGCGCGAAGACGGGTTGGCGATAGAACGCCGGTTCAAGTTTCGCGATTTTTCGGAAGCCTTTGGATTCATGACCCGCGTGGCGCTGATCGCCGAAAGCCAGAACCACCATCCCGAATGGTCGAATGTCTATAATCGGGTGGAGATAACGCTCACCACGCATGATGCGGGCGGATTGTCACAGCGCGACGTGAAGGCCGCGCAGGCGATTGACGCGCTGCTGGGATAGTCCGTCGTCCTTCGTCATCCCCGCGCGCTTTTACACCCCTCTCGTTCTGGGGGGTATATCCCCAACCTAGTCATCCCCGCGCAGGCGGGGATCCAGGGCGGATCTGCGCAACGATTGCCAAACCCGCTGGATTCCCGCCTGCGCGGGAATGACGAAAGAGTTCAGGCCACCGCGGGGGCCGGAACCCCCGCAATGGCGCAGCCGGTTGGCCTTACTCCACCGGGACCTGCAGCCCCTGCACATTTTCCGCGCCGGTCACGATTTCGGCCGTGGATTTGCCCAGAGTGTCGCCGATCGGTTCGGCCCGGCCGCCAAGGCAGGTGGCGAGGAAATTTTCCGCCACCGCGTTGAAGGCGATGTTGTTTTCCGGACGCCGGAAACCGTGGCCTTCATCGGGGAACAGCACATAGGTGACGGGAATGCCCGCTTCCTGCATGGCGCTCACGATCTGATCGCTTTCAGCCTGCTTCACGCGCGGATCGTTCGCGCCCTGGCCGATCAGCAGCGGCTTGGTGATTTCATTCGCCTTGTAGAGCGGGCTGCGTTCCTTGAGCAGGGCCAGGCCTTCTTCGGTTTCCGGATTGCCCATCCGTTCATGGAACTGCTTCACCAGCGGTTCCCAGTAAGGCGGGATGGTTTCCAGCAGGGTTTCGAGATTGGACGGGCCGACAATGTCCACGCCGCAGGCAAAGGTTTCAGGCGTGAAAGTCAGGCCTACCAGAGTGGCATAGCCGCCATAGGATCCGCCCATGATGGCAACATTGTCCTTCTGCGCCACGCCCTTGTCCACGGCCCAGTTCACGGCATCGATCAGATCGTCATGCATTGTGCCGGCCCATTCCAGATTGCCGGCATTGATGAAGTTCTTGCCGAAGCCGGTGGAGCCGCGGAAATTCACGCTCATCACCGCATAGCCGCGATTGGCCAGCCATTGATGCGCGCGGTTGAAACCATATCCATCACGCGCCCAGGGGCCGCCGTGAACCAGCAACACCATCGGCACGGGTTCGGACGGAACGCCATCGGCATCCGGATCGCTTTCGGGTGGGAGGGTGAGGTAGCTGACCAGCGTCAGCCCGTCGCGCGCCTTGATTTCCAGCGGATGCATCGGTTGCAAGGGCGCGCCGACCAGTTCAGGCCGGGTGGCATAGAATTCGGTCAGCGTGGCGGCCGGACGGTCATAGAGATAGACCTTGCTCGGTTCGACCAGCGGATCGTTCCACACGACCCATTTCGTGTCGTCTTCCGTCCGCGACTGGACGCCGAAATCGCCCTCCAGCCGTTCATCCAGCCAGTTATAGGCGGCCTCGATCTCCGGATCGAGGAAGGTCCATTCATTGGTCGTGTAATAGACGGAATAGGCCTGCACCTCTCCCGTCTTCGTATCCGACATCGTGCCGCCGATATCCGCCTTGTCGCTTTCCGCGATAATGCGCTTTTCGCCGGTTTCGGTATTTTCGGCAATCAGGGCGGCCGTGTCGCGGCCGCGCGAATCCAGCCAGTACAGCGTCTTGCCATCGGTCGTATAGCCGGCGACGCTGGTGGTCAGCGCGTCTTCCATCGTGGTGCTTTCGCGCGGGGTTTCCGCCACTTCGCCATCCGTGATTTCAAACATGTCGGTGCCGCCCGCCGCATTCTGCTGCAACGCCCAGCGCAGTGTCAGCGTGTCGTCGGCCAGGAACCCGGCATAGGCATTGTTCTCCAGCACCAGTTCCAGTTCGCCGCTGTTCAGGTCCAGAAGATAGACATCATGGAAGCGCGGATCGCGATTGTTCAGGCCGATCAGCACCTTGTCCTTGATGGTGTTGGAAGAGCCGACGATCGAAACGCGCGTATTCTCGAAAGGGGTCAGCGTCCGTTCTTCCCCTGTTTCGACATCCACCTGGTAGAGCAGGTAGTTTTCGTCTCCGCCCTTGTCCTGGACGTAGAGCAGGCTGCCGGAATCCGGCGCCCAGAAATATTGCGGGATGGGCCGGCTGGTGGAACTGGTCATCCGCCTCGCGGAATTGGGATCGCTGGCCGGGGCAAGCCAGACATTCATCACACCCTCATGCGGGGCCAGCCAGCTCAGCCATTCGCCGTCCGGGCTCACCTGCCCCGCTTGCCGGGTCGGATTGCCGTAAAGCGCATCCCGCGGGATCAGCGGGACGGACGCCACGGCTTGCGCTGCGGTGGCCGGATTGGTGGTGCTGGCGTTCATTCTATCTCCTTCGCTCGCATGGGCGGCCGCCGTCAGTCCGGCAGCCACCCCGATCGAGGCCAAAAATCTTGTCGACCGTTTCATGTCGTTCCCCTCCGGGATAATGTCATGAGGGAAAAGGTAGGCGCCTGATCGCCCGATTCAAAGCCGCTTCGGCAGATTGCTGAAGGGCCTTCGTCGAACAGGCTATAGCGCGGCATTGTTGTAGCAATGCCAGGTCAGGATGGCGATTGCACCGCGATGGGGGCGCCATTTTTCCGCCATGGCGCGGGTTTCCTTTTCGGCTGGCCGTTCTGCCAGGCCCAATATCCGGGCGATGCCTGCCTGCACTGCCAGATCGCCCGCGGGCCAGATATCCGGCCGCCCCTCCGCAAAGAGAAGATATATCTCCGCCGACCAGCGGCCGATTCCCTTGATTCGCGTCAGCTGGGCAATCGCATCCTCGTCATCCCTGGGCAATTGGTGCAGATCCAGTTCGCCGGAAGCGACCAATTCGCATAACGAACGCGCATAACCCTGCTTCTGCCGCGACAGTCCGCAAGCTCGCAAGGCGTCGAAATCGGCAGCGAGCAGAACCTCCGGCGGCATGTCCGCGCCCAGCGCATCTTCCAGCTTGCGCCACACGCTGGCGGCGGCGGCGACACTGACCTGCTGCCCCACAATCGTGCGCAAAAGCGTGCGATAGCCGCGTTCGCGAATGCGCGGTTCGGGATAGCCGACGCGTTCCAGCGCGCGGGCGATTGCCGGCTCGGCGGCGGCCACGCTGTCCAGGCCGGATATGATCTGATCGGCGGAAAGGCCCATCTGTTTCACCCGCTTGCCAAAATGCAGCTCAGCACGTAGCAGCCCGGCGCCGGAAAGGAAGCTACACCATGCCCAAGCTGTTAGTCGTTACCCGTGATGGGGAAGAACGTACCGTCGAAGCCGATAGCGGCCTGACCGTGATGGAAGTCGTTCGCGACAACGGGTTCGATGAATTGCTGGCCCTGTGCGGCGGCTGCTGTTCCTGCGCCACCTGCCATGTCCATGTGGACCCGGCCTTCAAGGACAAGCTGCCGGCGATGAGCGAGGACGAGGACGACCTGCTCGATTCCAGCGAGCATCGTGACGAGAATTCCCGCCTGTCCTGCCAGATCCCCTTCACGGACGAGCTGGACGGCATGAAGGTGCGCATCGCCGAAGAAGATTGAGGCGCCGAAGCCTGATCTTCACCGGCCCCAAGAGCATCTGCGTTGCGAATGGCGGGGAAGGGGCCTAATCCCGGCTGCATGACTGCCCCTGTGCCCTGCAATACTTCGCTCGACCTGATCGGAAACACCCCGCTCGTGCTTCTTGAAGGCCCCAGCAAGGCGGCCGGATGCGAGATATGGGGCAAGTGCGAATTCGCCAATCCCGGCGCCTCCGTGAAGGATCGCGCGGCGCTGTGGATCATTCGCGATGCGGAAGCGAAGGGGCTGCTGAAGCCCGGCGGCACCGTCGTGGAAGGGACGGCGGGCAATACCGGCATCGGCATTGCGCTGGTGGCCAATGCGCTTGGCTACAAGTCGATCATCGTCATGCCGGAAACGCAAAGCCGGGAAAAGATGGACACGCTGCGCGCGCTCGGTGCCGAACTGGTGACGGTGCCTGCCGCGCCTTACAAGAATCCTGGCCATTTCGTGCATACCAGCCGCCGCATGGCGGAAGAGACGGAAGGCGCGGTCTGGGCCAACCAGTTCGACAATATCGCCAATCGCAAGGCGCATATCGAAAGCACGGCCCCGGAAATCTGGGAACAGATGGAAGGCCAGATCGATGGCTTTACCTGCGCCGTGGGCACAGGCGGGACGCTGGCCGGCGTCGGCATGGGCCTCAAGGAATTTGACGAGAAGGTGACCATCGCGCTCACCGATCCGCATGGCGCCGCGCTGTATGAATATTATGCCTGCGGTGAATTGCGGGCAGAAGGCAGTTCCGTTGCCGAAGGGATCGGGCAGGGCCGGATCACCGCCAACCTGGAAGGCGCGCCGGTCGATACGCAGTTCCGCATTTCGGACGAAGAAGGGCTGCACTGGGTCGCGCGGCTGCTGCGCGAAGAAGGGCTGTGCCTTGGCCTGTCCTCCGGCATCAATGTCGCGGGTGCGGTGGAACTGGGCAGGAAACTGGGCCCCGGCAGCCGCGTGGCGACGATATTGTGCGATACCGGATTCCGTTATCTTTCCTCGCTCTACAACCGTGAATGGCTGGAAGCGAAGGGGCTGCCGGTTTTCGACTGGCTGCGTTAATCTTCGGGCGTTAGAATGCGGGCATGGCTTTCGACCCGTCCAAACTGATGCAATCCGGGCTCGCCCCGGAAGAGGCACCGGCGAAGCCGCCCTCCGGCACTGGCGCACAATCGCTGCAACGCCTGCAGGTGGGCGCTTTCGGCCTTGGTGCCATGGTGCTGTTGATCGGGCTGGCCAATATCATCCTGGTCAATGCCGAACAGAATCGTGCCCGTTCCGTGCCCGAAGCCGCGCCGACCGTAGCGGTGGAGCCAAGCGCGACACCGGCAAGTGACCCGTTGGCCGATGCGGGCATGGTCCCCGATCTTCCCGCGGAACCGGCACGGCCCAATCTCGAACCTTCGCTGGCGCCGGGGCCGCAATCGCTGCCGCCTGCCGAAACTGATGTCGATCCGCCGCCTGCGCGGCCCTGATGCCGCCCTTGCGGCGGTGCTGGCGCTGTTGCTTGCCGCTCCTGCCGGGGCGGAGGAAGATTGCGTGCCAGCACATGCCGTAGAGGATCCGGCGCCGGTCCTTGGCCTGATGGGCACGATCCCGATCTATTGGGGTGAAGCGGGCGGTGTAGGCGATGTTCTGTCGGGCGAGGCGCAGCCGCATTGGGCGCGCGCCACACTGGAGGACCGCTTTACCCTGCGCCCGCTTGACCGGCTGGACAGGGAATCGCTGGCCGGGCTTTCCTATCTGTTGCTGGCCCAGCCACGCGCATTCAGCCCTGCGGAAAATGTCGCGCTGGATCGGTGGGTCCGTGAAGGCGGGCGCCTGCTCCTCTTCGCCGATCCGTTGATGACGGGCGAGTCGCGCTTCCCCATCGGCGACCGGCGGCGGCCGCAGGACGTGATTTTGCTGTCCCCGATCCTCGATCACTGGGGGCTGGAACTGTTTTTTGCCGAGAATCAGCCCGCTGGCTCGCGCATGGTGGAAAGCGCTGGCCCGCAGATTCCCGTGCGGCTGGCCGGTCACTTCGCCGCGCAGAACGGCGATTGCCGGCTGGAAAGCGCGGATGTGCTGGCCCGGTGTGAAATCGGGGATGGCGCGGGAATTGTCCTGGCGGATGCCGCCCTGCTTGATTTTTACGGGGAAAACCTGGGCGCAAGGCAGGCCCTGACATGGCTGGTCGATCAGGCTTTTCCAGCGAGTGGGAAATTCACGGGACGCGACGGGATGCGCGCAGGCTTGCCTGATAACCAAGAAAAATCAGATATTTGCATGGTTAATTCCGATGCCCTTCCGGAAGGTGGGCCATCTGGTTAGCGGCCGCCCTGCTGAAGTTCGGAACGTAAGATTCCGAATTCGCCCGCAATTTCCCCTTTTCTCCCGTGCCGAGCCGCGTTAAAGAACGGGACCATCGGTCAATAAGTCCATTTCGCTTCCCTCAATGGGTGTGAGCGGGCCGCGGATGACGCGCGCCCGAACGGGGAAACTGTTGTGCCGTGATCAGCAACGCCAGCGGGGGCAGGGAGAAACGTGGCGCAGCGGCCATCAGGATATAGCGGTCAGGGCTTTTCGCTTCGCGGCGAAAAGGGTCGCTATGTGCTGCCTCCTTCGTTCCGCAAGGCGATCGCCCCGACCGAGGATGATCCCCGCACGCTGTGCCTGGCCAAGCATGATCGTTGGAACTGCCTGGTCGGTTTCGGCCTTGCCCGCACCGACACTTTCGAAGCGCAGCTCGACCGCGAGGAAGAGGCGGCATTGCGCCGCGATCAGGATTTCGACCGCGAAATGCGCGCCACGCAATTGTGGACCTTTTCGGAAATCCCCTTCGATGCCAGCGGGCGTTTCATCCTGCCCGATCACCTTGCCGATCTTGCCGCGCTGGATGCCGGGATCTGCTTCCTGGGCGGCGGGCAGTTCTTCACCCTGTGGGATCCGGACCAGCTCTATGCGATGAGCGCGGGCTGGGAAGGGCAGCAGGCCGTTTGCCGCAAGCTGGCAGATGATGCCGCGGCCAAGGCGAAGCGCAAATGACCGGCGCCCCGCATATTCCTGTCCTGCTGGATGAAGTGATCGACGCGCTGGCGCCGCAGCCGGGCGACGTGATGGTGGACGCCACTTTCGGTGCCGGCGGTTATACGCGCGCCTTGCTGGATGCGGGCGCCACGGTTCATGCTTTCGATCGTGATCCCGATGCGATTGCGGCTGGCCGCGAATGGCCTGAAACGCGTGAGAACCCGCCGCGTCTTGTCCTCCATCCCCGCCGTTTTTCGGAAATGTTTTCTGCAATGGCGGAGGCCGGGGTCGCGCAGGTGGACGGCGTGACCATGGATATCGGCGTTTCCTCCATGCAGCTCGACCAGCCGGAACGGGGCTTTGCCTTTTCCAGCGAAGGTCCGCTGGACATGACGATGGAGCAGAGCGGGCCGAATGCCGCCGATTTCGTGAACGGGGCGGACGAGGCGGAGATTGCCGACGTTATCTATCGCTATGGCGAGGAACGGCAGAGCCGCCGCGTCGCCCGCGCCATCGTTGCGGCGCGGCCGCTGACCACGACCGGCCAGCTCGCCCAGGTCGTGCGCAAGGCGCTCGGCCATCGTCCCGGCGCGCCGAAGGATCCCGCAACGCGCACGTTCCAGGCGATCCGCCTCCATGTGAATGGCGAGCTGGACGAGCTGGCATCCGGGCTTTCCGCCGCGGAACACCTGCTTCGTGAAGGTGGGCGGCTGGCCGTGGTCAGCTTCCACAGCCTGGAAGACCGGATCGTCAAACGCTTCCTGAAAGAAGCGGCGGGCGCAACGGGGCGGGTCAGCCGGCACCTGCCGGACGTGCCGCAGGAAAATGCCCCGACATTCACCCGGCTTTCAAAAGCGATCCGCCCGTCCGAGGCGGAAGTGCTTCGCAACCCCAGGGCGCGTTCTTCCACATTGCGCGCCGCCACACGAACCGTCGCACCGGCAAGGGAGGCCGCATGACACCGCAAAGCCGCATTCGCCGTGTCGGCTGGATCGCAGTTCTCACGATCTGCACGGCGCTCTATGTCCTGCTCCTTCTCAAGGTAAACGCGGTGCACAGCGAAGTGGTGCGCGCCGAAAGGCAGATCGTTTCGCTGGAACAGCAGAAAAACATGCTGGAAACCGAATTTGAAACACGCGCCAACCAATTGCAGCTGGCGGCCTGGAACCGTGTCGATTTCGGCTATACCGCGCCGACGGCGGGCCAGTTCGTGGAAAATGAACGGCAATTGGCAAGTCTCGGCAGCCCGCGTTCCGCCGATGCGCCGGCCCCTATCCGCGTGGCCGGAACTGCCGCGCAGGATGGCACGCCCGATTTCCCGAAACTGGTTTCTCCGCTCACCGGCAAGCCGATGAGCGAAGCCTTGCTGGAGCCTGAGAAGGTGAAGGCCCGCGGCGGTGATCTTTCCGGCGGGCCGATGCGTATCCAGCTGGGCGCGGTCATCCGGAGCGATGTGCCGTGACCACGCTGGCAGCGCCGCGACCGATCCCGGCGGGCCGCATCAGGCTGGTCAATATCCGGCGGCGCAGCCTGCTGATCGCGCAATTGCGCACATTGCTGGTCGGGCTGGCCTTTCTGCTTCTCGCCGGGGCGGCGCTGATGCGCATTGCATGGCTCGGCTTCGTTCAGCCTGCGCCAACCGAACGCAGCATGGCAGAAGCGCTGCTGCCCCCGCGCGGCGAAATCACCGATCGCAATGGCACGCCGCTCGCGCGTGCCTTTCCTGCTTATGCGTTGTGGTACAACCCCTCCGCGCTGGGTGACAGCGGCCCTCCGCTGGTGCGCAGTGCGCAGGAAGTGGCGGCAGAACTCAAGGCGATTTTCCCCGATCTGGACCAGGCGGAAATTGCCGAAAAGCTCGCCTCGGGCAAAGCAGGCTATCTGCGGCGCCGCGTGCTGCCGGAAGATGCCAACAAGGTCTATGCCATTGGCGAACTTGCGCTGGAGATGCCGCGCGAAACGGATCGGCATTATCCGCAGGGCAGCCTGGGCGCCCATGTTCTGGGCTATGTCGCGGCCGATGGGCACGGCCGCGTCGGCATGGAAGCGGTGCTGGACAAGCAATTGACCGATCCGGCCCAGCGTGCGCATCCGGCGGCCCTGTCCATCGATGTCCGCGTGCAGGGCGCGCTGGAAGACGAATTGCGGCGGGGGATGCTGTCGGTCGATGCGGTCGGCGCGGCGGGCCTCGTGCTGGACGTGGATACGGGCGAAGTGTTGGCGCTGGCCTCTTTGCCGGAATTCGATCCCAACAAGATCGACGCCGAAGGCGAAGCCAACATGTTCAACCGGGTGACGAACCAGGTCTATGAACTGGGTTCCACCTTCAAGCCGCTGACAGTGGCTGCCGCGATCGATCATGGCGCGGTGACCGATCTTTCCAAGCGCTTCGAAGCCGACAAGCCGATGCGTGTCGACGGCTTTCCCATACGCGACAGCCACACCATCGCGCCGACGCTGAACGTGCCGCAGGGGCTGATCCATTCTTCCAATATCGTGACCGCCAAGGTGGTGGACGAACTGGGCGCGGACCGTCTGCAACGGGTGATGCGCGATCTGGGAATGGAGGAACGGCCCTATATCGAACTGCCCGCGCGCGGCTATCCGATCTATGAAAAGGGCAAGTGGAAGCGTCTGCGGGCGATGACGGTCGGCTATGGCCACGGTATTGCCGTCACTCCGCTGCATCTCGCCAGCGCCTATGCCGCGATGGTCAATGGCGGGATCTGGCGTCCGGCCACTCTGCACAAGCTGGGCCCGGGCGAGGCGCCGCGCGGTCGCCGCGTGTTCAAATCTTCCACCAGCGCGCGGATGAACCAATTGCTGCGCATGATCGTGGTTTACGGCACGGGCAGGAGCGCGGACGCCGCCGGTTTCCGCGTGGGCGGCAAGACGGGCAGTGCGGAAAAGGCCAGCGATGGCGGCTATGCGCGGACATCGCTGATCTCCACTTTCGCCGCCGCCTTCCCGATGGACAAGCCGCGCTATGTCGTGATCGCCATGCTGGACGAGCCCAAGGGCACAATTGCCAGTTCCTATCAACGCACGGCGGCCTGGAACGCGGCACCGATTGTCGGGCGGCTGGTTCCGCGCATCGGCCCGCTGCTGGGCGTGCTGCCGGACGATACGCGCGATATCGACCTGACCGATCTGGAACCGCTGGTGCCGCTGGCAGGGAAGGCAAGGGAATGAAGCTGGCACGGCTGATCGAAGCGGCGGGCCTGCCGCCATGCAATCCGGGGGAGGATGGCGACCGGGCAGTGACCGGCTTCGCCATCGATCATCGCAAAATTGCCCCGGGCACAATATTCGGTGCCTTCCAGGGCGCGGCCGTGAATGGGGAGGATTTCATCCCCGCCGCGATCGCCGCTGGCGCGATAGCAGTGGTTGCCCGGCCGGAAGTGCGCGTCGATGGTGCCGTCCATATCGCCGATGATTTGCCGCGGCGGGCCTTTGCCCGGCTGGCCGCGCAATTCTTCCGCCCGGTGCCAGCAACGATTGTCGGCGTGACCGGCACCAATGGCAAGACATCGACAGTGGAGATGGTGCGCCAGATCTGGCGGATCTGCGGGCATCGCGCTGCTTCTATCGGTACGCTGGGTGTCACCACGCCGGACGAGAGCGTTTCGACCGGGCTGACCACGCCCGATATCGTGACCTTCCTTTCCAACATGGCGGGGCTGGCGCGCGAGGGGGTGACCCATGTCGCATATGAGGCGTCGAGCCACGGCCTCTCTCAATATCGCAATGAAGGTCTGCCGGTGGCGGCGGGCGGCTTCACCAATCTCAGCCGCGACCATCTGGATTATCATGCCGATATGGAGGATTATTTTGCCGCCAAGATGCGGCTGTTCTCCGAAGTCGTTCAGGATGATGGAACGGCGGTGATCTGGGCCGACGATCCATGGTCCGCCCGTGCCTGCGAAGTGGCGCAGCGGCGCGGCCTGATACTGATGACTGTTGGCGAAGCGGGTGAAACAATCCGCCTGCTTGGCCGTGAAGCCGGGCAATTGGGGCAGGATCTTCGCATCGAATATGAAGGTGCGGAACGCAATGTCCGCCTTTCGCTGATCGGTGCCTATCAGGCCGAAAACGCGCTGGTCGCCGCCGGGCTGGTTCTGGCCACGGGCGGCGAAGCGGGGGCGGTGTTCGATGCATTGTCGCGCCTGCAGCCGGTGCGCGGCCGGTTGGAACGTGCGGCCATCAGCAGGACCGGCGCACCCATATATGTCGATTACGCCCACACGCCCGATGCGCTGGGCGCGGTGATGGATGCGCTGCGCCCGCATGTTGCGGGGCGGCTGATCACCGTTTTCGGTGCGGGCGGCGATCGCGACAAGGGCAAGCGCGCGCCGATGGGCGCCATTGCCGTGGAGAAGTCCGAACTGGTGATTGTCACGGATGACAATCCTCGGGGAGAGGAGCCGGCGGCCATTCGCGCGCAGGTGCTGGAAGGGGCACCGGGTGCGCGGGAGGTTGCTGACCGGCGGGCAGCCATCCGGGCGGCCATAGAAGAGGCTGGCGGCGAAGATATCGTGCTCATTGCCGGAAAGGGGCACGAACAGGGGCAGATCGTCGGAGCGGGCGACACGATGCGCGTGCTGCCCTTTGACGATGTTGCAGTGGCCCGCGAATGCGCGGCCGAACTGGCAGGAGCGAACGGATGAATGCGCTGCGCAAGACATTGCGCTGGCCGAAGACGGGCCAGGACATCAAGCGGCTGGCCCTGTGGGACGCAGGTGAAATCGCGGCGGCCACTGGCGGGACAGCCAGTGGCGATTTCCAGGTGTCCGGGGTCGAAATGGATTCGCGCGATGTGCGCGCCGGCGATCTCTTCATCGCTCTTTGCGGAGAGACGACGGACGGGCACCGCTTTCTCGACAAGGCATTCGCCAATGGGGCGGCGGCGGCCCTGGTGGACCGCCCGATCGAGCAGCCGCATGTTCTGGTCAAGGATACATCAGTCGCGCTTGAGCTTCTGGCCAAGGCCGCGCGGAAACGGGCTGCTGCCCGGATCATCGGCGTTACCGGATCGGTCGGCAAGACGGGGGTGAAGGAAGCGATTTTCGCCGCGCTGGAGCGCACCAGCCGGGGCGGGGCGCATCGTTCCGTGCGCAGTTACAACAATCATGTCGGCGTTCCGCTCAGCCTGGCGCGCATGGCGCCCCGCAGCGGCTATGGCGTGTTCGAAATGGGCATGAACCATGCCGGCGAAATTTCCGGCCTGACCGCGCAGGTCCGCCCGCATGTCGCGGTCATCACCACCATCGCCCCGGCCCATATCGAAAATCTTGGCAGTGAAGAGGCGATTGCCGATGCCAAGGCGGAGATATTCCAGGGGCTTGAACCGGGCGGCACGGCGGTGATCCCGGCCGACAGCCCCCATTATGAACGCTTGCGCGCAGCGGCGGAAGCACGCGGGGCGAAGGTGCTTTCCTTCGGCCGCGCCGATCATGCGCAGGTCCGCCTGCTGGATGCCATTCCCGCCGCCAATGGCGGTTCGCTGGTGACTGCCGCGCTGGAAGACCAGCGGCTGTGCTATTCCGTGGCCGAACCGGGCGAACACTGGATCACCAATTCGCTCTGCGTCATGGCCGCCGTTCATGCGGCGGGCGGAGATCTGGGCGCTGCGGGCCTGGCGCTGGCCGAAATGGGTGGGTTGAAGGGTCGCGGCGCCCGCCATCGCATCACCGTGCCCGGCGGACATGCGCTGTTCATCGACGAAAGTTACAACGCCAACCCGGCATCGATGCGCGCCACTCTGTCGCAACTCGGTGCCACGCCCGCAACGCGGCGGATCGCGGTACTCGGCTCGATGAAGGAACTTGGCGATTTCGCGCCCGCTTTTCATGCCCAATTGTCCGAACCGCTATCCGGGGCAGATGTCGATTACGCCATTCTGGTTGGCGAAGAGATGCTGCCTCTTGCACGGGAACTGGGGAAACCGATCCACCCCTCGCTTGGCAAGGCGATTCGCTTTGCCCATTGCGAAGGACCGGGCGAAGCGATCGCCGCGCTGGAAGAATTCGGTCTCGCCGGAGGCGACGCGGTGCTCGTGAAAGGATCGAATTCTGTCGGACTGGGCAGGCTCGTGGCCCATTTCGCCGCAAGGGAAGGCTGATCGCCAGTGCTTTATCTGCTCGCACAATGGCTTGAATTCGAAGGTCTGTTCAATCTCGTTCGCTATCAGACTTTCCGTGCAGGGGCGACCTTGCTCACGGCGATGGTGCTTGGCCTGCTGATCGGGCCGCGTTTCATCAACATGCTGCGCGTCCGGCAGGGCAAGGGGCAACCGATCCGGGAAGACGGGCCGAAAACCCATCTGGCCAAAGTCGGCACGCCCACCATGGGCGGGCTGATGATCCTGATCGCGCTGGTCATTTCCATGCTGCTGTGGATGGATCCCTACAGCCCGCTGGTCTGGGCCTGCCTGGCAGTGACGGCGGGTTTCGGCCTGATCGGATTTCTCGATGATTTCGACAAGGTGACCAAGAAAAGCCACAAGGGCGTTTCCGGCAAGGTCCGCCTTCTGCTGGAATTCATCGTTGCGGGCATCGCTGCCTGGATCATCGTTGGGCAGATCAGCACCGATCTCTATGTGCCTTTCTTCTCCGGCCGTTCCGTGCCGCTGGGGCCGTTCTATTATGTCTTTGCCGCAACGGTGATCGTCGGCTTCGGCAATGCGGTGAACCTGACTGATGGGCTGGACGGGCTGGCCACCATGCCCGTGGTGATCGCGGCGGGCGCCTTTGCCATCATCTGCTACCTGGTCGGGCGCGTGGACTTCACGGCCTATCTCGGCATTCCCTATGTAGAGGGGGCCGGTGAACTGGCGATCTTCTGCGCCGGAATCATGGGGGCGGGTCTTGCCTTCCTGTGGTTCAACGCGCCGCCGGCCGCTGTCTTCATGGGCGATACGGGCAGCCTGGCCCTGGGCGGTGCGCTGGGCGCGATTGCCGTCGCGTCGCATCACGAAATCGTCCTGCTGATCATTGGCGGCCTGTTCGTGATGGAAACCGCCAGCGTCATAATCCAGGTCTTCTGGTTCAAGCGGACGGGCAAGCGGATTTTTCGCATGGCGCCGATCCACCATCATTTCGAACAGCTCGGCTGGAAGGAATCGACCGTGGTGATCCGTTTCTGGATCATCGCCATCGTCCTTGCCGTGCTTGGTCTGGCTACGCTGAAGCTCAGATGATCACTGCCTCCGCCTTTTCCGGCAAGCGCTACTTCGTGCTTGGCCTCGCCCGGTCCGGGATGGCGGTGGTGGAAACACTGCTGGCAAGCGGCGCCGCGGTGACGGCGTGGGACCGGCGTGAAAGCCCGCGCGAGGAACTGGCCGGGAGGGTGGAATTCGCCGATCCGCTGGCGGTGGATCTTTTGGGCATGGATGGCATCGTGCTTTCGCCCGGTGTGCCGCTGAATACCCATCCCATCGTGGAACGTGCCCGTGAAGCGGGTGTGCCGCTGATCGGCGATATCGAGCTGTTCGCCATGGCGCGGCCTGAACTGCCGCCGCACAAGGTGATCGGCATTACCGGCACCAATGGAAAATCGACCACGACCGCGCTTGTCCGGCACCTGCTGGAACAGGCGGGCGTCCCGGCCCGCATGGGCGGCAATATCGGCCTGCCCATCCTGGCGGAAGAGCCACTGGCCGAAGGCGGCGCCTATGTGCTGGAACTTTCCAGTTACCAGATCGATCTGACCCGTTCTCTGGCTTGCGAAGCGGCGGCACTGACCAATATCACGCCTGACCATCTGGACCGTTATGATGGTTTTGAAGCCTATGCCGCTTCCAAGGCGCGCCTGTTTGCCATGCAGGGTGCCGGGCAGTTCGCCGTTTTCGGTTGTGCCGATCCGGCAACTTGCGTGGTGCAGCAGGCGGAAGCCCAGCGGCGCGGGGCGGAACGTGCGATCTGCGCCGATCTTGAAGGCCTGCGCGATCACCAGGCCGATTGGCCTTCGCTGCAAGGTCCCCATAATCTGCAGAATGCCGCGATCGCCGCGGCATTGGTGCTGGAACTGGGGATGGGGCGGGATCAATTGCTGGCCGGCCTCGCCAGTTTTCGCGGCTTGCCCCACAGGATGGAACGGCTCGGCGAATTTGACGGCGTTCTTTATGTGAATGACAGCAAGGCGACCAATCCGGCCTCCACCGCGCCGGCGCTGGCCGCCTTTCCCCCGGATCCGGAACGGCGCGTGCACTGGATCTGCGGCGGCCTGCCCAAGGCGGACGATCTGGACGAATGCGCCCCGGCTTTCGGCAATATCGCCTGCGCCTATACGATAGGGGAAGCAGGGCCGCGCTTTGCCAGCATATTGGAAGGCCAGATGCCGGTGGAACGCTGCGAAATGCTGAGCGAGGCAGTGCGCCGTGCGAATGAGGCATCCCGGCCCGGCGATGTCGTGCTGTTCTCCCCCGCATGCGCCAGTTTCGACCAGTTTCGCGATTATGAAACGCGGGGTGAATGTTTCCGCCGGCTCGTGGCCGGCATTACCGGGCAGCCCGGTGCGGATTGCCCGGTTCCAATGGCCGGAACCGCTTCATGACCCTGGCGCGCCCCTATGTCTCGCGCCAGGGTGACCTGCGCCAGCGAGGCGCGCAGTTCCCCAATACGCGCAAGCGCCGCCTGCAGATCTGGTGGCGGGAGATTGACCGCGTCCTCCTGTCGCTGGTGCTGCTGCTGATGGCGATCGGATCGGTCGCCGTCGCGGCTTCTTCCCCGGCCAGTGCGCGCCGCCTTTCGGGTGCCGCCGGGACTCTGCCCGATCTATATTTCTTCTGGCTGCACCTGCGGTTCCAGTTGCTGGGCCTGATGGTTCTGTTCGTCACTTCGCTGATGCCGCGTGAATGGGTCCGCCGGGGCGGCATACTTCTGGCTGCCGCCATGTTCCTGGCATTATGCCTCGTGCCGATAATCGGTACGGAGGTGAATGGCGCGCGGCGCTGGATCAATATCGGCATGTCCTTCCAGCCCAGCGAATTCCTGAAACCGGCCTTTGCCGTGCTCTGCGCATGGATCCTGTCCTGGCGGGTGCGCGATCCGGAACTGCCGGTCATCCCGATCAGCGTGGCACTGCTGGCGGCCATTATCACGTTGCTGATGATGCAGCCCAATCTGGGGGAGGCGATCCTGTTTGCCGGCGTGTGGTTCGTGCTGGCCATGCTGGCGGGGCTGCCGCTGCAACGCATCGCGATCCTGGTGGGCGGCGGCACGGCGTGCATCGCCCTGGCCTATATGTTCTATGACAATGCCCGCCACCGTATCGATTCCTTCCTTGGCGGGGGCACCGCATTCGACCAGGTGGATCTGGCCAGCCGCACATTGCTGGCCGGTGGCTGGACGGGCAGCGGTTTGTGGCTCGGCACGCAGAAGATGCGTCTGCCCGAAGCGCATACCGACTATATTTTCTCCGTAATCGGGGAGGAATTCGGCCTGCTGGTTTGCGGTCTGATCGTGGTTCTCTATCTCGCCATTGTGCTGCGCATTTTCGTGCGCCTGCTGAGCGAGGACAATCTGTTCATCATCCTATCCGCAGCCGGTCTTACCGCCCTTTTCGGCGGGCAGGCCTTCATCAATATCATGGTCAATCTGCAACTCTTCCCATCCAAGGGCACGACCCTGCCGCTGATCAGCTATGGCGGGTCTTCCACCATTGCCCAATGTTTCGCCATCGGCCTGCTGCTGGCGATCACGCGGCGTAATCCGTATCTTCAGCGTGAGAAGTTCGATCTTCGCAACGCCCTGGAGAAGGAGGCCGGGCAATGAACACGGTATCACGCCATTTCGTCCTCGCCGCGGGTGGGACAGGCGGCCATCTGACGCCGGCCTTCGCGCTGGCGCAGGAACTGGTGCAGCGCGGCCACCATGTCGCGCTGATCACGGATGAACGGGGCGCCGCCATTCCCGGCAAGCCCGATTTCCTGCCTGCCCATGTCCTGCCAGCCGGGCGGTTCGGCAAGAACCCGCTGCGCTGGCCGACCGCGATTTCCGCCGTGCTGAAGGGGCGGGCCATGGCCAGGCGGCTGTATGAGAGCTTCCAGCCGACCGCCGTGGTCGGTTTCGGCGGCTATCCGGCCCTGCCTGCCCTGTTGGCCGCGCGTTCTGCCGGCGTGCCCTCCGTCATCCATGAACAGAATGCCGTGCTGGGCCGGGTCAACCGCCTGCTGGCTGGCCGCGTGGATGCAATCGCCACCGCTTATGAAGAGGTGGACCGGCTGAAGCCCGCTTTCCTGGCCAAGACGCATGTGGTGGGCAATCCCGTGCGGGCGGAAGTGCTGGCGCTGCGCAACGAACCTTTCCCCGCTTTCACCGCGGATGGATTGCTGCGCGTGCTGGTGACCGGCGGCAGCCAGGGGGCGCGCGTCCTGTCCGAAATCGTGCCTGATGGGCTGGCGATGTTGCAGCCTGCCTTGCGCAGCCGCTTGCAGGTGACGCAGCAATGCCGCCCGGAAGATCTGGAGGCAGTGCGCGCCCGCTATGCCAATCACGATATTCCTGCCGAGCTGGGCAGCTATTTCCAGGATATGCATGTCCGGCTGGGTGATGCGCATCTGTTCATCGGCCGCGCCGGCGCATCCACCATTGCCGAACTGACGGCGGTGGGCCGCCCGGCGATACTGGTGCCGCTGCCCATTGCCACGGATGATCACCAGGCCGCGAATACGCGCGAAATGGTGAAGGCGGGCGGGGCCCGCTCCATCCGGCAGGAACGCTTCACCGCCAAGGAACTGGCCAAGCAGATCCAGGCCATGGCCCAGCATCCTGAAACACTGGCCACGGCGGCCCATGCGGCGTGGAATTGCGGGCGGCCCGATGCGGCTGAAAAGCTGGCGGATCTGGTCGAGAGTTTCGGTGGGGAGCCGATCCAGGACGTGATCCGCGTCGGCGCGGACAGCAAGGCGGAACTGGGCAATGCCGCGCAGGGGGCCGCGGCATGAAGGGCGTCGGCACCGATATCGGCACGATCCATTTCGTCGGCATTGGCGGCATCGGCATGTCCGGCATTGCCGAGGTGATGAACAATCTCGGCTATGAAGTGCAGGGGTCGGACATTGCGGAAGGTGCCAGCGTGGAACGGCTGCGTTCGCGCGGGATCAAGGTCGCCATCGGGCACCGTGCGGAAAATCTCGGCGATGCGGCTGTGGTTGTCACTTCCACTGCGGTGAAGCGGGATAATCCCGAAGTCGCCGCCGCGCTGGAAGCGCGCATTCCCGTGGTGCGCCGGGCGGAAATGCTGGCCGAATTGATGCGGCTGAAACGCACCGTCGCCGTTGCCGGAACGCACGGCAAGACGACCACGACCAGCATGGTCGCCGCGCTGCTGGATGCGGGCGGGGTGGATCCCACGGTCATCAATGGCGGGATCATCGAAAGCTACGGTTCCAACGCCCGGCTCGGCGATAGCGAGTGGATGGTGGTGGAAGCCGATGAAAGCGACGGCAGCTTCCTGCGGCTGGATGGCACTTTCGCGGTCGTGACCAATATCGATCCCGAACATCTCGATCATTACGGCAGTTTCGACGCGGTGAAGGAAGCCTTCGTCGAATTCATCGAGAACGTGCCCTTCTATGGCGCGGCGGTGCTGTGCATCGATCATCCCGAAGTGCAGAAAGTCATCGCGCGCGTGCGGGACCGGCGCGTGATCACTTATGGCTTTTCGGCGCAGGCCGATTGGCGGGCGGAAAATGTCCGGCCGCATGAAGGCGGCAATCTGTTCGATGCGCTGCATACGGATCGTGACGGGAAACAGCATCGCATTGCCGATATCGCCTTGCCCATGCCGGGCCGCCACAATGTGCAGAATGCACTGGCGGCGATTGCCGTGGCGGTGGAGCTTGGCTGTCCCGACGATACGATCCGTTCCGGCTTCGCCCGGTTCGGCGGCGTGCGGCGGCGCTTTACCCGTGTGGGCGAAGTGGCCGGGGCGACCATTATCGACGATTACGGCCATCACCCGGTGGAAATCCGCGCCGTGCTTTCCGCCGCGCGGGAGGCCGCGCGCGGCCGCGTGATCGCCGTTGCCCAGCCGCATCGCTACACCAGGCTGCGCGACTTGCTGGGCGATTTCCAATCCGCCTTCAACGATGCGGACATGGTCTATGTCGCGCCGGTCTATGCCGCCGGGGAAGATCCGATCGCGGGGGTAGATGCGGCCGCTCTTGTTGCCGGCCTCAAGGATCGCGGCCACCGCTTTGCCGCCGAAGTTTCCGGACCGGACGATCTGGCGGAACGGCTGGCGGGCGTTATTGCCGATGGCGATATGGTTGTCTGCCTCGGCGCGGGCGACATCACGAAATGGGCGGCGGAACTGGCCGCGAATATCGAAGCGCATATGAGCGCCTCCGCACCCGGTCGGGCCGGGGGCGCGGCATGAACCAGGCCGATGAATTCCTGCCGGGGGAAGGCAATGCCCCCGGTGCCGGCGATGAAAGCAGCAATGCCGGTGTTGTCGCCGCCGAAGTGCGCGGCAAGCTGACCCGCAACGCCCCGCTGGACAGGCTGGTCTGGTTCAAGAGCGGCGGCCCGGCGGACTGGCTGTTCGAACCGGCCGATCTGGACGATCTGATTGCCTTCCTTTCCCGCCAGGAAGAAGGCACGCCGGTGATGGCGCTGGGCCTGGGTTCCAACCTGATTGTCCGCGATGGCGGCATTCCCGGCGTTGTCGTGCGGCTGGGCAAGCCCTTTGCCACGGTCGAGGTGCAGCGGGATAATGTGCTGGAATGCGGCGGCGGCGCCAGCGGCATTCTCGTCGCCTCCACCGCGCGCGATGCGGGCATTGCCGGGCTGGAATTCCTGCGCGGCATACCGGGCACGGTGGGCGGCTTCGTTCGCATGAATGGCGGCGCCTATGGCCGCGAAGTGGCGGATATATTGCTGGATTGCGTGGTCGTGCTGCCCAATGGTGAATGCGTGAACATCCCGGCGGCCGATCTGGAATACAGCTATCGCCATTCGCGCCTGCCCGACGGGGCGATCGTGGTGTCCGCCCGGTTCAAGGGCACGCCCGGCGATCCGGCGGAAATCGGTGCGGAGATGGACCGCATCGCCCATGCGCGCGAGGAAACGCAGCCTCTGCGCAGCAAGACCGGCGGTTCCACCTTCAAGAACCCGGAAGGGGACAAGGCGTGGCGGCTGGTCGATGCGGCGGGATGCCGCGGATTGAAGATGGGCGGCGCGCAAGTGAGTGAAAAGCACGCCAATTTCCTGATAAATACCGGCGATGCGACCAGCAGCGATATTGAAGGCCTGGGCGAGGAAGTGCGCCGCCGCGTGTCGGAAAGCCAGGGCGTGAACCTGGAATGGGAAATCAAGCGGGTGGGCCGGCCATGAGCGTGAAACTCCCCAAACTGCATGTTGCTGTCCTGATGGGCGGCTGGGCCAATGAACGCGAAGTCTCGCTGATGAGCGGGAAGGGCGTGGCCGATGCGCTGGAAATCAAGGGGCATCGCGTTACCCGGATCGACATGGGCCGCGATATTGCAGCCCGCCTGGCCGAAGCCGCGCCGGACGTGGTGTTCAACGCGCTGCATGGCGTTCCGGGCGAAGACGGGACGGTGCAGGGCATGATGGACCTGATGGGCATTCCCTATACCCATTCCGGCCTCGCCACTTCCGTGATCGCGATCGACAAGGAACTGACCAAGCACGCGCTGGTGCCGCATGGCGTGCCCATGCCGGGCGGACGGATCGTGCGTAGCGAGGATTTGTACGAGGGCGACCCGCTGGCGCGCCCCTATGTGCTCAAGCCCGTGAACGAAGGATCGTCCGTCGGCGTCGCCATCGTCACGGAAGAAAGCAATTACGGCAATCCAATCCGCCGCGATGCGCGCGGACCGTGGCAGGAATTTTCCAGCCTGCTGGCCGAACCCTATATTCGCGGGCGGGAACTGACCACGGCCGTGCTGGGCGACCGGGCGCTGATGGTGACGGAGCTGGTGCCGAAAAGCGGCTTCTACGATTTCGACGCCAAATATACCGATGGCATGACCGAACATGTCTGCCCGGCGAAGATCCCGCCGGAGATCGAGAAATTGTGCCTCGATTATGCGCTGAAGGCGCACCGCCTGCTGGGCTGCCGCGGCACCAGCCGGTCCGATTTCCGCTGGGATGATGAACGGGGCGAAGACGGGCTGTTCCTGCTGGAAACCAATACCCAGCCGGGGATGACGCCGCTCAGCCTCGTGCCCGAACAGGCGCGCCATTGCGGCATCGATTATGCCGATCTGGTGGAGATCATCATTGCCGATGCGCTGACTTTCTTTGGCAAATTGCCCCCTGAATCCGGGAAGGCCGGCTGATGGCGCAGACGATCCGCCGGGGGGCGAAGACCGTGCGCCGGCAGGCGCGGGCGCAGGGCAACAAGACCAAGGTGCGCAAGGCGCGGGCGCAGACCAATTCGCTGATCGATGCGTTGATGCGCGTGCTCCCCTTTACAGAGGAGCAATTGCACAAGTTCTTCCTTGCGGTGATCCTGGGGCTGCTGCTGCTGGGCGCATGGGTGATTGCCAGCCTGGCCGGGCTGACGGATCTCGCCGGGCGGCAATTCGCGCTTTATGCCGCTGATGCCGGTTACGAAGTGCGCCGCGTTGAAGTGCGCGGGGCGGAACGGATGAACAAGCTCAAGGTTTATGAGCGGGTTCTGGGCGAGCAGGATCAGGCCATGCCGTTGGTCGATCTGGATCAGATCCGGGCTTCTTTGCTGGAACTCAACTGGGTTCACGATGCCCGCGTATCGCGCCAGCTGCCCGATACGATCGTGGTCGATATTGTGGAGCGTGAACCCCATGCCGTGCTGGAAAAGCCCAATCGGCTGGTCCTGATCGACGCGACCGGGCATGAACTGGAACCCGTTTCCAAGGCAGATGCCAAGGGCAAGCTGCTGATTTCAGGCCCCGGCGCCCAGCAACAAGTGGAAGCGTTGACGAAGCTGCTGGATGCGGCCCCTGCGTTGAAACCGCAGGTGACGGGTGCCGAATGGGTGGGTAATCGGCGCTGGAACCTGACTTTCAAGACCGGGCAGGCACTGGCCCTGCCGCAGGGCGAACAGAAAGCCGCCACCGCATTGATGAGCTTCGCCCGGCTGGACGGGGTGAACCGCCTGCTGGGCGGCAAGGTCGTGGCGTTCGACATGCGCACGCCCGAACGCATCTATATGCGCGTGCCGGGCCGGGCCCAGGAAGAGCTGGATATGAGGGAAGGGGGGATCTGATGGCCAGCCAGCCACGCATTTCGCGCGTATTCGGCGCGGTCAATATCGGGTCTTTTCGCATTTCCGCCATGATCGCCGGTCTTTCCGAAAACGGCGAAATGATCGTGCTGGGCAGCGGCCATCGCGCGGCGCAGGGCATCAAGCGCGGCTATGTCACCGATATGGCGGCCGCCACCTATGCCGTGCGGGATGCGATCGAACGGGCGGAAAGGCTGGCCGGGACCAGCGTGGCCAGTGTGTGGATCGGCTGTTCCGGTGCCGGCCTTGCCAGCCAGATCCAGCCGGTAGAGATCGAAATCGGCGGGCGCCGGATCGAGGACGAGGATATCGAACATCTGCTCGTCGCCGCGCGCGACAGCATAGAGCCGGATGGCCGCATGATTCTGCACGCCCTCCCGGCCTGCTATTTCCTCGATGGTGCGGACGGCGTGAACAATCCCCGCGGGCTTCATGCGGACCGGCTGGGCGTCGATATTCACGTGATGCTGGCTGACGGCGCGCCGATGCGCAATGTCACGGAAGCGGTGCAGAACGCCCATCTCGAAGTGGAAGGTGTGGTCGCCTCGCCCCTTGCCACCGGTTATGCCTGTCTCACCGCGGAAGAGCGGGATCTGGGCGTTGCGCTGGTGGAACTCGGGGCCGAAGTCACCAATGTATCCGTCTATACCGGCGGAATGCTGGTGGGCTTGGCCGCGATCCCGCGCGGATCGGCCGATATCACCGATGCCGTGGCCAACGCCTTCGGCATTCGCCGTTTCCAGGCGGAACGTCTGAAATGCGTCAACGGATCGGCCATTGCCAGCCCGGCCGACCACCGGGAGATGATCCCCGTGAACGGGCCGGGGGATGATCAATCCGGCCCCTTTGCACGCGGCGCGGATGACAAGAACCGCATTCCCCGTTCCGAACTGATCGGCGTGATCACGGGCGAACTTGACCAATTGACCGGACAGATCGGCAAGGCGCTGGAAACGCTTGGTTTCAGTGCGACAAATGGTGGCGCACGCGGGCGCCAGGTCGTACTTACAGGCGGCGGCGCGGAAATGGCCGGACTGGCTGATTATACGCAGGCTGCGCTGGGCAATCCGGTTCGTATTGGCCAGCCGCCGCAACTGAAGGGCTTGCCGGAAGCACATTCCGTCCCCGGCTTCGCGACACTGGCCGGTCTGGTGCTCTATGCGGCTGCCGATCCGGTGGACATTCGCACCGTCGGTTCCCGCTTCCAGTCAACCTCCCGCCTGGCCGGGGTGGCCATGATGCAGCGCATCTGGGGGGCGATGAAGGAATATTTCTGATGCCGGCATGGGGGAACGCGCCCCTGCGCATGGCTGTGGATAGCTTTATTTAGCTTTTGCGCCGGTGATTCGCTTTGTGGCACAAGCGGTACACCAAGAACTAACAACAAGGCCTCCCCAAGGAGAGCATGGAATGAGCATCAATATCGGCCCGCCATCGGTTGAAGAACTTCGCCCGCGTATCACGGTGATCGGCGTCGGCGGCGCCGGCGGCAATGCTATCGCGAACATGATCGAGGCGGAGATCGAAGGCGTCGATTTCATCGTCTCCAACACGGACGCGCAGGCGCTGAACAATTCGGTTGCCGAACACCGCATCCAGCTGGGGCCTGATATCACCCAGGGGCTGGGCGCCGGATCGCGCCCCGAAGTCGGCCGGGCCGCCGCGGAAGAAACCGTGGCCGAGATAGAGCGCGCGCTGGAAGGCGTGAACATGGTCTTCATCGCCGCCGGCATGGGCGGCGGCACGGGCACGGGCGCTGCGCCGGTGATCGCCGAGATCGCCCGGACGCGCGGCATCCTGACCGTGGGTGTCGTTACCAAGCCGTTCCTGTTCGAAGGCACGCGCCGTATGCGCGCGGCGGAATCGGGCATCGAGGAACTGCAGAAGCATGTCGACACGCTGATCGTCATTCCGAACCAGAACCTGTTTCTGGTTGCCAAGGCGGAAACCACCTTCAAGGAAGCGTTCCAGCTGGCCGACGAAGTGCTGCAGCAGGGCGTGCGTTCGATCACCGACCTGATGGTGATGCCGGGCCTGATCAATCTGGACTTTGCCGATGTCCGCTCCGTGATGGGCGAAATGGGCAAGGCGATGATGGGCACTGGCGAAGGCGAAGGTGAAAACCGCGCGCTGGAAGCGGCCGAACGCGCTATTGCCAACCCGCTCCTGGATGGCGTTTCCATGCAGGGCGCCAAGGGCGTGATCATCTCCATCATCGGCGGCGAGGATATGAAGCTGCTGGAGGTGGACGAAGCCGCGAACCACATTCGCGAACTGGTCGATCCCGAAGCGAACATCATCTGGGGTTCCGCATTCAACCCGGATCTCGACGGCAAGATCCGTGTCTCCGTGGTTGCCACCGGCATAGAACAGGACGCAGCGGCTGAACGGCCCGCCGCGCCGCAGCCGCAGAGCTTTGCTGCGCCGCGCGGTCCGAAGAAGCCGGTCCTGCCTCTGCCCACGGCGGAGGAACTGGCCGAAGATAGCGGCGAGAGCGAAGGCGTCGATTTCAGTCAGCCGCAACGCTTTGGCGAGGATGAAGGCCACGAAGCAGCTGCCGGAAACAGCGCGGCCGTACCCGAAGCCTATGATCCCGAAGAAAACGAATTCGGTGAAGAGGAAGATGGTGCTTCCCAGGCGGGTTTCGGCTCGCTGGCGGCAAACCATGTGGAGCGCGAGCCGGAAGGCCTTCAGCCCGAAGAGGATGAAGGTGCGCTGGAACTGACCACTGAAGCGGCTGAGGAAGAAAATGCAGCCGGCAAGGGTGACGAGCTGTTGCTCGATGCCAGCCGCCTTGCAGATCAGGACAAGCCTGTGCAGCCGCATTTCACCGGTCGGCGGAACAAGATTCTGTCCGGTGGGGATGACGCTGGCGCCAGCGGGGCGAAGGGTGGATCCGCCAGCGGCGGCAGCACCTTGTTCGAACGCATGGCCAATCTTTCCCGCAATAGCGGACCGCCCGCGGATGATGACGAGGACGAGGAGGACAATTCCTCTCTGCGTATTCCGCGGTTCCTCGGTCGGCAGAATAATCAGTAAACCGCCATTCGCACGAGGTTCACACTCGGCTGGCTAGCGGCCCAGGCATGATACGTTCGCAGAATAATTTCTCTCGCCGCAGCCTGCGGCGCGTGATGGCTTGCGCCATTATGGGGACCGCGCTGGTGCCGGTTTCCGCGCTGCAGGCGCAGGATTCTATCTCGCGCCCGGTGATCCAGGCATTGCCGAACGAAGCGACCCGGCAATTGGGCGATGCCTTGCGGGCGTTGGCGCAGGATCCGCAATCATCCGAAGCGCTTATCGATGCCGGCCTCGCTTCTCTGGCGCTGGACGATATCGACGCGGCAATGGGTTTCCTCAGCCGTGCGGAAGCGATTGCGCCGCGGGATCCGCGGATAAAGGCTGGCATGGGCGTGGCTCAGGCGCGGCAGGGGCAGGGGGCTTCTGCATTGCGCCTGTTTGCCGAGGCAGAGCAGGCGGGCGGGGCGATGGCGCCATTCGCATCGGATCGCGGGCTCGCTTATGATCTCGTGGGCGATAATGCCAATGCGCAGGCCCAGTACCGGATTGCATTGTCTCAGGCGGAAGATCCCGTCGTTCTGCGCCGGCTTGCCATAAGTCAGGCAATCTCCGGCGATCAGGCCGCGTCGGAGGCGACCTTGCTTCCAATGCTGCAGCGGCAGGATCTGTCAGCCTATCGTGCGCGCGCTTTCGCCCTCGCCATTCTGGGCAAGGCGGACGAGGCGGTGTCGATTGCCGAAACGCTGTTGCCTGAAACGCTTTCCGGCCGTCTGGGCCCCTATCTGCGTTTCATGCCGCGTCTGACGCCTGCCCAGCAGGCAGCGGCCGCCAATCTCGGCCGCTTTCCGCGCGCTGCGGATATCGGAAAGGATGCCCCGGAAGTGCTGGCCGCGGCAGGAGCGGCCCCGCCGCCGCCTGCGATGGCGCAACCGGCGCGGCAGGACCGCCTGACTCCATCCGGGGCACCTCTGGGCCCGCGCGAGAGGACGAGCGAATTGCCGCCAATCGCCGCGCAGCAGCCGGCTGCGCCAGCGCCGCAACCTGCGCCGCCTCAAGAGAATGCGCGGCCTTCCTTCGCCATTGTTGACAGCGCGGCTGAATTGCCGGCTTCGCAACCCGCTCCGCGACCGGCACCTGTGCAGCCCGCTCCCCAGCCGCCGGTCCAGGAAATCTCGCTGGCGGAAGCCTTTGCCGATTTTTCGACTCCGGCATCGGGGCCTGAACCGGCGGCGGGCGCGGTCGATATCACGACTTTTGAGCCCGTCCGCGAAAAGCCCAAGCCGCCGCCACCTCCGCCGCCTCCGCCCGAACCCAGCAGGCATTGGGTGCAGGTCGGCACGGGCCGCAATGTTTCCGCATTCGCGTTCGACTGGCGCCGGCTCAAGCGCGAGGCGGGCGGATTGCTGGACGATGCCAAGCCCTTCGTCGCGGCCTGGGGGCGGACCAACCGGCTCGTTACCGGCCCCTATCCCAGCAGCAAGGATGCGGACGAAATTGTGCGTGAATTGAAGGGCAAGGGCCTCGACAGCTTCCGCTTCACCAGTGCGGAAGGGGAGAAGGTTAGCCCGCTCGATTGAGGCGTTTCCGGTAATTTTGCACATCTTGCCAACAGGCAAGATGGTTTATGCCCAGTAACCCATTGCCGCCCGTTTGCGTCATGCCCCCGCTCCATCGCATGTGATGCACGGGATCGCGAATAACGGGAATGCATCTATGGAAATCGGGCGAGAGCCACTCGGTGAGAGCGAAGATGCCGCGCCGCTGGAAATGCTGGCGCAGCTGTTCGAAGCTCACGGCTGGCCTTGCGAATTCGTCAATGATGACGAGGTTTGCGGCGAGGTTCAGGGCAGCTGGACCACATATCAGCTACGCGGGATATGGCGGCAGGAAGATCGCGTGCTGCAATTGATCTGCCTGCCCGAAATCCGCGTGTCCGAAGCCAAGCGCAAGGATGCGTATGAACTCCTGTCCCTGATCAACGAACAGCTCTGGCTCGGCCATTTCGAAGTCTGGTCGCATGGCGGCGTGCTGCTCTATCGTCATGGCCTGATGCTGGGCGATGGTTTGCTTGGCCTGTCGACAGGCCAATTGGCGGTGGAAAGCGCGGTTGCCGAATGTGATCGGTTCTATCCGGCTTTCCAGTTCGTGCTGTGGGGGGACAAGAGCCCGCGCGCCGCGCTGGAAGCAGCGCTGGTGGATCCCGCCGGAGAGGCCTGAGTTTGCAGGGGCCGGGTGCTTTCCTCCCGGTTCAGGCATGGACAGGCGCGGCTGCCTTCGGCACATGACGTGTCATGGCTTATGATAAAATTCTTCTCGTCGGCTGCGGCAATATGGCCGGGGCCATGCTCGACGGCTGGCTGGCGGCAGGTTCTCCGCCCAGCCGTTTCACCATTGCCGATCCCGGTCTGCGCGAACCGCGCGAAGGGGTGGAAACACTCACCCAGATTCCTGAAAGCGGCGATTACGACGCTATCCTGATCGGCGTGAAGCCGCAGATGCTGGGCGATATCGCGCCTTCGGTCACGCCGCTTGTGGGACAGGGGACCGTGATCCTCTCGATCCTGGCGGGTGTGGAAGTGGATGTGCTGCAATCGCATTTTCCCACTGCGGGCGGAGTGGTGCGGGTCATGCCCAATCTGGCGGTCGCGCTTGGCAAATCGCCGCTCGCGCTGGCCGCGGGCGGGCTGGACGATGCCGGGAAGGACGGCATTCTTGACCTGTTCAGGCCGCTGGGCACGCCCGAATGGATCGACGAAAGCGAATTCGACCTGGTGACCGGGCTGGCCGGTTCCGGCCCGGCCTTCGTCTATCGCTTTATCGATTCGCTGGCGGTTGGCGCTGCCGATCTCGGCCTGGAAAAGGACAAGGCGCTGCGCCTGGCCCTGGCCATGGTGGAAGGCGCCTCTGCCCTTGCGTCCCAGTCTCCGCACAATCCGGGCGAACTGGCGCGGCGGGTGGCAAGCCCCGGTGGCACCACCCAGGCCGGGCTGGATGTGCTCGACGATGGCGATGCGATGCGCAAGCTGATGGAAGCCTGCCTGCGGGCCGCCCGCGATCGCAGCGCGGAAATGGCGCAGGAAGCGCGAAGCAAGGGATAATGCCCGTTAAGGTTCCATGCCCGGTTTTGCTTGAAAAAACCGGGCTGAAACCCGATATTGCGCGACGAGCGGCCCGGAATGTGAGGCTGCCCAAACGGAGTTTTGAACCAAATGGCTGACTGGAACGACCCGCGTACGACCCGCCAGGGCCTTGGCGAGTCGCAGAGCTTCAGAGGTGCTTCGGTGCCGCGCACCGGCGAAGTATTCGACGCCGGCCTGCGCAAGCACATGCTTTCGATTTACAATTACATGGCGTCGGGCGTCCTGCTGAGCGGCATCATCGCGCTTGGCATGTTCGTGACCGGCACGGCGGAGGCGATGTTCTTCTCGCCGCTGCGCTGGATCGTTGCGCTTGCCCCGCTGGGCATCGTCTTCGCGATGAGCTTCGGCGCCAATCGCTTCGCCACCGGCACTCTCCAGATGATGTTCTGGGGCTTTGCCGTGCTGATGGGTATGTCGCTGTCGACGATTTTCCTCGTCTATACCGGCCCGTCCATCGCAGCGACCTTCTTCGCCACCGCCGGCGCTTTCGCCGGGCTGAGCCTGTTCGGTTACACCACGCAGAAGGACCTGTCCGGCATGGGCAGCTTCCTGATCATGGGCGTGGTCGGCCTTATCATCGCCAGCCTGATCAATATTTTCCTGCAGTCGCCCGCGCTTTACTGGGCGGTCAGCTTCCTGGGCGTGCTTATCTTCGCCGGCCTGACAGCCTATGATACGCAGCGGCTGAAGGATGAGTATCGGGGTGTGCGTGGCACGGAATGGGCCGGCAAGGCCATCGTGCTCGGTGCGCTCAGTCTCTATCTCGACTTCATCAACATGTTCCTGTTCCTGCTGCGCTTCATGGGTGCTGCCCGCGACTGATCGCAAACCGGATTCGGTTCATCGTGCCCGGGACGCTTCATTGCGTTCCGGGCATTTTATTTGTGCGCCCAGCGCGTTAGGGAATGCGCTTCATCGGATGGCAATCGCGGGTATGACAAGATGTCGACCAATTGCCTTCAGGAGGGGTCCGCAATTGATGTTCTGGAACGGTAAAGTCTGGTCAAGGAATGCTGCCGCAGCTTGCGGTCTGGCAATGCTGGCGGCCTGCGCCACGCCTCCGCCACCTCCGCCGCCACCCCCGCCGCCTCCACCCCCGCCGCCGGTTGAAGCGATCCCTTATCGCCCGATCCCGCCGCAGGGCGCGTCCTATTCCATGTTCATTCCGCCTCTCGGCCCCGATGGCACGCGGATCACGGTGAACAGCGGGCTCGATCAGCTGGAAACCTTGTGGCATTTCCGCTCCGGCTGGAATGTCGCCGCGCTGAATTGCCAGGATCCGCAATTCCAGCCGATCGTCGATGCTTACGGCGCCTTCCTGAAAAACCATGCGAAGGAACTGTCCTCGGTAAATGCCGAACTGGACAGGCGGTATCGCAAGGAAACGGGCGGGCGTTCGGCCGGGGTAAAGGCCCGGGAAGAGCATATGACGCAGGTCTATAACTATTTCGCCCTGCCTGCCGCCCGTGGTGATTTCTGCAATGCCGCCCTGGCCGTGGCCAATGATTCCCTCACCACGCCGGGCCTCGATGTGCACGAATTCGCCGCGGCCAGCCTGACGCGATATGAAACCGTGTTCGAAGGCTTTTTCCGCGAATATGAGAAATATCGCACGGAATCCGCGGCTTGGGATGCGAAATATGGCGCGCGTTATGGCGCTTCGCAGCCTGGCTATGTGGCGCTTCACGGCAGTTATGCGCCAAGCGTGGGCGCGGCTTTGGCGGATCAGCCGGACGGGCCGCTGATCGAAGGTGTGCCCGATCCTGAAACGGGTGCGGTGATCCCGGTGACGGATGTGGACGAAAACGAGGTTTCCACGCCCGTTGTCCAGCCTCTGCCGGAAGAAGAATAAGGGGCGCTCGCGGCGGCCTGCCCGCGTGCCGGCCGCCAATTTTGCACTTCCAACCAGGCGGGCTTTTCGCTAACAGGCCCGCTCTTCGCGGGATAGCCCGCCGACGACACTGGAACGGGGCCGTAGCTCAGCTGGGAGAGCGCGTCGTTCGCAATGACGAGGTCAGGGGTTCGATCCCCCTCGGCTCCACCAGTTCTCGTCCCACGATCACGCGGCTGCCTTTTCATCCGGCGCCGTTCTCAAAACCTCCTTGCAGCCGGGCCCATGGCGATGCGGGGCCGGGTAAGCACTGTTAGACAGGCTCCCACAGAACGGGCTAGGAAGCGCCATGCATTTTCTCGATCAGGCAAAGATCTATCTTCGTTCGGGTGCCGGCGGGCCAGGTGCCGTCAGTTTCCGGCGGGAAAAATATATTGAATATGGCGGGCCCGATGGCGGCAATGGCGGCAAGGGCGGGGACATCGTGTTCGTGGCCGTGCCCGGCCTGAACACGCTGATCGATTTCCGTTATTCCCAGCATTTCAAGGCCAAGCGCGGCGATCACGGCATGGGCAAGGACCGCACGGGCAAGGGCGCGCCGGATCTGGTGATCGAAGTGCCCGTTGGCACGCAGGTGCTGGATGAAACGCGCGAACATGTTCTGGCGGACTTTACCGAGGTCGGCCAGCGGGTCGTGCTGCTGGAAGGCGGCATCGGCGGCCGCGGCAATGCCAGCTACAAGACGGCCACCAATCGCGCGCCGCGCCAGCACCAGCCCGGTATGCCGGGCGAGGAAATGTGGGTCTGGCTGCGGTTGAAGCTGCTGGCCGATGTGGGGCTGGTGGGGCTGCCCAATGCGGGCAAATCCACTTTCATCAACCAGGTCACCAACACCAAGGCGAAAGTCGGCGATTACGCCTTCACCACGCTTGTCCCCAAGCTGGGCGTTGTCCGGCACAAGGGCCGTGAATTCGTGCTGGCCGATATTCCCGGCCTGATCGAAGGCGCAGCGGATGGCGCCGGCATTGGCGACCGTTTTCTGGGCCATATTGAACGCTGCCGGGTGCTGATCCACCTGATCGATATTTCCGGGCAGGACCCGGCCGAAGCGATGCAGGTGGTGGAGCGTGAACTGGAAGCCTATGGCGAAGGCCTGGCCGACAAGCCGCGCCTGATCGCGCTCAACAAGATCGATCTGGCCGATGCGGAACTGGCGGATGGCTTCGCGCAGGAACTGAAAGATGCCGGCGCGGCAGAAGTGTTCGCGATTTCCGGTGCGACGGGTGCGGGTATCGAACAATTGCTGGATGCTGTTCTGGCGCATCTGCCTGCGCGGACCAGCACTGAAACGCCCGGCGCCGGGGAAGAGGAAGACGGGGAAGCAGAAGGCGAATGGTCGCCGATCTGATCTTCACCATAGTTTTGCATTCTTCAGGCATAGAACCCGGCAAGACCGGAACCGAACGCCCTACCTGTTCTTTATATCGTCAGCCGGGCGCCAGATCCCGGCCGCATAATTGCGCCCGTTTCATGAACGGGCATCTGCAATCACCCGCTTCTCAACCATCGCTCAAGGAGCTATCCCGCCACCATGTCGATTTCCAAGCTTTCCGACCTTGCCGATCCCGAGATTACGCCGCGTCTGGTCTTCAAGATCGGATCGGCGTTGCTGTTCGGGCGCGGTGGAGTGGCGGACCGGGAATGGCTGGCCGGGCTGGTCTGGGAAATCGCGGATGCGCGCGAACGCGGGCAACAGGTCATCGTGGTCTGTTCCGGCGCAGTCGCCCTGGGCGCGGCCAAGCTGGGTTTTGAAAAAGGCGGACGCGGCAGCCTGGCCGATGCGCAGGCTTCCGCCGCGGTCGGACAGATCGAACTGGCCGGATTGTGGAGCCAGCTGCTCGGCGCGCATGGCATCACGGCTGCCCAGATCCTGCTGACGCTGGACGATCTGGAAGGGCGCCGCCGTTATCTCAACGTCTCCGCGACATTGGGCCGCCTGCTCAAGGCCGGGGCCGTGCCCGTGGTGAACGAGAACGATTCCGTCGCCACGGACGGGATCCGCTTTGGCGATAATGACCGGCTGGCCGCACGCGTGGCGCAGGCGGGCAAGGCCGATGCGATCGTGCTCTTTTCCGATGTGGACGGTTTGTATGACCGCAACCCGGCAGAAGAGGGCGCGCAATTGCTGCGCGTGGTGGAAGGCGTGACCGAAGCGGAACATGCCATGGCCAGCGGCAGTTCCGGTTCCGGCATGGGTTCGGGCGGCATGACCACCAAATTGCGCGCGGTGGAAATTGCGGAGCGGGCGGGTATCTCGCTCACCATCGTCAATGGCACGCATCGCCGCCCCTTCGGCAAGGCGATCGACAGCGATACGGGCACTCTGTTCCTGCCCAAGCGCCGCGATACGGGGCGCAAGGCCTGGCTGGGCGGCCGGATGCGGATGAAGGGCCATCTGGTCGTCGATACGGGCTGTGCCAAGGCGCTGACTTCCGGCAGCAGCTTGCTTGCCAGCGGTATCACCGCGGTGGAGGGTGAATTCACCCGTGGTGATCCTGTGGGCATCAAGGACCAGGATGGCAGGGCGCTGGCCAAGGGGCTGGCCGAATATGATTCGTTTGAAATCCTGCGCATCATGGGCACGCGCAGCGAAGATCAGGCGATGCTGCTCGGCTATTCGCCGCGTTCCGCCGTGGTCCACCGCGATCAGCTGGTGCTGCTCTGATCATCGCACTTACCGGCGGTACCGGCTTTGTCGGCTGTGCCGTGCTGGAAGAGGCGGCGCGACAGGGAATTACCCTGCGCGCATTGACCCGGCGCGATCAGAACCCGCGCGACGGCATCAGCTGGGTGCGCGGCGATTTGCATGACACGGGCGCTCTGGCGGAACTGGTGAAGGGCGCCGATGCGGTGCTGCATATTGCCGGCGTCGTGAACACGCCTGATCCGATGGGCTTCCATGTCGGCAATGTCGAAGGGACGGAGCAGCTGGTCGCGGCGGCTCGTGCCGCAGGCGTTAACCGCTTCGTTTTCGTTTCTTCGCTTTCGGCGCGGGAACCGGGCCTGTCGGTCTATGGCAAGTCAAAGCGGCACGCGGAAGAAGTCGTGCAGACGAGCGGGCTGGACTGGACCATCATTCGCCCACCGGCGATCTATGGGCCGCGCGACAAGGAAATCCTGGAACTGTTCAGGGCTGCGCGCTGGGGCGTGGTGCCCATGCCGCCCGCCGGGCGTGCATCCGTCATCCATGTGCATGATCTGGCGCGTCTGTTGCTGGCTGTTGCTCCGCCGCAACCGGCCGCCGCGCAGCGTATATTCGAAGTTGATGACGGCCGCCCCGGCGGCTGGAGCCATCGCGAGCTGGCCACGGCTATCGGCCGGGCGATGGGCCGCAAGGTGTGGGTGCCCCATCTGCCGAAGGTCTTGCTGCTGGCCGCAGCACGGCTCGACACGCTGTTCCGCAATGGCAGGGCCAAGCTGACCGCCGACCGCGTCGGCTACATGGCACATCCTGACTGGGTTTGCCGGCCGGAACAGGTCCCGCCCGAATCTATCTGGCAGGCGCGGGAAGACACGGAAGCGGGCCTTGCCGCCACTGCCCGCTGGTATCGCCAGCAAGGCTGGCTGTAGGCGCCACCCCGCGGGAAGCGGAGCGCGGGCCATTCCGCATCGGCCGAACCCACAAGCGAATCGCGGCATCACGAATCGGCAAGAAAAAAGCCCGGTCGTTTCCGACCGGGCTTGAAAGTTATGGGAGAGGATGCCTGAAAAGGCATTGCCTCTATGGCGGGCCGGACGGTTGCAGACAAACGCAGTTACTGCATGGGCCGTTGCATAAAATTCAACACCGGGTTTTGATTGAGTGCAATGCGCAACGGCCGCGCGGCGATGAAGCCACGCGGCCGTGAATTTCAGGTTCTGCCGGAACCGGCGAGGGCTCAGAAAGCGGGTTCGTATCCGGGCGGCAGATCGTCTGCGTCACCCTTGTCCCCCGGGGCATGAATGCCGCATTCGGTCTTGTCCCAGCCGCGCCAACGGCCCGCGCGCGGATCTTCGCCCGGCTTGACCTTGCTGGTGCAGGGTTCGCAGCCGACGGAGAGATAGCCCTGCGCTTCCAGCGGGTGACGCGGCAGGTCATGCTGCTGGAAATAGGCTTCCAGATCCTGCTTGGTCCAATCGCCGAGCGGGTTGATCTTGAGCCGCCCGTCCTCGATCTCGAATCGCGGCAGGTTCTGGCGGGTGACGGACTGGAACGCCTTGCGGCCCGAAATCCAGCTGTCGAGACCCTGCTTGGCCCGCTTCAGCGGTTCAACCTTGCGGATTTCGCAGCAGCCATCCGGATCCCACGACCAGCGCAGACCGTTTTCATCCTTCGCCGCCAGGACATCGGCGTCCGGTTCCACGGTGGAGGAATTGGTCAGGCCGAGCTGCCGGGTCAGCCCTTCACGATAGGCCAGCGTCTCTTCAAACATCTTGAGCGTGTCGACGAATATGACCGGCGTATTCGCATCGGCCTGCGCCACCAGATGCAGCAACACGGCGCTTTCCGTGCCGAAGCTGGAAACCACTGCCACGCGGCCCAGCGCCCCTTCGGCGAAGAGTTCAGCCAGCATAGTGCCGGCATCGACGCCTTCGAAACGCTGGTTCAGCGCATCGGCATCGGCCTGGGTGAAGCTGGGATCGGTATCGATCCGGTCAATTGCGCGACTTGCCATGAAATTATCCCGAATGCCTCTTCGCCCAGATCGGGGTCCGGGCATCGACGGTCGCCTGATAGACTTCCGGCCAGCGATCGAACGCCGCCCTGGCGTCCGCTTCATCAAGCGTCGCCTGGGGTGCGAAACTGTCGAAACCGCAGCGGCGCATATGCCCCAGTTGGTCGATCAGCACATCGCCCACGGCACGCAATTCGCCGTCATAGCCGGCTTCGCGCAGCACCCGCGCCGCGGAATATCCGCGCCCGTCGGTGAAGGCGGGGAAATTCACTTCCACCAGCCGGATCCGGTCCAGATGGGGCAGCAATTCGCGCGCATCGTCACCCGGTTCGATCCGCACGGCGGCGGCATTGGACTGATCGAGGAAGGCATCCACCGTCACGGCCGGATGATCGACCGCTTCATCATCGCGGAAACGAAACTGGATATCGTCCAAGCTGGACCCGAGATTATCAGCCATACAGCGCCTCCTTGAACGGCTCCATGCCCACGCGGCGATAGGTATCGAGGAAGCGCTCGCCTTCCTGTTTTTCGCGCAGATAGACATCCGCGGCCGTTTCCACCGCCTGAACGATGCCATCTTCGTCGAAACCCGGCCCGGTGATCTTGCCCAGCGACGTGTCATCGCCTTCGCATCCGCCGAGCAGGAGCTGGTAGTTCTCCTTGCCCTTCCGGTCCACGCCCAGAATGCCGATATGCCCGGCATGATGGTGGCCGCAGGCATTGATGCAGCCGCTGATCTTCAACTTCAATTCGCCCAGTGCGCCGGATTTTCCGCTTTCCGCAAAGCGGCGGGAAATCTTCTGCGCCACCGGGATCGAACGGGCGTTGGCCAGGCTGCAATAATCAAGGCCGGGGCAGGCGATGATATCTTCGATCGTATCCAGATTGGGGCTGGCCAGCCCGTGCTCCGCCAGTTGCTGCCACAGGGCCGGCAGATCCGCCTTCTTCACATGCGGCAGGACGATGTTCTGCGCATGGGTCACACGGCATTCGTCGAAGCTGTAATCCTTCGCCAGCTGGGCCATCACATGCATCTGTTCGGCCGTGGCATCGCCCGGAATGCCGCCGACCGGCTTGAGGCTGATCGTGGCGGAGACATAGCCCCTCTGCTTGTGGGCATGGGTGTTGTTTTCCACCCAGGCGGCAAAGGCCGGATCGGACAGGTCGAGATCGTCCGAAGCATCGGCATCGAAGGCAGGATCCTGGAAATAGGTCTTGATCCGTTCCAGTTCCGCCAGGGGCGGTTCGATCCCCTGGTTCAACAGATGCTGGAATTCCTCTTCCACCTGCCGGGCATATTCATCCTTGCCCAGTTCATGGACGAGGATCTTGATCCGCGCCTTGTACTTGTTGTCGCGCCGGCCATAGCGATTGTACACGCGCAGGCAGGCTTCCGAATAAGTGATGAGCTGGTCCAGCGGGACGAAATCGCGGATCAGCGGGGCAATCATCGGGGTGCGGCCCATGCCGCCGCCCACATAAAAGGCGCAGCCGATCTCGCCCGCGTCATTGCGGACCATGCGGATGCCGATATCGTGCAGCTTCATGGCCGCGCGGTCCGTGTCGCTGGCGATCACGCAGATCTTGAACTTGCGCGGCAGGGCCAGGAATTCCGGGTGGAAACTGGACCATTGGCGCAGCAATTCCGCATAGGGGCGCGGATCGATCAGTTCGTCCGCCGCGGCGCCGGCATAATGATCCGAAGAGATATTGCGGATGCAATTGCCGCTGGTCTGGATGGCGTGCATTTCCACCTTGGCCAGATCGGCCAGGATGTCGGGCGCATCTTCCAGCTTGATCCAGTTATACTGGATGTTCTGCCGCGTGGTGAAATGGCCATATCCGCGGTCATATTTATCCGCGATGTCGGCCAGCGCATGCATCTGCGCGGAACTGAGAGTGCCATAGGGCACGGCAACGCGCAGCATATAGGCATGGAGCTGGAGATAGAGCCCGTTCTGCAGCCGCAGCGGCTTGAACTGGTCTTCGGTCAGCTTGCCGTTCAGGCGGCGATTGGTCTGGTCGCGGAATTCCTCCACGCGGGTATCGACCATCGCCTGGTCATATTGGTCATAGCGGTACATCAGATCACCCAGTTTCCAGCCTCGGGATCGGCCGGCTTGAGAGTAAGGTCAGGGCGCACGGTCGGGCCGAGCGCGCGAATACGGTCCTTGATATGGGCGGGGCGGACCTTGCCGTCTGCATCGATCGTGCCGTCGATCGCATAGGGCGAATTGACCCGGCGCGCGGCTTCTTCCCGCGCGGCGATGGCTGCGGCTTCTTCGCCCGCATCCACTGCATCCTCGACATGCAGCGACCAGCTGGAGCCATCCCACCAGGTGACCGCGCCGGTCTTCAAATCGTTACCCGTCAATATCTTCACGAAGAAACCTCCTGCGCGACGTGAACCAGCGCGGCATTGCCTGCCCCGGTCACTTCGCCGATTACGATCAGTGCCGGGCTTTGCACCCGTTCCGCTTCTACAAGATCCGGCAGTCCCGCCAGCACGCCGCGCAGCACGCGCATTTGCGGGCGGGCCGCATTTTCGATCACTGCCACCGGCATGGCGGGGGACAGGCCGTCTTCCATCAGCTTTTCAGCGATCTGCGGCGCGGTTTTCACGCCCATATAGATCACCAGCGTGCGGCCCTTGCCGGCAAGCCCGGCCCAGTTCTGTTCGGACAGGCCCTTGCACTGGCCGGCGACGAAGCTGACGATGCTGGCATGATCGCGGTGCGTCAGCGGAATCTGCGCCGCGGCGGCCGCGCCATTGGCGGCGCTGATGCCGGGCACGATTTCCACCGGAACACCCGCCGCGCGGCAGGCCTCCGCTTCTTCCCCGCCGCGCCCGAAAACGAAGGGATCGCCGCCCTTCAGGCGGACAACATCGTTTCCGGCCAGTGCTTCGCGCACCAGCAATTCGCAGATCTGGTCCTGCGGCAAAGTGTGCTTGGAACGGCGCTTGGCAACCGAAATCAGGCGGGCATTGGCGGGGGCGAGATCGAGCAGGGACGGATCGATCAACCCGTCATGCACCACGATCCCGGCATTCTGAAGCAGCCGCGCCGCGCGCAGGGTCAGCAGGTCCGGATCACCCGGGCCTGCGCCAACCAGATAGACTGTGCCGATATTTGTCATGGCGGCGATGTGCGCCCTGCGAACCGATCCCGCCAGCGAGAATGGGTATGGCCGCGCCTAGATCAGCTTTAGGCGCCAATATCGGGCTTGGTATCGGGCCTGGTATCTTGCCGGATATTCCGTTCTTCCACGCGCTGGGAAATGGCGGCGACCAATTGCTGGAACTGGGCGTTGTCGCGGAAATTCAGATCGCGTTGCGGGAAGGGAATCTCGATATTGTTTTCCTGGAACAGGTCCCACAGCTTTTTCAGCACTTCGGACCTGACATTGCCCACGCCCTGTTCGGGATCGGTAATCCAGCAATGTATGACGAAATCGACAGAACTGTTGCCATATCCGTCCAGCCAGCAGGTCGGGGGCGGACTGTTGAGCACGCGGGGGCAGCTTTTCGCCGCTTCCAGCATCAGTTCTTCAGCCTTCCTGATATCGCAATGATAGGACACGCCAACCGGGATCTGCATCCGCACCTGACGGCTGGAATAGGACCAGTTCTCCACCTGGTTGACCATCAGGTTTTCGTTCGGAATCAGATATTCACGCTGGTCCCGCGTGGTGATGGAAACGGCCCGCAAGCCAATGCGGCGGATCTGGCCGAATGTGGAATTCCCCGCCTGGTCGGCAATGGCGATGACATCGCCGGGCTTGATGGACCTGTCCATCAACAGGATGATCCCGGCGATCAGATTGCCGAAGGTTTTCTGCAGGCCGAAACCGATGGCAAGGCCGAAGGCGCCGGAAAATACCGCCAGCGCGGTAAGATCGATGCCCAGCACGTCGATGCCGATAAACAGGGCAAGCGCCCAGACCGCGATGGAAAGCAGCTTTTCCCCCAGCAATTGCTGGGCCGGGTCGAGCCGGGTGAACCGCTTGAACGTGGCATGGGCGAGCCTGGTGCCGAGCCGGGCAAGCACGAACACCGCCGCCAGCACGACCAGCACGACCAGGACGGACCAGACCGAAAAGCGCGTGTCGCCGACGGTGAAGCCCCAGGAATCGAGCTGTTCGATCAGGCTGCCCACAGTCATGCTGTGCTGGGTTACGGCTTCCTTCAGCGCATCGGCACCGGCAACCGGATCCGTGTCTGCGGGGGTCGGCGTGGCGGCTGCTGTTGCCCCTGCGTCAGGCGGTGTGGCCTGCATGTAGCCGGGGATCATTTCCGGGGCCGGAACCGTATCCGCGCCCGCCGTGGGCGAAGCTTCGGGTGGCGGCGTCGCGCTGATCTGTTCCGTCGCTGATGTCGTCATGCACGCTCCATTGCGGCGAAACCCTGTTCAAGATCGTGCAACAGATCGTCCCTGTCTTCCAGCCCTATGGCAAGACGGACGCCGAAACGGTCATCCCGGTCCCAGCCTTCCGGTGGCCAGGACGTGGCACTGCGGGCGCGGGAAGGCTCGAACGGGATGGCCAGGCTTTCAAAGCCGCCCCAGCTGAAGCCGATGCCGAACATTTCCAGCCCGTCGATCAGGCGGGAAACCGCATCGGGCCGCCGCCCTTTCAGGACGAAGCTCAACAGGCCGCAGCCGCCGGTGAAGTCACGCTTCCACAAATCGTGGCCGGGCGATCCCGGCAGCATGGGGCACAGGACATGGGCAACTTCGGGCCGGTCCCGCAGCCATTCGGCAATGGCCAGCGCAGTCTCGCTCGACCGCGCGAGCCGCAGCGGCATGGTCCGCAATCCGCGCAGGGCCAGCGCGGCGTCATCAGGCGAAACCACTTGCCCCAGCAGCTGCGCCCGCTGGCGCAGGCGGGTGTAGATTTCTTCGTCCTTTGCGGCGACGGAACCCATCATCAGGTCCGAATGGCCGCCGACATGTTTTGTCAGCGCCATAATCGAAATGTCGCAGCCGCGTTCGAAAGCCGGAAAGCCGAGCGGACCGGCCCAGGTATTGTCGATCAGGCTGAGCGCCCCCTTTTTCCGCGCAATGGCGGCGAGCGCGGGCACATCGCAGATTTCCATGGTCAGGCTGCCGGGGCTTTCCAGCAATACGGCACGTGTCCTGTCGCAGAAGGCATGGGGGAAGGCATCGAGATCGCGCGGATCGAAATAGCGGGTTTCGATGCCGAAGGGCTTCAGCAGCATTTCCGCCATGTTGCGGCTGGGTTCATAGGCATTATCGGTAATCAGCAGGACATCGCCCGCATCGAGAATGCCCATCAGCGCCCCGGCGATCGCCGCCACGCCGCTGGGGTAAAGCAGAGTGCCGAAGGCGCCCGGTTCCAGCTGTGTCAACGCATCGCACAGTGCCCATTGCGTGGGCGATCCGCGGCGGCCGTAATAGAAATTGCCATCCACATTCGGGCGGCCCTTGGCCAGCGCGGCAGTGTCTTCATAAAGGTGAGTGCTGGCGCGCCAGACGGGCGGGTTGACCACCGGGCCAGTCCATTCCTTTTTCCTGCCAGCTTCAACCGCTTGCGTGCCCGGGCCGCTGGCTTTTCTGCCGCTCAACTGGATGCTCCCTTTGCTTTCGGGGTTTCCGGATCGGCGCCCCATTCGGTCCAGCTTCCGTCATAAAGCGCGGTGTCCCGCTTGCCGATCAGTTCCATGGCGAAGAGCAGCACCGCCGCGGTGACGCCGCCGCCGCAAGTCGTCACCACCGGCCGATCCAGATCGATCCCGGCATCGGCAAAGGCGGCGCGAATGCCCGCTTCATCCTTGAAGGTGCCATCCTTGTTCAGGACCATGCCAAACGGCAGGTTGGCGGACCCGGGGATATGCCCTTCGGCCACTCCCGGCCGGAAATCGGGTGCTTCCCCGCGGAAGCGCGCGCTGCCCCTGGCATCGACCAATTGTTCCGCCCTGCTATCCAGATTGGCCAGAATATCGGCCTTGCTGCGCACGTCCCCCGGTCCGCCGGACGGTGTGAAGCTGCCGGTTCGCGGTGCATCGGTGCCGCTTTCCAGCGGTCGCCCTTCAGCGCGCCATTTGCCCAATCCGCCGTCAAGGATCGCCACATGTTTCGCGCCGTTCATCCGGGCTGTGAACCACGCCCGGGCAGAGGTTTTCACATCGCTATCGTCATAGATGAAGATACGATCCGTTTCAGAAATGCCCAGTTCCCCCATGCGCGCCGCGAACTGGGCAGGGGTGGGCAGGGCATAGGGGACGGGGCTGTCCGGATCCTTGAGGTTCGGCAGGTCCAGATAGAGCGCGCCCGGAATATGGGCGGTGCGATATTCTGCCGCCGGATCGCGGCCCGCATCGGGCAGATGCGATGAAGCATCGAGGATTACGAGATCGGGCGCGCCGAGCTGATCGGCAAGCCATTGCGTCGAAACGAGCATATCCATGGCGAAGGGGTAGCCCGCCACGGCATGCCAGTAAATGCGCCGATCAGGCGAAAGCGCGCAGGGCCAGTTCCGGATAGACGCGCGGCCCCAGGTCGAGCCGGAAGGGCAGCAGCCCGGCCTGTGCCCGCTTCGGCGGCAGGCCCACGACATAGGTCTGGCAGAATGGGGGCACATCCTTCGCCAGCACCCGGAACCGGGCGAGCGGCACCAGCAGGGAAGATGCACCCTGCCGGATCGGCACGATATCGGCCTTGGGTAGGCGGCATTCGCCCACCAATATGCGGCGTTCACCCGGTTCCAGCTGGCCGATCCGTTCCACCACGGGCGCATTTTCTGCGGGGCCCGCAAGCTGTTGTTCCCGTGGTTGCGAAGCATGGGCGGCGATCATGTCCGCCGTGATGGCGATGTCTGTCAGAGGGGCGCCCCCGCGATTGGCGAGGAGGAGGCGATAGGACAGCGTCGCATTCATCAGCGACAGGCTGAGTCGCACGGGTTCGAGCCCGACCTGCAGGCCCGGTGGCACACCCGGTGCCGCTGGGGGCGCAGGCGATGGGGACGCAGGCGGCTGGGGAGCGGCGGATGCCGGCATTGGCGCCGCCGGCCGGGGCGGTTGCACGGCCGGTCTTTCGATCGGCGTGGCCCTTTTTCGGCGCCAGAGGAAAACGGCCAGGGCGGCCGCAAGGGCCAGTCCTGCGGCCAACAGGAACGGCAGCCAATTATTCGCGGCAGGGAGCGGGGATGGCGCGCTTGCAGGATCGGCAGGTTCGGGAATTGGCGTTGTTATCGGCTGGGAGGTGGCGCCTGGTTGCGGCGTGGTTTCCGCTGCTCCTTCCGGCTCTGCCGTTGCTGCGGGGGAGGGCGCTGCTGCATCTTGCCCCTGCACGGCTTGCGGTTCGGCCATCCGGTGCGGGGCAGGCCGCGGCGCCGGTTCCACCGATATCGCGGTTTCGGGAAGGATGATCGGCTGCGGCAAGACCGGGGCCAGCGCGGGCGCCGGTTCCGCTTCCGCTTCCTGGCGGGAGCCCGGCTCCGTCACAGGCGAGGGTGCGGGTATATCCTGGTCCACCGGTCCTTGCGGGGTGGGAGTCGCGGTTGAATCGCCCGGCAGGCGGAACTCGCTGAGCGGAGTGCCCGCCGCAGCGGCTGGCTGGGCGACGATCAGGGCGGCAAGATATATCAGGGCGATGGCGCGCATAGGTGATGGCGGATTTTGCCCGCTGCGCTGAACCCTGTCTGAATCGCCCGCCGTAATGCGCTCCCTTGTGCAGCGCGCGCGATCGCGGCATTGACCGTTGCATGAGCAACCATTCCGAAACCGGCAGCCCGCGCCATCTTGGCCAGCAGAGCGCGCTGCCCGAATCCCCCGAATCCGCAGAACTTGATTACGTGCCCAATCCGCGCGCCGGATCGCTCTATTGCATCCGTTTCGCCGCGCCGGAATTCACATCATTATGCCCGGTCACCGGCCAGCCCGATTTCGCCCATCTGGTGATCGATTATGCGCCGGAACGGACAATCGTCGAATCCAAGAGCCTGAAACTGTTCCTCGGCTCTTTCCGCAATCATTGCGGTTTTCACGAGGATGTGACCGTGGGCATCGGGCAGCGTCTGTTCAATGAAATGGAACCGCGCTGGCTGCGGATCGGCGGCTATTGGTATCCGCGCGGCGGCATACCGATTGACGTTTTCTGGCAGAGCGGCACGCCGCCCGAAGGGCTGTGGCTGCCGGATCAGGGCGTGGCTCCCTATCGCGGGCGGGGCTGAATAGCAGCTTCTATCCGTAAAAATGCTTTTCAGGTCCGCTGGCAGGAGATAAGTTGCATAAACGAACCTAATTCCAGAGGTAGAGGATCATGAAAACACAGGTGTGCATCATCGGCGCTGGCCCGGCCGGGCTGTTGCTGGGCCATTTGCTCCGCGCGGAAGGCGTGGATTGCATAGTCCTCGAAAGGCGATCACCCGAATATGTGCTTGGCCGCATTCGGGCCGGCGTGCTCGAAAAGGTGACCGTTTCGCTGATGGAACGGCTGGGGCTGGATGGCCGGTTGCAGGCCGAAGGCCTGCCGCATGACGGCTTCAATCTCGCCGATGGCGAACGGCTGATCCGGATCGACATCGCCGAATTGACCGGCGGCAAGCAGGTGGTGGTCTATGGCCAGACCGAACTGACCCGCGATCTGATGGATGCGAGCGAGGAACGCGGGCTGGAAGTCGTGTATGGGGTGGACGATGTGACCCTGCACGATGTGGAAGGCGATGCGCCCTATGTCACCTATGTGAAGGATGGGGCGCAGCAGCGCGTCGATTGCCGCTTCATCGCCGGTTGCGACGGGTTTCACGGGCCCAGCCGCAAGGCCGTGCCGGCATCGGTGGGGCAGGAATATGAACGGGAATATCCCTTCGGCTGGCTCGGCATCCTGGCCGATGTGCCGCCCTGCAACCACGAACTGATCTATGCCAACCACCAGCGCGGATTCGCATTGGCATCCATGCGCAGCCACACGCGCAGCCGATATTATATCGACGTGCCGCTGACGGAAAAGCTGGAGGATTGGCCGGACGATCGCATCTGGGACGAATTGGCGATTCGCCTCGGCCCGGAAGCGGCGGCCAACATCACCCGTGGCCCTTCCATCGAAAAGTCGATTGCGCCGTTACGGTCCTTCGTCTTCGCGCCGATGCGGCATGGCAGCCTGCTGCTATGCGGTGATTCTGCCCATATCGTGCCGCCGACCGGGGCAAAGGGCCTGAACCTTGCCGCCAGCGATGTGCATTACGCGGCAGAGGCGTTGATCGGCTTCTTCAAACAGAACGATAATGATGCGGTTGCGCTCTATTCGGACAAGGCATTGTCGCGCGTCTGGAAATCGGAACGCTTCAGCTGGTCGCTGACCAAGCTCATGCATCGTTTCCCGGAAGACGGGCCGTTTGAACGCGCCATGCAGGTGGCGGAGCTGGACTATATCGCCTCAAGCAGGGCGGCCCAGACGAGCATTGCCGAAAACTATGTCGGCCTGCCTGTCTGAGCCCTGGGGTCAGATCTCTTCGTTCACTTCTTCGGAAGCCGATTGCAGATCTTCACCTGCGCCGGACACGGTGTTGCAGGCCGAAGCTGCGAGAGCGAGCGCGCCGGTGGCGAATGCGAAAATGATCTTGCGGGCCATATGATGAACCTCCTGTAGGGCTATGCCTTGACAAGAAGCAGGCTGGCGGCGGGTTCCCCGGAACCGGGCGAGAGGCCGCCAGCCGTGTTTTGCGGACGATGACTTGCGAGAGGCGAGGGCGCCCGGTGCGAATCTGCGCATAATAACCAATCCCCCGAACCCGAGAGGGTGCGCAAGGCCGATCGGCCGCCCGAGCGCAAGCGAGGAAAGCCAAGGGCGCGGATGCGGCCGCCCGGCGTTTGAGGGGCAATAACCGATTCCCCGAACCCGAGAGGGTTCGCAAGGCCGACCGGCCGCCCGAGCGTATGCGAGGAAAGCCAAGGGCCCGGATGGGCCCGCCCGGCGTTTGAGGGGCAAACTAAATGGTGCCGGCTACAGGATTCGAACCCGTGGCCCCCTGATTACAAATCAGGTGCTCTACCAACTGAGCTAAGCCGGCACGTCATTTGCGCCTTTGCTTCATGCGACGCCGAAGGTCCAGCCCTCGGTTTGGGCAATTTTATCAGTCAGCGCTTTTGGTGACCATAATTCCTTGCGCCCGGCATTGGCGCGCAGCCATGCGGCGGTGATCAGGGCATCGGCGCTGTGATCGTCGATCGGCCCGTAATTATCCACGGCGGGGCTGCCCAAGGCCTGCAAGGCGGCCGCCAGTTCTGCATGGTCGCGGATCTTGCTTTTGCGCGCGGTGCGGTTCGCGGCGATGGCGGCGATTGTCGTATAGATTTCGACCAGCACGGATCCGGTTTCCGGCAAATCATCCACCGGCCATACGGGCAAATATCCGCGCAAGGCGTGAAGCACGCGCATCCCGGTAAGGCTGGACTTGCCGACCTGCGCCGCACCGACAAGGTTGAAATTGCTGTAGGGCGTGCAGCCCTGCTGCGCCTGCATCAATTCAGCCACGCGGAAACGGCCACGGCCATGGCTGGCCCGGTCGCAGCGGAAAGCCGCACCTTCGCGGCCCTTGTCGCGGCGGAAATAACGGCTCGCTTCATCGTGATCGACAAAACTCTGCGCCGAAAGATGCGGATCCCCGGCACAAATCCGTTCCACCAGTGCCCAGAGGGAAGGCGCATCTTCGGGGCTTGCCTGCCAGCCGGGGAAGAACGCCCCGCAATCGGCGAAGGGCAGGGAAATACCCAGATCCAGACCGACCAGCGTATCTTCCGGCAAATTGTCGCGCAGCAGGCCCAGCACTGCTGCGCGGGACCAGCCGCCGGGATTTCCGATCAGGCGCGGCGGCGCGCCATCCAGCGCGGCCATTGCCAGTGCGATGCCTTTCTGCCGTTCGCCGCGTGCGCCCGACCAGTCAATGGCCAGGAAATGCCGGAAACGGTCAGCCATTCCGCTCCGCACGCAGGCGGTTCCAATAGGCGATTCGTTCTTTCACCTGTCGTTCGAAACCGCGTTCCACCGGCGCATAATAGGTTTGCGGGCCCATTTCCGCGGGCCAGTAATCGGCGCCGGAAAAGCCTTCTTCCGCGTCATGGTCATAAGCGTAGTTCTTGCCGTATCCGATATCCTTCATCAGCTTGGTCGGGGCGTTGAGGATATTCTGCGGGGGCATCAGGCTGCCCGTTTCCTTCGCACTGCGCCAGGCGGCCTTCTGCGCCTTGTAGGCTGCGTTGGATTTCGGGGCGGTCGCGCAATAGAGGCAGGCCTGCACGATGGCCAGTTCACCCTCTGGCGAGCCGAGGAACTGATAGGCTTCCTTGGCCGCGATGCACTGGGTCAGCGCCTGCGGATCGGCAAGGCCGATATCTTCGCAGGCGAAACGGGTGATGCGCCGCAGGACATAGAGCGGTTCCTCCCCGGCCGTGATCATCCGCGCGAGATAATAGAGCGAGGCTTGCGGATCGGATCCGCGCATCGCCTTGTGCAGCGCGGAAATGAGATTGTAATGCCCTTCGCGGTCCTTGTCATAAACGGCGACGCGGCGCTGCAGGAACTGGCCCAGCCGCGCGGGGTCCAGCTTTTCGGTCAGCCCGGCGGAATAGAGCGTTTCCGCCTGGTTGAGCAGGAACCGCCCGTCGCCATCGGCACTGGCGATCAGCGCCTCGCGCGCGGCGGGGGTGAGGGGCAGGGGGCCTTCCAGTTCTTCTGCCCGGTCGAGCAATTTTCCCAGGGCCGCAGCGTCGAGCCGGTGCAGGATCAGAACCTGCGCCCGGCTGAGCAGTGCCGCGTTGAGTTCGAAGCTGGGATTTTCGGTCGTGGCGCCAACCAGGGTCACGGTTCCGCGTTCCACATAGGGCAGGAAACCATCCTGTTGCGCCCGGTTGAAGCGGTGGATCTCGTCCACGAAAAGGAGGGTGCGCTGTCCGGCGGATTTTGCCTTTTCCGCTTCGGCAAAGGCTTTCTTCAGGTCTGCGACGCCGGAAAAGACCGCGCTTACCGCGACATAGCGCATACCCACCGCAGCCGCGAGCAGGCGGGCAATGCTGGTCTTGCCGGTTCCCGGCGGGCCCCAGAGCACCATGCTGGAAAGGCGCCCGGCGCCGACCATGCGGCCGATCGCGCCTTCCGGCCCGGTCAGATGTTCCTGCCCGATCACGTCTTCCAGCGATTGCGGGCGCAGCCGGTCGGCCAGCGGCGCATCGGCGGCGGGCTCCTGCTCGGTGGGCGTGTCGGGGATTTCGTCTGCGAATAAGTCGGCCATGTCCTGCGAGAGATAGGGGCTTGCGCGAATTGCTGCGACCCCTCTTGTAAACAGACCATTCTACGATATATCGTAATGCGTCTTATAAAGGATTTGAGATATGAGAAATGGATGCAACACCCGCCATCACCGGCGCGGATGGAAGAAGGATGGGCCGGATTTCGCCGCCCTGTTCGGACCGGAAGGTCCGTTTGGAGAAGAAGGCCCTTTCGGCCGGGGTGGCCCCTTCGGCGGGCGCGGTGGCCGCGGGGGCGGGCGCTTCGGCGGCGGCCGCGGCAGGCGGCGCATGTTCGACCGGGGCGAATTGCGGCTGGTCCTGCTCAAGCTGCTGGCTGACGAACCGCGCCACGGCTATGATCTGATCAAGGCAATAGAGGATCTGACCGGGGGAGAATATGCGCCAAGCCCCGGGGTGATCTATCCCACGATGCAGATGATGCTGGATGAAGGGATGATCGCGGAAATCCCCAATGAAAGCTCGCGCAAGGTCTTTTCCGTCACCGAAGCCGGGCAGGCGGAACTGGCCGAGCAGCAGGAACTGGCCGCAAAGCTGATCGACCGGCTGGCGAAGCTGGGCGAGGAACGCCGTTCCTCTCCGCACCGCCAGATCCAGCGCGCGATGGAAAACCTGCACAATGCCTTGCGCAACCGGCGCGATGACGGGCTGGACGCGGAAACGGTCGAACGGATCGTGGATGTGATCGACGAGGCCGCGCGCAAGGTGGAACGGCTTTAAAAAATACGCGCCCGGCCGCCGGGGAAACACGCTGGCGGTTGGGGGTATTTGATGTATCCTCCCCTCCGCCAGGACCGGAAATTGGCCTGGCGGACGGAGGCTTGGCTATGCGATCGGGCAACAGGGCCGCGGCGCCCTGGCATCTCTGGGTTGTCGGGATCGGATCGCTGCTGTGGAATGCGGTTGGCGCGGTGGATTATACGCTGACCCGGCTGCGCAACATGCCTTATCTGGAAAGCACGGGGATGGGGCCGGAAGAAATGGCCTATCTCGATTCCTTCCCGGCATGGGCGGATGCGGCCTGGGCTGTGGGTGTGTGGGCCTGCGTGGCCGGTTCCGTGCTCCTGCTGTTGCGCAGCAAATATGCCTTTCCGGCCTTTGTCGTCTCTTTGCTGGGGATCGCGGCGCTCACCCTCTTCCGGGCGGCTTCGCCCGCGCCGGAAATCTTCTCGAATTCGGGGGCGCTGCTGTTTTCGATAGTCCTGTGGGTGCTGACTTGCAGTTTCGCCCTTTATGCCCGGTTGATGACCCGCAAGGGCATCCTGCGCTGAGGGGATTTGGCGGTCAGGCTGACTGCCGCGCCTCGATCAGGCGCATATAGGCCTTCGCTACTTCGCTGTTGATCGCGTCCCAGCTGAAATCGAGGCTGCGTTTTTCCCCGGCCGCGCCATGCACCGCGCGCAAGGCAGGGTCCGCCACATAGGCGGCAATGGCATCTGCAAAGCCGGATATCTGCCCCGGTTCGACCAGCACGCCGGTCTTGCCGTGGCTGACCAGGCTGGTGCTGCCAGTGGCGCGGGCGGCCACTACGGGCACACCGCAGGCCATGGCTTCAAGCGTGACATTGCCGAATGTTTCCGTGACGGAGGGATTCAGCAGCACATCCATGCTGGCCACGGCGCGGCCCAGATCCGCACCCCGCTGGAACCCGACAAAGGCGGCGCCGGGCAGCCGTTCCGCGAACCAGTCATGCGCGGGGCCTTCACCGATCACCAGCACCTTGTGCTTCACATCGCGATCGCGAAGTTCGGCGATGGTGGCCGAAAAAACGTCCAGCCCTTTTTCCATTACCAACCGGCCGAGAAAACCGATCGCCAGTTCATCATCCGCGATGCCGTGGCTGCGGCGCCATTGCGTATCGCGCCGGCCGGGATTGAAGATTTCCCGGTCCACGCCGCGTTCCCAAAGCGAGATGTCATCGCTCATCCCCTGTTCGCGCAGCACTTCCACCATGCTTTGCGAAGGCGCCACCAGCGCATCGCACCGATTGTAGAATCGCCGCAGGATGGCTTCCGCCACCGGCTCCAGGAAAGCCATGTTGTAATAACGGGGATAGGTTTCGAACCGGGTGTGGACCGATGCCAGCACCGGCAGCCCCCTTTCGCGCGCCCAGGTTACCGCGCGATGGCCCGCAATATCGGGGGAGGCGACATGCATGACATTGGGCCGGAACCGTTCAAGATCGCGCTTCACCTCGGCGGAGAGGGCCAGCGGCATGCGATATTCGCCGCGACCGGGAATGGGCAGATTGGGCAGCCCCACCAGTTCCCCGGCAGGTTCGAAAGCGGGGCTTTCAACCTTCGGGGAATATACGCGCACGGAAGCGCCCTGCCGCAACAGGTAATCCACCAGACGATTGAGCGCCTGGTTCGCACCGTCGCGTACATAATTATAGTTGCCGCTGAACAGGGCCACGCGGAGATCGGCGATGTCCATCGGCGGTCCTTAGGCGAAGCTTACGGCCATGGCGAGAGCTTGCAGCATCAACAGGCGTGGCGATTGTGCAACGGTATGGGTGAAGGCGAAGGGCACGGACAACGTACTGCACTGCCCGCAGATTGATCGTACCAAAGCGCGAAAGCGGATAAAGGTGGGGGTGCGCCCGCAGGAACGTGACGCTGTGGCGTCAATGCAACAAGAATCTGGTTGCAGTGGCAACCATAAAGCCGCGCCAATTGTGTCTCGCTCAAAGCGTTCTATTAACTGTCCCACATAGCTGGCGCCTGATTGCACCTGCAAAAGCGGGGCCGGGTGCCGGCGGGAGAGATGGAGAACGCAACCATGCCGAGTTTCGAGGCCGGTTATCCCGGCATCGTCCGCGGAGTATTTCTTCGCGGGGTCGCCCTGACGGCGCTGATCGTTCCTTTCGCAGTCCAGGCACAGGATCCTGCGGCAGATGATATGCCGGAAATTGCCAGCGGCAATTCGATCATCGTCACCGCCACCAAGCGGGAAACCACCTTGCAGGAAGCGCCGGTGGCCGTGACCGTCGCCTCTGCCGAAACGCTGGAACGAGGCCAGATCCGCGACCTGCGCGATCTGCAGACGGTCGTTCCTTCCCTCAGTGTCGGCCAGCGGCAGAGCGTGGCCAATACCAATTTCTTCATTCGCGGCTTCGGCAATGGCGCCAATAATGCCGGGATCGAACCGTCGGTCGGCGTCTTTGTCGATAATGTCTATCGGTCCCGCACGGCGTCGCAGATCACCGATTTGCCGGACGTGCAGCGGATCGAGGTGCTGCGCGGTCCGCAATCGACCCTGTTCGGGAAGAATGCTTCTGCCGGTGTCATTTCCATCAGCACGCGGGAACCGCAATTCAGCTTCGGTGGAGGGGGCGAACTCACCTATGGCAATTATGATCAGCTGGTGGCCAAGGGCTATGTCACCGGGCCGGTGAACGATTCCATCGCCGTCAGCCTGGCGGGCGGGCTGAACCAGCGCGACGGCTTCTTCCGCGACGGGGGCACGGGCGACCGCACCAATGAGCGGGATCGCTGGTTCGTTCGCGGGCAGCTATTGTTTGATCCCGGCACCGATATCAGTGCACGGATCATCGCCGATTACGATGCGATAGACGAGAATTGCTGCGGCGTGGTCAATCTGCGGAGCGGCCCGGCGGCAGGCGCCGTCCAGGCGCTGGGTGGCCGTCTGACCGATCCGGAAAGGCCCTTCGCCGGGACGGTTTACAACAATTACAATTCCACCAACGATATCGAGAATTACGGCATTTCCGGTCAGTTCGACTGGGATCTGGGCGATGTCACGCTCACTTCGATAACGGCCTATCGCAAGACGGACGCCGTCACCGCACAGGATGCCGATTTCACCAGCGCCGATCTTGTCTATCCGCTGGCGCAGGATCTGCGTGTCGGCACGTTCACGCAGGAATTCCGCCTTTCCGCTACGCTGGGCGACCGGGTCGATCTCCTGCTCGGCGCATTTTATATCAATGAGAATATCGACCAGGATGGCGGCGTCACTTTTGGCGAGGATTTCCGCGATTACGCCGATCTGCTCGTCCAGTCCGGTTCCGGCGGGGCGCTGGACATTGCCACGCTGGAAGCCGCCTTCGGACAGGCGGACGGGGTGGATTATACAGGCCGGTTCTTCGTGCCCGGAACCGGATCGGACGAGCATTACGAGCTCAATTCCGATGCCATCTCAATTTTCGGTCAGCTGGATATCGAACTGGCCGAAGGGCTGGTGCTGACTCTGGGCGGAAATTACACCCATGACAGCAAGGATTTCCTGCTGCATCTCGATTCCAGCGAGGAATTTTCGCGGATAGATCTGGATGCCCCGCAATATGCGAGTTTCCGCGGGCAATTGCTCTATCAGGGCGCGCTGGCCCAGGGCGTGGGCGATGCGCTGGCGCTGGGCCGGGCCGCCACTGCGGCGGAAATCCAGTCCTTCGCGGCGGCCAATATGGCGGCGTTCGGCCAGATCCAGACGGGAGCCCAGGCCTATGCCGGGGCCAATGCGGACAATCCCGCCGCCAATCCGCTCGCTTCCCTGCGGTCGCTGCAATTGCTGCCACCCTTCCTCGACGTTCCGAACGAGGTGGAGGACGGATCAACCAGCGACGATGATTTCAGCTATACCGTCCGGCTGGCTTATGATTTGACGCCGGATCTCAATGTCTATGCCAGCTACGCCACCGGCTTCAAGGCAAGCTCGGTCAATCTTTCGCGCGACAGCCGCCCTTTCCTGGCGGATCGGGATGCCATCATTGCCAATGGGCTGGCGCTGAACAATCTGACCTATGGCAGCCGCTTTGCCGGGCCGGAGGAATCGCGGGTCATCGAACTGGGGGTGAAGGCCAATTTCGGCGATTTCTCCGCCAATTTCGATGTGTTCGATCAGGAGATCGAAGGGTTCCAGTCCAATTTGTTTACCGGCACCGGCTTCGCCCTGCTGAATGCGGGCAAGCAGAGCACGTTCGGCGTTGAATTCGAAGGCACGGCGCAGCCGCTTCCCGGTCTGACGCTGAATGTCGGCGCGACCTATCTCGATCCGAAATATGATGATTTCCAGGCATCGGCCGTGGGTGATCTGACTGGTACGCGTCCGGCCGGTATTCCGGAATGGACGGTGCTGCTGGGCGCACAATATGAAATGCCGGCGGGTGACGGGCAGTTCGTACCGCGCGTGTCCTATCTCTGGCAGTCCGATGTGCAGCTGATCGAAGGCCTGCCCGGCTTTCTCGTCCGTGGTCCGGATGGTTCCATTGTCGATAATGGCCCGGCGCTGACGGCGGCGGAACCTTTCCGCCGCGAAGTCAACGATCTGACGGCGTCGATCGCCTATGAATTCGATATGGGCCTGACCCTGTCGGTGTGGGGCCGGAACCTGCTGGATGATCGCGACATTGGCGTGATCTTCGATTCCGTTGCGCAACCGGGCGGCATTTCGGGCTATCCCAACGATCCCCGCACTTACGGCGTGACCGCCCGATACCGCTGGTAGGTTCGCAAGCGCGAGTCCCCGCGCAGGCGGGGACTTCGTGCCGCAAGCGCGGTGCCCGAATGATGGAGGTTCCCGCCTGCGCGGGGACTCACAGGTCCCTTAAAGCCCTTGCAGGCCGTGCGCGCAGCAGCGGCAGGGATGCACCAATCGCGAAGGCGAGCACGAGCACCAGCCCGCCGCCGAGCACGGCGAGGATGCGCGGCCAGTCCGGCAGCCAGTCGAAATCGAAGATCTGAACGATCACCAGCCAGCCAAGCCCGGTGCCCAGCGCCAGCGCCACACCGGCCAGGATGACCGTGAGCAGGCCGAATTCGGCGAGCTGCAGGAACAGCAATTGCCGCCTGCTGGCGCCGAGCACACGCAGGATCACCGTGTCGTAAAGCCGGGCGGCGCGGGCGGCGGCTATGGCGCCCAGCAGCACGGCAATGCCCGCCAGCACGGCAACCGAAGCCGCGGCAAGAATGGCCAGCGCCACCTGGTCGAGGATTTCCCGCGCCTGCGTCAGCAAGGGACCGACTTCGATCACTGAACTGGATGGAAAGGCGCGCACCAGATCGCGCAGCAGCGATCCGGCCTGCATCCCGTCGGGCAGGGAAATAGTGGCGGCGACATTATGCGGTGCATCCCGCAATGTATTGGGGGAGAAGATCAGCACATAATTGAAGCCCATGCTTTCCCAGTCGATCCGGCGCAGGCTGGCGATGCGCGCGGTCCGTTCCACGCCCAGAACGCCGATGGTGATGTAATCGCCCACTTGCATTCCGGCGGCTTCCGCCAGTTCGGAATCGACCGAAACCAGCGGCTCTCCGGTATAATCTGCCGGCCACCATTCCCCTTCGGTCAGCGCATTGCCTTCGGGCAGGGTGCCGGCATAGGTCAGTCCGCGTTCGCCGC